>DASPSJ010000071.1:0-13514 GCA_035623985.1 Allostellaceae bacterium | reverse complement strand
CGCCGGCCCTTTGGCCAGCGCCGCGTCGATGTCGTGCTTGACGATGCGGCCATGGGGGCCCGAGCCGGTGATGCGCGCGAGATCGAGCCCGGCCTTCTCCGCCATGCGCCGCGCCAAGGGGCTGGCGAAGACGCGCCCGGTCTCGGCATGGCCGTTGCCGCGCGGCGCCGGCGCGGCAGCAGGCGCCGGTGGAGGGGCTGCGGCGGCTTCCGCTTTCACCGGCGGTGCCGCGGCGGGCTTCGACGCGGCAGCGGGCGCCGCCCGGTCGAGCGCGGATTTGTCCTCGCCCTCTTCGAGCAGCACCGCGATTGGCTGGTTGACCTTCACCCCCTCGGTGCCTTCCGGCACCAGGATCCGGCCGAGCGTGCCCTCATCCGCCGCTTCGAATTCCATCGTCGCCTTGTCGGTCTCGATCTCGGCGATGACGTCGCCGGCTTTTACCGCATCGCCTTCCTTCTTGTGCCATTTCGCGAGGTTGCCCTCGGTCATGGTCGGCGACAGCGCCGGCATCAAAAGTTCAATCGGCATGGTCTTCCCCGCTCAGCGATAGCTCACGGCTTTCGCCGCTTCGACCACGTCATCGGCCTGCGGCAACGCCAGGCGCTCGAGATTGGCGGCATAGGGAAGCGGCACGTCCTTGCCCGTCACCCGCTTCACCGGCGCGTCGAGATAGTCGAAGGCCTGCTCCATGACCAGCGCGGCGATCTCGGCGCCGATGCCGGCAAAGGCCCAGCCTTCCTCGACCGAGACCAGTCGGTTGGTCTTCTTCACCGACGCGACGATGCCGTCGATGTCGAGCGGACGCAGCGTGCGCAAATCGATCACCTCGGCCGAGATGCCTTGGGCCGCGAGCGTCTCGGCCGCCGCGAGCGCCACCTGCACCATGCGCGAGAAGGCGAGGATGGTGACGCCGTCGCCGGGCCGCGCGATGCGCGCGCGGCCGAGCGGCACCACATGGTCGCCTTCGGCCGGGACCTCGAAACTGTGGCCATAGACCAGCTCGTTCTCGAGGAAGATCACCGGGTTGGGATCGCGGATCGCCGATTTGAGCAGGCCCTTGTGGTCGGAGGCGGTAAAGGGCGCCACCACCTTCAGCCCCGGCACATGCGCGTACCAGCTCGAGTAATCCTGCGAGTGCTGCGCCGCGACGCGGGCGGCGGCGCCGTTGGGGCCGCGGAAGACGATCGGGCAATGCATCTGCCCGCCCGACATGTAGCGCGTCTTGGCGGCGGAATTGATGAGTTGGTCCATCGCCTGCATGGCGAAGTTCCAGGTCATGAACTCGACGATCGGCCGCAATCCGGCAAAGGCCGCGCCGATGCCGATGCCGGCGATCGAATGCTCGGAGATCGGCGTGTCGATGACGCGGCGCGCGCCGAATTCCTGCAACAGGCCCTGACTCACCTTGTAGGCGCCCTGATACTCCGCCACCTCCTCGCCCATGAGAAAGACGGTCTCGTCGCGCCGCATCTCCTCGGCCATGGCATCGCGCAGCGCCTCGCGCACGGTGAGCGTGACGGTGGGGCCGGCATAGGCGCTCTCGGCCGGCGCCGGAGCGGGTCGGGCCGGAGCCGCGGGCGCCGGTGCGGGTGCTGCGGGTTTTGCTTCCGCCACCGGCGCGGCCGGCGGCGGCGCGGGCCTCGCCGAGGCCGCCGCGGACCGGCCCAAGGCGGCGGCGTCCTCGCCTTCGCCGGCGATGAGCGCGATCGGCAGGTTGACGGCGACATTCTCGCTGCCTTCGGGCACCAGGATCTTGGCAAAGGTGCCCTCGTCCGCCGCCTCCATCTCCATCGTCGCCTTGTCGGTCTCGATCTCGGCCAGGATGTCGCCGGCCTTGACGGCGTCGCCGGGCTTCTTGAGCCATTTGGCGATCTTGCCCTCGGTCATGGTCGGCGAGAGCGCCGGCATCAGCACTTCGATCGGCATGAGATCACATCTCGGCGTAGACGTCGGTCCACAGCTCCGCCGGATCGGGCTCCGGGCTTTGCTGCGCGAAATCCGCCGCGGCGGTGATGATGTCCTTGATCTCCTTGTCGATCTCCTTGAGCCGCGCTTCGTCGGCCATGCCGCCGTCGATGAGGCGCTTCTTCACCTGGTCGATCGGATCGTGCTCCTGGCGCATGCGGCTGACCTCGTCCTTGCTGCGGTATTTCGCCGGGTCGGACATGGAGTGGCCGCGATAGCGATAGGTCTGCATCTCCAGGATGTAGGGGCCGTCGCCCGAGCGCGCATGCTCCAGGGCTTCGGCCGCCGCCTCGCGCACGGCGATGACGTTCATGCCGTCGACCTGGTGGCCGGGGATCTCGAAGGGCGCGCCGCGGCTGACGAGATCGTGCGAGGCCGAGCTGCGGGAAATCGAGGTGCCCATGCCGTATTTGTTGTTCTCGATGACATAGACCACCGGCAGCTTCCACAGCGCCGCCATGTTGAAGCTCTCATAGACCTGGCCCTGATTCATTGCGCCGTCGCCCAGGAAGGTGATGCTGACCTTGCCGTTGTCGCGGTATTTGTGCGCAAAGCCGAGGCCGGTGCCGATCGGCACCTGGGCGCCGACGATGCCGTGCCCGCCGAAAAAATTCTTCTCGGTCGAGAACATGTGCATCGAGCCGCCTTTGCCTCTGGAATAGCCGCCGCGGCGTCCCGTGAGTTCGGCCATGACCCCTTTGGGATCCATGCCGGTGGCGAGCATATGGCCGTGATCGCGATAGGAGGTGATGATGCTGTCGCCCTCCTCGGCGGCGGCGAGCACGCCGACCACCACCGCCTCCTCGCCGATATAGAGATGGCAGAAGCCGCCGATGAGACCCATGCCGTACATCTGCCCCGCCTTCTCTTCGAAGCGGCGGATGAGCAGCATTTCGCGGTAGAGCTGCAACAGCTCCGCCGCCGATACTTCCGGTTCCTCGAACTTTGCGGTTCTCGGCTTGCGCTTCGCCACGGCCATGGCGCCATCCCTTGTCAGCAGGAGCCCCCTCGCGCCAGCGGCGGCGGGGCGATGAGCATGACCGTTAAAATGCCCCCGGCTCCCTTCGAATGCAAGCCGATTGCCGTTAAATTATTGTTTTGCAATGCAAAATAAAGCTTAACTTGATTTCAGTTAATGAGATTGGAATGGCGGCTCAAAAGGGCTGGCCCGGCCCGCCGGAGCGCTTGCCGGCATCGCGCCGATGTCCCGCGGAGGCTTGCGCCTTGGGCAGGCGGCGCCGGCCGCGCGGCACCCGATGCCAAGAGGTCAACGGGCGAAGTCGCGGTCCGTCGCGTCGCTCGCAAGATTTCATTTGCGCTGCGGCCGGTTTGCGGCAAATGCTAATCGTTGTGCCGGCTCACCGTCCGCCTGTATCTCGCGAGCCGAGAAAATAAGACGGTGTAACGACAAGAAACCAAGGTGGAGCGAGTGCGACGCGGCGTCGGCGGCGCTCGCCGGCGGTCTTTTTACAAGAACGATCGAGGTCCAGGAGGACGTCAACAGGGAGGAAAAAAGCGATGACCATATCCGTGACGGCAGGCGATCAAATTCCCTGGTGGAAGGAACCCACGAAGGATCAATGGTTGGCCTGGGTGGCAGCCTGGCTGGGCTGGACCCTCGACGCCTTCGATTTCACGATCTTTCTGCTGATCATGGTGCCGATCGCCCAGTCCTTCAACGTTCCCTTGGTCGCGGTGACCGCGGTCTTCACCGTCACGCTCTGGTTGCGCCTTCTGGGCGCCGTCGGCTCCGGCTGGCTTGCCGACCGCATCGGCCGCAAGACGCCGCTGATGATCTCGATCCTCTGGTATTCGCTCTGCAACTTCGCCGCCGGCCTCGCGCCGAGCTTCCTGCTGCTCTTTTTCTTCCGCGCGCTGCTCGGCGTCGGCATGGGCGCGGAATGGCCGGCCGGCGCGGCGCTGGCCATGGAATCCTGGCCGGCCCGCTCGCGCGGCTTCATGAGCGGCGTTCTCCAGGGCTCCTGGAGCATCGGCTTCCTGCTTTCGAGCGCGGCCTACGGTCTGCTCTATGACCACATCGGCTGGCGCGGCCTCTTGATGCTGGGCGTGCTGCCGGCCTTGACCGTGATCTGGATCCGCATCTACGTCAAGGAGCCGGAGGTGTGGAAGGAGAACCGCCGCTTGCAGCGCGAGCACAAGAAGGAAGTCCGCACGCCGCTCTTCGACATCTTCCGCCGGCGGATGCTGGTCAACACGCTCGGCGCCTGCCTTTGGATGGCAAGCAGCTTCGTCGTCTACTATTCGGTCTACGGCATGTTCGCGACGCATCTGCAAAAGGATCTGCATCTCGACGCCGCGATGACCGCCATGCCGATCGCCTTCTCCAATCTGGTGGCGTTCATCGCCAGCGGCTTCTGGGGCTGGATCGCGGACAAGCTCGGGCGGCGCTGGGCGATGATCCTGCCCGCGGCGCTGGGTCTTCTCGTCACTCCGCTTTATCTCTTCGCCACCTCCTACGCGGTGGTCGCCGGCGCCTTCATCCTTCAGGGCGCCTTCCTCGGCGCGATCTATGGACAGAACCCGGCCTATCTTTCGGAGCGTTTCCCGACCGAGGTGCGCGCCACCGCCTCGGGCTTCTGCTATCACCAGGGAGCGATCTGGGCGGGGTTCACGGGACCGGTGCTGGCGTACCTTGCCGCCGGCCAGCCGCTGGGCTTCGTCGTGCCGATGCTGATCGCGACGGCGGGCGCGGGGCTGGTTTTCATCTTGGCGCTGCTGTTCAGCCCCGAGACGAAGGGCAAGGAGCTGGTGCCGAAGCTGACGCTGGTCTCGGAGTTCTGACCGGCACGGAAGGCGGCGCGGCTTACCGCGCCGCCGGCGGGTTGAAGATGACGATCTCGCGCGGGCCGATGAGGTTGAGCTGGCTGCGCGCGCGCTCGTCGAGCATGTCGCGGTCGAGATGGTCGGGACGCAGGAGGTCGACCCGCCGCTCGAGCGTCGATCGCTCGGCCCCCACGGCGGCCAGGGTCGCCTTGGCCTCCCGGACCTGCTGGTTGAGGCGCATCCACGCCAGCAGCCCGCGATCGCCCTGGATCAGGTGATAGGCGAAATAGGCGACGAGGCCGATCCCCAGGATGGGCCCGATGACCAGTCGCGCGCGCCGGCGTATTTCGAAGACGATCGACACGAGGGCCAGGGAATCACGGCCGAGTCGCGCCGTCAATCACCGCGAGTCGCGCGCGCTGCCCTCCGAGTCAATTTGTCGCAGCCGCGCGTCCCGGCAGCCGTGGCGGCACCAGGCGCCACAGCGCCAGCACATAGAGGCAGACCGCGACATAGAGTACGGCGAACGCCCAAAGCGGCAGCGGCCAGAAGATCAGCCGGTTCACCACCCGGGCGATGAGCGGCGCGTCGGCGGCCGCCTCTCCCGCCCGGCGCAGCAGCGCGCCTTGCCAGAGGGTGAGGAAGCAGACCTGCTGGAGCACCGCCTGAAGCGCCACCAGCGCCAGGATCGCCGCATGCAGCGCCCGCCACCAGAAGACCCGCACGAACCGCCAGCCGCGCCAGCCGCCCAGCGGAATGACCACGAGGCCGAAGAGGTTGAACAGGATGACGGCGACGTGGACGGCGAGGACGGCGTCGGCAAGCACCGCGTAGCGATCGGAGGTCATGCGGCGGATCGCTCCGCGCCGCGCTATCGGCGCCGCAGCGCGCTCTTGCCGGCATAGCGCGCGGCGGGACCGAGCGCCTCCTCGATGCGGATGAGCTGGTTGTATTTGGCGAGGCGGTCGGAGCGCGAGAGCGAGCCGGTCTTGATCTGGCCGCAATTGGTCGCGACCGCGAGATCGGCGATGCTGGCGTCCTCGGTCTCGCCCGAGCGATGCGACATCACCGCGCTGTAGCCGGCGCGGTGCGCGATCTCGACCGCCTCGAGCGTCTCGCTCAAGGTGCCGATCTGGTTCACCTTGACCAGGATCGAGTTGGCGAGGCCGCGGGCGATGCCGTCGGCGAGCCGCTTCGGGTTGGTGACGAAGAGGTCGTCGCCGACGAGCTGGATCTTGCCGCCCAGCGCCTCGGTCAGCGCGCGCCAGCCCTCGGCATCGTCCTCCGCCATGCCGTCCTCGATCGAGACGATGGGATAGCGCTGCGCCAGGTCCTCGTAATAGCGCACCATGCCCGCGGCATCGAGCGTCTTGCCCTCGCCCGCGAGCACGTATTTGCCGTTCTTGTAGAACTCGCTGGCGGCGGGATCGAGCGCCAGCATCACCTCCTCGCCGGGCTTGTAGCCGGCCTTGGCGATCGCCTTCACGAGGAAGCCCAGCGCCGCGTCGGCCGAGGCGAGGTTGGGCGCGAAGCCGCCCTCGTCGCCGACATTGGTGTTGTGGCCGGCGTCCTTGAGCTGCTGGCGCAGCGCGTGGAACACCTCGGCGCCGATCCGGACGGCCTCGGCCTCGCTCGGCGCCGCCACCGGCATGATCATGAATTCCTGGATGTCGATGGGGTTGTCGGCATGGACGCCGCCATTGACGATGTTCATCAGCGGCACGGGCAAGGTGCGCGCATGCGTGCCGCCGACATAGCGGAAGAGCGGCTCGCCGCGCTCGGCCGCCATCGCCTTCGCCGCGGCGAGGCTGACGCCGAGAATGGCGTTGGCGCCGAGGCGCGACTTGTTCTCGGTCCCGTCGAGGTCGATGAGCAGCTTGTCGAGCGCCTCCTGGTCTCCTGCCTCGATGCCCGACAGCGCGTCGAAGATCTCGCCGTTCACCGCCTCGACCGCGCGCCGCACGCCCTTGCCGCCATAGCGCTTGGCGTCGCCGTCGCGCAGCTCGACCGCCTCATGCGCGCCGGTGGACGCGCCCGACGGCACCGCGGCGCGGCCCAGCGCGCCGCTCTCGAGGGTCACGTCCACCTCGACCGTGGGATTGCCGCGGCTGTCGAGGATCTCGCGGCCGTGGATGTCGGCGATGGCGCTCATGCTGTCTCCCGATCTGCGAGCGGCGCCGCCTTGGCCAGCCGGTCGAATTCGATCAGCGTCTCGAGCAGCGCCGGCATGTCCCGGAGCCGCACCATGTTGGGACCGTCCGACGGCGCGCGGTCGGGATCCTGATGCGTCTCCATGAAGACGGCGGCGACGCCGACGGCGACGGCGGCGCGCGCCAGCGCCGGAACGAAGCGGCGCTCGCCGCCGGTGGCGTCGCCGCGCCCGCCCGGCTGCTGCACCGAATGCGTCGCGTCGAACACCACGGGATATCCCGTCTCGGCCAGGATCGGCAGCGCGCGCATGTCGTTGACGAGTGTGTTGTAGCCGAAGGAGACGCCGCGCTCGCACAGCAGGATCCGGTCGTTGCCGGCGCTCGCCACCTTCTTCGCCACGTTCTTCATGTCCCAGGGCGCGAGGAACTGGCCTTTCTTGATGTTGATCGGCCGGCCGGTCCGCGCCGCGGCCAGCAGCAGATCGGTCTGGCGGCAGAGAAACGCCGGGATCTGCAAGACGTCGACGGCCTCGGCAACCACGGCGCATTGCTCGGGCGTATGCACGTCGGTGAGCACCGGGCAGCCATAGGTCTCGCGCACCTCGGCCAGAATGGGAAGGCTCGCTTCGAGCCCCAAGCCGCGCCCGCCTTCGATCGAGGTGCGGTTCGCCTTGTCGAAGGAGGTCTTGTAGATGAGCCCGACGCCCAGCCTCGCCGTCATCTCCGTGAGCGCGTGGCTCATCTCCAGCGCATGCGCGCGGCTCTCCAGCGCGCAAGGCCCGGCGATGAGCGCCATCGGCCGGTCGTTGCCGAGGGTGAGGTTGCCGATGGTGACGGGACGAGGCGCGGCCATGATGGTTGCGGTTATAACGCGCCGCTGCCCGCGCCATCACCCCCCTCCCTTCCCTCCGCCTCAAGGGGGGAGGAAAAAGAGCCGAGAGCCCCCTCCCCCCTTGCGGGGGAGGGTTGGGGTGGGGGGTAAGGACAGTTTGCGCCCTCGCCGATCATCGCGCTTACACCAGCCGCGACTGGTCGAGCGCCGCCTTGATGAACGACGTGAACAGCGGGTGCGGCTCGAAGGGCTTCGATTTGAGTTCCGGGTGATACTGCACGCCGATGAACCAGGGATGGCCGGGAAGCTCGACGATTTCCGGCAGCACGCCGTCCGGCGACATGCCGGAGAAGACGAGGCCGGCATCCTCGAGCTTGCCCTTGTAGTGGATGTTGACCTCGTAGCGGTGGCGGTGGCGCTCGCGGATGTGGGTCGTGCCGTAGATCGCGCTGGCGCGGCTGCCTCGCGCAAGCTCCGCCGGGTAGGCGCCGAGCCGCATGGTGCCGCCGAGATCGCCGCCCGCCTCGCGCTTTTCCAGCATGTTGCCGCGCATCCACTCGGTCATCAGCCCAACCACGGGATGGGCGCAGGGACCGAATTCGGTCGAGCCCGCGCCTTTGAGCCCGGCGAGGTTGCGCGCCGCCTCGATCACCGCCATCTGCATGCCGAAGCAGATGCCGAAGTAGGGCACGCGCCGCTCGCGGGCGAAGCGCGCCGCCTCGATCTTGCCCTCGGCGCCGCGCTCGCCGAAGCCGCCGGGGACGAGGATGCCGTTCACCGCCTCGAGATGCTGCACCGTGTCGGCCTGCTCGAAGATCTCGCTGTCGAGCCAGTCGAGCCTGACCTTCACGTGATTGGCGATGCCGCCGTGGCTCAGCGCCTCGGCCAGCGATTTGTAGCTGTCGAGAAGATGCGTGTACTTGCCGACGACGGCGATGGTGACCTCGCCCTCGGGACGGCGGATGCGCGTGACGATCTCCTGCCAGCGCCCGAGATCGGGTTCGGCGCGCGCGATGCCGAAATGGTCGCAGACCTCGCGGTCGAAGCCTTGCAAATGATAGGCGTTCGGCACGTCGTAGATGGTGTCGACGTCGAGCGCGGGAATGACGCGGCTGTCGCGGACGTTGCAGAAGAGCGCGATCTTCTTGCGCTGGCTTTCCGGGATCGGCCGGTCGGAGCGGCAGAGCAGGATGTCCGGCTGGATGCCGAGGCCGAGCAGCTCCTTCACCGAATGCTGCGTCGGCTTGGTCTTGAGCTCGCCGGCGGACGGGATGTAGGGCACCAGCGTCAGATGCACGAAGAGGCTGCGCTCGCGGCCGAGCTCGTTGCCGAGCTGGCGGATCGCCTCGAGGAAAGGCAGGCTCTCGATGTCACCGACGGTGCCGCCGATCTCGCACAGCACGAAATCCTCGTTGCCGTCGAGATCGGCCTGGATGAACGCCTTGATGGCGTCGGTGACGTGCGGGATGACTTGCACCGTGGCGCCGAGATACTCGCCGCGCCGCTCGCGGCCGATCACCGTCGAATAGACCCGGCCGGTGGTGACGCTGTCGCTGCGGCGCGCGGCGACGCCGGTGTAGCGCTCGTAATGGCCGAGATCGAGATCGGTCTCCGCGCCGTCATCGGTGACATAGACCTCGCCGTGCTGGTAAGGGCTCATCGTGCCGGGATCGACGTTGAGATAGGGATCGAGCTTGCGCAAGCGCACCTTGAATCCGCGCGCCTGCAGCAGAGCGCCGAGTGCCGCCGCCGAAAGACCTTTGCCAAGGGAAGAAACCACGCCGCCGGTAATGAAGATGAACCGCGTCATGGACCTCCAATCTACGCGACCGGCCGCCGTCATACAACTGAAAGCATCCGCGGCAAGCGGCGGCGGCGGAATTGCCGGGCTTCCATCCTCGGCCGGCGATGGCGTGGCGAAAGAAGGTTAACGGCTCGCGGCGAATCGCGGAGACCTCGGCCCTGCGCCGCAACCGCGGGCGCGGCTATTTCGCGAGCGGCGCGCCGCCCTGCGCCGGTGCGGGCGCGGGTGCGGGCGTGGTCGCGGGCTCGGCGGGGGCCGGCGCGGGCTGGCTTTGGCCCGGCGGCTGGGTGAGCAGCGTGTCCGCCGCCGGGTGGCGATTGCCGGCGAGATAGGCGAGCGCCATGCTGGTCAGGAAGAATCCTGTTGCCAGCACCGCCGTCGTCCGCGTCAGCAGATTGGCGGTGGACCGGCCGCTCATGAAGCCCGACATGCCGCCGCCGCCCATGCCGAGGGCGCCGCCTTCGCTTTTTTGCAGCAGGATGGTGCCGATCAGGGCGAGGGCGAGCAAAAGATGAATGACGAGAACGACGGTGGTCATGGCGCTTCGGCGGCTGGGCTGAGGTGGCGCTTTCTAGCGCGTCGGCGGCTTCAAGGCGAGTCCTCTATGCCGCGCTCGCGGCAATCGCCCAGAAATCGGCGGCATCGAGGCTGGCGCCGCCGACCAGCGCGCCGTCGACCTCGGGCAGATGCAGCAAGGCGCGCGCATTGTCGGGCTTGACCGAGCCGCCATAGAGGAGGCGCGCCTCGCCCGGCGCGGCGAGCCGGCCCTTGAGCGCGGCGCGGAGATGGGCGTGGACGGCGGCGACATCGGCCGGCCTCGGCGTGCGCCCGGTGCCGATCGCCCAGACCGGCTCATAGGCGATGGCGAGCTGCGCCGCGTTCATGCCGTCGGGCAACGAGCCCGCGAGCTGGCGGCCGACCGCCTCCAGCGTGCGCCCGGCATCGCGCTCCGCGGCGGTCTCGCCGACGCAGAGAATGGCGACGAGCCCGGCATCGCATGCCGCCGCCACCTTGGCGCGGATCAGCGCATCGGTTTCGTGATGATCGCGGCGCCGCTCGGAATGGCCGAGAATGACGTGGCTGCAACCGGCGTCGCGCAGCATCGCCGCGCTGATGTCGCCGGTATGCGCGCCTTGCGCTCCGGCGTGGCAATCCTGCGCACCGAGGCCGAGGCCGCTGCCGGCGATGGCCTCGGCCACCGCCATCAGCAAGGTGGCGGGCGGGCAGATCACGAGCTCCGAGAGCAGGCGCTCGGCCGCGGCGCGGCCGGCGAGCGAGCGCGCCAGCGCCAGCCCCTCGCGCTTCAGCCCGTTCATCTTCCAGTTGCCCGCGATCAGCTTGCGCATCACTCCGCTCCCGGCATCCCCACGGCAACCGCATATGCTTTGCCGTTGCGGCTGGAAAAGGCTGGCCACGGAAGCACGGAGATCGCGGAGAAGCGAAAGACGGCGCGCTGGGCGCGCCCAGGAACGGCCTTTCTCCGTGTCCTCCGTGCCTTCGTGGCGAATTCCCCTGCGATCCTGTGCCGGCGTCCCGGCGACACGCCTCCTAGCACACCCCGCCCGCGCCCGGCCAGCCGCCCTTGCGAGGGCCGGCGCGGCGCGTCTATCATCCGCGCCATTGCCGCGCCGCTTCGGCGGCGGCACACCACCCGCGCTCTATCCGCCATGCTGCAAGCGATCCGCTCCAAAGCCTCGTCCCTGGTCGTCAAGATCCTGTTCGGCGTCCTAATCATCACCTTCGGCGTCTGGGGCATCGGCGACATCTTCCGCAACCGCGGCGCCAGCACCGTCGCCGCCACGGTCGGCGACCGCAAGATCGACGTGCAGGAGCTGAGCCAGGCGGTGCGCCAGGACGCCGAGCGCTGGCGGCAGGCGTTGCGCGGCGCCACGCTCGACGCCGAGCAGTTGAAGCAGCTCGGCATCGTCGACAGCGCCTTGCAGCGGCTCATCGGCCGCGAGCTCGTCGATCTCGAGATCCGCCGCCTGCGCCTCGCCGTCAGCGACGAGGCGGTCGACGAGCTGATCCGCTCCAACCGCGTCTTTCAGAACGACAAGGGCGAGTTCGAGCCGCAGCTTTACCAGCAATTCGTCGCCGCCCAGCACATGACCTCCTCGCAGTTCAAGGCGAGCCTGCGCGGCGATCTCCTGCGCCAGCAGCTCGACGGAGCGCTGATCGACGGCATCGCGCCGCCCTCCGAGCTCGTCGACGCGCTCTACCGCAACCGCGCCGAGAAGCGCGTCGCCGAGGGGCTGGTGCTGCCGTCGAGCGCCGCCGCCGATCCCGGCGCGCCGAGCGATAGCGATCTTCAGGACTTCTACGACAAGCACCAGGACGATTTCCGCGTTCCGGAGCTGCGCGGCTTCAGCCTCGGCGTGCTGCTGCTCGACGACGTCGCGGCCGAGATCACGGTGCCCGATGACAAGCTGCGCGAGGAATATCAGAACCGCGCCGCGGAGTTCCACGCGCCCGAGGAGCGCCGTTTCGAGCAGATCCTGCTGTCCGACGAGGCGAAGGCGAAGGAGGCGGCGGCGCAGCTTGCCCAAGGCAAGGATTTCGCCGAGGTGGCCCACGACGTCGCCGGCGCTACGGCGGACACGCTCGATCTCGGCTTCTTCAAGAAGGACGACCTGCCGCCCTCCCTCGCCGATCCCGCCTTCGCGCTGAAAGTGGGCGAGACCGGCCAGCCGATCGAGGACGCGCTGGGCTGGCACATCCTGCGCCTTGCCGAAGTGAAGCCAGAGGAGACGCAGCCCTTCGAGAGCGTCAAGGACAAGCTCGCCCAGGAGATCGCCCGCGACATGGCGGCCGATCAGATGGAGAAGGTCCGCGACAAGGTCGAGGACGCGCTTGCCGGCGGCGCGGCTTTCGCCGAGGTGGTGCAGCGTTTCGGCCTCAAGGAGAGCAAGGTCGACAGCGTCGACGCCAATGGCCGCGGCGGCGATGGCAAGCCGGTCGAGCTGCCGGCCTCGGGCGCCGACATCCTCAAGACCGCCTTCGACACGCCGGCCGGCCGGATGAGCCAGCTCAACGATCTCGGCGATGCCGGCTACTACGTGCTGCAGGTGGACCAGGTGACGCCCGCGGCGGTGAAGCCGCTCGACGCGGTGAAGGCGCAAGTGGTGCAGCTCTGGCAGCAGGAGCAGCGCGACGCGGCGCTCGCCCGGCTCGCCAAGGAGATCGCCGATCAGGCGACCGCCGGCCGGAAGCTTGCCGACATCGCCGCCGAGCGCAAGCTTCAGACCTTCACCACCGCGCCGCTGACCCGCGCCGGCGGCGATCCCAAGGTGCCGGCGAGCCTGGTGGCGAACCTCTTCGGCGCCAAGGCCGGCGCCGCCGTCTTCGCCAAGGGCGGCGACGGCTATGTCGTGGCGCAGGTCAAGGAGGTGATCCCCGCCGATCCGGCCAAGGACGAGAAGCAGGTGGCGCAATTCTCCGACCGGCTCGTGACGCCCGGCATGCGCGACGACATGCTGCAGGAATTCGACAAGGCGTTGCGCCAGCGCTACCCCGTCAGCATCGACCCCGCCGTCGTGGCGCGCGCGTTCTGACGCCTTAAAGCGAAAAATGCCCAAAGCGCCGCGCAAAACCGCCAACCCTCACCGCACCCTCCCTCTCCGCCCCGGGGGGCGGAGAGGGTTGGGGAGAGGTGGGGCGACTCGCGAATTTGCGATAGTCGGTACTGGGCCATTTATCGCCGTTTGCAGTTCGCCTATCATATCCATCCGCCAACAGGGACGGGCGCCGGGACCATGAGGGAAGCGCAAGCCGCTACGATTCGTGCCCAATACCGATTCGTAGACGGCTATCACGTGTTCACCTCGGAGGACGTGCGCGGCCTCTACGTCGCCAGCAAAGACGCACGCGAGGCGTTCGACAAGTGTCTGCCCGGTTCTCGAGCAGCTCATCAGCCTGAAGGTCAAGACGCGATGCGAAATCGAACCGACGACGAGCTTTGACCAGTTCATGGCTTACGTCG
>DASPSJ010000062.1:0-11300 GCA_035623985.1 Allostellaceae bacterium | reverse complement strand
TGTTGGACAAGAGCGGCGCTTCGCGCTCATGACTCGCGAGTTCGCCGCGCTCGACGAAGAGTGGCCGGTCGAGGGTGATGCCGACCGAGGATCCCGCGCTTGCCTCGCGCGGCGGTGGGCCGGGCCAGGCCTCGATGCTGCGCACTTTCGCCAGCTTGTTGGAGGGCGAGAACACCAGCGTGTCGCCGACCGTGATCCGCCCGGATTCGATGCGGCCGACCAGGATGCGCTGGTCGTCCTGACGATAGACGTCCTGTATCGGCAGACGCAGCGCCTCGTCCTCGGCCGGCGGCGCCGCAACGAAGCCCGCGAGCGCTTCGACGAGGGTCGGGCCCCGGTACCAGGAAAGTTTGGCGCTGGCGCGGGCGAGATTGTCGCCGTGCCGCGCAGACGTCGGCAGCACCACCTGGGGCGTCAGGCCGAACTGCGCGAGAAACGCCACAATCTCCTTCTCCACCGCTCGGAACCGCGCCTCGGCATGGTCGACGAGATCGATCTTGTTGACCGCGACAGCGATCTGCGCGAGCCCGAGCAGGCTCAAGAGATAGGCGTGCCGCCGCGTCTGATCCTGCAGGCCCTCTTCCGCGTCGATCACCAGCACTGAGGCATCCGCCTCGGCGGCGCCGCTAACCATATTCGCCAGGAACTCGCGATGGCCCGGCGCGTCGATGATGACGAAGTCGCGGCCCTCGAGTTTCAGCCAGAAGCGCGTCGTATCGATGGTGACGGCCTGGTCGCGCTCGGCTTGGAGGGAGTCGAGAGCGAAGGACCATTCGAGCGGCACGCCGCGCTTGGCGCTGACGCGCTCGAGTTCGGCGAGCTTGCCGGTGGGGAGCGCGCCCGCCTCATGCAGCAAGCGGCCGATCAGAGTCGACTTGCCGTGATCGACATGGCCGACGACGACGAGCTTCAGCGGGGGCGCGGCCATCACATATACCCTTGCGCGCGCAGTCGCTCGAAGGCATCCTCGCTTTCATGGTCCATGGCGCGGCCGGCGCGCTCGGGCTCGCGCGTCGCTTCGAGCTCGGCGATGATCTCGGCGATGGTCGCCGCCGTGGAGTCGATCGGGAAGGTGATGTCCTTCTCGCCCAGCGAGCGGAAGCGCTTGCCGCCGCGGGCGAAATAAAGCGGCACCACCGGCATGCCCTCGCGCTCGATGTAGCGCCACACATCAAGCTCGGTCCAGGCGAGCAGCGGATGGACGCGGACATGCCCGCCCGGCGGCGCCTCGGCATTGTACTGGTCCCAGAACTCGGGCGGCTGGTGCCTGAAGTCCCAGCCGCCGCCGGCGTCGCGCGGGCTCATCACCCGCTCCTTGCCGCGGATCGCCTGCTCGTCGCGCCGGATCCCGAGCAGCATGCCGCGGAAGCCGCGCTGGGCGATGATGCGCTTCAGGCCCAGCGTCTTGCGCGCCGCGGCGCGCGCCTTGGGCGGCAGCGACGGGTCGGTCTCCTCGACCGCGGGGCACGGCGCGTCGATATAGCTCAGGCCCCATTCCCTGATCATGCGGTCGCGGAAGGCATAGACTTCGGGAAACTCGTTGCCGGTGTCGAGCAGGATCACCGGAAACGGCACCCGGCCGAAAAACGCCTTGCGCGCCAGCCACAGCAGCACGTTCGAATCCTTGCCGATCGACCACAGCATGCCGAGCGGCGTCAGCCGGTTCTCGGCTTCGCGCAGGATGAAGATCGATTGAGCTTCGAGATCGTCGAGACGGTCCAACGAAAAATCCTTCAGACATCCCTCTCCGCGCGCAGCGGGGAGAGGGAGGGGACCCGTCGCTCGTCAGAGCGACGGGGAGGGTGAGGTGTGTCTCCGCCGCACGGTTTTTCCGCCATCGGCACCCACCTCACCCGCTCGCTGCGCTCGCACCCTCTCCGCCCAAATGGGCGGAGAGGGTTGCAAAACAGCGCGAGGCGGAAGAGAAGATAGGAAACGCAAGAGATCGGCGCAACGCCGCCGCGCTCATACCGGAGCGTTCATCCGGCGATGACGGCTGCGGCCTCCGGCAGCTTCGGCGGCGCTTCCGCCTGCTGCGCGAGCCAGCATTGGAGCATCAGCACCGCCCAGAGGCTTTGGCTCCAGTCCTTGCGTCCGGCGCGGTGCTGGCCCCAGCGCGCGAGGATCGGCGCGGGCTCGAGCCAGCCGCTACCGGCCAGCGCCGCCGGCGACAGCAGATCCTCGGCCCATTCCCTGAGCGGCCCGCGCAGCCAGGCGGCGAGCGGCACGCTGAAGCCCTGCTTCGGTCGCTCGATGAGCGCGCGCGGCACGTGGCGATAGAGGATCTGCCGCAGCGCCCATTTGCTCGTGCCGCGCCGGAGCTTCATCGCCGGCGGCAGGCGCCAGGCGGCCTCGACCACGCGGTGATTGAGCAGCGGCACGCGCACTTCGAGCGCCACCGACATGCTGGCGCGATCGACCTTGGCGAGGATGTCGTCGGGAAGATAAGTGAGCGCGTCGAGCACCATCATGTGCTCCACCGGATCGGCAAAGCGGCGCGTCGCCTCCGAGCTCTCGGCAAAGCCCTTGGCCTCGCCGGCGCCCGGCACCAGCAGCGCCGGCTCCGGCCAGAGCGAGACGATCCGCTCATAGAGCGCGGCGCCGTCTACCGCGCCGAGCGCGGCGGCGAGCTTTTGCAGCTTCTGCTCCGGCTGCGACGGCCTGAGGCGCCGCGGCAGCAGCGCCGCGCCGCCGCGCGCCGCCGCTTCGGGCAGCGCCGCCAGCGCGCCGCCGGCCGCGCGCCGCAACGGCCCCGGCAGCGCCACGCCGAGCAGCCCGAGCCGCCGCGCCCAGCGGTAGCGCTCATAGCCCGCGAACAGCTCGTCGCCGCCGTCGCCGGACAGCGCGACGGTGACCTGCCGGCGCGCGAGCCGCGAGACGAGCTGTGTCGGGATCGCCGAGGAATCGGCGAAAGGCTCGTCATACCAGACCGGCAGGTTCGGGATCGCCTCGCGCGCGGTGCGGTCCTCGACATAAAGCTCGGTGTGCTCGGTGCCGAGATGCGCCGCCACGCGCTTGGCCTGCTGCGCTTCGTCATAGCCGGCCGCGTCGAAGCCGATGGTGAAGCTCCTGACCGGCCGCGCGCTCTCCTGCTGCATCAGCGCCACCACCAGCGAGCTGTCGACGCCGCCGGAAAGAAAGGCGCCGAGCGGCACGTCCGAGACCATCTCGTTGCGCACCGCGCGGCGCAGTGTCGCCTCGAGCGCGGCGAGCTGCCGGGCTTCGTTGCCGCTTGCCGCCGCGGCGCTGCCTTGCTCCGCCACCTCCGCCAGCCGCCAATAGGCGCTGTGCTCCACCGTCCCCTGGCGCGTCACGCTCAGCATCATGCCCGGCGAGAGCTTATAAGTGTCGCGATAGATCGCGGCAGGCGCCGGCACATAGCCGAAGCGCAGGAAGGAGACGAGCGCGTCGCGATCGATCGCGGGGCGCCAGTCGGGATGGCGATGGAGCGCCTTCAGCTCCGAGGCGAACAGGAACAGCCCGCCCTGCCGGCTCCAATAAAGCGGCTTGATGCCGAGCCGGTCGCGCGCCAGCGTCAGCCGCCGCTGCTGGCGGTCCCAGAGCGCGAGCGCAAACATGCCTTCCGCGAGCCGCAGCGTCTCGGCAATGCCCCAGCGCGCAAAGCCCTCGATCAGCACCTCGGTGTCCGAGCGGGTGCGCAGCCGCACGCCCGCCTGGCGCAATCGCTCGGCGATGTCGGCATAGTTATAGATCTCGCCGTTGAAGCTCACGACATAGCGGCCGTCGGCGGTGAGCATCGGCTGATGCCCGCCGGGGCTCAAATCGATGATGGCAAGCCGGCGATGGCCGAGCGCGATGCCGGGCTCGGAATCGGTCCAGACGCCGCTGTCGTCGGGGCCGCGATGGGCGAGCGAAGCGGCCATGCCGGCGACGATCGCCTCCTGCGCCGCCTGGGGTCGCGCCCGCGCCTCGAGAAATCCGGTGATGCCGCACATCGCGGCGCAACCGTAGCACAAAGCCGGCGCGCGCGGTATTTAGCGGCACCGGACGGTTTCCCCTATAACCCGCGCGGGCACGCTTTGCTGCGAGACTGCCGATCATGATGCCTGCTGCGGCCTCCACGCGCGACGCGCCGCGCCTTGTCCCGGAGATCCCCGGCGCCGCGCTGGCGCTCGCGGCGCTGGTGGCGCCGCCGCTCGCCGTCTTCGCGCCGCTGGGCCTCGCGCCCTTGCTGGCGCTGTTGGCGCTGACGCTGCTTGCCGCGGACCGGCGCGGCGCGCTCGCCGCCCTGCGCGCTCGTGCCGCGAGCGCCGCGCTGCTGGCGCTGCTCGCCGCCTGGGGCGGAGCGACGGCGCTGTGGTCGCCGGTGCCGCTCCACAGCCTCTTCGAAGCCCTCCGCTTCCTCGCCATCGCCGCCGCCGGGCTTCTGGTCATGGGCGCCGCCCAATCCCTCCCCGAGCGGCAAGCGGCGCGCGTGGGCCACGCCCTCCTCGCCGGCGTCATCCTCGCCATCCTGCTGCTGCAGCTCGAGCGCCACGCCAACCAGCCGATCGCGCGCGCGATCGCGGGGCTCAAGCCGGACCAAATCCTCTGGATCACGCGCTACGATCGCGGGATCAGCGTGCTGCTGCTCATGGCCTGGCCGGCGGCGGCTCAGCTCATGGCGCGCCGGCGCCTCCTCGCCACGGCGCTGCTGGCGCTCGCCGTGGGCGCCACCGTCTTCGCCTATGACAGCCGCACCTCCATCCTCGCTTTCGCTTTCGCGCTGCCGCTTGCCTTCATCGCCTGGCGCCTGCCCCGCTTCGTCGCGCGAAGCCTGTTCGCCGGCGTGCTGCTCATGGCCTTCGCCTTGCCTCTGCTCGCTCCCGGCGGCGCGGGCATCGAGCGCATCCACCGCGCCCTGCCGGCACTGCCCTCCTCCGCCATTCACCGCCTCGCCATCTGGCGCTTCACCGCCGATGCCATCGCCGAACGCCCGCTCTTCGGCTGGGGGATGGATGCCGCGCGCGCGGTGCCGGGCGGGAAAACCCCGGTCGACCGGTTTTTCCCCGAGGTGACGATCGCCCCGTTCGCCGAAGTCCTGCCGCTGCATCCGCATGATGCGGCGCTGCAATGGCGGCTGGAGCTTGGCCTTCCCGGCACGCTGCTGGCGCTGGCACTGCTCGGCCTTGCGCTGGAGGGTCTTGCCGGCCTGCGGGTGCCGCCCTGGCGGCGGGCTTTGGCCCTGGGCTATGCCACCGCCGCGCTCGCCATGGCGCTGCTCAGCTTCGGCGCCTGGCAGGCGTGGTGGCTGTCAACGCTCTGGCTTGGCGCCGCATTCTTGGGCAGGCTGGGAGAAGAGCCCGGCGCCGAACCGGGCTGACGCCGAAAACGGCCAATCAGGGAGGAAGGCGATGCGCGGCTTGATAATGGACATGCCTCTGCTGCTGTCGGGCTTCATCGACTATGCGGCGGAGCATCATGGCGCAACCGAGATCGTCGCGCGCACGATCGAAGGCGATATCCACCGCTACACCTATGCCGCGGCACAGCGCCGCGCCAAGCGGCTCGCCCAGGCGTTGCTGCGGCTCGGCATCAAGCCGGGCGACCGCGTCGCCTCGCTCGCCTGGAACACGCACCGCCATTTCGAGATGTTCTATGGCGTGACCGGCATGGGCGCGGTGCTGCACACCGTGAACCCGCGGCTTTTTCCGGACCAGCTCGTCTACATCATCAACCACGCCGAGGATGCCGTCATCTTCTGCGACGGCGCGACGCTGCCGGTGGTGGAGGCGATCGCGCCGCGGCTCGAGGGCGTGCGCCACTATGTCGTCATGACCGAGGAGGCGCGCATGCCGGCGACCCGGCTGCCGGCGGCGCTCTGCGAGGAGACGCTGCTCGCCGCGGAGGACGGCGACTATGAATGGCCGGCGCTCGACGAGCGCGACGCCTCGACCATCTGCTATACCTCCGGCACCACCGGCAATCCCAAGGGCGTCGTCTATTCGCATCGCGCCGCGGTGCTGCAGACCATGGCGGCGGCCTCCTTCGACTTCACGCCGGGCCACCGCCACGGCGCGCTCGAGGTGATCATGCCGATGGCGCCGATGTTCCACGGCAATGCCTGGAACCTGCCTTATCTCTCCTGCTATGCCGGCACCAAGCTGGTGCTGCCCGGGCGCAATTACGAGCCCGACAAGCTCTACGAGCTGTTCGAGAGCGAGAAGGTGACCGTGACCGCCGGGGTGCCGACCTTCTGGCTCATCCTCGTCGATTGGATGGAGCGCAACGGCAAGAAATTCTCGACGCTGCGCTCGACGCTCTCGAGCGGCTCGGCGCCGCCGCGCGCGCTCGTCGCCAAGCTCGAGCGGGACTACGGCGTCGAGACCATGCAGGCCTGGGGCATGACCGAGGCGCTGATGGCGACGAGCTGCACGCTGAGGCCGGGCTATGGCGACCTGCCTTTCGAGGAGCGGCTCGACTACCGCATGAAGTCCGGCCGCGGCATTTTCGGCGTCAAGACGCGCATCGTCGATGACCTCGGGCGCGAGCTGCCGCATGACGGCAAGACCTTCGGCCATCTCCGCGTCAAGGGTCCGTGGATCGCCTCGGGCTATTTCAAGGACGAGGGCGGCGCGCTCGACGAGGAAGGCTGGCTCAAGACCGGTGACATGGCGGTGATCGACGCCCAGGGCCATGTGCTCCTCACCGACCGCTCGAAGGACGTGATCAAATCGGGCGGCGAGTGGATCAGCTCGATCCAGCTCGAGGACGCCGCGCTCTCTCATCCCGACGTCCTGCAGGCGGCGGTCATCGCCGTGCCGCATCCGACCTGGCAGGAGCGTCCCTTGATGCTGATCCTGCGCAAGGAAGGCGCGTCGCTCACCGCCGCTGCGCTGCTCGACCATCTGCGCGCGCGCGTCGCAAGCTGGTGGCTGCCCGACGCGATCGAGTTCATCGACAAATTCCCGATGACCGCCACCGGCAAGGTGCACAAGCTCACCTTGCGCCAGCAGTATCGCGACTACGCGCTGCCGTCGGTCGCCAAGCGGGCGGGTTGAGCGGCGTGCGCCGGATCTGGCTTCTCGCGCTCGCGCTCGCGCTCGGCGCCGCAGCGCCGGCGGCGGCCGATGCGCCGGCCGATCCGGCGCTGGCGCTGGCGGTCGCCGGGCCGCAGCGCAGCCCCGCCTTTCTCGCCCGCGACGCCGCGCGCCATCCGTTGCAGGAGCTGCTCTTCTTCGGTCTCCGGCCGGACGCGGCGGTGGTCGAGATCTGGCCGGGCGGCGGCTATTGGACGGAGATCCTCGCGCCCTATTTGCGCGAGCGCGGCCGTTATTATCTCGCCGTGCCGCCGCAGGCGGGCAGCGAGAACGCCGCGGCGCTCCGGCGGAAGCTCGCCTCCGATCCCGCGCTCTATGACAAGATCACCGTCACCGAGTTCGGCCGGGACCACGGCGACATCGCGCCCGCCGGCACGGTCGAT
The DNA here is from genome assembly GCA_035623985.1 of Allostellaceae bacterium. Taxonomy (GTDB): domain Bacteria; phylum Pseudomonadota; class Alphaproteobacteria; order ATCC43930; family CGMCC-115725; genus DAHUYF01. The sequence goes on along the minus strand of DASPSJ010000062.1, from coordinate 3,877 downwards.
CTCATCCTGACCTTCCGCAACCTGCACAACTGGATGGCGGACGGCTATGCCGAGGCGGCGCTCGCCGCTTTCGCCCGCGCCTTGAAGCCGGGCGGCGTGCTCGGCATCGAGGATCATCGCGCGCGCGACGACGTGCCGCAGGATCCCGCGGCGGCGAACGGCTATGTCCGGCAGGATTACGCCGTGATGCTGGCCGAGCAGGCGGGGTTGCGCTTCGTCGCCGCCTCGGAAATCAGCGCCAATCCCCGGGATACCAAGGATTGGCCCAAGGGCGTCTGGACCTTGCCGCCGACCTTTGCGCTCGGCGAGCAGGACCGCGCGACCTACGCCGCGATCGGCGAGGCCGACAATTTCGTGCTGAAATTCCAGAAGCCGGCGGATTAGGCCCCGCGCGCCGCGGCGCGGTCTTCAACGCTGGTCGACGCGCTCCAGCCGCTTGGCGCGCGCCTCGAGGTCGGCGGCAAGGCGCGAGAGGTCATCGGCGAGCTTCGGCTCGTCCTCGTCCATCTGCTCGCGCGCCAGCTTGCGCAGCGCGGCGGCGCGCTCGCGCAGCAGCCGCGCGGCCTGCGGCACCTTCATGATGATTGTCCCATCCCCAAAGCCGGTGGCCCGATGCCCTCGCTTCGGCACGTCTTCGCGTGCTTCGACACTAGCGCCAAATCGGCGGCCTTCCAGTCACCCTTTCGAGGGGGAGCCGAAAAGGGATCGCCGAGACGCCGCCGCAGCCCGAGCGCCGCCGCCTCAGGGCGAGGCGGAAAGGACCGGCGCGCCGTCGAGCACGACGATGGTGGCGTGGCCGGTGTCGTCAATAGGGAGTCCCGTGCGGCCGATGAGCGCGGCGCTGTCGGCGGAGAGCGCCATCGCCGCCAGCGAGACCAGCAGCAAGCCCGCCGCCACCGCCGGGCGCGCCAGGCGCGCGGCGCGGCCGAGAAAGCTTTTCTGCCGCGCCCGTTCGTGCCCCGCGATGGTGATCTCCAGCCGCCGCCGCTCCAGCTCCCAGATCGAGCGCTGATGGTCGTGCATCAGCTTGAGATCGACGATGAGCCGCTCTTGCTGCTGGCTCGTTCGCTCGGCCGCCGTCTGCGCTTCGGCAAGCTGCGCCTCGAGCCCCCGGATCTGCGCCTGCCAGGCCTGGCGCTCCTGCTCGCGCGCGTCGAGAATGCGCCGCAGCCAGCCCATCAGCTTGATCCGCTGGGCGGGATCGCCGGCGGGTGCGGCCGGGGCGAGGCTTTCCTGCTCGGCCTTGAGCGCGGCGACGAGCTGCAAGACGCGCGCGATGGGCTGCTCGGCATTGCCGCCGGCCTCGCCGCGCGAGCGGGCCCGCGCCTTGCCGCGCGGGCTCCTCGCCTTTGCCAAGCTCGCCTCTTCCGCGCCGTCGAGCAGCATGCCGGAGCCCCCTCTTTCCTTGCGCTGGATTATTGCGGCCCATGGTTAACCATTGGTTGCCGGGCAAAAGCGGCCGGCCCCGCGGGCCCGGACGGCGCGCGCGGGTTGAGCGCCGCCGCGCCGTGGTGTAGGGTCGCCGCCCCAAGCGGACGGGAGGAGGCGATGGCCGAGATCGACGCGTTCCGCGCGCAGACCCGCGCCTGGCTCGAGGCGAATTGCCCGCCAAGCATGCGCACGCCGATGCCCGAGGACGAGATCGTCTGGGGCGGACGTCACGCCCGCTTCAAGAATCCGGAGTCCAAGCTCTGGCTCGAGCGCATGGCGGCGCGCGGCTGGACGGTGCCGACCTGGCCCAAGCGCTATGGCGGCGGCGGCCTTGCTGCGGACGAGGCGCGCGTCCTCGAGGAGGAGATGCGCCGGCTCAATTGCCGCTCGCCGCTGCAAAGCTTCGGCATCTGGATGCTGGGGCCGGTGCTGCTGGACTACGGCAGCGAGGCGCAAAAGGCGAAGCATCTGCCGCCGGTCGTGCGCGGCGAGATCCGCTGGTGCCAGGGCTACAGCGAGCCGGAGGCCGGCTCCGACCTCGCCGGCCTCAAGACCCGCGCCGTGCCGCAGGGCGAGCATTTCCTCATCAACGGCCACAAGATCTGGACCTCCTATGCCGACCAGGCCGATTGGATCTTCTGCCTGGTGCGCACCGATCCCATGGCGAAGAAGCATGAGGGGATCAGCTTCCTGCTCATCGACATGGACGATCCCGGCGTGCGCACGCGGCCGATCCGGCTCATCAGCGGCGCCTCGCCCTTCTGCGAGACCTTCATCGAGAACGTCCGCGTGCCCATGGACAATCTCGTCGGCGGCCTCAACAACGGCTGGACCATCGCCAAGAAGCTGCTGGAGCATGAGCGCAAGATGATCGCGTCCATCGGCGAGCGCCAGCGCGGCGCCGAGCGCCCGCTCGCCGAGCTTGCCAAGAGCTACGCCGGGGCGCGCGACGGCAAGGTGGCGGATGCGGTGCTGCGCGACCAGATCGCGCGCTACGAGATCGACCAGCGCGCCTTCCGCCTCACCCAGCGCCGCGCCGCCGAGGAGGCGAAAGGCGGCGCGCCGGGTCCGGCCTCGGCCATGTTCAAATATTACGGCACCGAGCTCAACAAGCGGAAGTTCGAGCTGTTGCTGCAATGCGTGGGGACCCAGGCGCTGGGCTGGGAAGGCGACGGCTTTGCCGCCGACGAGAAACGCATGACGCGCGAATGGCTGCGCTCCAAGGGGAACTCGATCGAGGGCGGCACCTCGGAGATCCAGCTCAACGTCATCGCCAAGCGCGTGCTTGGCCTGCCGGATTGAGGCCATGGCGCTCGTCCTCGACAGCGACACCGCGCTCATCCGCGACACGGCCTTCGACTTCTTCGAGAAGCGCGCGCCGGTGAGCGCGCTGCGCAAGCTGCGCGACGACAAGGACGCGCTCGGCTTCTCCCTGCCGCTGTGGCGGCAGATGGCCGAGCTGGGCTGGGCCGGTTTTCTCGTGCCGGAGGCTTATGGCGGCGCCGATTTCGGCTGCCTCGGCCTCGGCCAGGTGATGGAGGCGGCGGGCCGCACGCTCGCCGCGAGTCCGCTCTTTGCCACGGCGCTGATCGGCGCGAGCGCGCTGGCGCTCGCCGGCAGCGAGCCACAGAAGGCCGCGCATCTGCCGGCGCTCGTCAAAGGCGAGCGTCTCCTCGCGCTGGCGCTCGAGGAAGGCGCGCATCACGCGCCCCTTGCCGTCGCCGCGACGGCCCGGCAGAGCGGCGGCGTCTTCCGCCTCGACGGCGAGAAGCGCTTTGTCCTCGACGGTCATGTCGCCGATCTCCTCATCCTCGCCGCGCGGACGTCCGGCGCTCCGGGCGAGCGGGCCGGCCTCACCCTTTTCCTCCTGCCCGGCGACGCCAAGGGTCTGACGCGCACGCGCACCGTCATGGTCGACAGCCGCAACGCCGCGCGCCTTGCCCTCGACGGCGTCGAGCTTGGCGCGGACGCGGTGCTGGGGCGCGTCGATGACGGCGCCGATGTGCTCGACCCCGTGCTCGACCGCGCCCGCGCCGGGCTTGCCGCGGAGATGCTCGGCAGCGCCGCGGCGGCGTTCGAGCGCACCGTGCAGTATCTCAAGGACCGCAAGCAGTTCGGCGTGCCGATCGGTTCCTTCCAGGCGCTGAAGCACCGCGCCGCGGCGATGTTCTGCGAGATCGAGCTGGCGCGCTCGGCGGTGACCGCCGCGCTCGCCGCGCTCGACGCCGGGACCAAAGATGCCGCCGCCCTCGCCAGCCTCGCCAAGGCCAAGGCCGGCGACGCCTTCTTTCTGGTCAGCAACGAGGGCGTGCAGATGCATGGCGGCATCGGCATGACCGACGAGCATGAGATCGGCTTTTTCCTCAAGCGCGCGCGGGCGGCCGGGGCGGCCTTCGGCGACAGCGCCTTTCACCGCGACCGCTATGCCTCGTTGATGGGGTATTAG
>DASPSJ010000055.1:0-35434 GCA_035623985.1 Allostellaceae bacterium | reverse complement strand
CGCCGCCGCTCCCGACCGGGAAGAACCGAGACCTCGACCATCGTTTGCACATTAACTCGCCAATTAATGTGCAAACATCTCACGCCTGCGCCATCGCAGGAAGGCGGCCGTCACCGGGCGCATACGATGATGACGGGGCCGCCGGTGAAGAAGAGGTCGCGCCGGGCCGGCGTGACCGTGCCCGCCGCCGCGGCGCCCTGTCGTCGAGACGCGCACGGGGCAGAGGCGATTGCCCGATGAGCCGGATGATCTCCGGCTTCTTGCTTGCAGGGTATCTCATGCGTTGTCGCCCCCATCCCGCGATCACGCTTTTTTCGAGCACCCGTTTCTCGAGCGTCGGGTCGGCCGCCGCTTTCTGCCTCGTCTCCGCTCCTTCGAGGACGACGACGAGCCGGAAATCCTCCCTTCTTCAACCCAACCAATCCGTCTCACGCCTGCTGACGACGGACAAGCCACTGATCTGACACGCAAATGTAAACAAGCCGTCCCACGGTTGCCCTAGGTTGATCATCGCTCAACTGTCGGAGCTGGGTGGGGTGGCTCGGCGCGATCTGGAATCCCGCAGCCGGTTGTTGTTGTACACAGCGTTGCGGCTGTCGGCCGGTCTGTGCCTCCTCGTGGTGCTGGTCGAATCGGCCGGCCCGACGCCCGTGCAGGGGCCCAGGCAGGCGCCGCCGCAAGAGCCCTGTCCGCGCCCGGCGCCAAGCAGCGCCGTCCCCGAACCGCAGGATTTGCGCAGCCGCAACGGCGTTCTGCGCGTCGATCTGACGATGCGCAACCAGCGCCAGCCGGACGGCACGATCCGCTATTGCTTTCTGACGCCCGACGGCGCGCCGTCGCCGACCTTGCGGGTGAAGCCGGGCGATCTGCTGATCCTGCGCTTCCACAACAGGCTGAGCGACGTCACCAAGCCGGTCTCCCTCGCGTCGCATCTGCGCGCCGAGGCGGTGCCGATCCCCATCCCGATGTGCCGGGCGCCAAGAACCCGATCGAACCCTTGTACCAGCGGCGCGATGACGGCGGTCTCGACCAATCTTCACTTTCACGGCCTGGCGCTACCGCCGGTCTGCCACCAGGACGACGTGCTGAAAACCTCGATCCAGCCGGAGGACGCGCCTTTCGAATACCGCCTGCGCATTCCGGCCGACGAGCCTCCCGGCCTCTACTGGTACCACCCGCATGTGCACGGCCACAGCAAGGAGCAGGTGCTCGGCGGCGCCTCGGGCGCGCTGATCGTCGAGGGCATCGAACGGGCGGTGCCCGGCCTCGCGGGCCTGCCGGAGCGGGTGTTCGTGATCCGCGACCAGGACCTGCTCAATCCCGACGCCCCGCCGTCGAAATCCGAGCCCGTGATCCCCCGGAACCTCGTCGACAACGACGGCGACGCGGTCAATACCGGGACCGGCTTCGGCAAGCCGGCCAAGGACCTGTCGGTCAATTTCGTCCCTGTCCCCTATCCGGACTATCCGCCGGCGGCGATCACGATGAAGCCGGGCGAGCGTCAACTGTGGCGGGTCGTCAACAGCTCGGCGATCACCTATCTGAACCTCGCGCTGCTGTTCCGCAATGCCGCGCAGCCGCTCGGCATCGTCGCCGTCGACGGGGTGCCGATCCATTTCAACGGCAGCCCGGCGGCGCCGGTCGCGTGGGTCAACCATATCGGCGTGCCGCCGGGCGCTCGCGTCGAGTTCATCGCCACCGGCCCGCCCTTGGACGTGCCGGCCCTGCTGGTGACGCGGACGGTCGATACCGGGCCGGGCGGCGAGAACGACCCGAACCGCGCCCTGGCGCGGGTCGTTGCCGCGGCCGACGCCGCCGAACCCGCCGTCCGGCTGCCCGCCGGCGCCGAGCCGTTGCCGCCCGCCGCGCGGCCCTGGGTCGGCAGCGTCGCTCCGGCGCGGGTCCGCAAACTTTACTTCTCGCAAACGCCGCAGAACCCCAACGATCCGAACAGCCCGACAAGCTATTACCTGACCGTCGACGGCCAGACACCGAAACCGTTCGACCCCGCCTCGAGCGTCCCCGACATCATCGTCAAACAGGGCGATGTCGAGGATTGGATCATCGAGAACCGCACGAACGAACTGCACGATTTCCACATCCACCAGCTTCACTTCGAGCTGGTGGCGTGGTCGGGGGTTCCGGTCAACGAACCGTTCCTGCGCGACACGGTCAATGTGCCCTACGCCAACGACCGCATGCTGCAATATCCGAGCGTGCGGCTGCGCATGGATTTCCGCGACCCGAATATCGTCGGCACCTTCGTCTACCACTGCCACCTTCTCGAGCATGAGGACGGCGGCATGATGGGACGGATCACAGTCGAGCCCGCGGACGCTTCTGTTTCCATCACGTCGTCAAGCCTACCCTCGAAAGGAGATGTACATGAAACGCAGTGAGCGTGCGTCCCGGCTGTGGCAGAGTTGCCGCACGGGAGTAAGTGCCTTGGCGCTGGCGCAATTCCTGATCGCGCCGGCGCTCGCCGAGGGCCCGCCTTTGCCGGGCCTGCCGCCCTTCCCCGGCGACGGCAATACCCAGACGCCGATCAAGCACGTGATCATCATCATCGGCGAGAACCGCAGCTTCGATCACGTCTTCGCCACCTACGTGCCCAAGGCTCCCGGACAGAGCGTCGACAACCTGCTCTCCGAAGGCATCATCGCGCTTGACGCGAGCAAGAACGCGGTCCCCGGCCCCAATTTCAAAAAGGCGCACCAGCTCGCGGCGCAGGATCTCGGCACGGCCGACCCGTTCCTGCTGAGCCCGCCGACGCAGCTCTTCCCCAACGACAAGCTCCCGGCGCCGCTGGTCGGCGGGGCCGAGTTCAACTACTTCGAAACCACATCGGGCAAAGAGGAGAAGGCGTGCGGCAGCTTGACGCTGCTCGAATGCGCCATGGAGTCGGAAAGCGGACTGCCGTCGAGCTATTATCCATTTCTGCTGACCGGCGGCTATGGCAGCACCCTGTACAACGAGGAGCCGAAAGACCCCGTCACCGGGAGTTACAGCAAGGTCCCCGATACGCGCATCACCAACGTCAACAACCTGCCGGCGGGGCCGTTTCAGCTAACCAACGGCACCACTTTCACCTACGATAGCTATGCCGCGAGCCCGGTGCACCGGTTCTACCAGATGTGGCAGCAGCTCAATTGCAGCCCATCGAACGCCGGCCCGTCGAATCCGTCGGGTTGCAACGGCAATTTGTTCGCCTGGGTCGAGGTGACGGTCGGAGCCGGCACCAACGGCGAGACCCAGCCCACCAATTTCAGCACCGAATACTCGCCGACCGCAACGACAACGGGCGAAGGCTCGACCGCCCTGGGCTTCTACAATGTGCAGCAGGGCGATGTGCCGTATTTTACCAGCCTGGTCGAGAAATACGCGATGAGCGACAACTTCCACCAGTCGGTCGACGGGGGCACCGGCGCCAACCACATCATGTTCGGCCACGCCGACGCGATCTGGTTCAGCGACGCCAACGGCCAGCCGGCCGAACCGCCGAACGGCGTGCAGGTGTTCACCGGCACCCCGGACGCCGGCACGGTCAACGAGGTGGAAAACCCGAACCCGGCCCCCGGCACGAACAATTGGTACACCGAGGACGGCTACGGCAACAGCTACAACGCCGGCTATCCGCCGCCCTATGGCATTGCGCCGGTCTCCGGCGGCGGCTCGTACAGCAACTGCTCGGATCCCTCGCAGCCCGGCGTCAAGCCGATCCTCGATTATTTGAGGTCGCTGCCGCGCCCGATCGATCCGCGCTGCGAGCCGGGCCATTATTACCTGCTGAACAACTACAATCCGGGCTGGTTCGGCAACGGCAAGAACGCCTATATCGACAACAATCCGGCCAACACGCCGTTCACCATCCCGCCCTCTTCCACCCCGAGCATCGGCGACAACCTCAACGCCCACAACATCTCCTGGAAGTATTACGGCGACCAGTGGAACAACTATGTCAACGACCCCTACCAGATCAATTACGGCACGCCGGGGCCGACCGCCGACGAGTACTGCAACATCTGCAACCCGTTCCAGTACGACACGTCGATCATGTCGCATCCGGCGCAGGTCGCGGCGCACATCCAGGACACGCTGAACCTATATTCGGATATCGCCAACAACACGCTGCCGGCCGTGTCGATCGTCAAGCCGAGCGGCTATGTCGACGGTCACCCGGCCTCCTCCAAGCTCGACCTGTTCGAGGGCTTCACCCAGAAGATCGTCGACCTGGTGGAAGCCTCGCCCTATGCCGAAGACACCGCGATCTTCATCACCTTCGACGAAGGCGGCGGCTACTACGATTCGGGCTATGTGCAGCCGCTCGACTTTTTCGGCGACGGGACCCGCATCCCGCTCATCGTGATTTCGCCGCTGGCGAAGCCGGGCTACATTTCGCACGAGTACGCCGACCACGTGTCGCTGATCAAGTTCATCGAGCGCAACTGGTCGCTGCCGCCGATCACCTGGCGCAGCCGCGACAACTTCCCCAATCCGATCGCAGCCGGCAATCCCTATGTGCCGGTGAACAGCCCGGCGATCAGCGATCTCTTCGACTTCTTCAACTTCTAGCCGGACGACGGCGCGGGCCGTTGAGGCTCGCGCAGAACGAAGGCCGATTGCATCACGACCGGGGCGCCGGGTACGGGTTGATAAACCCGTACCCGGCGCGAATTTTTCGGCGGTCGGCCGGGATGTCGGCCGCCTCCGCGCACTCGCTCCTCAACGCCGATCCGCTGCCGCCTCGGGCATCGGTCCTATGACGAGGGCCGGGTCGAGGCGCACTTCGTACCAGTTGAGCGCCCAATGGAGATGCGGGCCGGTGACGCGACCGGTGGCGCCGACGATGCCGATCGGCGCGCCGGCATCGACCTGCTGGCCGAGGACGACATCGACCCGGTCCATGTGCTGATAGGTGGTGGCGAGTCCATAGCCGTGATCGATGATGACGGTGCCGCCGGTGAAGAAGAGATCGCGCTCGGCAAGCGTGACCGTGCCTGCGGCGGCGGCGAGCACGGGCGTGCCGCGGGGTGCGGCGATGTCGAGGCCCATATGCGGGGCGCGCGGCTCGCCGTTCAGGATGCGCTGGCTGCCATAGACGCCGGAGATCGGCCCCCGCGCCGGCCAGACGAAAGGCTCCTCGAAAAAGCCGAGATCGCTGTCGACGGCGCGCGCCTTGCCGATGATCTGCGCCTCGCGCTTGATCCGCTCCATCACCACGGGATCGGGGGTGACCTGCTCCGCCGGCAAACCATCGATGCGCTGGATATCGTATTGGCGCTGGATCACGGCGAGATCGCGATGCGCGCTGGTGCCGTCGGCGAAGACGACATCGAGGCGGGCGGTTGCCGGCGCGTCGCGGCCGAAGCCGAAGATGAAGGCGCCATCGAGCGCCACGCGCAGGGCGCGGCCGTCGAGGCTCACCCTGGCGCCGGGATCGGTGCGGCCGTGCACCAGCCCGCCTTGCTCGATCGCCCCGTCGAGGACGAGCGTGCCGGCGAGAGACGGCGCGGCCATGAGGAGCGCGATGAGAGAGCCGATCAGCGCCACGGGATGCTGCAGAGAGATCGTGCGTCCTTCGAGACGCGGCGCTGCGCGCCGCTCCTCAGGATGAGGCGGTTTTCTTTTGGGCATCTTCCAGATGCCAGCCTCGTTCTTCCTCATCCTGAGGAGCGATGCGTAGCATCGGACAACCCGGCCGACCGCTAGCGGTCGGCCCCGGAGGGTTCGATCGCAAAGCGATCGAACGGGTTGTCCGAAGGACGCACCGGCGTTTTTGCAGCGGCTCACAGCAGCGAGCCTTGGTCGGGAGCGGCCTTCTTCGGCCGGGGGGCGGCGCGCCTGCCGCCGCCATCGACGGTGGCGGCGAGCTTGCCGTCGTGAAGCTCGATGGTGAGCGCGTCGCCGGGAGCGAGCGCGCGGACGCTGTCGACGACCGTGCCGGCGGCGTCGCGGATGATGGCGAAGCCGCGCGCCAAGGTGTCGCGCAAGGTCTGGCCATAGGTTTCGAGCCGGCCGCCCAGCGCGTCGAGGCGGTGGCGCTCATGGGCGAGAAAGCGCGCCGCCGCATGGCGCAGCCGCGGCGCCATGTCGTCGAGCCGCGCGCGGGCGCGCTCCAGCAGCATCGTCAGCGCCGCGCCGCTGAGCCGCTCGCCGGCGGTGTCGAGGCGGTGGCGGCGCAATCCCAGCAGGGCGCGGAAGCCCACCACCAGCCGCTCGACGCGGTCGTCGAGCCGCTGGCGCGCGGTGTCGAGCAGGCTCGCCGGGTCGGGCAGGCCGCGCGCCAGACCCTCGATGCGCGCGCGGCGTTCGGCGAGCAACCGCGACAGGCTGCCGGAAAGCCGCACCGCCTTGCCGTCGAGATCCGCCAAGAGGTCGAGCCGCACCGGCACCGCCATCTCGGCGGCGGCGCTCGGCGTCGACGCGCGGCGGTCGCTGGCATAGTCGGTGAGCGTGGTGTCGGTCTCGTGGCCGATGGCCGAGATCAGCGGGATCGTCGAGGCGGCGGCGGCGCGCACCACGATCTCCTCGTTGAAGGCCATGAGATCCTCGAGACTGCCGCCGCCGCGGGCGACGATAAGGAGATCGGGCCGCGGCACCGCGCCGCCGGGGGCGAGCCGGTTGAAGCCCTCGATCGCCGCCGCCACCTGCGCCGCCGCGCCTTCGCCCTGCACCGCCACCGGCCAGAGCAGCACGCGGCGGGGAAAGCGGTCGGAGAGGCGATGCAGGATGTCGCGGATGACCGCGCCGGTGGGCGAAGTGACGACGCCGATGACATCCGGCAGGAAGGGCAGCTTGCGCTTGCGCTCCTCGGCGAAGAGCCCTTCGGCGGCGAGCCGCTTGCGCCGCTCTTCCAGCAGCTTCAGCAGCGCGCCGACGCCCGCCAGCTCCATCGTCTCGATGACGATCTGGTATTTGGAGCGGCCGGGATACGTCGTGAGGCGGCCGGTGCAGACCACCTCCATCCCGTCCTCGGGCTTCAACTGAAGGCGCAACGCCGTGCCGCGCCAGGCGACGCCGTCGAGCACCGCCTCGGCGTCCTTCAAGGCGAAATAGCAATGGCCGGAGCTGTGGCGCTTGAAGCCGGAAAGCTCGCCGCGCACGCGGACATAGGAGAAGCCCTGCTCGATGCTGCGCTTCAGCGCCGCCGAAAGCTCGCTCACGGTATATTCCGGCCGGTTGGGCTTGAGCGGCTGTTCGCCCGGCGGCGATGGGAGGGGGGTTCCGGCCATTGCCGGCTATGATACAAGACCGCGCAGGGCCGAGGAAACCAACGGGGAGCAGAAGCGGCATGCGGGTACTCGTCATCGGCTCGGGCGGGCGCGAGCACGCGCTCGCCTGGGCGATCGCCGCCTCGCCGCTCTGCGATGCGCTCTATTGCGCGCCGGGCAATCCCGGCATCGCCGAGGAAGCGGTCTGCGTTCCCGTGGCCGCCAACGACCTCGACGGCATCCTCGCCCTGGCGCGGCGCGAGCGCATCGATTTCGTCGTGGTGGGGCCGGAAGCGCCGCTGGCGGCGGGACTCGTCGACCGGCTCGAAGCCGCCGGCATCGCCGCCTTCGGTCCCGGCGCGGCGGCGGCGGCGCTCGAAGCCTCCAAGGGCTTCATGAAGGATCTCTGCGCCAAATATGGGATCCCGACCGCCGCCTATGGCCGCTTCCGCGAGGCCGAAGCAGCGAAGGATTTCGTGCGCCGGCGCGGCGCGCCGATCGTCGTCAAGGCCGACGGGCTCGCCGCCGGCAAGGGCGTCACGGTGGCGATGACGCTGCCCGAGGCGCTTGCCGCCATCGACGAGGCGATGACCGCCAGGCGCTTCGGCGCCGCCGGGGCGGAGCTGGTGGTGGAAGAGTTCCTCGCAGGCGAAGAGGCGAGCTTCTTCGCGCTGGTCGACGGCAGCCACGCGCTGCCGCTCGCCACGGCGCAGGATCACAAGCGCGTCGGCGAGGGCGACACGGGCCCCAATACCGGCGGCATGGGCGCCTATTCGCCGGCGCCTTGCGTCAGCCCGGCGATCGAGCGCGAAATCATGGAGCGCATCATCCTGCCCACGGTGCGCGCCATGGCGGCGGAAGGCCGCCCCTATAAAGGCGTGCTCTATGCCGGGCTGATGCTGACGGATGAGGGGCCGAAGCTCATCGAATACAATGTCCGCTTCGGCGATCCCGAATGCCAGGTGCTGCTGCCGCGGCTGATAAGCGACCTGCTGCCGGCGCTGGTCGCGGCGCGCGACGGCGTGCTCGACGATTTCGATCTGCGCTGGCATGAGGAAGCCGCGCTCTGCGTCGTGCTTGCCGCCAAGGGCTATCCGGGCGACCCCGTCAAAGGCACGGAGATCCAGGGCCTCGCCGAGGCGGCGAGCGATCCCGCGGTCAAGATCTTCCATGCCGGCACGCGGCGCGAGGGCGGGCGGCTGCTCGCCGATGGCGGCCGCGTGCTCAACGTGGTGGCGCTGGGGCGCGACCTCGCGCAAGCGCGCGACAAGGCTTACGCCGCGATCGACCGCATCCGCTGGCCCGGCGGCTTCTGGCGGCGCGACATCGGCTGGCGCGCGCTCGGCCGGCGATGAAGCGCAAGCCGCCGCCGCGTCCCGCGCGCAAGGACCAGCGGATGCTGCAGCGCGTTGCCGGGCTGCCGGCCGTGGCGGCGCTTTTCGCCACGCGGCCGCAGCAGGTCGAGAGGCTGTTTTTCGATGAGCGCATGAAGGGTGCGGTGGGGTCGTTCTGCGCCGCGCTGGCGCAGGCGCGCAAGCCCTATCGGCTGGTGGGGGAAGACGAGCTTGCGCGCGTCGCCGGCAGCGTCATGCATGGCGGCGTGGTGGCGGTGGCGGAGCCGCGGCCGGTGCTGCCGCTCGATCCCGCCGAGGCCGCAGGCTGGGCGCGCGACGGCGTTGCGCTGCTGCTGCTCGACGGCGTCGGCAATCCGCACAATCTCGGCGCCATCGCGCGCAGCGCGGCGTTCTTCGGCGTGAAGCGGCTGGTGCTCTCCGACCATCCGGCGCAGGCGGCGCCGTCGGACGCGAGCTACCGCGTCGCCGAAGGCGGGCTCGAGCACCTGACGGTCTATCGCGCGACGAATTTTGCGAGCGCGCTGCGCCGGCTGGCGCAAAGCTACCGCGTGCTCGGCACCGCGCTGGAGCGCGGCACGGATCTCGCGGCGCTGGCGCCGGCGCCACGGCCGACAGCGCTGGTGCTGGGCAATGAGGAGACCGGGCTGCCGCAGGCGACGCTCCGGGCCTGCGACGAGATCGTCACCATTGCCGGCACGGGCCCGGTCCAGTCGCTCAACGTTTCCGTCAGCGCCGGCATCCTGCTCCATGCGCTGCTGCGGCGGGGAGAGGCGCCGACCGGAGGGCCGTCGCGCGTATTGTAAAATGCGCTACAGTCCGGTATACTCCGCTGCCGAGCGGGAGGCGCACATGGCGCGTTCGACCAAACGGAAAGACCATCCACTATCCATGCGATTGCCCGCGGCGGACATCGCCATCATCGATCGCGCCGCCGGTCTCAGCGGCCGGTCGCGAACCGATTTCGTGCGCGAGGCCGCGGTGCGCGAGGCCGAGGCGGTGCTGATGGAAAAGACCTTGATCCGCATGAGCCGCGGCGGGTTTGCGGCATTCCTGGCGGCCATCGCCGGACCCGGACAGGCGGTTCCCGAGATGGTCGAGCGCCTCAAGCGCGGAGCCCCCTGGGACAGCGCCGCCAAGAAAAGCTGATCCTTGGCGCTTTCGGCTCCCGAACCGCTGACGCGGCAGCACGACACGACGCGCTTCTCCTGCGGCAAGCCCGCCCTGGACCATTGGCTCAAGACGCGGGCGCTGGCCAATCAGGAAAAAGGCTTCACCGTCGTCATGGTCGTCCACGAGGCCGGGCGAGTGATCGGATATTACGGTCTGGCACCGACCGCGGTCGTGCCGGCCGCCTTGCCGCGATCGATCAGGACCGGACAGCCGCCGAACCCGGTGCCATGCCTGCTGCTGGGCCAGCTTGCGACGGATTCGGAATGGGCGGGAAAAGGCATCGGCAGCGGCCTTCTCCGCCATGCCCTGGAAAGGTCCGTCGCGGGCGCACAACTGATCGGCGGCCGCGCGGTGGTCGTCCATGCGCTGGACGACGATGCCGCCGCCTTCTGGAAACGGCGCGGATTTCTGCCGGCGAAGGACGATCCCCTGCTCCTCTTCCGATCCATCGCCGACATTGCGGCGTCGCTGCGTTCTGCCGGCATCGCCGTGCCGTCGCCTTGATTGTGCGAGCCGCGGCGGAATCATTGAACACGGCGCCACCGTTGTCCGCCGGTTCGGCGTCGCTCCTGCCCCTGCACAAGGGACGTGCCACCGGCGATCCGGCGGGTGTAGAGTTTAGGATCGGCGGATTTGGCCGAGCGCGGCGCGTCCCACGCGCGAGCCGCCAACGACAATAAGACCAGGGAACCACGCCATGGAGATGCAAGCCGCGGTCTTCCGCAAGGTGCACGAGCCGCTCGCGATCGAGACGGTGGAGATCGACAAGCCCTGGGGGCGCGAGGTGCTGGTGCGCACCGTGGCCACTGGCGTCTGCCACAGCGATCTCCACGTCGTCGACGGGCTCGGACGCTTTCCCCTCGACCGGCCTTTCGTGCTCGGCCATGAGGGCGCGGGGATCGTCGAGGCGGTGGGCGCAGAGGTGACCAGCGTGCGGCCGGGCGACCACGTGGTGGCCTGCCTCTCAGGCTTCTGCGGCACCTGCGCCCAATGCTTGTCGGGCCATCCCAATCTCTGCACCGGCGGCATGGTCACGCGCGCCGACGCCGCGCCGCCGCGGCTGTCGCAGGCCGGCACGCCGTTTCGCCAGTTCCTCGGCATCTCAAGCTATGCCGAGCGCATGCTGCTGCACGAGAATTCGCTGGTGCGGATCGATCCCGAGCTGCCGCTCGACCGGGCGGCGCTGGTCGGCTGCGGCGTGCTCACCGGCGTCGGCGCGGCGCTGCGCAGCGCCGGGCTCAGCGCGGGTCAGACGGTGGCGGTGTTCGGCTGCGGCGGGGTCGGCCTCTCGATCATCCAGGGCGCGCGCATCGGCGGCGCGCGGCAGATCATCGGCGTCGACGTGTTCGCCTCCAAGCTGGAGATGGCGCGGCGGCTCGGCGCGACAGACGTCGTGAACGGCACGCAAGAGGATGCGGTGAAGGCGGTGCGCGCGCTCACCGGCGGCGCCGGCGTCGATCACGCCTTCGAGGCGGTGGGCACGGCAAAGCTGGTGCGCCAGGCGATCGAGAGCCTCGCCATCCGCGGCACCGCCACCATCGTCGGCGTGCTGCCGCCGGACGCCATGATCGAGTTTCCCTGGATGGCGATCCGTCCGGAATGCCGCGTGCAGACCTCGCGCATGGGCTCGAACCGCTTCCGCACCGACATTCCGCTCTATCTCGATTTCTATCGCCAGGGCCGGCTCCGGCTCGACGAGATGGTGAGCAGGCGCGGGCGCCTCGCCGACATCAACGAGGCGTTCCGGGCGATGAAGGCGGGCGAGGTCGCCCGCACCGTCCTCACCTTCGACTGAAGCCCTCCGGAACGCCGCATCATTCATAGGGGGAGAGGCGCGCCGATGCGCATTCACAATCTCTACGTCGACGCCGAGGGCGAGACGCATTTCCGCGACATCGAGATCGAATGGGTCGAAGAACGCCCCGGCGGCAGGCTCTCGCGGCGGCTCCCCGCCACCGGCATCATCTTCCGCGAGACCGCCGGCGACTACGACCTCGACTGGCATCCGGCGCCGCGCCGGCAATACATCATCAATCTCGACGCCGGCGTGAAGATCACCGCCAGCGACGGCGAAAGCCGCGTCATCGGCGCGGGCGAGGTCCTCCTGGTCGAGGACACCTCCGGCAAGGGCCATCTCTCGCAGGCGGTCGACGGCATGATGCGCCACTCGATCTTCGTGCCGGTGGATTAGGGGCCGATGCGGGCGGCGAGACCGGAACCGGCCGATCTCATCGCGCGGGCGCGCGCGCTGGTGCCGGCGCTGCGCGCGCGGGCCGCGGCGGCGAACGCGGCGCGGCGGGTGCCGGAGGAAACCATCGCCGAGCTCAAGCGCTCGGGCCTGTTGCGGCTGTTGCAACCCGCGGCGCTCGGCGGGCTCGAACGCGACTACGTGGATTTCATCGACGTCATCCGGACGCTGACCCTGGGCTGCGCCTCGAGCGCCTGGGTCTATGGCGTGCTCACCGAGCATTCCTGGATCGTGGCGAGTTATCCCGCCGCGGCGCAGCGCGAGGTCTGGGGCGAGGATCCGGCGGCGATGTCCTGCGCCAGCCTGGTGCCGACCGGGACGGGCGAGCGCGTCGCCGGCGGCGTCCGGATCAGCGGACGCTGGCCGTTCGCCAGCGGCTGCGATCACGCGCAATGGGCGATCCTCGGCGCGCTCATCGGCGAGACGGACGGCGGGCGCGCCGTCTATGACTGCCTGGTGCCGATCGGCGCGCTGGCGATCGACGACGACTGGCACGTGCTCGGGCTCGCCGCCACCGGCAGCAAGACGCTGGTCGCCGACGGCGTCCTGGTGCCGGAGCACCGGCTGGTGCGGCATGAGGATCTCGCCGCCGGCCGCGCGCCGGGCCGCGCCGTTCATCCCGGCGTGACGCTGTGCCGCATGCCGCGCAGCTTCGTCGCTTCCTTGACGCTGGTGGCGGTGCTGCTCGGCCTGGCGCAGCGCGCCGTCGACGAATTTGCCGAGTATACGGGACAGCGCAGCCTTCCCGGCGGACGGCGCGCCGGCGAGTCCGAGATCGTCCAGCTCGCGCTTGCCGAGGCCGCGGCCGAAGCGGATGCGGCGCTGCTGCTGGCGCGCAGCGTCGCCGTCGCGAACACCAGCCTCGTCGCCGCCGGCGGAACGGTGACGCCGGAGCGCCTCATCACCGCGCGGCGCGACATTGCCTTCGCGGTGAAGCTCGCGCGCCAGGCGGTCGACCGGCTCTATGCGCTGTGCGGCGCGCATGCGATCTATGACGGCGCGGCGATGCAGCTCGTCTTCCGCGACGCCCATGCAGTGGCGGCGCATCTCTTCCTGAAATGGGAGACCGGCGCGCTGCCCTACGGCAAGCTGCTTCTGGGCCTGCCGGCGGAGCCGCCGTTCTGAGCCGGCCGCGGCGGGCGCTAGCGCCGTTCCTGGAAGAAACGCTTGAGCAGCGCGCCGGCGCGACGCTCCTCGATGCCGCCATAGACCTCCGGCCGGTGATGGCAGGTCGGCTGCTGGAAAAAGCGCGGGCCGTGCTCGACCGCGCCGCCCTTCTCATCATAGGCGGCGAAATAAAGCCGGCGGATGCGCGCGAAGGAGACCGCCGCGGCGCACATGGCGCAAGGCTCGAGCGTGACGTAGAGATCGCAATCATCGAGCCGCGCCGCGCCGCGCGCCGCCGCCGCCGCGCGCAGCGCCAGCATCTCGGCATGGGCGGTGGGGTCGGCGAGCTCTTCCGTGCGGTTGCCGGAGCGCGCCAGCACTCCGCCGGCGGCGTCCACCACCACGGCGCCCACCGGCACTTCGCCGCGCAAGGCGGCGCGCTCGGCCTCGGCAAGCGCCAGCGCCATCGGCCCCTCCTCCGCCCGGCTCATCGCCGCACGACCTCGGTCTCCGGCGCAAAGCGCCGGCGCAGCGCCAGCGGCGGCGCGACCGGCCGGCGGGTGGACAGGCGGATGAAGAGACCGCTCTGCTCGGCCCGCGCGCGGATCTCCTCGCCCACGACGAATTCGGCCGCGAGATGCCATTTGACGCGCTCCATCGCCGTCACCCACATGCGGCCGCGCAAGGTGTCCTGGAGCGCGACCGGACGCTCATAAGCGATGCGCGTCTCCAGCAGGATCGGCGCCACGTCCTCGGCCAGCGCCCGGGCAATGGGATAGGCTTCCTCCATCAAGGCGAGGCGCAGATCCTCGAGCCAACGGACATAGACGATGTTGCTGACAATGCCGGCGAAATCGATGTCGTAGGTGCGCACGGGAAGATCGCGTTCGATGATGCGCTTCTCGGCCATCGCGGCGGAAACTCCTTGCCCCGGCCGGTGCGGCCATGGCGTTTGACGCGGCGCCAGTCTAGCATGCCGCCGTCCTCACGCATCCCAGGGAGCCCTTCCATGGTCCGCCGCCTCTTGCCCGCCGCGACCGTCATGCTGGCGCTGCTGCTCGCGCCCGGCGGCGAGGCCGCGCAGAACCTGCAGCAGGTGGTGGGCGAGTTCGGCCTGATCGGAAGCTGGGCGCGCGATTGCAGCAAGCCGGCAAGCCCGCAAATGCCGCGCATCCTCTATGCCGCGACGGCCGATGGCGGCGTCACGCGCGAGCTGGTGGAGGGCGCGGCGCCCGGCGGCACCGGGACGACCTTCGTGGCGGCGAGCCGTCTCGCGCCCGACCAGCTCGAAGTCGATTATCTCTATGAGGACCGAACCGTCCACCTCGTGCTGGAGATGCGCGACGGGAGGCATCGCGGCTTCCGCTCCTGGATCGACGGCGGCGCTCCGATCATGGAGGACGGCGTCGTGCTCGCCAACAACCGGCGCGCCCCGTGGCTGGAGAAATGCACGGAGTGAGCGGCTTGCGACGGCCCGGAGCGGCGCCTAGGATCGCCGCCGCTCAAGCTTTTTTAACGCACCCGGGCGCAAGGTTGCGCGCATGGCACCTCCGGTCATCGGCCTGACGCTCGACAGCGAGCCGCCGGGCGGCTACTCCAAGACGCATCCCTGGTACGCGCTGCGCGAGAATTATTGCGACGCGGTGACGCGCGCCGGCGGGCTCCCGATCCTGTTGCCGCACGCGCCGGAGCAGGCGCCGGCCTATCTCGCGCTCATCGACGGGCTCGTCGTCACCGGCGGCGCCTTCGACGTCGACCCCGCCCTCTTCGGCGCCGAGACGCGCCATGCCAGCGTCACCACCAAGGACCGCCGCACCGCCTTCGAGCTTGCCATCACCCGCGGCGCGGTCGCGGCCGACAAGCCCGTCTTCGGCATCTGCGGCGGCCAGCAGCTCCTCAACGTCGCGCTGGGCGGCACGCTGATCCAGCACATCCCCGACGAAGTTCCGGAGGCGCTGGCGCATGAGCAGCCCAACCCGCGCACCGAGCCCGGCCATGTGGTGACGGTCAGCGAAGGCACGGTGCTGCGCCGCATCATCGGCATGGCCGAGCTGGCGGTGAACTCGGCGCATCATCAGGCGGTGAAGACGCTCGCGCCCGGACTGGTGGTCGATGCGCTGGCGCCCGACGGCGTCATCGAAGGCATCGAGGATCCGCGCCGGCGCTTCCTCATCGGCGTGCAATGGCACCCGGAATATTTCATCAGCGAGGGCGACAGCCGCCTCTTCGCCGCCTTCATCGCCGCAGCCCGACGCTGACCGCAATGGCCGAGACGGCGCCGGCGAAGGGGGAGCGCATTGCCAAGCTGCTGGCGCGCGCCGGGCTGTGCTCGCGCCGCGACGCCGAGCGGCTCATCGCTGAAGGCCGCGTCTCGGTCGACGGCAAGGTGCTGACGAGCCCGGCGCTGGCGCTCGCCGGCGCGCACGACATCCGCGTCGACGGCAAGCCGATCCCCGAAGCCGAGCCGGCGCGGCTCTGGCGCTATCACAAGCCCGCCGGCCTCGTCACCAGCCACCGCGACGAGCGCGGCCGGCCCACCGTCTTCGAGCGCCTGCCGCCGGAGCTGCCGCGGCTGATCTCGGTCGGCCGCCTCGACCTCAATTCCGAGGGGCTGCTGCTGCTCACCAATGACGGCGCGCTGGCGCGCGAGCTGGAGCTGCCGGCGCGCGGCTGGCTCAGGCGCTATCGCGTGCGCGTCCAAGGCGCGGTCGATGCCGAGCGCCTCGCCGCGCTGGAGAAGGGCATCACCATCGACGGCGTCGCCTACGGCCCGATCCGCGCCGTGCTCGACCGCCAGCAGGCGAGCAACGCCTGGCTGACGCTCAGCCTGCATGAAGGCAAGAACCGCGAGATCCGCCGCGTCATGGAGCATCTGGGCCTGATGGTGTCGCGGCTCATCCGTATCGCCTATGGACCCTTCCAGCTCGGCGACCTCCCGCGCGGCGCGATCGAAGAAGTGCCGCGCCGCGTGCTGCGCGAGCAACTGGGCGCGAGCGCGCCCGCCCGCCCCCGGCGCCATGCGGATCATCGCCGGTAGGCATCGCGGCCGCGCGCTCGCCGCGCCCGAAGGCCGCGCCGTGCGCCCCACCGGAGCGCGCGCGCGCGAAGCCCTTTTCGACATCCTCGCCCATGGCCGCTTCGCCGACCGCCCGGCCTTCGAGGAGGCGCGCGTGCTCGACGCCTTTGCCGGCACCGGCGCCCTCGGCCTCGAGGCGCTGTCGCGCGGCGCGGCGCATGCGAGCTTCATCGAGAAGGACCGCGCGGCGCTCGCCGCCTTGCGCGCCAACATCGCGGCGCTCGGCGAGGAGGCGCGCGCCGCGGTGCTGCCGGGCGACGCGCTGCATCCGCCGCCGGCGCCGGCGCCGGTGACGCTCGCCTTTCTCGACCCGCCCTATGGCGAGGATCTCGCGGCGCCGGCGCTTGCGGCATTGGCCAAGCGAGGCTGGCTCGCCCCGGGCGCGCTGGCGGCGGTGGAGCTGGCGGCGCGGCAGGCATTCGCGGCGCCGGAAGGGTTCACGCCGCTGGAGGAGCGGCGTTACGGCGCGGCGCGGCTGGTGTTCTTGCGTTTTGCGGACGCGCATCGAGCGTAGCGCGTTCCTCCCTTTGCGAGGGCCGACGGAGCCCTCAGCCCCAGATCTCGTTCGCGGCCTCGACGACCAGCCGCAGCTTTGCCCGCTCGTTGGCCTCGGTCAGCGGATTGCCGCCCACCGTGCTGGCAAAACCGCATTGCGGGCCGATGGCGAGGCGATCGGGATCGACATAGCGTGCGGCTTCCTCGACGCGCCGCTTCAACGTCTCGATGCTTTCAAGCACCGGGGTCTTGGTGCTCACCAGCCCAAGGACGACGCCCTTGTTCCGGGGGAGGAAGCGCAGCGGCGCGAAGTCGCCGGCACGCGCCGTGTCGTATTCGAGGAGGAAGTGATTGACCCGCGTGTTGGCGAAAAACCGCTCGGCCACCGATTCATAGCCGCCCGATGCCAGATAGCGGCCCTTGAAGTTGCCGCGGCACATATGGACGCCGACGACGACCTCCGGCGGACAGGCGGCCACCGCCTGGTTGATGGCGTCGATATAGAGATCGACCAGCGCGTCGGGCTCGCCGCCGGCCGCCTCGACCTCAGCCCGGACGGCGGGATCGCAGAGCAGCGCCACGGCTACCTCGTCGAGCTGAAGGTAGCGGCACCCGGCCTCGGCCAGCGCCGCCATCTCCTCCCGGAACACGATGGCGAGATCGGCGAAGAACTCTTCGACCGTGGGGTAGACCTCGCCGTCGGCGAAGTCGCTGCAACGGTAAAAATGCATGGTCGAGGGCGAGGGCAGCGTGATCTTGCCGGTCGTTCCGGTCGCCTCGCGCAGGAACGCGAACTCGTCGAGCGCGAGCGGCTGCCGGCGCTCGATCTTCGCCTTGGCATAGGGCGCGGTGAAGGCGGTCTCGTGACCGTGATCGTCGCGGAACCTGAAGACCGCCGGACGGACCTCGAAGCCCTCGGAGCGCTCGACGAAGCGGCCCCAATAGGAGCCGCGGCGGAACTCGCCGTCGGTCACCACCTGGAGCCCCGCCTCCTCCTGCAGGCGGAGGACGTCGCGGATAGAGTCATCCAGCAGCCGCGCGAAGGCGGCATCGTCGATCTCCTTGTCGGCGTGCCGGCGGAAGGCCTGGCGCAACGCGGCCGGGCGCAGCAGGCTTCCCACATGGTCGGCGCGGAACGGGGGGCGGCCGTCGGCATGGAGCGTCATGGGGCGTCTTTCCTCTGTTGGACCACGACCTCTGGACTAGAGATATCCCGTCCCCGCCTCCGCGGCAAATCGGCTGGGATCGCCCTCCCAGACGATGCGCGCATGCTCAAGCACATAGACGCGGTCGGCGTGAGGGAGCGCGAAAGTGACGTTCTGCTCGCCGAGCAGAACGGTGATCGCCGTCGTCTGGCGCAGCCGCTCGAGCGCCTTCGACAATTGCTCCAGGATCACCGGCGCGAGGCCGAGCGTCGGCTCGTCGAGGATCAAAAGATCGGGCCGCATCATCAGGGCGCGGGCGATGGTCAGCATCTGCTGCTCGCCGCCCGACAATGTGCGGGCCGTCTGGCTCTGCCGCACTTTCAGGACGGGAAACAGCTCGAACAGCCACTCCCTGCGCTCGCCGCTTTCCGCCGCCGCAATATGCTGGCCGCCGAGGTCGAGATTCTCCCTGACGGTCATGTCGCCGAACAATTCGCGGGTCTCCGGGCATTGGACGATGCCGCCGCGAGCGATCGCCGCCGGGGTCAGGCCGCGCAGGGGCTTGCCCTCGCGGCGGATGTCGCCGGAATAGGGAAGCAGGCCGGAAATGGCATTGAACAAGGTCGTCTTGCCGGCGCCGTTGAGGCCGACGACCGAGACGAACTCGCCCTTGTGCACATGGATCGACACGTTTTCCAGAGCCTGCGCCTTGCCGTAATGGACGCTGACATTCCCGACCTCGAGAAAAGGCGTCTTGTCGCGGAAGGAGGATTCCAGGCGCGCGGCGGTTTCGATGCTGCCGCCGAGATAGACGCGCCGCACGGTCGTATCGCTCATCACCTCCGCAGCCGTGCCCTCGGCGATGCATTCGCCGACATACATGGCAAAGACGCGATCGACGAGCGCCGCGACGCTTTTTACATTGTGGTCGACCAGAAGGACGACGCAGCCATCGTCCCGGAACGCCTTGATCAGCTCGGAAAATTGCCTGGTCTCGGTGGCGGTCAGCCCGGCAAAGGGTTCATCGACCAGCAGGACCCGCGGATCGCGGGCGATCGCCTTCGCCAGCTCCATCTTCCTGAGATCGGCGAAGGGCAAGGTCGCCGGCCGGCGGTCGAGCACGGCGCCTAAGCCCACGCGCTCGGCGATCGCCCGCGCCCGCTTCTCGATCTCGGGATCAGGGAACAGCCGCGTCAGCTTGTCCGGCAACAGGCCGAGAATGATGTTCTCGAGCACCGTCTGGCGATGCAGCGGCCGGGAATGCTGGAAGACCATGCCCACGCCGAGCCGCGCGATCCGGTGCGACGGCCAGCCCGCGACCTCGACCCCGCCGATGCGCACCGAGCCGGCATCGGGCCGCTCGATGCCGATGATCAATTTCATCACAGTCGATTTGCCGGAGCCGTTCGGCCCGATCAGCCCGAGGATCTCCCCGCCCTTCACGGTGAAGCCGACGTCGTTGACCGCGACGAGCCCGCCGAACACCTTGGTCAGGCCCTTCACCTCGAGATGGGGAGCCGCGGTGGAGCTCATGTGGGTTCCCGCCTGCGCGACAGCAGGCCGAGCAGGCCGCTCGGAAACAACAGCACGACGACAAGCGCTATCGCCGAGACAATGAAAGTGGAGAGATCGGAGAGATCGCCGAGAAAAGCCGAGAGAAAGGAACGATTGCCAAGGGTGCGGAACGCCTCGCCAGTACCGATCAGGAACACCGCGCCAAGCACCGCGCCGAGGATCGTGCGACGTCCGCCAAGCACCGCCGCGATGATCACCTGCACGCCGACCGTCACATCGACGAAGGTGCCCACCGACGCGGCACCGAGATAGAAGACGAACAGTGCACCCGCGAGGCCCGAGAAGAAGGCGCTGATGATGAAAGCCGCAAGCTTGTGCTTCGTCACGTTGAAGCCGAGCGCGCCGGCCTGAACGGCGTCCTGGCCGCTTGCCTGCAGGATGAGGCCGACCGGAGAGCGTGAGAGCGCATAGAGGATCGCGCCGCTCACCGCCATGAAGGCGAGCGCCAGCCAGTAATTGACGCCGGCATCGACCGCGACCACATCGGGCACCGTGAGGCCGATCTCGCCGCCGGTGAGACCCGCGGCCACGACGACGAAATTCTGCAGCATCAGCACGGCAACCAGCGTCGTCAGGCCGAAATAGGGCCCCCTGACGCGCAAGGCCGGCAGCGCCAGCACCACGCCGCCCACGACGGCGGCAAGCGTGCCGGCCGCGATGCAGAGCCAGACCGGAGGCTGGTAGAGATTATCGAGGATGCCGGCGGTATAGGCGCCGAGGCCGATCAGGAAGGTCGGGCCGAAATTCACCTCGCCGGCAAAGCCGAAGAGGAGATCCCACGCCATGGCGAATACGCCGAAATAATAAGCCATCGTCAGCAGGCCCAGAATGTAGCCCGACACGTAGAGCGGCAGCGTCGCCGCGAGAAGGACGACACAGAGGCAAATCCAAACCCCGCGAGACGAGAGAAGGCGCGAGATCAGCGAGCGTCTTGACGTCACCAACGACCCCCTGCATCCGATGGCCGGCGGATGGGCATGCGGCTTCTCTCCGTTATCGGCGGCCGAGCAGCCCGCGCGGCCGCACATACATCACGACCACCAGCAATAAAAGCGCCGGAATCGTGCGGTAGGCCGGCGAGACGAGATAAGCCGTCGCGGTTTCGAGATAGCCTACGACATAAGCCGCGATCAACGAGCCCGAAACGCTGCCGAGGCCGCCGAGCACCACGATCGCGAAGGCGCTCGCGGTCAGCGGCCCGACGCTGTAGGACGACACGCCGAGGAACATGCCGAGCAGGACGCCGGCGATGCCGGCCAGCACGCCATAGATCGCCCAGACGCCGACATAGATCCAGGAGAGCTCGATGCCGAGCAGGGTCACGCCGCGCGGATTCATCGAGGCGGCCAGAACCGCCTTGCCGGCGCGCGTGCGATTGACCAACAGCCAGAGCAATCCGATCACCAGCCAGCAGACGGCGGCCGTGAAGATTTCGTTCGATGGCGTCCGCACCCCGGCGAGCCTCACGACGCCCTCGACGATGGGGCGCACCGTCTTGGCGTTGTTGGTGAAGCAATGGGCGATGAACTCGCTGATCATGATGCCCCAGAGCAGCGTCGCCGTGAGGATGAAGATCTCCTTCTCCTCCTCGCGGATTTTGCTCGATTGCTGCAGCGGGCGCACGATCACCGCGTAAGTGAGCAGCGACATGACGAGGCCGACAAAGACACCGAAGATCGCGCCGGGATAGCTGCCCACACCCCACTCGCCGCCGGCGACCCAGGCGGCGACGACGGCGGCGACCATCAGCGCGCCATGCGACAGGTTCAGCACCCCCGAGACGCCGAAGATCAGGGTGAAGCCGGTCGCCCCCAGCGCGTAGAGCGCGCTGACGGCGAAACCGTCGATGAGAATCTGCCAAAAGAGCATCAATCAGGCTCCGGCCCCGCTGGCCGCGTGCCGTTCGGATTGCACAAGAAAAAGGCCCCCGACTTGCTGGTCGGAGGCCTTTGCTTGCCCACTAATTAGCGGAGCCGACTTTTATGAAGGAGGGGAACTTCATTTTCCCGTTCGCGATCTCGCCCGGCCACATATTGACCTGCTTGCCGTCCTGCCATTGCAGCATCAGCCCGGTAATCGCCCCCTCGCCCACCTTGACGGCGTGCGGCATCGGCGAGTCCTTGCCTTGGAACTGGAAGCGGCCGATGGTGCCGACCCAATTCGTCTTCTCGAGCGCGTCGACGAGCTTGTCGGCATCGGTCGAGCCGGCGCGATGGATGGCGTCGGCGGCGTAGTAGACCGCGTCATAGGCGGTATAGCCGCAATAGCTCGGGAAGTTGCCGTAGTGCTTCTGATAGGAGGCGAGGAAAGGCAGGCTCTTGGGCGTCACCGCGACATCGGGGCCGGACACGGCATTATAGAGCACGCCGTCCGCCGCGCCGTTCGTGTCCTTCCAGAAGGTCGGATTGCTCGCCTGCGAGGCGATGCCGAGCATCGGGATCGGCACTTGCTGGCTCTTCCACTGCACCGTCGGCTGCGTCCCGACATGCGAGATGCCGGTAATGATCACATCCGGATTCGCCGCCTCGATCTTGTTGAAGATCGGCGTGAAATCGGTGGTGTCGGGAGAGAAGCGGATATGATCGAGCACCTTCAGCCCGACCTTCGGCAGGCATTCCTCATAATGCCCATCGAGCGGCGTGGTCCAGGCGGCGTCTTCGCTCATGATGACGGCCGTCTTCATTTTGAGCTGATCCACCAGGAGGTCCTTGGCCGCATCGCAAACCATCTGCGCGATGCCTGTCGACGACGGATATCCGTCGAAAGTGTATTTATTGTGCTCGTAATCCTTGGCGATGTTCTGCGTGATCACGTCGGAAGCGGCGCCTGGTGTTATCAGCACGGTCTTCAAGCGCGCGGCCCAGGGCTCAAGGGCGAGGACAACCTCGCTGGTGTAGCTGGCGAGCACGAGGGTCACGTGATCTTCACTGACCGCGCGCTGAAAGGCGCGCACCGCCTCGGCTGAAGACGAGTGATCGTCATAGGAGACGATCTCGATCTTGCGCCCGTCGACACCGCCCGCCGCATTGATCTCTTCGGCGGCGAGTTGCGCGCCCAGGGGAATGGATGCGCCCGCCAGCGCCTGCGCTTCGGCGATCACGCCGATGCGCAGCGGCTCCTTCGTCTGAGCCTGGGCGGTCGATCCGATCGTCAAGGCAAGGAAGGTCGCGCCCGCCGAGAACGCGACCTTGAAAATGGGCGCGCCTGCGCAGCGCATGGTCGATAGCTTCATAGCGTTTGCTCCCAGAGCTGGTTTTGTCGCCAGGTGAAGACGCTCTCAGCGAAGAGTGGGCTTGGGCTCGCAGGATGGATCAGATATTCCGAGCCCCATCCACGACATTCCCCTGATGACCGGTCTTTCATCTATCAGAATGCGCGTTTTTGGCTTGTGCAGCAAGGTGAAACCGGGCCGCGAGCGATGCCGAGGCAGCCCTTAGGGCCACGCTCTCGAGCGGCATAGGCGGGTCCGCCGACGAGAAAATTTATTATTTTAAATCAACAAATTACACGTCGGCCGACGGTGCCGAGGCGGACGTAAATCCGATTATTATATTTTTGCCTTCCGACCGGTCTTAATCGTGCGTCCCGGGTCGGTCCCGGGGCCGTGGCGCTACACTTTAGCGCCGCCCGAACAGCTTCTCGATATCGGCCAGCCCCAGCTCGACATAGGTGGGGCGGCCGTGATTGCACTGGCCGCTGTGCGGCGTGCGCTCCATCTGGCGCAGCAGCGCGTCCATCTCCGCCTGGGTGAGCCGCCGGCCAGCGCGGACGCTGCCATGGCAGGCGAGCGTGCCGCAGACCTTCTCGAGCCGCTCTTTCAAGGCCAAGGCATCGCCGAGCTCGGACAGCTCGTCGGCGAGGTCGCGCACCAGACCCTGCACGTCGGTCTCGCCCAAGAGCGCCGGCACCTCGCGCACCACCACGGCGCCGGTGCCGAAGGGCTCGAGCAGCAGGCCGAGCTCGGCCAGCTCCGGGGCGCGCGCGGCGAGCCGCGCCGCCGCATCCTCCTCGAGCTCAACCACTTCCGGCAGCAGCAGGATCTGCCGCGCCACCCCGGCGGCGGCGAGCGAAGCCTTCATGCGCTCATAGACCAGGCGCTCATGGGCGGCGTGCTGATCGACGATGACGATGCCCGCGGCGGTCTGCGCGACAATATAGGTGTCGTGGAGCTGGGCACGGGCGGCGCCCAGGGGATAGGTCTCGGGCGCGGCGGTCTCGGCCGGGCGCGCCGCCGGCCGATCGAGCCCGAGCCCGCCCGACAGCGGCGCCTGATAGAGCGCGCCGGTCTCGGCGAGGCCGGGGGCGAGCGAGGCCGGCGCCGCGCCCCAGAAGCCGCCGGCATGCGGCAGGGCGCCGGGGCGGAAGGCGGCGAGCGCCTCGGCCGCGGTGGTGGTGGCGGCGCGGTGTCCGGCGTCGGCCAGCGCCTGGCGCAGCGCACCGACGATCAGGCCGCGCACCAGCCCGGCATCGCGAAAGCGCACCTCGGCCTTGGCGGGATGGACGTTGACGTCGACCTCCTCCTCCGGCAGCTCGAGAAACAGCGCCACCAGCGGATGGCGGTCGCGGGCGAGGAAATCCTGGTAGGCGCCGCGCACCGCGCCGACCAGCAGCTTGTCGCGCACCGGCCGGCCGTTGACGAAGAGATACTGGTCGCGGGCGGTGGCACGGTTGAGCGTGGGCAGGCCGGCAAGCCCGCCGAGTCGCACGTGCTCGCGCGCGGCGTCGATCGCCAGCGCATTGTCGGCGAAGTCGCGGCCGAGAATGGCGGCAAGCCGCGCGCGCCGCGCCGCGCCGGCATCGGCGCCGGCGAGATCGCCGCGCTGGGCGGCAAGGCGCAGCAACACGCGGTCCTCATCGCCGATGACGGTGAAGGCGATCGCGGGATAGGCCATGGCGAGACGACGCACCGCATCGACCGCCTGGTCGCGCTCGCTGCGCGCGGTCTTCATGAATTTGAGCCGCGCCGGAGTCGCATAGAAGAGGTCGCGCACCTCGACCCGCGTGCCCGCGGCTTGTGCCGAAGGCAGCGGCGCGCCCTTGGCGCCGCCCTCGACGGCGAGCGACCAGGCCTCGGCCGCGCCGCGCCGGCGGCTGGCAAGGGTGAGCCGGCTCACCGCGCCGATGGAGGGCAGCGCCTCGCCGCGGAATCCCAGGCTCGAGATGCGCAGGAGATCGTCCTCCGGCAGCTTCGAGGTGCAATGACGCTCGACCGCGAGCGCAAGCTCCTCGCGGCTCATGCCCTCGCCGTCATCGCCGACCGCGATCAGGCTCTGCCCGCCGTCGCGCAGCACCACCTCGATATGGGCGGCGCCGGCATCGATGGCGTTCTCGACCAGCTCCTTCACCGCCGAAGCCGGACGCTCCACCACCTCGCCGGCGGCGATGCGATTGACCAGCACGGGCGGCAATTGGCGGATGGGCATGGGGATATTGTGCCCTGCCGCGCTCGCTTGCGCTAGCGGCCGTTCTGCGCGCGGCCGCGCTCGCACGAGCGATGATCTCTGGACGAGTCTTGCGCGGCGATGCGGAGGCCAAGAACATCCAGTGGGCAGCCCCCAGCGATGCCGGGTAGGTGGCTCCGGCGCCCGCCCCATGCGCCTTCGCGCCGGCGGCTTGACACCTGGTCGCGTCGGCGCCATTTTCCTAGCCGGCTCGCGGGCCACGCTTCCTGCCGGAGCGAAAGACGCGGTCTCCTCAGGGGCATCCCATCGTCATCCGTCCCAATGGTCGGAGCGTAATCGGCAGGGCACCGGCCAAGGATTAGGATGATGACGATCACACTCGATACCCGCGGTTTCGCCGACTTGAAGCGGCGCGCCCATGCCATGGCCCCGCAAATCACCTCGTCCAAGCTCGCCGAGGTTCTGTCCGCCGGGCTCGGCTACAGCACGCACGCCGCTCTGATTGCCGATATGAGCAAGATCGGCTGGATAGAGCGCGAAGTCGACGACGCCAAGGCGGCGCAGCGCGCCGCCGCACTCGGCGTTGCAGCGCGCGCCGGGCTCATGGCGGCGCTTGAGGCCCAGGAGTCGGAAAGGCCTGTTTCCCTGACCGCGGCGGATGTGCGCGACATCATCCGCCTGGCGGAGACATGCAACCGGGAAGATGCGGAAAAGATGCGCAATCTCGACGGCAGCGGCGTCTACACCATGAGTCAGTTGCAGGCTGTCGGACTACTTGAGTCGAGCGACGCGCAGGATGCGCTGGTGACCAGAATTGGCGCCTTGACTAGGCCCGCCCTCATGGAACTCATCACTCTGGTCTGGATCGGTCGCGACGGCGATGAAGGCGACGTGGATGACTGGCAAGCCAATCTTGCCCATGCCTACGAACGCTCCGACGAGGGCGACGTCATCTACATTGCCGAGAAGCGGGACGCTTTGCCACGATATCTCGCGGAGGGAATGAGACTAATTCCGCTCCCCCACTGACATAAGGGCCGGAGGGCGGATGGTGCCAACGCCTCGATCATGCCTAATGTTCAGGCATACAAACCCGGCCGGCTGCCTAGCGGTGGCCGCTGGCGTAGCGGCTCCTCATCGGCGCTCCGATCGTCGACAGCCGGCCGGGCCGAACCACAGCGCCGGCGGCGCGCCGATCCCCCGCCAGCCGCCCCCTCAGATATCAGTGACGTTGCCGTGCTCGTCGACGACCGCGATGTCAATACCGGCGGCGCGTGTCCGAGCGATCATTTTCTTCGCGAGACCCATCGTGGCTCGTGTATTGGGAACGACGGCAACCTGCCGGCCTCCTGATGGGCGCCCTATCAGTTGACCGACCGCCTCACATAGCCCTTTCCGCAGCCTCGACTGCTGGCCGGCATGAGTTGTGTTGACGATGCCGCCCTTGCATTCGGCAATAATCGTCCCTGATGCCGTTTCGGCCACTACATCACCCAAGCCTGGTTTAAAGCTGACGATGAGCGTCTGTCCATCTCTTCGATAGACGCCGCCCGAGACCGTCTTGCCGATCGCGCTATCGTGGAGGAATCCGTACTCCGTCAGCCATCGTCGGATGTCGAAGCGCTTACCGTGCTCGCCATCCGGATGGATCTCGACCGCCGTAAGGCCGGGCGTGGTATTGAGGAGGTGTGTCGCGAAGGCAAGCATGACGGCGGCTTCAGGGAGATGCCGTTCCA
The DNA here is from genome assembly GCA_035623985.1 of Allostellaceae bacterium. Classification (GTDB taxonomy): domain Bacteria; phylum Pseudomonadota; class Alphaproteobacteria; order ATCC43930; family CGMCC-115725; genus DAHUYF01. The sequence goes on along the minus strand of DASPSJ010000055.1, from coordinate 8,914 downwards.
GCGGACCATTGCATCCGGCCCGGCGCTTTTCCGGAGGCTCAAGCTCGACGATTAGATTCATACTTCCCTCCGGACGCTACCCCCTCACCGTGTGTGCCGTCACTTACCTTGCGATCCCGAGGCGCCCAGCCCGTTCCCGCATTATTTGAACACTCGCCGACCAGAATCCCTTGTCGGCGGTCTGTCGCAGCCGCGCAACGAGCTGAGCGGCCTTTGGCGCTTCATCCTCGACGGCTTGAGCCAGAAAATTTAGAATCCCCACATGCATCTGGTCCGGCGCCTCAAGGAACTTGTCTGTTGAGAAGTTGCTCACATGAATGCGGAAGCCAGTCACGATGTTATAGAAAGCAGAGATCTCGCGCGCTTCGTCTGCCGAAAGAAGTCCAATTTTATGCGCCACCTTGTCGAAGACAGGATGCGTCGGCGGCGGTGACGGCATCGCTCGGAGCGCCTTCAAGCGTTGTTCACGGTCTAAGGTGGCAATGCGCCGATACACACCAGGAATCTCCGCGGGACGGATCAGAGCGAGATAGGCGCCGATCTCTCCGGCGAGCGCCGCGGCAATGCTCCGTCGCTCCTGCCACCGGGTCCAGATATCGTAGATCACCTTCCCTATCAGCGCCAATGCCGCGACCGTTAACGCACCGCTAAAACCGTTCATGGCCTATATTTTCCCTGGACGCAGATCCGTCTTGCGCGGGATCATCGCGAGTGCTGCATCTCGCCGAGATATCGGCGCGCCAGGACCTTGCCGTCCTCGACCGCCGGCTGATCGAAGGCATTCACCGCGAGAAGATCGGCGGCGATGATGGTCTCGAGCATGAAATGCATGAGCAGCGCGCCGAGAACGCCCTCGTCGAGTCGCGGCAGCCGAATGACGCGGGTCGGCCTGCCCTTGCCGATCAGACTGGCGGCGGTGGCGCGCTGCTCGGCGTCCAGCAGCTCGCCCATGCGCCGGTCGGCGAGATAGGCGAGCGCGGGGTCTTGCGCCAGATCGGGCGGCACGCGCCCGCCTGCGCCTGCCTGGTCGAGCAGGATCAGGGTGAACATCTTGTCGGGCGGCCCGGCGAGGTAGAGCTGCAGCTGGCTGTGCTGGTCGACGGCGCCCAGCGCGCGCACCGGCGTCGTGCCCTTGCCGTCCTTGCCGAGACTCTCCGCCCAGAGCTGGCGAAACCACAGCCCGAACGGGGCGAGCCGGTCGACATAGGGCATCAGCACGCTGACGGCGATAGCGCGCCGCTCGGCCAGCGCCACCGCCAGCGCCGCGCCGAGCGCCGGCGGCGCCGCGGCGGGATCGGCGGCGGCGAGCGCGGCCTCGAGCACCGTCGCCGCGCCTTGGCGCAGCGCCTCGGCGTCGAGCCCGGCGATAAGCGCCGGCAGCAGCCCGACATTGGACAACACGGAATATCGCCCGCCGATGCCGGGATCGTGGTCGAGGAGGCGGCCCTGCCGGGAGGCGGCGAGACGGCGCAGCGGATTGTCGCCGGGCTCGGTAATGGCGACGAGCCGGTCGCCGAGATCGCCGGTGCCGAGCGCCCGGCGCAGCCAGTCGAGCGCGACCAGGAGCTGCGTCAGGGTCTCGGCGGTGCCGCCGGATTTGGAGATGGCGATGAGGCCGGTGCGGGCGGGATCGATCGCGGCGAAGAGCGCTTCGAAGCGGGCGGGGTCGATGTTCTCCATGAAATGCAGCCGCGGCGCTCCCGGGCGCGGGCCGAAGCCGTGATCGGCGAGCGCCACGAGCGTCTGCCCGCCCAGGCTCGAGCCGCCGATACCGAGCACCAGCACATCGGCGAAGCGGTCGCGGAACGCGCCGGCCAGCGCCGCCAGCGCCGCCAGATCGTCGCGCCGGCCCGGCAGGCGCAGCAGCGGCAGGCTGCCGTCGCCATGCCGCCGCCGCAGCGTCTCGAGCGAGGGCACGGTGCGGCCGAGCGCGGCGGCGAGCTCCGCGCCGGTGAGCCCGCGGGCGCCGATGGTCTCGGCGAGGCAACCAGCGACGTCTTGATGGTAAAGCTCCGGCGCGCCCATTGCTCAGCCGCCGTCGGGCGGCGCTTCCTCGGCGCCGGGCAGGCTCTCCGGCGAGCCCACGACGACGAAGGAGAGCCGGTCGGGATCAAGCAATGTGCGGGCGACCCGTTTGGCGTCGGCGAGGGTCACGGCGTCGATCAGCGCGTTGCGCCTGTCGAGATAGTCGATGCCGAGCCCGTCGCGCTGGATGCCGACCAGGGTGGCGGCGATGCGGGCGGTGGAATCGAGATTCAGCGGATAGGAGCCGGTGAGATAGGTCTTGGCGTCGGCGAGTTCCTGCGCCGTCGGGCCATCCTCGCGCATGCGCCGCCACTCGGCGCGGATGACGTCGATCGATTCGGCGACACGAGCGTTCTCGCTGGCAACGCCGCCGATGATGAGGCCGGCACGGCGCAGCGGCTCGAGCGCGCTATAGACGGAATAGGCGAGTCCGCGCTTCACCCGCACCTCCTGGGTCAGCCGCGCGGAAAAACCGCCGCCGCCGAGGATATGGTTCACGACATAGGCGGCATACCAATCGGGATCGTCGCGCTTGATGCCGGGCTGGCCGAAGGTGACGACGCTTTGCGGGATCGGCAGCCGCGCGAGCAGCAGCGGCGCCCTGGCCGCGGCCGCCGCCTCGGGCACGGCGACGGCGCCCGCCCGCGCCGGCAAATCACCGAAGGTCTGGTCGAGCAGCGGCTTCAGCGTTTCGGGCGTGACGTCGCCGACGACGCCGATCAGGATCGCGTCCCGGGCGAAGCGGCTTTTCACCAGGGCGCGCATGTCGTCGACGCCGATGCGGGCGATGCTCTCGGGCGTGCCTTGACGCGGCCGCGCATAGGGATGGCCGCCGAAGGCGTTGCGGAACCACAGTCGCGCCGAGATGTATTGCGGCTGGTGCTGCTCGCGCTCGAGCTCGCCGAGTAGCTGGCCGCGCACGCGCGCCACGGCCGCCGCGTCGAAACGCGGCGCGGTCAGCGCCAGATGCAGCAGCCGCAGCGACGGCGCGAGATTGGCGGTGATGCTGCGCAAGGAGACGCCGATATCGTCTTCGCCGGCCTCGATGTCGAGCGAAGCCGCGAGATCCTCGAGCCGGCCCTGAAAGGCCTCGCTGTCAAGCTCGCCCGCACCCTCGTCGAGGAGGTCGGCGGTCAGCGTGGCAAGCCCGCTCTTGTCGGCGGGGTCGAGCGCGGCGCCGCCGCGGAAGCTGACATCGAGCGTCACCACCGGCAGGCTGTGATCCTCGACCAGCCAGGCAACGATGCCGCCGGGGCTGGCGACCGCCTGTACCTTGGTCGCGCCGAGGGCCGGCGCGGCGGCGAACAGCAACAGCGCCAGCGCCGGCGCGGCGCGGCGGAGAGCGCGGCAGGAGCTCACGAGGTCGGCTCCGGCAGCAGCACTCCGGTGACGGCGGTCTCGTCATGGATGACGAGCCGCGCGGCGGCATTGACTTCATCGAGGGTCACGGCGCCGATATGCTGTGGCCAGGTCTCGACGTCCTCGAGGCTGCGTCCGGTGGCGAGCGCCGAACCGACGATGCGCGCCGGCCCGTCGAGGCTGTCGCGGGCATAGACCGCCTGCTGCTGCATGTGCTGCTTGGCGCGAGCGACCTCCTCCTGCGTCAGCCCGTCCTTCAGCGCCGCCTTGACCACCGTCTCGAGCGCGGTCTCGAGACTGTCGATGGCGACGCCTTTCTTGGGGGTCGCGTAGAAGCCGAAGGTGGCAAGATCGAGCGCGCCGGGATCATAGAAAGCGCCGGCAGCCAGCGCCACGCCCTGTTGCAACACCAGCGCGTGGTAGAGCCGGGAGGTGACGCCGCCGCCCAGCGCCTCCGCCAGCACTTGCAACGCATAGGCATAGTGCCGCTCGCCGGCGGTGTAGCTCGGCGCGAGATAGGTGCGGCTCCACGACGGCTCGCCGGCGCGCGGGCTGTGCATGACGAGACGGGTCGCGGCGACCTTGGGCGGCTCTTCGGCGCGCTCGCGCGCCGGCACCGGATGCGCCGGGATGGGCCCGTAATATTTTTCGGCCAGCGCCCGCACGTCCTCCGTCGCGACGTCGCCGCCGATCACCAGCACGGCGTTGCTGGGCGCATACCAGCGGCGGTAAAAATCGAGCGCATCCTCCGTCGTCAGGCCGCGCATCTCGCGCTCCCAGCCGATCACCGGGTTGTGGTAGGGGTGGTTCAAAAAGAGCGTCGCGTCGATCTGCTCGTGCAGCAGCGCCGAAGGGGCATTGTCGATGCGCGTGTGCCGCTCCTCGACAATCACGTCGCGCTCCGGCAGCACCACGGCGTCGCTCAGCACCAGCCCGGTCATGCGCTCGCTCTCGAGCTTCATGACCAGCGCGAGGCGGTCGGCGGCGACGTTCTGGTAAAAGGCGGTGTAGTCGGCGGTGGTGAAGGCGTTCTCCTGCCCGCCGTTCTGCGCCACGATGCGCGAGAAGGCGCCGGGCGGCGTCTCCTTCGTGCCCTTGAACATGAGGTGCTCGAGGAAATGCGCGATCCCGGTCTTGCCGCGACGCTCGTCGGCCGAGCCCACCTTGTACCAGATCATCTGCGTCACGATCGGCGCGCGGTGATTCTCGATCACCACCACCTGCAGCCCGTTGGCGAGCGCGAAGCTCCGAGCGCCGAATTGCTTGTCCGTTTGCGCCCAGGAGGACGCAGGCAATGCCAAGAGGAGGACGGTGAGAAGCCTCGGCAGCAGCGCTTTCGCCACGGTGTCCTCCCCTGCAGCGCGGATAAGCGAGAAACGAACGAGACTAGAACGCGCTCACCATCGACGGTGCCCTGGTGCGCTCGATGAGCGGCGCGCTGGTCAGGCCTGGCGCGGTCGCCGGCGCGTTGGCCGCCGCCTGGCTGCCCTTCAGCCGGAACGCTTCCTGATGCGGATCGATCACCTGGTCGGCCGGAGCGGCAGGAGTGTCGGGACCGCGCCAGAACAACAATTTGTCGACGAAACTCCGGTCGATCGGACTGGTGTCGGCTTTCGCTTCCTGGGCGATGGTCTGGCGAATGTCCGGCTGGGCGCTGGCGGCGCCCGCCTGCTTCAGCAGCTCGTTCTCGCCGGCGCTGCGTTGATCGGCCCCCGGCAGTTCCGCCTGCTCGTCGCCGGCGCGGAAGATGGTCTGCTTCGCCTGATCGGTGGGCGAGACATCCTGCGTCGGCTCCGCGCCGGGCCGCGGCGGGCGCAGCGCATAGTCCGGCGGAATGGCGAGCGGCGCGCGCGACACCACGGCAAATTCGTCAGGCACCACCTTCTCCAGGCCAAAGGCGCGCTCGAGGCTGTCGCAGCCGACGAGCGGCAATGCGGCGAACGCCATGACGGAAACCAAACACAGGGAACGCATCGACACCGGCCCTACTCCAACCCCGCCTAATTAACCGCTCTGGTGCGCGCAAGCAAGCTGTCCAGCAGCATGAGGCCGACCCCGACGGAAATCGCCGCATCCGCCAAGTTGAAAACGTAGAAATGCCACTGACCGAGATGGAAGTCGAGGAAATCGACCACCGCGCCGCGCCACAGCCGGTCGATGACGTTGCCGACGGCGCCGCCGATGACAAGGCCGATGGCGAGCGCGACCAGCGTTTCGCGCGCGCGGCGCAGCCAGACCAGCAGCCCGGCGACGATCACCGCCGCCAGAACGGTGAAGATGATCGTGTTGAGCGCGGCGGTATTGTTGAAGAGACCGAAGCTCATGCCACGGTTCCAGGTCAGCGCCAAATTGAGGAATCCGGCCACCGGCAGGACGCTGCCCGGCGGGCGGTCGGAAAAGAGCGTCAGGATCCATGCCTTGGCAAGCTGGTCGGCGAGCGCCACGACCGCCGCCACGGCAAGCCCGCGCCCGAGCATCAGCCCGCCACCGCATCGGCGCAGCGCCGGCAGAGATCGGGATGGGACGCGACCGAACCGACTTCGGGAAGGATGCGCCAGCAGCGCTGACATTTCTCGCCCGGCGCCGGCCGGACCGTCACGGCGACGCCGGCAACATCGGGGAGCGTGAAGGCGCCGGCGGGCGCTGGCGCCGTGCTCAGCGTGCCGTCGGAGGTGATGCAGATCTCGGCGAGATCAACGCCGAACAGCAACGCCGCGTCACCGGCATCGGCGTGGATGGAGACGCTCGCCTGCAGGCTCGAGCCGATGCGCTTTTGCGCGCGCTCGAGCTCGAGCGCGCCGGTGACGACGCGGCGCAGATCGCGGATGCGCGCCCATTTCGCTCCGAGCGCGTCGTCGCGCCACTCGGCCGGCACCTCGGCATAGGTCTGGAGATGGACGCTGCTCTCCGCTGCGTCGCCATGGCGGCTGAGCCAGGCCTCCTCGGCGGTGAAGCACAGCACCGGAGCGAGCCAGCGCGCCAGGCAATCGAAGACACGGTCGAGCACGGTGCGCGCGGCGCACCGGCGCAACGCATCGGGCCGGTCGCAATAGAGCACGTCCTTGCGCACGTCGAAATAGAAGGCCGAAAGATCGACCGCGCAGAAATTATGCAGCGCCGTGAACATTGTATGGAAGTCGTAGGCCTCGGCCGTGGCGCGCACCAGCGTGTCGATCTCGGCGAGGCGGTGCAGCACGAAGCGCTCGAGCTCGGGCATCACCGCGGGCGCCGTGCGTTCGCTCCCGGCGAAACCGGCGAGGTTGCCCAGGAGATAGCGCAGCGTGTTGCGCAGCCGGCGATAGGCGTCGGCCTGGTATCTCAGGATCTCGGGGCCGATGCGCTGGTCCTCGGTGTAGTCGGTCGAGACCACCCAAAGGCGCAGGATGTCGGCGCCGCTCTTGTCGACGATCTCCTGCGGCGCGATGAAGTTGCCGAGCGACTTCGACATCTTGCGCCCCTGCTCGTCGAGCGTGAAGCCGTGCGTCAGCACCGTCTCGTAAGGCGCGCGTCCGCGCGTGCCGCAAGCCTCCAGCAGAGAGGAATGGAACCAGCCGCGATGCTGGTCCGAGCCTTCGAGGTAGAGCGAGGCGGGCCAGCGCAGCTCCGGGTGCTTTTCCAGCACGAAGGCATGGGTCGAGCCGCTGTCGAACCAGACATCGACGATATCCATGACCTGCTCGTAATCGGCGGGATCGCGGTCGCCGAGAAAGCGCTTGGGATCGGAGGTGTACCAGGCATCGGCTCCTTCGTGCTCGAAGGCTTCGGCGATGCGGTCGATCACGCGCTGATCGCGCAGCAACTCGCCCGAGCGCTTGTCGACGAAGACGGCGATCGGCACGCCCCAGGCGCGCTGGCGCGAGACCACCCAGTCGGGCCGCGTCTCGATCATCGAGCGGATGCGGTTCTCGCCCTGGGGCGGGATCCAGCGCGTGGCGGCGATGGCGTCGAGCGCCTTGCGCCTGAGCCCGTTCGCCGCCATGGAGATGAACCATTGCGGCGTGTTGCGGAAGATCAGCGGCGCCTTGGAGCGCCAGGAATGCGGGTAGGAATGGACGATCGTGCCTTGCGCGAGCAGCCCGCCCGCCTCGGCAAGGGCGGCGATCACGGCGCGGTCGGCGTCGCCGGTCTTGCCGTTGGGCCAGTAGACGTGCCGGCCGGCGAATAGCGGCACATGCGGATAATAGGTGCCGTCGCCGGCCACGGTCTGCGGCACTTCGATGCCGTGCCTCTGGCCGAGCTCCCAATCGTCGGTGCCGTGGCCCGGCGCGATATGGACGAAACCGGTGCCGTCGGCATCGGTGACGAAGTCGCCAGCCAGCAGCGGCACGGCAAAATCATAGCCGCGCCCGTGGAGCGGGTGGCGGCAGACGGTGCCGGCGAGCTCCCCGCCCTTGAACGCCGCCAGCACCACGCCGCCAACGCGAAGCTCCTTCTCCACCTCCGGCCAGCGCCGCAGGCCCACCACCAGCTTGTCGCCGATGCGGCCGAGGCTGCCTTCCTCGGCGCGGACGATGTCGACCAGCACATAGTCGATCTCGGCGCCATAGGCGACGGCGCGGTTGCCGGGCAAAGTCCAGGGCGTCGTCGTCCAGATCAGAACCGCGGCGCCGGCGAGCTCGGGGCGCGACGGCGTGGCCACGGGAAAGCGCACCCACACCGTGGTCGAGCCGTGATCGTGATATTCGATCTCGGCCTCGGCCAGCGCCGTCTGCTCGACCACGGACCACATCACCGGCTTCGAGCCGCGATAGAGCGCGCCATTCATGGCGAACTTGCCGATCTCGCGCACGATCTGAGCCTCGGCGGCAAAGGACATGGTGGTGTAGGGATGGTCCCAATCGCCGATGACGCCGAGGCGCTTGAATTCCGCGCGCTGGACGGCAAGCCAATGGGCGGCGAAGTCGCGGCACTCGCGGCGGAACTGGACCACCGGCACCTTGTCCTTCGACTGCTTCCTGGCGCGATACTCCTCTTCGATCTTCCACTCGATGGGCAGACCGTGGCAATCCCAGCCCGGAACGTAGACAGCGTCCTTGCCGAGCATCTGCTGGGCGCGGTTGACCACGTCCTTTAGAATTTTATTGAGCGCGGTGCCGAGATGGATGTTGCCGTTGGCGTAAGGCGGCCCGTCATGCAGGATGAATTTGGGGCGGCCGGCGGCGATCTCGCGCTGGCGACGCCAGAGGTCGAGTCTCGCCCAGCGCTCCAGCAGCGCCGGCTCGCGCTTCGGCAGGTCGCCGCGCATGGGGAAGTCGGTTCGCGGCAGAAAGACGGTCGCTTTGTAGTCGGTGGCCATGGCCTTAACGGGTTCCGGGGGGCGCGCCGGGAGCAGCCGGCGCGGCAATGGGACGAGGCGGCGTATTCCCGGTCCTCAGCCGAGGACCGGGCGGCTAGAGCGGATTCCGGTCAATTCGAAGCATAGCCTGAGTGCTCAAGGAAATTGGCACAGTCGGCAGCGGTGAAGCTGGCGAGGAGTTTGCCGATCTTGCGACGCAGATGTGGCACGGTACGCTCAGCCGCTTTACGCAGC
>DASPSJ010000054.1:0-26904 GCA_035623985.1 Allostellaceae bacterium | reverse complement strand
CAGCCCCAGCGCATAAAGCATGGTGTCCTTGGCGCGGTAGCTGTGCTCGACCTCGGGGAAGGACCAGTTCTTGAGCCGCTGATAATTGATCGCCACGGCGACCTCCTACACGGGATCCCAGGTGAAGATGTCCCCCGAACGATCGAGCGGAAAGAACGACGCCTTCATTGCCGGGATCGCATGCTCGGCGATCGCCTGCGGCGTCCAGCCCTCGCCGCGATGGACGGAGCGGATCGGGCGCGGCTGGCTCATCAGAAAGATCTCGTTGCGGCGCACGGCGAAGATCTGGCCGGTAACGTCCTTGGCGAGGTCGCTCGCGAGATAGACGGCGAGCGGCGCGATCTTCTCGGCCGTCGCCGTCTTGATGCGCTCGACCCGCGCCTTTTCCTCGGGCGTCTCGGTCGGGATGGTGCCGATGAGCCGGCTCCAGGCAAACGGCGAGATGCAGTTGGAGCGCACGTGATAGCGCGCCATGTCGAGGGCGATCGACTTGGACAGCCCGACGATGCCCATCTTGGCGGCGGCGTAATTGGCCTGGCCGAAATTGCCGATGAGCCCCGAGGTCGAGGTGAAATGGATGTAGGAGCCGCTCTCCTGCTCGCGGAAATGCGCCGCCGCGGCGCGCGCGACGTAGAAGCTGCCCATGAGATGGACCTTGATCACGAGGTCCCAGTCGACGGTCGACATGCGGTGGAAGATGCGGTCGCGCAGGATGCCGGCATTGTTGACGACGGCATCGACGCGGCCGAAGGCGTCGAACGCGGTGCCGATGATGCGTTCGGCGCCGGCCGGCTCGGCGACGCTGTCGCCATTCGCCACCGCGGTGCCGCCCGCCTTGCGGATCTCCTCGACGACGCCCTGCGCCGGACCGGTATCGGCCTTGCCCTCGCCATCGGCGCCGCCGCCCAAATCGTTGACGACGACCCTGCCGCCCTCGCGTCCCGCGAGCAGCGCGATGTCACGGCCGATGCCGCGCCCCGCGCCAGTGACGATAATGACCTTGCCGTCGAGGCATCCGCTGCCCGCCATCGCCGCCGTCCTCCGCCTTGTTCTTGGCGCGGCCGCAGGGCCGCTTGGCGCTTCACCCTAAGCCAGCTTCGTCGGCTATTGCAACCGCACGCCATGACCCCTGAGGGTTGTCCCGGACGCATGGTCCCGAGCTGCGGCCCGCGGCGAAATCCGCTCGCGCGGTCCCGCTTCGACGCGATAAGGTCGCGGCTAAAGAGAGGGAGGCGCGCCATGGGTCCGCTCCAGGGGCTGAAGATCGTCGAGATGGCCGGGATCGGGCCGGCGCCGATGTGCGCCATGCTGCTCGCCGATCTCGGCGCCACGGTGCTGCGCGTCGACCGGCAGCAGCCGAGCGGCCTCGGGCTCCCCGCCCAGACGCGCTTTATGCTGATGAACCGCAGCCGGCACGCGATCGCCGTCGACCTCAAGAAACCCGAGGGCGTGGCGCTGGTGCTCCGGCTGGTCGGTGCGGCCGACGCGCTCATCGAGGGCTTTCGCCCGGGCGTCATGGAGCGCCTCGGCCTCGGCCCCGAGCCCTGCCTTCAGCGCAACCCGCGTCTCGTCTATGGCCGCATGACCGGCTGGGGCCAGAGCGGGCCCATGGCGCAGGCGGCGGGGCACGACCTCAACTACATCGCGCTCGCCGGCGTCGTGCATTCGATCGGCCGCGCCGGCGCGCCGCCGACGCCGCCCTTGAACCTCGTCGGCGATTTCGGCGGCGGCGCGCTCTATCTCGCGCTCGGCGTCGCCTGCGGCATAATCGAGGCGCAGCGCTCGGGCCAAGGCCAGGTGGTCGACGCCGCCATGGTCGACGGCGCCGCCTCGCTCGCCACCATGTTCTTCGGCCTGCATGCCGCCGGCCATATGAGCCTCACGCGCGGCGAGAACGTGCTCGACAGCGGCGCCTTCTTCTACGACGTCTATGAATGCAAGGACGGCACATACGTCTCGCTCGCCTGCATCGAGGACAAGTTCCTCGCCGAGTTCCTGGAGCGCATGGAGATCGATCCCCGCGAGATGCCGGCGAAGATGGACAGGAAGCGCTGGCCCGAGGCGAAGGCCAAGCTCGCCGCGCGCTTCAAGACGCGCAGCCGCGAAGAATGGTGCCGGCTGCTCGAAGGCAGCGATGCCTGCTTCGCGCCGGTGCTGACGATGGAGGAAGCGCCGGCGCATCTGCACAACCGCGCGCGCGGCACCTTCGTCGAGGTCGACGGCGTCGTCCAGCCGGCGCCGGCGCCGCGCTTCAGCCGCACGCCCGCGGGCCCGCCGACGCCGCCGGAGGCGCCGGGCGAGCGTGGCAACGCCTCGCTCGCGCGATGGGGCCTGTCGCAAGAGGAGATCGACGCCGCCAAGCGCTGCGGCGCGCTCGCCTGACGCCGCGGAGACCGACGCCATGGCCAATGTCAGCCTCGCCCAAGCCGCCGTCATCACCGACAAGGCGCTGGAGCATGCGCGCAGCCTGAACCTCAAGCCGCTCACGGTGGCCGTGCTCGATGCCGGCGGCCATCTCGTGGCGCTGAAGCGCGAGGACAATTCCAGCCTGCTCAGGCCGCAGATCGCCCAGGGCAAGGCCTGGGGCGTGCTCGGCATGGGCTTTGGCGGCCGCGAATTCACCCGCCGCGCCGCCGCCGCGCCGGCCTTCATGGCCGCCATCGGCATGGCGTCGGAAGGCCGCATCATCCCGGTGCCGGGCGGCGTGCTGATCCGCGATCAGGACGGCAGCATCACCGGTGCCGTCGGCATCAGCGGCGACGTCTCGGAGCAGGACGAGGCCTGCGCGGTCTACGGCATCAAGGCCGCTGGCCTGGTGCCGGATACCGGCGATCCCGGCTGAAGTTCCTTTTATTTGACGTCGAACAGCTTGCCGTCGCGGAAGATGCAGCTCCCGCTGACGCGGCGGCCCTCGCCCGAGGCGACGTCGAGGCGGATGACGACGCGGTCGGGCTCATGCCGGATGTCCTGGGCGGTGATGAAGGCTTCGCCATGAGCGGCCGTGCCGAAGAGCCGTTCCTCAAGCTCGGCACGACACTGCTTCACCATCGCCTCCTCCGCGCCCGCCGGCTCGGCGGCGCGGGCCGCGGCGGCGAAGGTGAGCGCAAACGCCAGGAGCAGGCGGAAGGTCATGAAGCGTGCGGGGATTTGACGGCGGCCGATGGTCCGGCCAAGAGTAGGCGCCGCCCGGAGGAAAGCCAATCGCCATGATCCCAACACGCCCTGTTCTGCTGCTGCTTTGCCTCGCCTGCGCGTTCCCTGCCTTCGCCAAAGGGCCGCCGAAGCCGCTGCCGGATTGGCCGTGCGACACGCCCTTTGCCGGGCCGCTCGAACCCGCCATGCTGTGGCCGGGCGCCGTTCCGCCCGAAGGCGATTGGCGCGAGGACGCGGCGGCGCGCGCGCTGGTCGATTTCCTCACCGCCAGCGAGAACTCGCCTGCCATGGGCGAGCGCGAGATTGCCGATTACGCCGAGAAGAACGGACCCGTGCCGCGGCAGACGGCGCTGCGCGTCGTCGCCGGCATGGTCGAGCGCGGCAACGTGCTGCGCAAGATCCTGCTCAAGGGCATCAAGGACCAGATCATCCGCTCGCATGTGCTGGCCGAGGCGGTGGCCGAGAACGCCGCGGGGATCGAGGCCGCGGAAAAGCAAAGCAGCGAGGACGGCACGCGCCAGGCGGCGGCGCTCAAGGAGGCGCGGCGGCAGAATCTCAACGGGCTCGACGATGCCGACGACACGGCCGAAAGCCTCTGCCACCGCCTCGTCTATGACGAGACCAAGCTGCGCCGGCTTGCCACGGCGCTCAAGGCGCACGCGCAGCAGCCGGCCGCGGTCGATCCGGTCCCGCAACGATAGCGCTGGACGCTGCCGGAGGCGCGGTATAGCTTTTATGCACAAGCGGCAGGAACTCTGCCTAAAAATTGCGCCTGCCCTGCCAGGGTCATTCTCACAGGAGCAGCAATCGGCACTATCGGGAAGATGAGATCGGGGACAAAAAAACCGTTTTTCGGGGAGCGAAACATGGGCGTAAAGAACCAAGACCGTTGGTGGTGGCTGGCGGCCGGCGCGGCGCTGGCTGTCGTGGGATTGTCAGGGACGGGCCAGGCGGCCACCTGGGAGGAGCTGCAGAAAGCCGGTGGCCAAGCGGCCAACTGGCTCAATTATGGCGGCGATCTCGGCGAGATGCGCTATTGGCCCGGCACCGGCATCAATGCCGGCAATGTCGGCCACCTGCGCGTGAAATGGATCTTCCAGACCGGCGTGGTCGGCTCCTTCGAGAACACGCCCATCGTCGAGGACGGTGTCATGTACGTGACGACGCCCTATGATCACGTCTTCGCCGTCGACGCCAAGAACGGCAAGGAGCTTTGGCACTATCAGTACAAGCTCGGCAAGAACATCTTCTGCTGCGGCCCCAACAACCGCGGCGTGGCGGTGGCCGGCGACAAGCTGCTGCTGACCACGCTCGATGCGCATATCGTCGCGCTCAACAAGAAGACCGGCGACAAGCTGTGGGACACCGAGGTGGCGGATTCGGAAGTGGGCTACTCGCTCACCTCGGCGCCGGCGGTCTACAAGAACATGGCGATCATCGGCATCGCCGGCGGCGAATACGGCATCCGCGGCTTCATCAGCGCCTACAACGTCGATGACGGCAAGCTGGTCTGGCGCTGGCACACCATCCCCGGTCCCGACGACGTCAATCCCGACGGCACCAAGGGCTGGGAAGGCACTTTCTCCAACAAGGCGGACGGCATCAACGATCTGCATCGCGACATCGCCGCGGAGAAAGCCTCGCTCGAGAAGAACAAGGACGCCTGGATGCATGGCGGCGCCGGCAACTGGACGACGAACGCCATCGACGCCAAGCGCGGCCTGATCTTCGCCTCGATCGGCAACCCCTCGCCCGACCTCGACGGCCTCGACCGGCCCGGCGACGACCGCTGGAGCGACAGCGTCGTCGCCGTCGACGCCAACACCGGCAAGGTCAGATGGGCCTATCAGGCGATCCCGCACGACGTCTGGGATCTCGACGAGGTCTCGCCGCCGATCCTCGGCCAGGCCAAGGGCGCCGACGGCAAGATGGTCGATGCGGTCATCCAGGCCGGCAAGACCGGTTGGGTCTATATCCTCGACCGCGAGACCGGCAAGCTGATCCGCCGCTCCGATACGATGGTGCCGCAAGAGAATCTGTTCGCGCTGCCGACCGAGCAGGGCACGCGCATGCTGCCCGGCGCCAATGGCGGCGTCGAATGGTCGCCCTGCGCCTTCAACCCGGGAACGCGGCTTGACTATTGCGTCAACCTGCATCAGCCGATGAACTACATCGTCAAGCACGAGACCTGGGACGATTACCGCAAGCGCTATGCGCAGGCGCCCAATATGTGGCTGGGCGGCGCCTTTGTCGCCATCGCCGGCGAGAAGCAGTACGGCAACATCTCGGCGGTCAACGTCGATACCGGCAAGATCGCCTGGCAGGTCAAGACCGAGCAGCCGATGATCGGCGGCGCGCTCACCACCAAGGGCGGGCTGGTCTTCACCGGCCAGGGCAACGGCACCTTCGCCGCTTATGACGCCAAGACCGGCAAGACGCTCTGGTCGTTCCAGGCCGGTGCCGGCGTCAACTCCGCGCCGATGGCCTTCGAGATCGGCGGCAAGCCCTATATCGCCGTCGCCGCCGGCGGCAACTTCCAGCTCAACTTCAAATACGGCACGTCGGTCATCGTCTTCGGCCTTGACTGATCCCTGCGGGCGGCGCCGGACCCCTCCGGCGCCGCTTCCCCTTTCTCCTTCGGGTGCTCTTTTCATGCCCGGCCGTCTCGCCGCCGCGCTGGCGGTCCTCGTCTCGTTCCTGCCGCTTGCCGCGCCGGCGCGCGCCGAGGCGCATCTGACGCCAAGCTGGATGAAGATCGACGCGCCGGCAAAGCGCGTCTTCCTCGACGTCGTCGCCGGCTTCAACGCCAATAACGGCGCGCTCAACTTCAACGGCTATTTCACCGGCGATATGACGGTGGTGGTGCCGGTGGGCTGGACGGTCGATATCCACTTCAAGAACAATGACGCCATGCTGCCGCACAGCCTGCTGCTGACCAAGCCCTACGCCAAGGACCACTTTCCGGACCAGGCCGGCGTGAACGACGTCGCCATCCCGCGCGCCTATACCGAGAACCCCGATCAGGGCATTCCGTCGCCCAAGACCGACACGCTGGAATTCGTCGCCCGCGATGCCGGTCCCTATTATTTCTTCTGCGGCGCGCCCGGGCACGGCCAAGGCGGCATGTGGACGCATTTCACCGTCGACGCCGGCGCCGACGCGCCTTACGTGACCATCGCGCCCGGCGCCGAGCCCGGCCGCCCCTGACGCAGAAACCGGTTGCGCCGGATAGGGCCTCGGGCGAGGCTCGCCGCCCGATGTCCAGCCCGCGATCCCAGCTCGACGCCGCCGCTATCCTGCTCATGGTCCTGCTCTGCGCCTGCTGGGGCTTCAACCAGGTCGCCATCAAGCTCGCCAATGCCGGGATCTCGCCGATGCTGCAAGCCGGCATCCGTTCGCTGGGCTCGGCGCTGCTGCTCTGGGCGTGGTGCAGCCGTCGCGGCGTCGCTCTCCTGCAGCGCGACGGCAGCCTCGGCCTCGGCATTCTCATCGGGCTGCTGTTCGGCGGCGAGTTCGTCTTTCTCTACTGGAGCCTGGTTTTCACCGCCGCCTCGCGCGCCGTGCTCTTCCTCTACACCGCGCCCTTCGTCGTGGCGCTGGGCGCGCATGTCTTCATCCCCGGCGAGAGGCTGCGGCCGGTGCAGGCGCTCGGCCTTGCCTCGGCTCTTGCCGGCACGACGCTCGCCTTCGGCGACGCGCTGCGCTTTCCCACCTCTCGCGAGCTGCTGGGCGACGGCATGGCCTTCATCGCCGCGCTGCTGTGGGGCGCCACGACGGTCGTCGTCAAGGCGAGCCGGCTGGTGCGCATCAACCCGGCGAAGACGCTCTTCTACCAGCTCGGCGTCTCCGCCCTTCTGCTGCCGGCGCTGTCCTGGGCGGCGGGCGAGCGCGGCGTCACGGCGCCGACGCCGCTCGTCCTTGCCATGCTCGCCTATCAGATCGTGGTTGTCGCCTTCGCCAGCTACCTCACCTGGTACTGGCTGATCGCGCGTTATCCGGCGGGACGGCTTGCCTCCTTCAGCTTCCTCACGCCGCTCTTCGGTCTGCTGGCCGGCGCGCTGCTGCTGGGCGAGCCGGTCAGCGCCGCGCTGGCGGCGGCGCTGGCCCTCGTCGGCATCGGCATCTATCTCGTCAACCGCGCGCCGGTCATGACCGCGGCCCCGGCCCGGCGATGACGACGCGAGGTTGCGCGGGATCGTTCCATCGCCGGGCGGAGCGCCACGCCGCTATTCGGCGGCCGGGGCGCGGCCCTTCAGCGGATCGACCAGCGGCACCTGCGCGCTTGCCGACCATCTCTCGCGGTTGAGGCGCTGCTGCTCGGTCTCCTGGCCCTGCTCGGCGATCTTCCGGCCGAGCGCGGCGAAGCTCGGGATCTCGCTGTCGACAAGCTCCTTCATGCGCTGCTTGCGCGCCATCGCCTGCTCGATATAGGGGGCGAGCGCCTCCGCCTTGCGTTGTTGGCGCAGCGCCTCGCGCGCCTTGAACTCGGGCATCACCTCGCGCGCGAAAAGCTCGAGCGCCTCGCAGATATGCTCATGCCGGTTGCGCCCGCCCTGCTGGATGAAGGCGACCTGGTCGACGCCCGCAGCCTCGAAGGCGGCGAGATGCTGGCGCAGATCCGCCGGCGTGCCGATGCCGCGATTCGCGCCGGCCGGCGGCAACGACGGTCGCGCCTTCTCGAAATTGGCCCAGATGTCGGTGCGGCCGGGCTTGTGCTCGCCGAAGATGTAGTGATGCGCCAGAGCGTAGCCGAAGAAGCGGAAGCCGTCCTCGCCGCGCCGCGCCGCCTCCTCGCGGTCGGCATGGACGGAGAAGCCCGTCACCATGGCGATGTTCGGGTTGACGGCATGGCCGATCGGCACGCACTCCTCCTTGAAGATGCGGTAATAGTCGTCGACCCATTGCTTGGCCTCGGCGGGATCGACGAAGGCGAAGGTGAGCGCACCGATGCCGAGCCGCGCCGCCAGCTTGATCGTCTCGCGGTTGGAGCACGCCACCCAGACCGGCGGATGCGGCTTTTGCAGCGGCTTCGGCACGATATTGCGGCACGGCATCGAGACGTATTTGCCCTCGAAGCCGGGATAGGGGTTCATCACCATCATGTTGAGGCATTGCTCGACCGCCTCGCTCCACATCGCCCGCTTCTCGTCCACCGAGACGCGAAAGCCGCCGAGCTCCATGATCGAGGAGGATTCGCCGGTGCCGAACTCGACGCGGCCGTCGGAGACGAGATCGAGCGCGGCGATGCGCTCGGCGACGCGGGCGGGATGGTTGTAGCCGGGCGGCATCAGCACGATGCCGTGGCCCAGCCGGATCTGCCGGGTGCGCTGCGAGCAGGCCGCGAGGAACACTTCGGGCGCCGAAGAGTGCGAGTACTCCTCGAGGAAATGGTGCTCGACCTCCCAGGCATGGTCGATGCCGATGCGGTCGGCAAGCTCGACCTGATCGAGCGCCTGCTGATAAATCCGATGCTCGTCGCCCTCGCGCCAGGGCCGCGGCAGTTGATGCTCGTAGAAGATCCCGAACTTCATCCTCGGCTCCTATCGCTTGAACGCGGCCGTCTTGTCATAGGCGGCGAGAATACGGCGGAAACGGTCCTCGAGCGCGCCGCGCATCTCGGGATGGGTGAAGATGTGGAGATCGTTGTCACGGATCGCGCGCAGCACGCGCTCGGCCACTTCGTCGGGGCTCATGCCGCTGCGCAGCAGCGCCGCCACCTGCTGCGCGCGCTCGCGCGCCAGCGCCGAGGGCTCGCGCGGCGGCCCGAACCGCGCCGGCCGGTTGCGCGCGCTTTCGACGATGCGGGTATCGACCCAGCCGGGACAGAGCACGCTGACGCCGATGGTGCTGTCGGCAAGCTCGGCCGCGAGCGTCTCCGACAGGGTCACCACCGCGAATTTGGTGACGTTGTAGGGCGCCATCAGCGGCGGACTGACCATCCCCGCCATCGAAGCGGTGTTGACAATGTGGCCGCCTTCGCCATGCGTCTTGATGTGCGGCAGAAAGGCGGCGATGCCGTGAATGACGCCCAGGAGATTGACGCCGATGGTCCAATCCCAATCGGAGGGCGGGATTTGCTCGACCGGCCCGCCGCCGCCACCGACGCCGGCATTGTTGCAGACGACATGAACCTTGCCGAAGGCGGCGATGGTCTCCGCCGCCGCGCGGTCGACCGCGGCGCGCTCGGAGACGTCGCAGACCACGCCCTTGACTTGCGCGCCGGCCGCAGCCAGCCCGCGCACCGCCGCCTCCAGCGCCGCCGCCTCGATGTCGGCGAGCATCACCTTCATGCCCGAGGCGGCGAAGGCGCGACCGAGCGCGAGGCCGATGCCGCTGGCGCCGCCGGTGACGAAGGCGGCCTTGCCCCGAAGCTCGCGCATCAGGCGGCCTCCCGGGGGGCGAGGGCGTCGAAGGCGGCAAGGCGCCTGGCCCCGTCGGGCAGAGAGACGAGCTGCGCCTTGATCGCCTCGCGCGCCTCGGCGCGCGAATGGTCGACGGCGGTGACGGAATGCCACAGCACCATGCCGTTCCAGACGGGATCGATGAACGCCTTGCCCGGAACGCCGGCGCCGCCCTCGGCGCGGAAGGTGAAGCTGCGCAGCTCGGAGACCGCGGTCTGGAGATAGGCGACATGAATCGCCTCGTCCTGGCGGATGCGCTCGACCAGCACGGCGGCCCGCTCGGCGTCGGCGCGGCGGTCGGAGAACAGCTCCGGCGCGCGCATCAGCCGCGTGCAGAAGCTGAAGAAGGATTCGGCGCGGATCTCGATCATCAGCACGTTCATCAGCATCAGGATCATCTGCTCGTGCGGCAGCGGGATCTGCGGCATGAGCCGGCCGAGCTCCGGCCGCGCCAGGCTTTCCGGCACGATGGGCAGCGGATAGGCGTCCTTGCCGAAGAGCAAGTCGCGCACCGCGAACCACATGGTGTCGTGGCCGCCCTCGCCTTTCTCCGGGCTGCCGCCCTCGTCGAAGCCATGCGCCTTCATCAGCCCGCGGCCGAGATGGCCGGTCGCCGTGCCGGAAATATCCTCCATGACGACGGCGGCGAAGTCCGGCGGCGCGACTTCGGCGAGCCGCCGGCCGCGCGCCTCGATGAAGCCGGTGATGGTGAGCGAATTCCACAAGGTCTGGCCGAGGCCGAGATCGAGCAGCAGCCGCTGCTGCTCGAAACTGGGATAATTGCCGCGGCTCAGCAGCCGCGTCGAGGCGTCGATCAGCGGGAAACCGCGCTCGGCGAGCGCCGCCTGCCAGGCACGCACCGCGGGCCAGCGGATGAGGGTGCGCGGCGAGAGATATGCGCCCGCGGCATCGAAGCCGCCATGGAGGCGATAGCCCGCCTCGATCTGCGGCCTGGCATAGCGGTGCTCGGCCAGCAGCTCGGCTTCGCTATAGACGAGCGGGGTCATGGCGCGATCTTCCCTTCGAGGAATTTGTGATGCTTCGCGGTCTCCGCGGCGCCGTCGGGCACCAGCGCGCGGGTGAGAAAGCGCGCCACCGTGTCGACCAGCTCGGCGCGGCGGCGGCGGCCGCAATTCGTCGCGCCGCGGATCAGCCCGACGATGGCGTGGCCCGCCACTTCGGCGTCGTAATCGGCATGGATGGCGCCGGCGCGCGCGCCGGCGCGGATACGCGCCGCCCATTGTTCGGCCCAGCGCTCGACCAGCGACGCGCCGGCGCGCCCGTTGCTGGCGATCACCGAGACGTCGGTCATTGCCGCCTTGAGCACGCCTGGATTCTGCGCGGCATAGTCGAGCATTGCCTCGAGCGCCGCGCGGAGCTGCGGCTCGACCCCCTCGATGCCCGCGAGCCGCTCGCCGACGAAGGCCTCGAGCTCGGCGCGCGCCGCCTCGGCGAAGGCGAGGAAGCAATCCTGCTTGTCGGCGAAATGGAGATAGAAGGTGCCGTAGCCGAGATCGGCCGCTTGCGCGATGTCCTGGGGGCGCGTCGCGTGGTAGCCGCGCTCGGTGAAGAGCCGGCGCGCCGCGGCGAGCAGCCGTTGTCGGCTCTCGGCCTTGCGCCGGTCGGCCCGCGCCGACGGCGCGGCGTCTTGCTGCGCCGGGACCATTGCGTCACCTCCGAAACTGATTATTTGTCATTTCTGACAAAACGTCAATGACGCCGAGATCGTAATGGCGGTGGCCGCGGGCGGCGCACCGGCTCAGCGCCGCGGCGTCATTGCCTCGCTGACGCGCCCGACGACGGCATCGGCGGCCCGCAGGAGGAGGAGGATGTCGCCGAGCGTCTCGGCGTCGAGCGGGATCAGCCCGCCGAAATGATTCTCCAGGCACACGGCGCCATCGCGCACCGCCGCGCGCGCCTCCTCCAGCGCCGCCATCAGCTCCGCGACGGGCACGGGAGCGCCGCCCGTCCAGCCGCGCAGCCCGCGCTCGAGCGCCGTGAGCGCCGCCGTCTTCTGCGCAACATCGCGCTTGATCTCCACCTCATAGAGCAAGCCCATAGGTGCCTCGCCGAGAGCCATTTTCAAACCAACCCTAGAGCCCTGGCAGGGGCGCGCGCTGATCTGAGTCAATCGCCGCCGGATCCGCGCCCTTGCCCGGCCTCGCGCCGGATTGAGATATATCAATTCGCCGCCGCGCGAAGCCCTTTATGGTTGTCAAGGCCGCGGACAGGGATGCGGCGAAGGGCAGGACAATCATGCGACGGATGTCGGAAATCGTCAGGGACCAGAAGCCGCTCACTCTCTCGCCGCGAACGACGGTGAAGCATGCCTGCCAAGGGATGCGCGACCGCCGCGTCGGCGCCGTGCTGGTGACCGACCGGGAAAACCGGCTCCTCGGCATTTTCACCGGCCGCGACGCCGTCTGCCGGGTGCTTGCCGAAGGCAAGGACCCCGCGGAGACGACGCTGAGCGAGGTCATGACGACGAATCCCCGCACCATGCCGCCGACCGCCAGCGCCATCGAGGCGCTGCGGCTGATGCAGGATGGCGGTTATCGCCATGTCCCGGTGGTCGTCGGCGGCAAGGTCGTCGGCGTGGTCTCGCATGGCGATTTCCGCGGGCTGGAGACGGCACGGCTCGACGAGGAGACCGGCTTGTGGGAGCGGATCTAGGGAGAGCCGCGATGATGCGCGAGGAGTTCCTGCGGCTGCTGCGCTTCCGCCACGCCTGCAAGCTGTTCGACGAACGCCGCCCGGTCGCGCGCGCCGATCTCGATTTTGTGCTGGAGGCGGGGCGGCTCGCCCCCTCCTCGCTCGGCCTCGAGCCCTGGCGCTTCCTCGTCGTCGAGGACCCCGACCTGCGCCGGCATCTGCGGCCGTCCTGCTGGAACCAATCGCAGATCACCAGCGCCGGCGCGGTGATCGTCATCCTCGCGCTGACGGCCGAGCTGAGGCCCGAGACCGGCTATGCCCGGCGCATGCTGCGCCGGCTCGTCGCGTCGGAAGCCGAGCTTGAGGAGGCCATGCAGATTTATCGGGGCATCACCCATGGCGACCTTGCCGCCTGGAGCGTCGCGCAATGCCACATCGCCGCCACCGAGATGATGCTGGCAGCCGCCGCCATCGGGATCGATAGCTGTCCGATGGGCGGATTCGAGCCGGAGGGCGTCGCCGAGGTGCTGGCGATCGACCGTAGCCAATTCGAGGTGGCGCTGCTGCTGGCGCTGGGATACCGCGCCCAGGAGCAGCCGCCGAGGCACCGTCTGCCGCTGAGCGAGCTCGTGACATACCGCTGAGCCCGCGATGGCGGTCGGCGGCAACGCGCATAGGAGCGACCCATGAAAGTTTCCGACATCATGACCCGCGGCGCCGTTACGGTGACGGCGGACAGCACGATCGAAGCGGCGGCGCGGCTGATGCTGAGCCACCGCATCAGCGGCCTGCCGGTGGTGGATGCCGCCGGCGCCGTCATCGGCATAGTGACCGAAGGCGACTTGCTGCGGCGCGTCGAGATCGGCACCGAGGCCCGGCGCGGGCGCTGGTTCGAGCTGTTGGTCGGCCCCGGCCGCCTGGCGGGCGACTATGTCCGCAGCCACGCACGCAAGGTCGGCGAGGTGATGACGCGCGAGGTGGCCGGCATCGGCCCCGAGGCGCCGCTCGCCGAGGCGGTGGCGCTGATGGAGCGACGGCATGTCAAGCGCCTGCCGGTGATCGACGGGGGACGGGTCGTCGGCATTCTCAGCCGCGCCAACCTGCTGAGCGCGCTGCTGGAGATGCTGGCGGCGCCGACGCCGGGCGCCGGCTCCGACCGCGAGATTCGCGAGCGCGTGCTGGCCGAGATCGACAAGCAGCGCTGGGCGCCGCGGGTCAGCATCGATGTCGCCGTGTCTCAGGGCATCGTCGAGCTCCACGGCGCGATCACCGACGAGCGCGAGCGCACGGCTCTGCGGGTGGCCGCCGAAAACGTGCCCGGCGTCAAGGGCGTTCGCGACCATCTGGTCTGGATCGACGTGGTTTCGGGCATGGTGCTCGACCGCTGAGCGCGACGGCGACAACGGGGGGAGAGGTCCGCTGCCGGGCGAAGAGCATAAGGGTATGTGCGTATGTCGCATCAGCCTCAGGCCGACATAGTCTTGATCATGGCGCGTGACGCAGAGGCCGACGCAGCGATGCCGATTACCGTGTTCGTCGTCGACGATGACGAGGCGGTACGGGATTCGCTCAAGCTGCTGCTCGAATCCTATGGCATGACGGTGGAGGATTACGGCTCCACGGAGGAGTTCGTGCGGCATTACCGCCCGCGCGGCCGGCAATGCCTCATTCTCGACCAGCATCTCCCGGGAACGACCGGGCTCGATTTCCTCGCCTCGCCCCGGGGCGCCGCGCTAGGCTTGCCGGTGGTTCTCGTGACCGGGCGCGGCGATCGCGCGTTGCGCGCCCGTGCCGCCGAGCTTGGGGTGAGCGTCTATCTCGAAAAGCCGGTGGTGGACAACGCACTCATGGCCGCCATCCATGCCGCCGTCGACGGCGGAACCGGATAGACGGCCAACGAAGAGGGGACGCCATCATGGCCATCAAGGATATTCTGGTACATCTCGACGCCTCGGCGCGCAGCGAGGTCCGCCTCGCCGTCGCGGCCGATCTCGCGCGCCGCCACGGCGCGCATCTCACCGCCCTCTTCGTCATCGAACAGCTCTCGGCGGCGCTGTTCTACGGCGATGCCGGGGGCTTCGTCGACGTGCAGCTCGTCGAAGAGATGATGGACAAGATACGCGAGCGCGCCATGGTCGAGGCGCGCCGCGTCGAGCAGGGCTTCCACGATCGCGTGCGCCGCGACGGAATCGAGGGCGAGTGGCGGCTGGTCGAGGGCGCCGCGGCCGACACGGTGGCGCTCCATGCCCGCTATGCCGATCTCGCCGTTGTCGGCCAGCACGACCCCGACGACACCACCCTCTCCAGCGCAGCGCAGGTCGCCGCGAGCACGCTGCTTGCTTCCGGGCGGCCGGTGCTGATCGTGCCCTATATCGGCGCCATCGCGACCCTCGGGCAGACGGTGCTGGTGGGCTGGAAGAGCAGCCGCGAGGCCGCCCGCGCGATCAACGACGCGCTGCCGCTGCTGCGCCAGGCGCGGTCGGTGACCGTCCTTGCCATCAATCCCGAGCAGGGGATCGGCGGCGACGGCGACGTGCCCGCCGCGGACATCGCGCTTCATCTCGCGCGCCACGGCGTCAAGGCCGCGGCGGCGCATACCGTCGCCGCGGAGATCTCCGCGGGCGACGCTCTCTTGAACCACGCCGACGAGATCGGCGCCGACCTCATCGTCGCCGGCGGCTATGGCCACGCGCGGCTGCGCGAGTTCGTCTTCGGCGGCGTCACGCGCACGCTGCTCACGACGATGACGGTGCCGGTATTCCTGTCGCATTGAGCGCCAAGGCGATCGTCTCGGCCGGGCCGCGCGCGGCGTCGACCCGCCGCCAGGAGACGGCGCCGGTGTCGATGCCGAGCTGTCCCTCGAGCACGGCGCGGTCGGCGTCCGAGGCATGGGACATGTTGTAACGCGCGGGTGCAAGAGCAGCTCCCTCTTCGCCCCGGCCCTTGAAAAATGGTCAGGGGTCACATAAATTTTCCCCCAGAAAGGGGATAATTTATGCCGGACGCCAAGGAGCTATTCACGACCGGCGAGGCGGCCACCTTGGCCGAGGCTTCGCCCGGAGCGGTCGAGAAGGCGATAGAAGAGGGCATCATCGAGGTCCGCCGGGAGCGGCCATCCAAGGCGAGCGCACGCCGGCGTCGCCTTCTGTCGGCGGAAGGCGTCTACTATGTCGCCTTCCTGAGGAAGTGCGACCTCCACTTTTCGAAGGAGCACAAGGCCAAGCTTTGGCGCTGCTTCAAGACGACGCCGCGGGATCGGCTGCTGGCGGCGGCATGGCATTTCTCCCCGGGCATCGATATCAAACCCGGCGAGCTGCTTGGCCCGATCTGTGATCGCGTGAGCTGGTACTCTCGCGCCCGCGATCGTTGGATCGACGTCGATCCGGGCATCAAGGGCGGGACGCCGGTCATCCGCGGCACGCGCATGACCGTCTACTCCATCGCCGGGCGGATCGATCACGGCGACGGCGTGGACGATATCGTCGCGGACAATCCCGATCTGCCTCGGGAGGCCATCGAGGCGGCGCTGCTCTATGCGCGGGCCAATCCCCTGGTCGGTCGTCCGGGCGGAAAGCCTTGGCGCCACTGAGCGCTCGTGAAATTCTTCATCGACGAATGTCTTTCTCCGACGCTCGCCCGCCGTCTCAACGAGCGGGGGATCGATGCATTTCATCCTCTCGATCTTGGCAGGCGCGGCCGCGCGAGTTCGTCTTCGGCGGCGTCACGCGCACGCTGCTCACGACGATGACGGTGCCGGTATTCCTGTCGCATTGAGCGCCAAGGCGATCGTCTCGGCCGGGCCGCGCGCGGCGTCGATCCGCCGCCAGGAGACGGCGCCGGTGTCGATGCCGAGCTGTCCCTCGAGCACGGCGCGGTCGGCGTCCGAGGCATCGTCGCGCCGCGCCGCAAGCCGCGCCGCCAACATCTCCGGCGGCGCCTCCAGCCAAAGGCCGGTGAAGGGCACGCCGGCGCGCGCGGCCAGCGCCGCGACCGCTTCGCGCTCGTCGGGCCGCAGGAAGGTCGCGTCGACCACCGCGCTGAAGCCCGCGGCAAGCGCGGCCGCGGCCTCGTCGTAGAAGGCGGCATAGACGCGCCGGGCGGCGGCGAGGCTGTAGCTCTCGCGCGGCAGCCGAGTCTCGGGCGCGACCTCGGCGAGCCGCTTGCGCAGGACGTCGCTGCGCGTCAGCCGCGCGCCCGGCGCCGGCGGCAGCCGGGCGGCCAGCGCCTGCGCCGCGGTCGATTTGCCGCTGCCGCTGAGACCGCCGATGGCGATGAGACGCGGCGGTTGCCGCTGCAACAGCGACAGCGACAGCGCGAGATAGGATGCGGCCGATCGCGCGGTTTCGGCCGCCGTCTCCGGCTTGCCCGTGCGCACCAGCACGCCCAGCACATGCGCGCGCACCGCCGCGCGCTCCGAAAGAAAGAGCGGCAGCGCCGCCAGGCCGCCGATGTCGCCGCTGCGGTCGAGATAGCGGTTGAGCACGAGATTGGCATGATCGGCGAGGCCGCGCGCGATCAAGTCCATCAACAGGAACGCCAGGTCGTAGAGCACGTCGATGCAGGCGAAATCGTCGTTGAACTCGATGCAGTCGAACAGCATCGGCTTCTGCTCGAAGAGGCAGACGTTGCGCAGATGCAGGTCGCCATGACAGCGCCGCACCTTGCCGGCATCGCGGCGCGCTTCGAGCAGATCGCCGACCGCCGCCAGGCGCTCGGTCGACGCCGCCCGAAGCCGGTCGATCTCGGCGCGATCGAGCGGCGGCGAGGCGAGGCAGAGATTGTCGTGGTTGATGGCGATGGTGGCGGCAATCCCGGTCCGGCCGCCGCGCCCGGGCGTAGGCTCGGCGCCCGCATGGAAGGCGGCGATGATGTCGGCGAGCGCGCGCATCAGCGCCGGGGTCAGCCGCCGCGCCTCGGCCATGCGGTCGAACAGATCCGCCTCGCGAAAGCGCCGCATCTCCACCACCCAATCCACCGTCTCGCCGGCGCCGTCGAAGGCAAGCCCGCCGCCGGCCTCGCGCGTGATCGCGCGCAGGCCGAGATAGATCTCCGGCGCCGTGCGGCGGTTGAGCGCGAGCTCGGCGCGGCAGAAGCGCTCGCGCAGCGCGAGCGTGGAATAGTCGAGATAGGAGAAGCGCACCGCCCGCTTCAGCTTGTAGGCACGCTCGCCGACGAGAAAGACGATCGAGCAGTGGGTGATGATCTGCTCGACCGGCGCCGTGGGAAGCCCGTAGCTCGCCCCAGCCGAGAGAAAGGCTGTAACCTCGCGCTGGTCGTCCATGGGCGGCTCTTGCGCCATGAGTGCCGCGGCCTTTGCCGCCGCCGGTTATTTGCGCAGCAGCGACGGATCGCGCAAGCTCGTATCCTGGCCGCGCACGGGATCGGCGATCGCCTGCTCCAGCGATTGCGCTCCCTTCCATTCGCTCTCCGGCCGGACGATGCCGTCGCTGCCGACCTGATCGAGCCCCCAATAGATCTCCAACCGGTGGCCGTCGGGATCGCGGAACTCGATGGCGATCTGGCAGCCGGCGCGGCGGCGCCCGTCGAAATCGACGGCGACGCCGTGGCGACGCAGATGCTCGCGCGCGCGCAGCACCTCGTCGAGGCTCGAGACCTCGAAAGCCATGTGATTGAGCTCGGTGCTGCGCGATTGCGCCGCGAGCGAGCCCACCAGGGCGACGCCATGATGATCGCTATTGCAGCGCATGAACACCATGCCGCCCGGCACCATCGCATCGGGGTAGACGTCCGACACCTGGAAGCCGAGCAGCTCGGTGTAGAATCGCACGGAGCGGTCGAGATCGCTGACGTTGAGCACGACATGGCCGATCTTGTTGACGCGGAACGGCAGACCGTGCGGTCGCCTATAGCTCTTCAGCCTGTCACTTGGGGACGTCATCGGCTCATCTCGCTGTCGCTTCTGCCTATCGTCTCCCTACACCGCAGGCGCAGGCCCGTCCAGCCGCGCCCCGGGGGCAAGACGCGACGCGGGCACCTTGCCGCCATGCAATTGCCGAATGCCAGGCCGGAAAGATTTATAGTCTTTCGTCAAATAGGGTTAATATTCATTGGGAAAAAATGTTACGATTCTATGTACTTAGAATGATCAATAAGGATCGTTCCGGTTAGTCAATAAAATCTTCGAAATTTTTTACACAAAAGTTCTTGGCTTCTTGCCTCGTTTAACGTTCTGTTAATGGCAAGAACATGCCCGAAGGAGATTTTCGTCATGGAACTTACGATTCCGCGCTACGCAAAGACGATGACCGAGACGCTGAAAGCGCACCGGTCGCCGCATGCGGCGCCGGCCACCGCGCCGCGCGCGGCGCAGCCGGAGCGGCGCTCGCTCGGCCGTTTCTTCCGCCGCGAGACGCCGAGCACCTTCCATCGCTGCCTCGCCGTGCACATCCACTACGCACAGCGCGCCAGCGCCTTCGACTAGGCAATCTCCGCCTTTTCCGGCGAGCGTGGACGGCGTCCGGGAGCACCCTCCCGGACGCCGTTCGTTTTGGCCGACGCTTGTCCGCGGCAGGCACGGCGCGGCAGGATGCGCCGGCAGGGCGGATGAAGGATCGGGCTCGGACGGCATGGCGCAAGGCGACGGCGCGGCAGGCAAGCCCGCGGCAAGGCGACGCTTCATCCTCCTCTGGCTCGCCGGCATCGACCTCAGGCTCACCATTCTCGCGGTTCCGCCGGTCCTGCCGCTGATCCATCGCGATCTCGCGCTCGACGAGAAGGGCGTTGCCGCGCTCACGGGCCTGCCGGTGCTGCTCTTCGGCCTCATCGCCGTGCCCGGTTCGCTGGTGATCGCGCGCATCGGCGCCCGCCGCGCCGTCATCGCCGGGCTGCTGGTGGTGGCGTTTGCCTCGGCGCTGCGCGGCCTCGGGCCGTCGGTGCCGATGCTGTTCGCCATGACCTTCGCGATGGGCGCGGGGGTGGCGATCATCCAGCCGGCCCTGCCGGCGCTGGTCAGCCGCTGGTTTGCCGGGCGCGTCGGGCTTGCCACCGCCGTCTATGCCAACGGGCTGCTCATCGGCGAAGTGCTGGCGGCGAGCCTGACGCTGCCGCTGGTGCTGCCGCTGGTTGCCGGAAGCTGGCAATGGAGCTTCGTCGTCTGGGCCATGCCGGTGCTGGCCACCGCGCTCCTGTTCCGGCTCGGCACGGCAGAGGCGGCGCCTAGCGCGGGGCATGGGCCGGCGCGCTGGTGGCCGGACTGGTGGGACGCGCGCACTTGGCAGCTCGGCCTGCTGCAAGGCGGCGCCTCGGCGCTCTATTTTGCCAGCAATGCCTTTCTGCCCGACTATCTCCATGCCACCGGCCAGGCGGGACTGGTCAATGCCTGCCTCACCGCGCTCAATGCCGGGCAGCTCCCGGCGTCTTTCCTGGTCCTCGCCTTGGCCTCCCGCCTCGCGGGTCAAAAGCAGCCCTTCATCGCCGCCGCGCTGCTCGGCCTTTGCAGCCTTGCCGCGCTGCTGCTGCTGCCGGTGCCGGCCGCGATGATCGCCGGCGCGGCTTGCATCGGCTTTGCCGCCGCCTTCGTCCTCATCCTCACCCTCGCCTTGCCGCCGCTGCTGGCGCCGCCCGCGGATGTCCATCGCCTTTCCGCCGGCGTGCTGACGATCAGCTACCTCGTCACCTTCATCGTGCCTTTCCTCGGCGGCGCGGTGTGGGACGCGACCGCGATCGCCGCCGCCGCCTTCCTGCCCGGCGCCGTCGGCGCGCTGCTGGTGCTGGTGCTGGCCGCGGCGCTGCGCCCGGTGCGGGCACGCGGCTGAGCGCTACCGCCCCCTGCGGCCGCCGGCTAGGCTCATCGGCAAAAGACGGCACAGGAGAAACGCGCCATGGCCGAGCTTGCGCTCGAAGGGCTTCGGGTCATCGACCTTACCTCGCATCTCTCGGGGCCTTATTGCTCGATGCTGCTGGCCGATCACGGCGCCGACGTGATCAAGGTCGAGCGGCCCGAGGAAGGCGACGATACGCGGCGCATGCCGCCCTTCGTCAACGGCGAAAGCTCGCCCTTCATGCTGTGGAACCGCAATAAGCGCAGCATCGCGCTCGACCTCAAGCTGGAGCGCGACCGCGACATCTGCCGCGATCTCGCGCGCGACGCCGACATCTTCCTGGAGAATTTCAAGCCCGGCACGGCGGCGCGCCTCGGCCTCGGCTATGCCGAGCTGGCGGCGCTCAACCCGCGCCTCGTCTATTGCTCGATCTCGGGCTACGGCCAGACCGGTCCCTACCGCGAGCGGCCGGGCTTCGACCTGATGATGCAGGCGATGAGCGGCATCATGTCGGTGACCGGGCCCGAGGACGGGCCGCCCTATCGGCTGCCGCTTGCCATCTGCGACATCGGCGCCGGCATGTTCGCGGCCTTCGGCATCCTGGCGGCGTTACAGGCGCGCACGCGCAGCGGCCACGGCCAGCAGGTCGACACTTCGCTTTACGAGGCCGGCATCGCTTTCGGCCTTTATGAGGCGGCGCATCTCTTCGCTACCGGCGAGCGGCCGGCGCGGCTCGGCCAAGCCCATCGCGGCGGCGCGCCCTATCAGGTGTTCCGCACCGCCGACGGCTGGGTGACGATCGGCCCCAACACGCAGCCGCTGTGGCGCAAATTCTGCGCCGCGATCGGCCGCGAAGAGCTCGCGCGGGATCCTCGCTTCGAGGACATCCCGTCGCGCGTTGCCAACCGCAAGGCGCTGGTGGCGCTGCTGGAAGAGGTGCTGGCGCGGCACGGCACCGCCCATTGGGTCGATCTCCTCACCGAAGCCGGCGTGCCGGTGGCGCCGGTCCTGACCTATGACGAGGTGTTCGAGGACCCGCAGGCCAAGGCGCGCGCCATGGTGGCGGAGATCGAGCATCCCTTGGCCGGGCGCATGCGCACGCTTGGCATCCCGGTCAAGCTCTCGGCGACCCCCGGCAAGCTGCGCCGGCCGGCGCCGCGCCTGGACGAGCATGGCGCGGAGATCCGCGCAGAGCTGTGCCGGCGGGACGCGGGCGCTTAAGGCGCGGGCTCGCCGCGACCTTCATGGAGCTGCGCAATGCTGGACACCACCCGCGCCACTTCGGCGTCCTCGAGCGGTGGCCGGCAGCGTTGCCGGTTCCAGCACAGCATCAGCTCCAATACCACCTCGCTGTCGACGCCATGCCAGAGCAGGTGCCCGGCGAAAGAGGCGATGGTCGTATTCCGCCGGCCCTCCTCGACGCCCGCTCTGACGAGCGAGCGCCAATGAGCAAGGCGATGACCTCTTCCGGCAGGCGCATCCGTGGCGAGCTGCACCAGCCAACGCGGCAGGACCGCCGGCGCCAGCGTGCCGGGTTCGTGGCCGGGACTCCAGCGATACCGCCCGCCCGAGGGATGGATCGAAGGCGGTGCGACGACCATGCCGCCCTCGCCGCGCAAGTCGACGCCGGGCGCGATCCCCGCCTTGTTGCGCAGCGAAGCGGGCGGAGCCGTGAAATAGAAGTGGCGACCGCCGCCGCCGGTCTCCGCTTCGACCGTCGCCGGCAGCGGACCATGCAGGCGCTCGAGCGCCTCCAGGCTGTCGAAGCCGGCATGGCCGCGATCGAGATCGAGCACGACGAGGCCGGAAACGGCGCCGGTCACGATGCCGATGTTGAGCCCTGGCCAGCGGCGCACCCACCGCCGCAGCGTCTCCCGATCCGCGCGGCGTCGCTGATAGGCCTCC
Source organism: Allostellaceae bacterium (assembly GCA_035623985.1). GTDB lineage: Bacteria > Pseudomonadota > Alphaproteobacteria > ATCC43930 > CGMCC-115725 > DAHUYF01. Next base: position 5,012 of record DASPSJ010000054.1, on the reverse strand, counting down.
CAGCGGATCGCCGGCAGCTTCGATTGCGGCCGAAGCGGGATGACCGACCAGCCCCGCCGCAAATAATCGCCGGCCGCCGCCTCGATCTCCGATACCGACATCGCCCGTCCTCTTCGCTCCGATGACCACGGCCCTCTGGCCGCGAGATGTCGCAGGCGGCCGTTGCGTGGAGCACCGATCCGCCCGATCATCATACCCGGATCCGCGGCAGGCCAAGCCGGCGCATGGGGAGCGGAAGCGTCGCGCCGCGCGCCAACGCGCCGGCAACCCGCCCCGATCCCGCCGAGGCTCAAGATCATGATGAGAAAGCTGCCTTTGTCGAAGGTTTACCGGCTGCTCGAACCGGGTCCCGTGGTCCTGCTGACGACGGCGCGGAAAGGCCGCGCCAACGTCATGACGATGTCCTGGCATATGATGGTGGAGTTCGAGCCGCCGCTCATCGCCTGCGTCGTCAGCAGCGCCGGCTACAGCTTCGCCGCCTTGCGGGCGAGCCGGGAATGCGTGATCGCCGTGCCGGCGCGGAAACTGGCCGCCAAAGTCGTCAAAGTCGGCAATTGCTCGGGCCGCGATCTTGATAAGTTCGCGGCGTTCGGACTGACGCCGCAGCCGGCCGAGCGCGTGGCACCGCCCCTGGTGGCCGAGTGTTTCGCCAATCTCGAATGCCGGGTGACGGATACGCGCCTCGTCAACGCATACAATCTCTTTATCCTCGAGGTTCTGCAGGCTTGGACCGATCCCGCGCAGAAACGTCCCAAGACCATCCATCATCAGGGATATGGAAAATTCATCGTCGACGGCGAGACGATCGAGCTGCCGTCGAAGATGCGGTAAAGCGCACCGGCCTCGGCGACCCGGCACTTGCGGGCCTGGCGCATCCGACGGCCCACCGGCTTATGGCCTCGGCCGGACGCAACCGGCGCGGCGCCGCACGCTTTCCTAGAGTTCAGCGGTATTTAACAATTTCTTAGCCAGGGCCGGACATCCTCAGGCGTGCGGACGCACCGTCCGCTCAAGGAGCTTCAAGAGAGACTCTCGCGATGACCGGTTCCGGGGCGGACGCCAACCGCATCCTGCGTGAGATTGCCGACCAGGCCAGCACGCTCGGCCTGGAGATCTGCGACATCGACGGCGACATCGACGGCACCGCGGCCGGCGTCAAGCGGCAGGCGGCGCTGTCGCAGGAGCTGCGCGGGAAAGCGGTCGAGACGCATGCCGGCAACGAGCGCATCGCCGCGGCGGCGCAACATGCGCGCGACGTGGCCGGCCATGCCAGCGGCGAGGTGGCGGCCTCGCGCGGCACCGTCGAAACGTCGCTCAATGGCATTCACAGCCTGGTCGAAGGCGTCACCGGCCTCGGCACGCAGATTGAAGCCTTGCGCCGCGCGCTGGGCAATGTCGGCAAGGTCGCCGATCAGATCGCCGCCATCGCGGGCCAGACCAACCTGCTCGCCTTGAACGCCACCATCGAGGCGGCGCGCGCCGGCGAGGCGGGGCGAGGCTTTGCGGTGGTGGCCAGCGAGGTGAAGGCGCTCGCCACGCAGACGCAACAGGCCACCAAGGAGATAGCGGCGACGCTGGCGGCGCTCACCAAGCAGGCCGACCGGCTCATCGCCGACGGCGCCGCCAATGTGGCGCAGGCGCAGACCGTGCGCTCCGGCACCACGGCGATCGGCGCTGTCATCGACAAGGCGGGCCACGCCATCGCCGAGCTCGACGGCGAAGCCGGCCGCATCGCCGAAGCGGCGAAGGGGATCGGAGCGAGCTACGCCACGCTGATGACCCACGTGGAGGAGATGGCGACCGGCGGCGCCGAGTGGAGCCGGCGGCTCGAGGCGGCGAAAGGGCGCGTGCGCAACCTGCTGACGGTGAGCGAGACGCTCATCGGCCTCACCGCGGCGACCGGCGTGGCGATCGCCGACACGCCGTTCATCGACGCGGCGCGCGAGGCGGCACAGCGCGTCGGCGCGCTGTTCGAAGCGGCGATCGCCAAGGGTGAGATTTCTGCGGCCGATCTCTTCGACCGCGACTATCGGCCGATTCCGAACACCAATCCGCAGCAGGTGATGACGCGCTTCACCCTGTTCACCGACCGCGTGCTGCCGCCGATTCAGGAGCCGATGCTGTCGCTCGATCCGCGTGTCGTCTACTGCGCCGCCGTCGACAACAACGGCTATCTGCCGACGCACAATCTTCATTTCGGCAAGCCACAAGGGCCCGACCCCGTCTGGAACACCGCCAACTGCCGCAACCGCCGCATCTTCAACGATCGCACCGGGCTTGCCGCCGGCCGCAACACCAAGCCCTTCCTGCTGCAGACCTATCGCCGCGACATGGGCGGCGGCCAGTTCGTGCTGATGAAGGACGTGGCGGTGCCCATCTATGCAACCGGCCGCCACTGGGGCAATTTCCGCATCGCCTACAAGGCCTGAGGAGCGGCTCTCGCCTCCCGGCGGCGGCCGCGGCATGCCGCCATTACCCGCTCTTCACGGTCTTGTCGCGTTTTAGCGTGGCGCCGAGCCTTGCGTCCCCACGCCTCCGCCCATTGATGCAGCGGCAGGAGGAGCGCCAGCAACGCCGTTCCCTCCTCGCTCAGCCTATAGCCGCGGGCATCGCGAAGGACGATGCCCGCCGCGCGCAATTCCTTGAGACGGGTGTTCAGCAGGCTCGGATTGGTGTCCGCCGCCGCCTGCAGCGCGCGGAACGTCAGGGATTGGCCGGCCTGCGAAAGCTCCCACAGAACGCGCAAGCTCATGCGACGCCCCAGGAGATCGAGCAGCGCCATGATCGGCCGGCCGGTCTTAGAGCCGCGGACCGGCCGGCCGGGGCGGGGAAACTTCATGCTATACTTTCCATAGCGTGGGGCATAGGATGCTATGAAAGTCATAGCATGGGAGCGTCCGCGATGACAGCCCGTATCGCGCCGATGAAGCCGCCCTATCCGGCGCAAGCGCAAGCCGCCTTCGACCGGATCATGCCGCCGGGCGTGCCGCCGCTCTCCCTTTTCACGACGCTCGCGCGCGACCCGCGCCTCTTCGAGCGCTTCCGCGGCGGCAGCCTGCTTGACAAGGGGCATCTGACGCTGCGTCAGCGGGAGATCGTCATCGACCGCGTCACGGCGCTGTCCGGCTCGGAATATGAGTGGGGCGTGCATATCGCCTTTTTCGCCGAGCGCGCCGGCCTCGATGCGGCCCAGCAGCGCTCTCTCGTCCGAGGAAACGCCGATGATCCTTGCTGGTCCCACGAGGACCGCCTGCTGCTGCGGGCGTGCGACACGCTCCATGCGCATTGCGATCTCGACGATGCCCTCTGGCGCGAGTTGCGCGGCGCCTTCAGCGAGGAGGCGCTGATCGAGATTCTGATGCTGGCGGGGTTCTATCGGATGGTCAGCTATCTCACCAATGCGCTGCGTCTGCCGCTGGAGAGCTATGCGGCGCGGTTTCCAGCGTGATTCTGTTTATTTGAGGCCAATATCTGGTGCTCAGGTGAACTTCTTGGCTTTCTTTGTCGCACGATCAGCACGGCCATCTGTTGTGATTCGGACCGATGGCCCAATTCAACTCGGATCAACCCAATCTTCGGGAATGACGATTTTGGCATCGATCCCGGAATGCTCCTTAAGCATATAAAGCAGGTTGCTGCCCGTGATCAGTTCAAGAGGTTTACCGTTTGCAAAATCGTAGGCTGCCTTGCCATAACCACTAGTCGTTACAAGAATGCCCTTAGATGCGCCTTCGTTATGGACAGTACCAAATAAATCTCGCACCGCGCTCACGCCAACGGTATTCTTATAACGCTTGGCTTGGACAATGACTTTTCCACCGAGCACGGGACGCGGATCGTATGCAACACAATCCACGCCGCCATCGCGAGATGGCTGGGTTAATTTCGTCTCCAATCCCATTTTCTGAAAGAGGTTCGTGATCAACGACTCGAACTCAGTAGGAGAAAGCTCCATCAAATTTGGACGTGTATCAAGAGTTGAGAGAACATCCTGCTCCTTGGCGAACCTCGGGTCGACCATGTTGAAATCGATAATTGGTTTGATAGCAACAAGTTCAGCTGGACTGCGAGAGACCGCAGCATGCATCCGTTTTAAGCACGCTGGTGGATCAACATTTCGCAGTTCCAAAACAGCGAATTCATCGCGGGTGATTCTTACCGATACGATATAAGGCTGTATGTCGCGACCAGTACTTGGATCTACGGCGATAACGTAACCATTTAAAGAAACCACATTCACAACTTCGCTGGGATCTGCTCTGAAAGACTCGTATAGGCAGCGTAACACGGTCTGGGAGATCGCATCTATATAGATAGCTTGGCGCGATTTTTCGGTTTTCTTTGTTTCTGCGATCTGATCGGTGCTTTTGATATATTTGTATCGCTCAATTTTTGGAACAATCGCATTGATGGTCGGCAATCGCACTTCAACAACAAGTTGCTTTGATTCTGCAATGAAGGCGACACGATATTCCGACGAAAAGCCATCGGGATATTCTGACTCGTCGAATACCAATTCGTAATAGCCAACGATTGCCTCTGGCTCGGCTGCAACTAGTGCCGCTTTGAAGGCATCTATCTGACGGTTATGTGCTGCAGCCTTTTCCTGAAGGGTCGCAAACGCAGCTCTGCGTCGTGTAATTGACTCTTGAGCCCGAACTTTTGCATCGTTAAACGCGATTCGTGCAGCGGCAAGCTCGGTTTCGTAGCGCTTCACCACACCGGGAATAATTCGCATAATTGAGTTAGGAGCCTTAGGGAGGTAATCGCCCTCCCGCGGTTCCGCTACTATTTGGAGCGTCGGATCACTATCTAACGAGCTTTCTTTCGGATGCTGATACAGGGCATCCAAATTCAAGGATGGGTCACGAGCTAGAGCGGATTCCGGTCAATTCGAAGCATAGCCTGAGTGCTCAAGGAAATTGGCACAGTCGGCAGCGGTGAAGCTGGCGAGGAGTTTGCCGATCTTGCGACGCAGATGTGGCACGGTACGCTCAGCCGCTTTACGCAGC
>DASPSJ010000051.1:0-38719 GCA_035623985.1 Allostellaceae bacterium | reverse complement strand
AGCCGCCATCCGATATAACTTTTCCGTTCCTATGGAATGGGAAAGTTATATTAACCTTGAAATTAGTCGAACTTCGCGGATTCGACCGCATCGTTGACGATTCGCGTGGAGGGAGTGGCTGGCGCGCCAAGGGGTTACGGTCGGCGGGCGGCGCGGATCGGCTGTAGTGAAGACCTAGCCGAACTTCGCGGATTGGGCCGCCAGGAAGGGGCTAAGTAACTGATATTGCGGCATTGAACCCTTGAAGGTCGGCACTACGACGGGGGTTGCGGGAGCGGCGTTTTGGCGGTGATTTTGGGTGGCGGCTGGGCGGGCAGCGCGAGCTTGAGCTTGTCGAGCAGCAGCTTGAGCTCGGGCTCCGGGTCGGTGTAGCGGGTGAGCGAGAGTTCGCCCGCTCTCGACCGCGCCTGAGGACGATATCGTCATCATCGTCAAGCGGGCGCTGTTCGCGTGGCTGATCGCCGACGGCGACATGCATCTGAAGAACATGGCGCTGCTCAAGATCGCCGAGGCGGGAGACGGGCAGTTTTGCAGCGTCCGGATGGCCCCCCTCTATGACGCCGTGACGACGCGGGTCTTTCCAAAGCTCAAGCACGACCGCCTCGCGCTCAAGCTCAATGGCAAGGACGACAATCTGCGGCGCGCCGATTTTCGCGCGCTAGCGGCAAATGCCGGCCTGAGAGTCATCGACGCCGACGCCGCCATCGACGGCATGTTGTCCGCGCTGGGCCAAGCTGTCGACCGCATCGGCTTGCCCGAAAGCATCACGGTCGGGGCGGACGCAAGCAAGGCGATCGAAGAGATGCTCAGCATCTGCCGCGGCCGGATCGCGGCATTTTCGTGACCGGAACCGATGCGTAGCAATGCCGGCGGGGCAATTGCCTATTCGGCTTTCGAAGCCGACGACGTGTCCGCCTTTGCAAACGTCGTGCGCAGGTCCCGCTTCAGCAATTTTCCCGCCGTATTCCGCGGCAGCGTCTCGACGAAGATGACCCGCTTCGGCGTCTTGAACGCCGCCAGGCGTTCGCGCGCATGCGCGATCAAAGCCTCCGCCGAAACCGCGTGGCCAGCCTTGACGACGACGACCGCGACCACCGCCTCGATCCATTTCGGATCGGGCAGGCCGATGACCGCGACCTCCGATACCGCGGGATGGGTGAACAGCGCCTCCTCCACTTCCCGGCTCGCCAGGACGATGCCGCCGGAATTGATCACGTCCTTAACCCGATCCACGACGAAGAGATATCCCTCCTCGTCGAGAAAGCCGACATCGCCGGAATGGAACCATCCGCCGCTGAAAGCCTGCTCGGTTTCCTCGGGCTTGTTCCAGTAGCCGGTGAGGAGTTGCGGCGAGCGGTGCACGATCTCGCCGTTCGTCCGCGGCGGCACGTCGTTCATGTGCTCGTCGACGACCCGCGTCGCCACGTTGATGACCGGCCGGCCGGCCGAGGCGGGCCTGGCGTCGTGCTCTTCGGGTCGAAGCACCGTGGCCAGCGGCCCGATCTCGCTCTGGCCATAGCAGTTATAGGCGCGGATCTCCGGCAGCCGCCGGCGAAGCTCCTCCAGCACCGGCACGGGCATGATCGACGCGCCGTAATAGAGCTTCTTCAGCGACCGCAGATCGTGTCGATCAAAGCCGGGGTTGCGCAGCAGGCTGATCCATACCGTGGGCGGCGCGAAGAACGACGTGATCCGCTGTTCCTCGATGAGGCGCAGGCAGACTTCCGGCACGGGTGCATCAAGCAGAATCGTTCGCACGCCCATCATCAGATGCGGCATGGCGAAGACATGCATCTGGGCCGAGTGATAGAGCGGCAACGCCGCCAGCGAGCGATCGTCGCCGGCGAATTCCAGGTCGATGATGCAGCTCTCATATTCATGCAGCAGCGCGCGATGCGTCATCATCGCGCCCTTCGGCGCCGCCGTCGTGCCGGAGGTGTAGAGGATCTGCGCCAAATCCTCGTCGCTCGCCGCTGCATCAAAATCCGCCGGCGCGCTTTCGTCCCGCATGGTTGCCAAAATGTCGACGGCATGCCGGCTGCCGCCGCCGTGAAAGGTCCCGGCGATGTCGACCCGTGTCCGCTCGACCGCCGCTGCCGCGGTATCGGATAATGCGACGTCGAACAGCAGGCCGCGCGCGTCGGATTGCTCCAGGACGTAGCGCAGCTCGCCGGCCGTCAGCGCATAGTTGGCGGGAACATGGACGAGGCCGGCCCGCACGCAGCCCAGCCAAGCGACCAGATACGCATCCGAGTTCCGGCCATAGGCGACGACCCGGTCGCCTTTGCTGAATCCGAGCCCGGCAAGGCGGCGAGCGACGCGGCCCGCGGCACGATCGAGGTCATGGAAGCTCCAGATCCGGTCGCCGAACAGCAAAGCCTCGCGTCCGCGATATTTCTTCGCCGCCCGCCGGAAGGCGTCGTCGATCGTGTTGCGCAGAATTATCGATCTCGTTCCTTCGTTATTCGTCATGTCATTCTCCCAGCCCCTGTCCCGAGATGGCGTTTCGGCAGTCCCGCCGCCAGTCCGATTTTCGCCGCCCCGCAAGTATCGAGTTTCTCCGACCGCTCGACAAGCCGCGACGATCCGGTGCTCTCGCCGGAAAGGACGGGCAAGCGTCGCGCGGGAGGCACAGATCCGTCGGCCGCGATAGATCAACAGGAAAATTGACTGTCAACATTATTGTTGATTATTGTGGCGCGGTGCTTAGGATTGCGCCAGGTTCCAGATCGACCGGAGGTGCCGCGATGGTGGATCATGCCGTTGTCTCGCAAGATGAGTGGATCGAGGCCCGCCGGAGATTTCTTGCCCGGGAAAAAGAGTTCACGCGCCTGCGCGACGAGCTCAATCGCGAGCGCCGCGCACTGCCCTGGGTGCGGGTGGACAAGCGCTACGTCTTCGAGGGGCCCAAAGGCAAGGAGAGCCTGGCGGATCTGTTCTCGGGGCGCCGTCAGCTCATCGTCCAGCATTTCATGTTCGATCCGAGCTGGGAGGCGGGATGCAAGAGCTGCTCCTTCTGGGCGGACGGCTATAACGGCTTCGTCGTCCATCTCGAACAGCGCGACGCGACGTTCGTCGCCGTCTCGCTGGCGCCGATCGACAAGCTCACCGCCTTCAAGCGGCGCATGGGCTGGACTTTCAAATGGGTCTCCTCGCTCGGCGGCGATTTCAACCGCGACTATCAGGTGAGCGAGACGCCCGAGGAGAAGGCGAAGGGCCAGTCCTATTACAACTACAGCATCGGCAAGCCCTTCGGCGGCGAACGGCCCGGCGTCAGCGTATTCTATCGCGATGACGACGGCACCGTCTTCCACACCTATTCCTGCTACGCGCGCGGCCTCGACATGCTGAACGGCGCCTATCACTACCTCGATCTCACGCCCGAGGGACGCGACGAGGACGGCCTGCCCTACCCGATGGCCTGGGTGCGGCTACACGATCTCTATGAAAGCTGAGAGGAAGAGCCGCCGGAAGGCGGCGGCAGGCGCCTAAGCCGCGGGGCTCTGCCCCTTGCGCGCGGCAACGGCGGCGATGCGCCGCTTCAGGCGCCGCGCCTCGAGGGTGAGCTTGCTGTCGGGCGTGCCCAGCAGATAGGCGTCGATCCCGCCATTATGCTCGATGGTGCGGATGCCGCGGGTGGAGAGCCGCACGCGGATCGGCGCGCCGAGCACGTCGGACAGCAGCGAGGTGATCTGCAGATTCGGCAGGAAGCGGCGCTTGGTCTTGTTGTTGGCGTGGCTGACATTGTGGCCGACCTGCACGCCCTTGCCCGTGATGAAGCACCGTCTTGCCATGACCGTCCTCGAACAACAATCACGGCCTCTCGAGGATCGAGGGCCGTGCGCGAGGCCGGTTTCTAGGGCAAGACGCGCGCGCCGTCAAGCCGAGCGGGGCCGCCGGCGAAACGCCTGCAGCGCGGCCTTGGCCGCGGCGGCAGGAGTGATCGCGCCCGAGACGACCTGGGCCTCGAGCCGGGCAAGCCGCGCCGCCACCTTGGCGTCGGACCGGAAAAGCTCGAGCAGCCCCTCGCCGACCTCGCTCCAGAGATGGGCGCGTGCCTGCGCGGCACGGCGGCGCTGGAGGCCGCCGCTTGCGCGAAGCGCGGCGATGCGGCGGTCGACCGCATGCCACAGCGTGTCGATGCCGCGGCGCTCGAGCGCCGAAATCGCCACCACCGCCGCCGCCTCGTCCGCGGGTGGTCGCAGCAGCCGCATGGCATGGCGGTAATCCGCCACCGCGCGCATCGCCGCCGGCTCGAGATCACCGTCGGCCTTGTTGACGATGAGGAGATCGGCAAGCTCGACGATGCCCCTCTTGATGCCCTGGAGATCATCGCCGGCGCCGGGTGCCAGCAGCAGCAGGAAGAGGTCGACCATGTCGGCAACCGCCGTCTCCGACTGGCCGACGCCGACGGTTTCGACGATGACCACGTCGAAGCCCGCGGCCTCCACCACCGGAATCGCCTCGCGGGTGCGACGGGCGACGCCGCCCAGGGTGCGGCCGGCCGGCGACGGCCGGATGAAGGCGCCGTCCTGCCGTGCCAGCTCGGCCATGCGCGTCTTGTCGCCGAGGATCGAGCCGCCGCCGCGCTTGGACGAGGGATCGACCGCCAGCACCGCGACGCGATGGCCGGCGGCGATCACCGCCAGCCCGAACGCCTCGATAAAGGTCGATTTGCCGACCCCCGGCGCGCCGGAAATGCCGAGCCGCATCGATTTCCCGGACTCCGGCAGCAGCAGGGCCAGCAGCGCCTCCGCCGCGGCGCGATGGTCCTCGCGCGTCGATTCGACGAGCGTGATCGCCCGCGCCAAGGCACGCCGGTCGCCGCCGCGCAGGCCGGCGGCAAGTTTGCCCACGTCGATGGGAGCTGCCCCCATGAGGCGTGCATAGCATGAGGCGAGGCGCAACGGTATCGCCGGCCCTCGCCCGACGATGCCATGGACGCTACAGGAACACCTTGCGGATATCGAGGCTCGAATAATGGTTGAGCGCGGCGAAATTCTTCTCCAGCCAGCGTCCCGCGGTGCGCTGCCCCAGCCCCTTGAGATAGAGCAGAAAATCGAGATCGGTGTTCATCTTGCTGGCGACGCCGAGCCTCTCCATGGCTTCCTCGGCCTCGATCATGTGGATCAACATCTTCTTGAGGCGACGCATCTCGGGATGCTGGTCGTCGGCGTCGACCAAGCGCTCGACAAAAGCAATCGCGCGGATCTCGCGCATGAGCGAGGCGTTGAACGTGATCTCGTTGAGCCGGTTCGTGATCTCGGACGCGGTGCGCGGCACGCCCGGCCGTGTCAGCGGATTGATCTCGACGATGATGACGTCACGCGAGCCGCAGCCATAGATGAGCGGCCAGAGTGAGGGATTGCCCATATAGCCGCCGTCCCAATAGGGCTCGCCCTCGATCACCACTGCCTGAAAGACCTGTGGCAGGCAAGCGGAGGCCAGCAGCGCGTCGAGAGTAACTTCGTGCCGCTCGAAGATGCGCGCCTTGCCGGTGCGCACGTTGGTGGCGGTGATGAACAGCTTGATCGCGTCCGGCGCGGCGAGCGCTTCGACGTCGAGCATGCCGGCAAGCAAGTCGCGCAACGGCGACAGGTTCAGCGGGTTGAACTGATAGGGCGAAACCACGCGGCTGAGCTGATCGACGAAGACCGAAGCCGGCGAAGCGTCGATGTTCCAGCTCCCCATCGCCCGCTCATAGAGTCCGCGATGCACCGGGCTTAGCCAGCCGAGCTCGCTGAGGCGATGCCAGAATCGGTCGAGTTCGGCGCGCGCGGCTGCCGCGCCGCCCTTCAGATAGCCTTGCGCCAGCACGGCGGCGTTGATGGCGCCGGCACTGGTGCCGCTGATCGCCTCGATGGCGATGCGGCCGTCCTCGAGCAGGCGATCGAGCACGCCCCAGGTGAAGGCGCCATGAGCGCCGCCGCCCTGGAGCGCGAGATTGACGAGGCGTTGCTCTTGGCTCGGGCGCGGCTCGGCCACGGCCCGCTACTCCGCCACCGCCGCAAGCGCCGCCGCACGCTCATCGGCTTCCTGCTGGCGCGCCCACATGGCGGCGTAGACGCCGCCCAGCGACAACAGCGAGGCATGGTCGCCGCGCTCGACGATGCGGCCTTGATCGAGCACCAGGATCTCGTCGGCCTTGACCACGGTGGAGAGGCGGTGAGCGATGACCAGCGTGGTGCGGCCGGCGGAGATCTCCTCGAGATTGGCCTGGATCTCCTGCTCGGTCTTGGTGTCGAGCGCCGAGGTCGCCTCGTCGAAGATCAGGATGCGCGGGCTCTTGAGGATGACGCGGGCGATGGCGACGCGCTGCTTCTCGCCGCCGGAAAGCTTCAGCCCCCGCTCGCCGACCTTGCTGCGATAGCCGTCGGGAAGCGTCGCGACGAAATCATGGATGCGCGCGTGGCGCGCCGCGTCCTCGATCTCGCCGTCGCCGGCGCCCGGCCGGCCATAGGCGATGTTGTAGCGGATGGTATCGTTGAACAGCACGGTGTCCTGCGGCACGACGCCGATGGCACGGCGCAGGCTCCCCTGCGTCACCGCGCGCAGATCCTGGCCGTCGATGCGGATGGCGCCGGCATCGACGTCGTAGAAGCGGAAGAGCAGGCGCGCGATGGTCGATTTGCCGGCACCGCTGGGCCCCACGATCGCGACCGTGCCGCCGGCGGGCACGCGAAAGGAGACGTCGTGCAGGATCGGGCGGCGCGGATCGTAGCGGAAGGAGACACGGTCGAAGACGATCTCACCCTTCGTCACCGCAAGCGACGGGGCGCCGGGCGCATCCTCGATCTCGGCACGCACCGCCAGCAGGCGGAACATCGATTCGAGGTCGGTCAGCGATTGCTTGATGTTGCGGTAGACCATGCCCAGAACGTTGAGCGGCGCGTAGAGCTGAACCAGATAGGAGTTCACCAGCACGAAATCGCCGACCGTCATGGTGCCGCGCGCGACGCCGCTTGCGGCGAGCAGCATGACGGTGACGAGGCCGCCGGCGATGATCATCCCCTGGCCGATGTTGAGCGCCGAGAGCGTCGTTTGGCTCTTGACCGCGGCCCGCTCGTAGGCGCGCAGCGCCTTGTCGAAGCGCTCCGCCTCATGCGCCTCGTTGGCGAAATATTTCACCGTCTCGAAATTGAGCAGGCTGTCGATCGCCCTGGTATTGGCCTCGCTGTCGCGCTCGTTCATCTCGCGGCGGAACTTGATGCGCCAATCGGTGACGGCAAAGGTGAAGGCGACGTAGCCGAGGATGGTCGCGAGCGTCGCCAGCGCGAAGCTCGCCTCGTAGAAGCCCCAGAGAATGGAGCAGACGAACAGGATCTCGATCAACGTCGGCACGACGTTGAACAGCAGGTAGGACAGCAGGAACTCGGTGCCGCGGATGCCGCGCTCGATGGCGCGCGACAGGCCGCCGGTCTGGCGGTCGAGATGAAAGCGCAGCGACAGCGCGTGGAGGTGGCGGAAGGTGGCGAGCGCGACGCGGCGCACGGCGCGCTGGCCGACCTTGGCGAAGACGGCCTCGCGCAGCTCGGCGAAAAGCTGAGCGCCGACGCGCGCGAGGCCATAGCCGATGATCAGCGCCACCGGTATGACGACCGCCGCGGCGTGGCCCGGCGACAGCCGGTCGACCGCGCCCTTGTAGAGCAGCGGCACGTAGACATTGATCCCTTTGGCGGCGACCAGCAGGAGGAGCGCCGCAACTACGCGCGCGCGCAAGCCCCAATCGCGCGGCCAGAGATAGGGGGCGAGCTTGCGCACTGCCTTCAGTTCCTGGCGCAGGCCGACCTCGGAGGGCGAGCCAAGCTTGGGCGGGGCGATGCGCTCGCTGCTCATGAGGGCTGCAAATCGCCTTGCGCCGCGCGACGTGCGCGTGGCAGGCGCGCGGCAAGCGCCACCACCAGCGCCATGGCGCCGGCGCCGACATAATAGGGCGCGTCGCGGCCCCAGAGCGCGAAAAGCGGACCGGCCGCAGCGGGGCCGAGGATACGCGACAGGCTGCTCGCCGATTGCGACACGCCGAGGATGCCGCCGCGCTCGTCGATATCCGCCTGCTGCGAGATCAGACTGGTAATCGACGGATTGAGCAGCCCCATGCCGAGGGCAAGCAGCAGGTTGACGAGGAGCAGCCGCCAGAGCGTCAGCGCCACTGGCAACAGAGCGAGGCCGAGGGCGATCATGCCGGCGCCCGCCAGCACCAGCCGCGCTTCGCCGAACCGCTGCGACAGCCGGCCGATGAGCCCGCCCTGCACCGCCACCAGCACCAGACCGACGAACAGGAAATTGTAGCCGACCTCGCGCGGCCCCCAGCCATAGGCGCTGTTGGCCCAGAGCGCGAAGGTCGTCTCCATCCCGGCAAAGGCGGTAACGGTGAGGAAGAGCAACAGCAGAAGCCGGCGCAGCACCGGCCGGGCCGCGACGTCTTTCGCCACCCGCCAGCGGCTCGGTCGCGCCGCTGCCTCGCGCGAGGCCCCGGGCAGGCTCTCCTTGAGCCGCATCAGCGCGATGACGCAGGCGAGCGCCGAAAGCCCGGCGGCGAGGAAGGCCGGCCGCGCCAGCGCCGCGGCGGTGGGATCGCTGCCGGCGACGAGGCCCCCCAGCGCCGGCCCGATGGTGAAGCCGAGGCCGAAGGCGGCGCCGATGAGCCCCATCCCCTTGGCGCGCGTCTCAGGCGTGGTGACGTCGGTGATATAGGCCTGCGCCGCGGCGATATTGCCGGCGCCGGCGCCGGCGAGCAGGCGGGCGGCGAACAGCATCCACAGCGCGTCGGCAAAACCGAGCCAAAGATATGACGCGACGGAGGCGGCGAGGCTCACCAGCAGCACCGGACGGCGTCCGACCCGGTCGCTCAAGCGCCCGAGCAGCGGCGAAGAGAAGAACTGCGCCGCGGAATAGCACGCCATCATCCAGGTTACCTCGGCCGGACCTGCGCCGAAATGCAGGCCATAGAAAGGCAGCAGCGGAATGACGACGCCGAAGCCGACAAGGTCGATGAAGACGATCAGGAAGAGAACGGCCATCGCGCCCATAGATAGCGAGCTTCGGCGCGCGCGAACAGAGGGTCCGGGCACCGTCCATGCGCCGGATGAGCCGTCCTCGATCGCGCAGATGCGCTGCACCCTGCGATCGCCGCCGACCCTAGCCGTGCGATCCTGGACCATCTGACGAACATCAACCACCAGGCGGCCGGATTCTTCGCCGCGGAATTCCTTCGGTGAGCGTCGCCTCGGTCGCGCGTCGAAGGCGCGATAGCGGCCGATCGGCACAACGGGACCGGCAACGGCCGCGGGCAAGGCCCTGTTGACGTCTCCGCCGGCCAGGATCAGGATGGCGTGGCGATGTCGAACGCTGCGCAAGGGAGAGATCGATGCGCCTTTTGATCCTGATCACGGCGCTTTTGGGGCTGGCACTGCCCGCTTTCGCCGATTGCGGCATCAATCACCAGGCCTCGACGTCCGACACGGTGGCGACGGACAATCCTTCGCCGGCGCCGCCGGCCGACCCCGCTTCGGGCGGCTGAGCCGCATCGCGGCATAAGGGCTTGAAAGAGCCACGGACAAGGGCGGCTCTTTCTTTGCGTCCTCCATCCTCGCGCCAGCCGCTCAGGGACGAATGAGCGGCAAGCCGTCTGGCGCGCTTCCAGGCCCTATGCCTCGCACGGGTTACGCCGCGATACGCGTCTTCTCGATGAGCCGCAGGATCTCGCTCGCCGCGAACGGGATGTTGGTGCCGGGACCATAGATGGCGGCGACGCCGGCATTGCGCAGGAATTCGTAATCCTGCGGCGGTATGACGCCGCCGCAGACGACGAGGACGTCGTCGGCGCCTTGCTGCCTCAAGGCGGCGACGAGCTCGGGCACCAGCGTCTTGTGGCCGGCCGCCTGGCTCGACACGCCGACGACATGGACGTCGTTCTCGATCGCCTGGCGCGCCGCCTCCTGCGGTGTCTGGAAGAGCGGTCCGACGTCGACGTCGAAGCCGATATCGGCAAAGGCGGTGGCGATGACCTTGGCGCCGCGGTCATGGCCGTCCTGGCCGAGCTTCACCACCAACATGCGCGGACGCCTTCCCTCGGCAGCGGCGAAGGCGTCGATCTCGCGCTGAATGCGGCGATAGCCCTCATCGCCCTCATAAAGCGCGCCATAGACGCCGGAGACCGAGCGGATGGTGGCGCGATGACGGGTGAACACCTGCTCCAGCGCGTCGGAGATCTCGCCGACCGTGGCGCGCGCGCGCGTCGCGGCAATGGCGAGCGCGAGCAGATTGCCGGTGCCGCTCGCCGCCGCCTCGCCGAGCGCCGCCAGCGCCTTCGATACCCGGTCGGCATCGCGTGCCGCGCGGATGCGCCGAAGCCGCGCCACCTGCTGTTCGCGCACCTTGGTGTTGTCGATGTCGAGGATGTCGACCTTGTCGGGCGTATCGCTCTTGTACTTGTTGACGCCGACGATGACCTCTTCGCCCCGGTCGATGCGTGCCTGGCGCCGCGCCGCGGATTCCTCGATCCTGAGCTTGGGCATGCCGCTCTCGACCGCCTTGGTCATGCCGCCCAAAGCCTCCACCTCCTGGATCAGCGCCCAGGCGGCCTCGGCCACCGCATGGGTCAAGCTCTCGACGTAATAGCTGCCGCCCAAGGGATCGACGACGTGGCTGACGCCGCTCTCTTCGGCCAGCACGAGCTGCGTGTTGCGCGCGATCTTGGCGGAGAACGGCGTCGGCAGCGCCAGCGCCTCGTCGAAGGCATTGGTGTGCAGCGACTGCGTGCCGCCCAGCACCGCCGCCAGCGCCTCGACGGTGGTGCGGATGACGTTGTTGTAGGGATCCTGCTCGGTGAGGCTCACGCCCGAGGTCTGGCAATGGGTGCGCAGCGCCAAGCTCGCGGGGTTCTTCGGCGCGAACGGCGCGATGAGGCGGGCCCAGAGCAAGCGCGCGGCGCGCAGCTTCGCGATCTCCATGAAGAAATTCATGCCGATGCAGAAGAAGAAGGAGAGGCGCGGCGCGAATTCGTCGATTTTCAGCCCCTTGGAGAGCGCGGCGCGGACATAATCGAGCCCGTCGGCAAGCGTAAAGGCAAGCTCCTGCACCGCGGTGGCGCCGGCCTCCTGCATGTGATAGCCGGAGATCGAGATCGAGTTGAATTTCGGCATGTGCTGCGCGGTGTATTCGATGATGTCGGCGACGATGCGCATCGACGGCGCAGGCGGATAGATATAGGTGTTGCGGACCATGAACTCCTTGAGGATGTCGTTCTGGATCGTGCCGGAGAGCTTCTCCTGCGGCACGCCCTGCTCCTCGGCGGCGACGATGTAGCCGGCCAGCACCGGCAGCACCGCGCCGTTCATGGTCATCGACACGCTCATCTTGTCGAGCGGAATGCCGTCGAACAGGATCTTCATGTCCTCGACGCTGTCGATGGCGACGCCGGCCTTGCCGACGTCGCCGATGACGCGGGGATGATCGCTGTCATAGCCGCGATGGGTGGCGAGATCGAAGGCGACGGAGAGCCCCATCTGCCCCGCCTTGAGGTTCTCGCGGTAGAATTTGTTGGAGTCCTCGGCGGTGGAGAAGCCGGCATATTGCCGGATGGTCCAGGGCCGGTTGGTATACATGGTGGCCCGCGGCCCGCGCAGATAGGGCGGGAAGCCCGGCAGGCTGGCCAGCGTCTCGAGCGCCGCCAGATCCTCGGCGGTGTAGAGCGGCTTCACCGCGATGCCTTCGGGTGTCTGCCAAGTGAGCTGGTCTACGCTCTTGCCGCCGACCTCTTTCTCGGCAAGCGCTCGCCATTCGGCCACCGTCTTCGGGGGAAACTCCGCCATTCTCCGATCCTCCGCCACGGCGCAATTATAACGCCCGCCCGGCGCAGGCGTCCAATCGGACGGGCGTTATCCGGCGCGGGCCGAGCGCAGCGCGTGGCGCGCCGCCACCGCAGCGGTGAGCACCAGGATCGCGCCCGCCTGATGCGCCACCGCGACCGGCAGCGGCACCACCAGGAGAAGCGTCGCGATGCCGAGGCCGGCCTGGAGCGTCGCCATGGCGAAAAGCGCGTCGAGCGCGAGGCAGGCGTGCCTCGCCAGATCGAGGCGCCGGCCATAAAGCCACAGCGCGGCGACCACGAGCCAGGTCGTCTCGGCAAGCAGGCGATGGTCGAATTGCGCCGCCGCAGGATTCTCGAACCAGTTCCGATACCAGGGCGCAAGCTGCCAATATTCCGCGGGGGCAAATCCTCCCGCCATCAGGGGGAAGGTGTTGTAGAGGTATCCGGCGCGCAGGCCCGCCACGAAGGCGCCGGCGGCCAAGGTCAGCGCGATGAGCGCGAGCGCCGCGTCGAGGCCGCGGCGCAGCAAGGCGCCACGCGGCGCCTCGGCGGCGGGCGCCAGCAGGTCGAGCGCCACCCAGAGCATCGCGCCGTAAATGACCGCCGCCGCCAGCAGATGCGCGGCAAGGCGGTATTGGCTCACCTCGATGCGCGCGGAAAGGCCGCTTTCGACCATGTACCAGCCGAGCGCGCCTTGCAGGCCGCCAAGCAGGAAGAGCACCGCCAGAGGCGGCACCAGGCGCCGCGAAAGGCGGCGGCGCAGCAGGAAATAGAGAAAGGGCACGGCGAAGACGACGCCGATCAGCCGCCCCCAGAGTCGGTGCAGATACTCCCAAAAGAATATCCCTTTGAATGCCTCGAGCGTCATCTCGGGATGGATGGCGCGGTATTGCGGAATGGCGCGGTATTTGGCGAATTCCTCCTCCCACTGCGCCGCGTCGAGCGGTGGCAGCACGCCCGTTACCGGCTGCCATTCGGTGATCGAGAGGCCGGATTCCGTGAGCCGCGTAATGCCGCCGATCACCACCATGAGGAAGATCATGGCGCAGCAGGCAAGCAGCCAGAGCGCGATCGGCCGCTCAAAGGATCCAACGGAGATGCGGCTGTCGGCGCGGAGCGGCATCGACGTGGCGGGAGGCGACATGCGGCGCAGACTGGCCTCTGGGCGTGCCGCCCGCAAGAGCGGTCGGCGGGCGCGGACCGCGCGTTCGTTTTCAACCCGACATGTGCCGCCTTGGGTCGCCGGCGCTCCGCCGGCGATGGGCGTCAGTGGAGCTGCCACACCCCGTTGGCATAGCGGAATTCGGCAGGTCCGATCATCTCGGCGGTGGCGATCTCGACCGAATGGATCGGACCGTCGAGCCGCTCTTCCCAGAAGCGCAGGAATTTTTGCAGCGACGGATATTCCGGCGGATAGTCGTAGAGCTGGTGCAGGAAGCTCTGCAACACGCTCGGATGGTCGGGCATCCGGTAGTAGATCAGCGCGCTGACCTTCCGCCACCCCTTGAGTTGCAGTTCCAGCGCACGCATCGGCGACGTCTCCTCGAGAGATGGTTCCGCACCATCAATGAGTCTTCATGATAGATCGGCATCGCTCAAGAAAAAATTAATGGAGTCAAACGGTTGGCAGCATGAGAGGACGAGTGCTGCCAGACGCGGCCGGCCGCGCCTCAGGCGGTGGCGAAACGGGCGCGGGCGCCGCGCTCGATGCCGGCGGCGATCAGCCGGTCGATGCCGAGGCGATGGCGCAACAGCTCCAGCACGCGCAGCTCCTCCTGGCTCGCCTCGCCGTCGGCGGCGGCGACGTCACAGGCCACCGCGTAGGCGGTCTCGCGCAGTTTCTGCGGCAGCGCGTTCTTGATGCCCTTCAGCGCCTGCTCGAGCCCGTCATCCTTGGCGAGAAGCTGGGCACATTCCTTGAGGTCCTTGGTGAAGCGCTGGCGCTCGTAACCGCGGAACACCGGCAGGTGATTGACGATATCGCCGATGATTTGCAGCTCGGTATCGGTCATCTGGGTATCGGAGGCCGAGACCAGCATCATGGTGTAAATCAACGCGGCATGGGGGTCGATCATGGCGAACCTCGAGCAGATGCGGCCGCCACCATGCCGGGACGCCGCGAGAGGGTCAACCCGGCCGACCGGTCGGGGGGGAACCAGGGCACCGGAGCAGCGCCACAGTTCCCATCCGAACGCTCAAGATCTAGATAAATAAAAATAATCGAAAATACACGACCATCACCTAGTTTTGTTTTGTGATCTGTGCGTTTGTTATGTCAGTCTTGACCATCGATCAAGAAAAACCGCTAAATGACAGCATGCCACCGATCGCAATATTTCTGCTGAGCTCGCACGGCCACGCCGCATCGCTTTCCGCGGCGGCGGGACCGGCATCGGCCGTGGCGCAGGCAAGCGGGTTCCTGCTCGTCCTGCTCGCCGCCAGCCTCATCGTCACCGCGATGGAGCGGCTGCGCCGTCGCTGAGCCGCGCCGGCGGGTTGGCCTCGCGCCCCGGCCGCGTCCGGACGCGGTCTGCCGCTCCGCGAGGCCTACGCGGCGAGCGCTTTATCGGCGTCCGAGGAATGCCGCCGTCCGCTCGATCGCGTCCTTGAGACCGAGACGCTCCAGACCCACGCCCTCGGGAAAGGCGCCAGCAAGGCGCGACGGCATCTGCGCGTCGAGCAGGACGAAGACGCCGCTGTCATCGGCGCGGCGCACCAAGCGGCCAAAGGCCTGCTTCAACCGCAACCGCGTGATCATGTCGTCGTAGCGCGCGCCGCCAAAGGCCGCGCGCCGCGCCTTGTGCAGGATGTCCGGCCGCGGCCAGGGGACGCGATCGAAGACAATGAGGCGCAGCGAGCGGCCTGGCACATCGACCCCGTCGCGGACGGCATCGGTGCCGAGCAGGCAGGCATCCTCCTCGGCGCGGAAAATGTCGACGAGCGTCGAGGTGTCCATGCCGTCGACATGCTGCGCCAAGAGCGGAATGCCGGCCTCTTCGAGCGCGCCGGCGATGCGCTGATGCACCGCGCGCAGCCGGGCGATGGCGGTGAAGAGGCCAAGCCCGCCACCGCCCGCCGCCAGGAACAGCTCGCGATAGGCGGCGGCGACCTGCGCCGGCTCGTCGCGGCGCACGTCGGTCACGACGAAGACGCGCGTGCGCGCCGCATAATCGAAGGGCGACGGCACGCGCACGCGCAGCGCCGGGCCGGCGAGATGCCGGGCGCCGGTGCGCGCCTCGGCCGCTTCCCAGTCGCGCAGGGGATCGCCGCTGCCGTCGGTCAGCGTCGCCGAGGTGACGAGCACGCCATGGGCCGGCTTGGCGACCAGCTCGGCAAAGGGCCGCGTCGGATCGATCCAGTGGCGGTGCATGCCGACGTCAAGCTCATGGCCGCCGTCGCGCTCGATCGACAGCCAGTCGACGAATTCCTCCGGCTGCGCCGCGCCGATCTCGCGCAGCGCGCGCTGCCAGCCGCCAAGCTCGACGATGGCGCGGCGCTCCAGGCCAAGCACCGCCGCCTCGATGCGGAAGCGCGTGCCCTGGTCGAGCTCGGCCGCGTCCTCGTCGAGCCGCCCCTTGAGCCGCTCGGCCAACCGGCGCATCGGGATCGAAATCTTCTCCAGCGCCAGCGCCAGCGCCTCGCCCGCGCCGATGAGCCCGTCGATCGCCGGGCGCAGCTCGGTCTCGAGGCTGTAGTTCTGGTCGCGCTCGACGGCGCGCGCCAGCACCTGCTGGCGCACCAGCGCGAGAAACGCTTCGGTCGCTTGGAGCGGCCGCGCCTCGACGAGGCGTTGCGCCCAGCCCTCTCCGGGAAGCTGGCGTGCGCCCACCAGCACGGCGACGAGCGCGCGCTCGGCAACATCGTCGCCGGCGACGAGATCCTCGAGGCGGCGGCGCAGGCCACGGGCGCGACCACGCGCGCCCTGCTCGGCGCCGAGGATCCAGCGGCGCAGCTCCGCCGCCTCCTGTCCCGTCAGCGCCAGCGCGAAGGTGCCGTCGGCGGCATCGAAGACGTGATGCCCTTCGTCGAAGACGTAGCGCGTCGGGAGATAGTGGTCATCGAGCCCGCCGAGCGCGGCCTGCACCATCACCAGCGCGTGGTTGGCGACGACGATGCGCGCGCGCCGGGCACGGCGGATGCTTTTCTCGATGAAGCAGCGGTGGCAATGCGGGCAGGCGCTGTGGATGCATTCGCCGCGCCGGTCGGAGAGCCCGAGGCTGCGGGCGCGGCCGATGACGTCGGGCAGCCAGCCGGGAAAATCGCCGCCGACCATGTCGCCATCGCGCGTCGCCGCGATCCAGCGCGCCATGAGGCCGAGCGCGGCAGCATCGTAAGGCCGCATCGGCAGCGCCGCGACGCCTTCCTCGAAATTGAGCAGGCAGAGATAGTTCTCGCGGCCTTTGCGCAGCACGACGCGGCGGTTCTTCTCGGCGGCGTCGGGGTAAAGCCGGTCGAGCTCGCCGGCGATTTGATGCTGCAAATTGCGGGTATAGGTGGAGATCCAAACCGCGCCCGCATTCTTTTCCGCCCAAAGGCTCGCCGGCGCGACATAGCCCAAGGTCTTGCCGACCCCGGTGCCGGCCTCGGCGAGCACGAGGCGCGGCTCGTCGGCCATCTCGCGCGGGCGAAAGGTGGCGCTGACGGCGGCGGCGTAGTCCGCCTGCTGCGGCCGCGCCTCGGCACCGGCGCCGAGCAGCTCGGCAAGGCGCCGGCGCGCTTCGTCCTCCTCGACGGGAATGTTGCCGGGCGGCGGCGGCGGCGCCTGCTCGGCCCATTCCGGCAGCTTGCGCCAAGCGGCGAGTCCCGCCGGCGATGCGCTCTCCGGCGCCTCGCCCAGCGCCGCCAGGACGGCCTTGCCCCAGGCCCAGCCGCCGCGCTCCATGGCGAGCGCGACGACGCGCGCCTCGGCATCGGATGCGGCGGCGCCGATCTCTCCAAGCAGGGCGCGTGCCGAGAGGACGAGCGACAGCGCGGCATCGCCGGCGCCGTGCCGCGGCGGCGTCAGACCGAGCGCCGCGGCAAGGCCGCGCGGCGTCGGCAGGCAGAACCGCGCCGGCCGGACGAAGGCATAGAGCTCGAGCAGGTCGAGCGCCGGAAAGGGCAGCACGCCCATGCGCCGCGCCGTGGCGCGGGCATGGCAGAGCAGGGGCGGAGCCTCGCGCGCGCGGCGCGCCGCCTCGGCGAAAGGCAGCAATTCGATCTCCCCCTCGGGCGAGAGCCATGCCGCCTGTTTCACTCCCGCCACCAGCGCCGGCGCCGCCGGCAGCGCCGCGACCGGGTCGGAGGTGCGTACTGTCCCGCGCGAAGGCATGAAGCGGGTATAGACCGGCCGGCGGCGGAGGTCACGCCGCAGCCGTTAATCGCCGGCGTCCACAACAGGCCGTAGACCGCGTCGAGCGCTTGCGCCGCCAGCGCGGCCCGGATGCCACTGCCGCCGCGAGGGAGGAATAGGCTGCCGATCCGCGCGCGGACCTCGCCGTCCTCGGCCGGGTCGGCGAGCCGGATCGGCGCCCGCGCGCAAAACGCGGCGGCGGCGATGGCAACCGGCGCTGCGGTGATGACGCCGACCGCCGACTCGGCGGCGGCGCGCGGTGCCGAGTCATCGCCGACAGAGAGGCTCGCCGCGGCGAAGACCGTTCCGGTGGGAATGTCAATCTCCTGTTCGGAATATTCCGACGGCGGCCCCGGCAAGCGGCAGACCTCGAGGTCTATGCCGGCGGCGACCGGCGGATCGGCACGCGCCGCATGAATGCACAGCCCGAGCGTGGCAAGAAGGGCAAAGGGAAGGCGTCGTTGTTGCATGGAACCCGTCATGATGTCGGCAACGCCCGCGCCGCGACCGTGATTCTCAGCGCCGAACCGGCCGGCGGCGCAAGTTACAATGCTGAAATCCCGCCGCCGGCGCGCGGCCGGGGGGTGCTGGCGATTTGCCGCAAGGTGCGGCCGAGCTCGCTCTTGTCGTGCTCGCTATCCCTGCGCTAGCGTCGGCTCATGGCGGAGAGCTTGATTTATCATATGTGCCGGCGGGTGGAGTGGCAGGCGGCCGAGCGGGCAGGCCTCTATCGCGGCTCTTCGCAGGACGCGGCGGACGGCTTCATCCATTTCTCCACCGCGGCGCAGATCGAGGGCTCGGCGGCGAAGCATCGCGCCGGTCAAGATGATCTGGTGCTGATCGCGGTCGATCCAGCGGCGCTGGGCGAGGCGCTCAGATGGGAGTCCGCGCGCGCGGGCATGCTGTTTCCCCATCTCTACGGCGCGCTGCCGCTTGATTGCGTGCGCTGGACGAAGCCGCTGCCGCTCGACGCCGCCGGGCGCCATGTCTTCCCGACGCTGGAGTAGGCGATGACAGCCCTGGTCGATTGCGCGCTGCCGCTGTTGCGCCGCCTGCCGCCGGAGACCGCCCACCGCCTGACGCTGCGGGCGCTCAAGAGCGGGCTTGTGCCGCACCGGCCGCGTCCGGATCCGCCGAGCCTCGCCATCACCCTCTGGGGGCGCCGCTTCGCCAATCCGATCGGCCTCGCCGCCGGCTTCGACAAGAATGCCGAGGTGCCGGACGCGATGTTGCGCTTCGGCTTCGGCTTCGTCGAATGCGGCACGCTGACGCCGCGGCCGCAGCCGGGCAATCCCAGGCCGCGCCTCTTTCGTCTCGAAGAGGATGCGGCGATCATCAATCGGCTGGGCTTCAACAATGACGGCCTCGCCGCAGCCGCGGCGCGGCTTGCCGCGCGCCGCAAGCGGGGCGGCATCGTTGGCGCCAATATCGGCAAGAACCGCGACACGGCCGACGACATCGCCGATTATGTCCAAGGCGTCATCGCGCTGGCGCCGCTGGTAGACTATCTCGTCGTCAACGTCTCCTCGCCCAACACGCCGGGGCTGCGCAAACTGCAGCGCAAGAGCGCGGTGACCGCGCTGATCGAGCGGCTGATGGCGACGCGCGCCTCGGCGACGCCGGACAAGCCGCCGCCGCTGCTGCTCAAGATCGCGCCCGATCTCGCGCCCGAGGAGCGGGGCGATCTCGCCCAGGCGGCGCTCGCCACCGGCATCGACGGGCTGGTGGTGGCCAACACCACCGTGGCGCGCCCGGCGAGCCTCATCAGCCGGCACGCGCATGAGCCGGGCGGGCTCAGCGGCAAGCCGCTTTTTGCGCCCTCGACCGCGCTCACCGCGGAGATGTATCGGCTGACCCAAGGCAGGCTGCCGATCATCGGCGTCGGCGGCGTCGCCTCGGGCGAGGACGCTTACGCCAAGATCCGCGCCGGGGCGAGCCTGATCCAGCTCTATACCGCGCTGGTCTATCATGGGCCCGGGCTGGTGGACCGCATCAAGCGCGATCTCGCGGCGCTGCTCGCGCGCGACGGCTTCGCCTCGCCGGCGGCGGCGATCGGCGCCGCCGCGCCGTCGCCGCGCGCCCCGGCGCATGGTCGCTAGCGTCCGTTATCGCCGATGAGCCTGCGTCTGCTCACGGGGCTGCGCGAGATCGCGGCCGACTATGACGGTTTCATCCTCGATCTCTGGGGGGTGCTGCATGACGGCGCCGCGCCCCTTCCCGGCGTCGTCGCGGCGCTGGCCGCCCTTAAATCCGCGGGCAAGCGGCTGGGCGTGTTGTCGAACGCGCCGCGCCGCGCTGCGCTGGTCGAGGCGCGCATGAACGAGATCGGCTTGGCGCGCGGCCTTTATGATCACGTCCATTCCTCAGGCGAGGAGACCTGGCAGCATCTGCTGCTACGGGACGATGCGTTTTATGCGGCGCTCGGGCGGCGGTGCTATCACATCGGCCCGCGGCGCGACGACAACATGTTGGAAAATGCCGGGCTCGCGCGCGTCAACGCCGTTGGCGAAGCCGACTTCATCCTCAACACCGGCCCTTCAGAGTGGGACGAAACGGTGGCGCAATACGAGCCGCTGCTGCATGAAGCGCGGGCGCGGGCGCTGCCGATGGTCTGCGCCAATCCCGACCTGGTCGTCGTCCATCACGGCCGCCGCTCGATCTGCGCCGGCGCGGTGGCGGAACGCTACGAGGCGCTGGGCGGAATCGTGCGCTGGCACGGCAAGCCCTACCCTTCGGTCTATGCCACCTGCCTTGCCGCGCTCGGCATCGCCGACCGGCGGCGCGTGCTGGCGGTGGGCGACAGCTTGCGCACCGACATCGCCGGCGCCAACGCCGCCGGAATCGACAGCGTGCTGGTGACGGGCGGCATCCATGCCGAGGAGCTCGGCCTTACGCCAGGCGGCCTGCCCGATCCCGGCCGGATCGAAGCGGCAATCGCCGTGAGCGGTCACCGGCCGGACGCGGCGATCGCGCAGTTCCGCTGGTGAACGCCTCAGTGATTGCCGCGATGGAGCAGCGCGCCGCCGAGCCCGGTCTCGTAAGCAAGGCCCGCTTCGGTCAGCACCGCGGCATGCGGGAACATCGATTTGATCAGGCCCTTGCGCTCGAGCGCGACCCAGGCGGCTTCGTTGGCGAGCCCGCTGGCGTCCCGCGTCAGCACCACGGCGTCGCCCAAATGGAAATGATCGCCATGCGGCTGCGGCAGGTTTCCCACCAGGATCGTGCCCGGCGCCTCGGCCGGCCGGCTGTGGCCGGGCAGCCGAGCCAGCTCCTGCAGCAGGGCCAGCGTCTTCAACTGCAAGGCGTTGAGACCGAGCGGGTTCTTCTTGGGCGGCATAAACCCATCTAAGCAGGCGCCTTAGGGCGGCGTCAAACCGGCCGGAGATTTCAGTTCAGTGACGGTCCGGCGGCCATTCCACCGCCGCGCGCAGCGGCAGGTGGTCGGAGGCCAAGCGCGCCAGCACCGAACGATGCACCGCAACCGCGCGCAGGCTCGCCGCGCCCGCAGCATAGATACGGTCGAGCGCCAGCACCGGCAGCCAGGAAGGAAAGGTCCGCCGCGCCGGAGCATGGCCGAGGCGCTTGTCGAGGACGAGAATTCCGCCGCGGCGGCCGCGCCATTCGTTGAGGTCGCCCATCACCAGCAACGCCTCTTCCGCGCCAGGGGCGGCGGCCAGCGCCTCAAGCAGGCGATGGATCTGCCGCCGCCGCTCCCTGGCACGCAGGCCGAGATGGGTGACGACGACGCGCAGGGTGCGGCCGTCGACGGCGAGCTCGACATCGATGGCGCCGCGCGGCTCGTAGCCGGCGACGCTGAGATCGATGTGGCGGACGGAGCGCACGGGAAAGCGCGTCAGCAACGCGTTGCCGAAGCGGCCGCGATGGTCGCCGCTGTGCGGGCCGGGCACGACGGCAAGGCCGGTGGCATCGGCGAAATAGCCGCGCTGGTCGAGGTCACCCGAGCGGCGGCGGCGGACATCGACCTCCTGCAGTCCGATGATGTCGGCACCAAGCTCGCGCAGCACCGCGGCAACGCGGTCGGGCGCATAGCGGCGATCGACACCGACGCAGCTATGAATATTGTAGGTGGCGACGACGAGCCCGCGCCCGCCGGTCTCGCCCCGCGCCCTGCGGCGGCGGCGGCGGATCGCCCTCCCCCCTTCCACCGCTGGCCTCATCTGCGCCCCGCCTGAGGTTGTGCCGGCACCGACCATCGGCCGGATGGTCCTCCGCCGGCCCGGCGGAAGCAACTGGCATGATGCCGCGCCCGTGTGGCGGCTCGACCGGCGGTAGCGTTCCGCCGGAGAGCGTGGCAGACTGCCGCGCGCAACAAACCCGATAAGATTGGGGAGGACGCCATGACGACACTCTCGCGCCTTGGCCTGCTGGCGGCGATGGCGGTGCCGCTGCTGGGGTTTGCCGGCGCCGCCGAGGCACAGCTCATCATCTCCGGCAATGACGAGAAGCAAAGTTGGGACGCCAACGGCAAGCAAGTCAATAACCCGCCCGGCAAGGACACGGTATCGATCATCGACATCGCCAACCGCACCAAGCCCCGCATCATCGCCAACCTGCCGCTGATGAACACGGTCGTGGGGCCGCCGGTTAATCTCGCCATCACCCCCGACCAGAAATTGGCGCTGGTTGCCAACTCGCTCGATTGGGTGAAGGACGGCGAAAGCTGGAAAGGCGTCCCCGATAACAAGCTTTATGTCATCGATCTCGCCGCCTCGCCGCCCAAGCAGATCGACACGCTCGAGATCGGCAAGCAACCTTCCGGCATGGCGATCAACCGCGCCGGCACCCTCGCCCTGGTCGCCAATCGTGCCGATGATACCGTGAGCGTGCTTGCCATCGAGGGCAAGAGCGTCAAGCTCGTCGACACGGTGTCGGTGAGCAGCGGCGGCCCCAACAAGGAGCAACCTTCGGCCGTTGCCATCACGCCCGACGGCAAGCGCGCCCTGGTCGCCAAGTTCCTCGCCAACAAGGTCGGGCTGCTCACCATCGACGGGCAGAAAGTGACTTATACCAAATACGACATGGCCACCGGGCTTTACCCCTACAACGTCGCCATCACCCCCAATGGCAGGTTGGCGATTGCCGGCAATAACGGCGGCGCCGGCGCGTCTGACGGCCAGGTCGACACGGCGGCGATCATCGACATGGCGGTCGATCCGCCGCGCGTCATCGACCAAGTGGTGGTCGGCGACGGTCCCGAAGGCCTCGCCATGAGCCCGACCGGCGCCTATGCGGTGGAGGTGATTCTCAACGGCGCGAACCTGTCGCATGACAGGTTCTATTACCACCCCCATTCCTACGTCTCGCTGCTCAAGATCGAGGACAAGAAGGTGCGCAAAGTCGGCGAGGCAGAGGTCGGCGCGTTGGCCGAAGGCGTCGTCTTCAGCCCCGACGGCAAGTATCTTTATGTCGGAAACTTCATGGATGGCGATGTCACCATCCTCCGGCTGCAAGGCGACCGCCTGATCAAGGCCGGCGCGTTCAAGCTGCCCGGCCATCCCGCCTCCATGCGCGGCAGCAATCCCTGAGCGGAAGTGAACGCAGCCGGGGGCGGCCTTCCCTTGCGGGGTGTCGCCGGGGATTCCCCTGGCTCCCGGCGAGGCGGCTATTGCAGCTCCGTCTCGCGATTGCCGAGCTTGGCGATAAGCCGCAGGATGTCGGCCTGTAGCTGGGGGTCCTTGATGCCGTAATAGCCGCGGATCAACGACATGATCTCGCGGCGGTCGAATGTCTCGTTGAGCTCGGGCGCAATCTCGTGCGCCAGATTCTTGGCGACCAGCCCGTCGGGATAGCCCTCGAAGAAATATGCCGGTGAGACTTGCAGGACCTGCGAGACATCATAGAGGCGGCTGGCGGAGATGCGAATGTCGCCGGATTCGTATTTCTGCACGGCCTGGAAGGAGACGCCAACCTTGTTGGCAAGCGCACCTTGGCTCAATCCGAGCTGGATGCGGCGCAGCCGCATGCGGCCGCCGACATAGATGTCGATCGGATGCGGCGCAATATCTTTCTGTGGCATCATCGTATGCGTCTGACCCGTGACGGTTAAGCTGTGAGATAGCCGATGGACCCTCGTCGATCTTCCGGTTACGCGGCGGATTGACCGTGTTGCGGTTTGTCCGATCCCCCGTTTGCGGCCGGCCGGGCTGGGGGCTTCCACGGGCGCCAAGCGACGTCGTGCCGCTCCAACCGTCCCAACCGGGATGCACCGTTCGCTGCGTTTCGGGGCTCCAGTCAAAACCACTCCTAATTGCATCCTAGACCATGCCGGAGAGATCGCAAAGAATTTATAATGCCGCGACCGAGATTTTTCCCGGCTCGGCGGATTGCCTATAATCATTTGAATTTGCTTGAAAACTTGATTATTTTTTTGACATTTTCGATCACAGCCAACAACTAGCCGATGGACACTTATGCAAGTTTGCATTGCGCTGACGCCTGGACCGGCGGATCCCGCCGAGAGCGAGGAGGAAAGATGCTTGCGATGATGCTCGAGGCCGCCGGCAGCAAGCTGCGCCTCATGGAGCAGGCACCGGCTGACGCGCCGGGGCCGGGACAGGTGCTGATCAGCGTTCGTGCCTGCGGCGTCTGCCGCACCGACCTGCATATCGTCGACGGCGAGCTCGACCGGCCGAAGCTGCCGCTGGTGCCGGGTCACGAGATCGTCGGCGTTGTGAGCGCCGTGGGCGACGGTGTCGCGGCGCTTGGCCCCGGCGACCGGGTCGGCGTGCCCTGGCTCGGCTGGACCTGCGGCACCTGCGCCTTTTGCCGGTCGGGACGCGAAAATCTCTGTGCCGAGGCGCGGTTCACCGGCTATCAGATCGACGGCGGGTACGCCGAGGCCGCCATCGCCGATGCGCGCTATTGCTTCCCGATCCCGGCGGCCTATGACGACGTCGCCGCGGCACCGCTGCTCTGCGCCGGGCTGATCGGCTACCGCGCGCTGAAGCTTGCCGGCCCCGCCGAACGGCTCGGACTCTATGGCTTCGGCGCCGCGGCGCATATCGCCGCCCAGGTCGCGCACCACCTCGGCCAAAAGATCTTCGCCTTCACCAAGCCCGGCGACCGCGCCGGCCAGGATTTCGCGCGTACTCTGGGCGCCGCCTGGGCCGGCGGCTCGGATACGCTGCCGCCGGAGCCGCTCGATGCCGCGCTGATCTTCGCGCCGGTGGGCGCGTTGGTGCCAGCGGCTCTGGCGGCGACCGAGAAAGGCGGCACGGTGGTCTGCGCCGGCATCCATATGAGCGACATCCCGAGCTTTCCCTACCGTCTGCTGTGGCAGGAGCGCGTCCTGCGCTCGGTGGCCAATCTTACGCGGCGCGACGGCGAGGAGTTTCTGGCACTGGCACCACGGGTGCCGGTGCGCACGGTGACGCAGGCATTTCCGCTGGCCGAAGCCAACGAAGCCCTGCGACGGCTGCGCGACGGCGAGATCGAAGGCGCGGCGGTGCTGGTGCCTTGAGCGGCGTCGCTCAGCCGGGATTGAGGCGGAGCGTCCAGTCGCGCAGCGCGACCATGAGCTGAGCGATGATGTCGCGCGTCTGCTGATCCGTGAGCTTGCCGGCGGCGTCGAATTTATTCGGCGCCTGGGCGATCAGCACCTCTGGCTTGTTCACCGGGAACATGTTGAGGAAGACGAAGCATTGGCGCAGGTGGTATTGCGCGCGCGTCGTGCCCCAGAGGCTGCCCGTAGCCCCCATGATGCCGACCGGCTTGCCGATCAGCGGTGGATTGGGCGGGCGCGATGCCCAGTCGATGGCATTCTTGAGCACGCCGGAAATGGAGTAATTGTATTCGGGCGTGGCGAAGAGTAGCGCGTCGGCGGCGCCGATCTGCTCGCGGAATTCCTGCACCTCCGGCGGATAGCCCTTCTCGCGCACATCCTCGTTATAGACCGGGATGTCGCCGATATCGGCGATCTCGAGCGTCATGCCTTCGGGTACCAGCTCGGCGGCCGCGCGCAATGCCGCGGTGTTGAACGAAGCCTTGCGCAAGCTGCCGGAGATGCCCAGCGTCTTCACCACACGCGCCATCCGATCCTCTCCTATCCCCGCATTTCACCTGCCATAGGCCGCGCCGGCGCCTCGGGCAAGCGCGATCTTCGGCACGCAGATCAGCGGCGGACCCCGCCGTCGATGATGCGACCGATGCCGCCCGGCTATGGCAGGCGATGCAGCGTGGCGTTGAGCCGTGCGGCACCGTCGGCGGCGATCCAGAGCGTGTCGAGCATGCCGTCCGAGCGTAGATCGAAGCGCAGCGTGCTCTTGCCCCTTTCCTCGAACACGAGCGCATCGCCGACGACGCGGCCGACATGGGCGGTGGCGGCAGGCTGCTGCCCGGGATCAAGCCCGGGACCGATAATATAGAGCGCATCGACCGCGGTGCCGTCGGCGTGTTCGATCGCCAGCATCAGCTCGCGGCCGTTGGAATAGCAGCCATACCATTTGCCGAGAAAAGGATCGGCGGGACCGCCGTCGGGCGCGGCGAGGACGAGCTTCGCCGGCACCGGCAACTCGGCGCTCGGCGCCCTGCCCCAATCGCTGTCGCAGCCAGCGGCGCTCGGCATCGGGCCATCACCGGCGACCGCGAGCATGCAGGCGCCAAACCGGCGCTGGAACAGGGCCGTCGAGGCCGCGCCGTGACCGGAGAAACCGTCGGGCTGATCTATGATCAGATGCGGTACGCCATGCGCCGCGAGCAGCGCTTCCGAGCGCGGACCACGGTCGCCGGGATCATAGGGATCGTCCTTGAAATAGCTGATCATGATGCGGCCGCGCCGGATGGCGCCAATATGATCGAGCAGCACGAAGCCGTTCTTGAGATAGATGGGATGATCGGTGCCGTAATAGGCGGGGGCATCGGCGATGACTGCGTGGATGTCGTCGCTCTCGCCCGCCGCCATCAAGGACAGCCAAGCGCCTCCCGACTGTCCCGCCAGCACGATCCGGCCATAGCCCTGCCGCTTCAGCCGCGCGGCCGTCGCCGCCAGGGCCGCGGCCGCGCCGCGCGGCTCCTCGCTCATGCGCGGCCGCAACAGGCGGAACACGTCCCAACCGGCACCGCGAAAGAGCGTGAGAAAGACCGGCAGCGGCGCCGCGGCGCCCTCGGTGCCGTAGAGAAAATTGATGCCGTGATTCCAGATCACCGCGCCCTTGGCACCGTCCGGCCCGAGGAGCGGCGTGGCGGGATAGGCGGGCTCAAGCGCGAAGTTGCCGGCAGCCGC
Source organism: Allostellaceae bacterium (assembly GCA_035623985.1). GTDB lineage: Bacteria > Pseudomonadota > Alphaproteobacteria > ATCC43930 > CGMCC-115725 > DAHUYF01. The sequence continues at coordinate 12,334 of DASPSJ010000051.1, read as the reverse complement.
CGGCATCGGCCGCAGAAAGACCGCCAATAGCAGAAGCAACAACGCCCGGCGCGGCGCGCAAGACCGGCTCATGCGCGCCACTTTGTCGAAGTGGCGCGGCAATGACAAGGTGGACGCATCAGCGCACCCGCATGCGCTCGCGGTGGGCGATGTAAAGGCCGCTGGCAATGATCAGCGCAACGCCGAGCCAGGTCCAGGGCGCCGGCGCCGTGCCGAAGACGAGAAATCCCACCAGCATCGACCAGATCATCTGGCTGTAGGAAAAGGCGGCGAGCAGCGAAGCGGCGCCGCGCGCAAGGGCAGCGATGAGCAGATATTGGCCGGTGGCGGAGAGTACGCCCATCGCCGTCATCATCACCCAATCGACGGCGGAGAGTGGCCGCCAGACGATCGGCAGCGCCAGGCCGCTGAGCACGAAGCCGACCAGCGTGGAATAGAACAGCGTGGTCGCCGCCGGGTCGGCGTGGCCCACGCGGCGGGTCGCCACGATGCTGAGCGCCCAGCAGGCGGCCGACAGCAGCGGCAGCGCCGCCGCCGGGCCGACCGCGCCGGATCCCGGCCGGATCACCACCAGCACGCCCAGAAATCCCACCGCCACCGCCGACCAGCGCCTGACGCCGATCTGCTCGTGCAGCAGCGGGATCGACAGCGCGGTTACCAGCAACGGCGAGGCGAAGCCGATCGCCGTGGCATCGGCCAGCGCCAGCCGCGCCAGTCCGGCGATGAAGAGCAGCGCTGCGCCGAGCACGCAGACGCCGCGCAATAGCTGCAGCCCCGGCCGCGCCGTCGCCAGCAGACGCGGCTGGCGCAGCAGCAGCGGCGCCAGCAAGGCGAGAATGGTGAGATAACGGCCCCAGACCAGCTCGATTGGGTCGATGCGCACCGCCATGAGCTTCGACAGCGCGTCCATGACGCTGAACAGCGCCACCGCCAGCAGCACCATGCCGATGGCCAGGAACGGCCGCTCGCCGACGGAGCGGCTCTCCTCCGACGGGACAGGCGTGGCGGGTGCGGCGGACATGGCGAGATGCGGGTAGGATCCGGGGCGCCTGTCATAGGCGCCGCGCCGGGCGTTTGCAATCCACGCCACACATCCACGCCGCGCGGTTGCAGCCACGCCGAAGCCGCGCCATGCTTTGCCGGCAGCGAGGGAGGCGGGCATGGCGCTGAAGGACATCCTGGTTCAGGTCGACGAAAAACGCGGGCACGACTCTCGGCTCGCGCTGGCGGCGATGCTTGCCTCGCGCAACGACGCGCATCTCGTCGGGCTCTTCGTCGTCGAGCCCGTCAGCTTCTCCGCCCTTACCACCCCCGGTGGATCGGATTTTGCCGCGGCCGCGGCCTTTCAGGCGATCGAGCAGGAGCACCGCGCGGCGTGCCTCAAGCGCGGCGAGCGCCTTGCCGCGCTTTTCCGCGACACGGCCGACCGTGCCGGGGTCAACAGCGAATGGCGTATTGCCGAAGACGATATCGCCACTGCGACGGCGCTCCATGCGCGCTATGCCGATCTCGCCGTGCTCGGCCAAGCCGATCCCGACAACCCGCCGCTTGGCATCGGCGTGCCGGAGACAGTGCTGTTGGGCTCGGGACGGCCAGTCCTGGTGGTGCCCTTCATCGGCGCCAAAAACATGGGCCAGCGCGTGCTGGTGGCGTGGAACGCCACGCGCGAGGCCGCGCGGGCGGTGAACGACGCACTACCGCTGCTTGCCCAAGCGGAAAAGGTGACAGTGCTGTCGGTCAATCCGGCGCGCGGCATCGGCGGCGAAGGCGATCTTCCCGCCGCCGACATCGCGCTTCACCTGGCGCGGCACGGCGTCAAGGCCGAGGCGGCCTATACCGTGGCGGAGGAAGTGGACGTCGGCGACATCATCCTGTCGCGCGCCGCCGATCTCGGCGCCGATCTCATCGTCATGGGCGGCTATGGCCATTCGCGCGCGCTGGAATTCGTGCTCGGCGGCGCCACTCGCACGCTGCTGCGGCACATGACGGTGCCGGTGCTGCTATCGCATTAGAGCGTGAGGCCGAACACCTCGTCGAAACCGCGGTGGCCAGCGGCGGTGATGAGGAGGGCGCGGCTGTCGCGCCGGCGCTCGACCCAACGCAGCGCAAAGCAACGGACGGCAAGCGCCGCGCTGATGGCGCCGCCGAGATGCGGCCGACGCTCCGTCCAATCGAGGCAGGGCCGGCAATAGGCGCGCCGCCGGCGGCGTGTCTCGACGAGATCGAGGCCGAAGCGGCTAAGAAAGTCGACCCCCGCCTCGGTCACCTCGCCCGCTTCGTCGGCGAGCACGATATGGCCGCGGGCACCCAGCGCATCGGCAATCCCGACGCCGAGCCTTCCGGCAAAATGGTCGTAGCAGGTGCGCGCCAGGCGCAGCGCCGCGTCGGCCTTGGACGGCGCGCGGTGGCGCTCGGGCGCCGCCGCCGCCACTTCCATGATGCTCTCGATCATGCGGCCGACCTGGGGCGTGGCGAGACGGTAGTAGCGGTGGCGCCCCTGCTTCTGCAGCGCCAGCATCCGGCTCCCGGTCAGCTTCGCCAGATGGCCGCTGGCGGTCTGCGGCGAGACACCGGCAAAATAGGCAAGCTCGCTGGCGGTGAGCGCGCGGCCGTCGAGCAGCGCGGTCAAGATGTTTGCCCGCGCGGGATCGCCGACCAGCGCGGCGATCTCGGCAAGACGCGGATCCTCCTTCATGACGGCGAGTCTAACCGCTCCCGGAGATGACGGCATCAGCCGACGCTTCGGCGGCGAGCGAAGCGTGCCGGCCGGGTCTAGGGGCGGCGCGGGCGGGCGATCAGGCGGGGAAGGCTACCAGGTGCGAATCGGCCCGGTATCGACATGAACGAAGTCGGAATGCGGATAGTAGCCGACGCCGCCGCGCCGCAGCGCCAATGCCGCGGCGCGGACATGTCGCAGCCCGCGGCCGGGCACGCGGATATCGATCGCCATGCCCTCCATATGCAAGCTGTTCTGCGCCACGCCATCGCCGAGGCTCGCCAGCATGGCGTTGGTCTGCGGCGAGCGATAGCCGGAGATGACGTGGAACGGCTGGCGCGTCTCGAGATGGCCGTGCAGATCGGCAAGCAGGTCGAGGAGACGGGGATCGATGGCATGGACTTGCTCGGTGCGGAAATCGCGCAACAGCCAGTTGATATGCCGCATCGCCTCGGGCAGGTATCGGCCATCGGCGAAGTAGACGGTGGCGAGCTTCTCGCCGGTATGCAGGTTTTCGAAGGCCAGCGCCCGCGGCGCCAACACCCGCCGCGCCGCTTCGGCCGGAAAAGCCAGTCCGCCAACCAGAGCCCCCCCGGCGATCCCCAGGAATCGCCGACGGCCCACGCCCTCCCCGCCAACCATCACACCCCCCGGCAACACACCCCAACGCCTGTGCGCCCACCCAATGGCTAGTAGAGCATTGGATGGTTAATGACGCAACCCACCATCCCACTGAAACATTGCGGAAGCGTTATTAACCGCTAATTCGCGAGCGATTTTGTTGCCAGCGGCCCGGGAGCGGCCGGCGGGAGGGCAGCGGCGGGGGGAAGCCGCTCGTCGGTATCGCGCGCGTCCATCGCGGCGGCTAACCGCAGGTCGCGGCCATAGACGTCGTCGCGGAACTCGACCGCTCCGTCGGGATCGACGAAGGCGGTCCAATAGAGCAGGTAGACCGGGACACTGTGCGCCAACGGCACGCGCCTTGTGTCGCCTTGGGCGATGGCGCCATCGATGTCATCGAGGCTCCAACTGGTCTTGCCGCCCGCCAGGACGTAAAGCGCGAGATCACGCGGGTCCTCGAGCCGGACGCAGCCATGGCTCAGCGTGCGGATCACCCGGCTGAACAGCGGGTGCGTCGGCGTGTCGTGGAGATAGACGTCGTAGATGTTCGGGAGCTCGAACTTGATCCGCCCCAGCGCATTGTCCGGCCCGGGCAGTTGCTGCATCGGCGACCGCCCGCGCACGCCGATATAGACGTAGTGGTTGCGGTCGAGGTAATGCGGATCGCGTCGTGCGTGCGGCAGAATCTCCTTGCGCACGATCGAAGCCGGAACGTTCCAGGGCGGGTTGAACAGCACGGCGTTCATGTGAGCGCGCAGCACCGGCGTCGGGTGTTCCCCGGCGCCGACGATGGCGCGCATGCTGAGTCCGGGAACGCCATGCTCCACCACGGTGAGCCAGGCGGCGGGAATGTTCACCTCGATGCGGGTGGGTGGCCAGTCGCGCGGCATCTCGCGCCAGCGCTCGAGATTGTCCCGGATTTGTTCCAGCCGCACGGTGGCGGGCACATTGAGCGCCTCATAGGTATCGTGGCCCGCCCTACCGTCGGCGGCGATGCCGTGATCCGCCTGGAAACGCTTCAGCGCGGCTTCGAGTTCGGCGTCGAACTCCTTGCCACCGCCATCGGCGGCAAGAAATCCCTCGGCGACGAGGCGGCGGCGCAGCGTCGCAACCGCGACGCCACTGTCGCCACGCACGAGCTTGCCCGCTTCCGGCACCCGCGGCCAGCCGCCGCCGGCGACAATGGCGCGGTAGCGGATGAGGGCGGCCTGCAGACCCTTGTAGGCAGGCTCTGCCGGCGCGAGCCCGGCCAGAACGGTTCCCGGATCGCCGCTGGCGGCGCGGTCGAGCGCTGCCCCGACATCGAAGTCGGGCACCGGAAGGGCCCAGTCGCTTTCGATCGCCGCCGAGCGGACGCGGCCCTGGGCCAGCGCCGTGGCATAGCGCAGAAAGGCATCGGTGAGCAGCAGGTCGCGCTCTTCGGGGCCCGTCTCCGGCACGGCAAAAGCGGCAGGATCGAGTCCGTGCGCCGCCGCCCCCTCCAGCGCCTTTACCAGCGCCGCCTCGCGCTCGGGCGCGTCTACCCAGATCGGCCGGTAGTCCCGCGCCTCATAGACCTTGGCCAGTGCCGCGCGGTCGAGCGCGCGCCCGGCAAGCCGCAGCCCGCCATCTTCCGCCAGCAGGCTCCTGAGGGCACCATCCGGCACCTCCTGGGCGGCGAGCGGCGGAATGAGCAACGGCGCGCCGACGGCCGGGAGAAGGACGACCGTCAATAAGAGAGCGAGCAAAGGTCGGAGCATGATCGCGGCGGAGTATACAGCCTTTGCCGCAAATATGCTGCACGCGGATTAAAGAGTGGTTCACATTCCCGAGCGTCGCCCAGACGCGATCGGCACACGAAATCCGCTGTCGCCTTCGGCGAGGTCGACGGCGCCAGCGGCGGCCGCGGAAAGCCAGCGGGCGGTACGGTGCACGCCGCCGAAGGTGAAGAAGTGCAAGCCGGCAACAGCGCGGCCTTCGTCCTCGCCGGCGAGGCTGTGGATCACCGCCTCGGGGCCGGCCTCGGTCAGCAGCCGCGCCACCGCCGTATGGCCGCTGGTGAGCTGGCGCAGCGAATTGCCGATGCCGCAGCGCACGGCGAATTTCGCCAAGGTGGCAATACTGGCGGGACCGGCGAGGCCGACATGAACCGGCGCCGCGACGCCGCCGGCGCGGCAGTCGGCGATGAAGGCCAGGATCGCCGGCGCGGCGAAGCCGAACTGGGTGACGATGAAGGGCTCCAGCCCCGCCTGGCGCGCGAGGCCGAGCTTCAAGCGCAACGCATCGGCAAGAGCGCGGGCGCCGATCTTGGGATGGCCTTCGGGATAGCCCGCGAGACCGATGCGACGGACGCCGTGGCGCTCGAAGAGCCCGGTCGACAGAATCTCGAAGCTGTTCGCGAAGGGGCCCGCCGGCCGGTCGAGATCGCCGGCGATGACGAGGGCGGTATCGACCCCGGCCTCGCCGGCGAGCCGGCGCAGATGGTCGTGGAGTTCTGTGAAGCTCGCCAGCGGCCGTGCCGCAACGTGCGGCACCGGCCGGAAGCCGGCGCGCCGCAGCCGCGCAGCGGCGGCGGCGATGGCGTGGGGCGTGTCGCCGGGCGCGACGTTGATGAAGACGGTAGTGCCGGCGGCGACGAGGTCGGCGAGCGCGGCGCCGGCCAGCGGATCGCGCGCCGAGACCTCGAGCGAGGCGCCGCGCATGAGCTCGATGATGCGCTGGCGGCGGCTCATCCGCTGTCGCGCTTGCGCGAGATGACGTAGGACTCGTCCCAGAACCAGAGCCCGCCGTGGCGCTGCAGCACCTCCTTGGTGGCCTGCAGATAGGCGCCGCTGCAAACGGCTTCGGAGAGCCGCTGATCCTCGATCTGCGCGACATAGATCGCCGCGTTCCAGGCGGCAAAGAGGGTAGAGGTGCCGACGGTCTCGCCGATCTCGCTCGGCAGCGTGTGCATGTCGTAGCGGAAAAGCGAGCGCGCATCGGCATAGGCGGAGAAATTCAGCTCGCGACCGGCGCTGCCGAGCTCGGTCTTGGTCGCGCGCAGGAGCTGGTGGCGATCGGTGGTGAAGGGGTTCTCGCCCGGCCAGACCTGCTGGATGATTTCTAACCCGGGATCATGGCCGTGCGAGTGGATGGCGATGAGCCGGCCGCCGGGCCCGAGGCTGCGCGCGAGCGGCGCGACGATCTTCTTCGCCTTGAACTCGAGCGGCACGCGCGCGCGGTAAGGCTGCGAGGCGATGACGAGATCGTACTCGGCGCGCGCGGCGCCGCGGCGCGGGCGGAGCTGGTCGAGGAGGAATTTGTGGTCCTCGCGATAAAGCACCAGCACCACCGGCTTCTCGTAGAGCGGATTGCCGGTAACGGCGCTCGCGCGCGCCCGCCAGTGCTCGGCGAGGAACAGATGGAGATCGCCGATCTGGCGCTCGAAATCATGCGCCGTGGTGCCGCTAAGGCCGATCTCCTGCCACACCAGGCTGGTCGCCGCGGTGACCGAGTTCGGCGTGAGCCAAGGCGCCTCGGAGTAGTACATGTTGGTCATGATCAGCATGGTGGCGGGATGCTCGAATAGCCGGTCGGGCATCTTCTCCAGCGCGAGGCGCACATCCTCGAGGCTGATCTCCTTGCCGACGATATAGAACGGCATGGTCGGGAAGCGGTGATGCATGGCGCGCATGACGCGCGACAGCACCGTGCCGTCGCCGGTTCCGGCGTCGAAGACGCGCAGCGCCGGAGGGCGCGGATGGATGTTGGCGAGCTCCATGGCGACGCGCTGCGCCACCACCTGCTTCTCGCTGCAGGTGGTGACGAAGAGCAGGTATTTCTGGCGGTTGTCGTAGAAGCGGAAATTCTTGGCGGCGCCGGTTTCGGGATCGCCCGCGGGGCGCGGCATCGGCGCCGGCGCGACGCCGTTGGTGAGGCTCACGCGACCGCGCCGTCCGGCCGGCCCTTGGCGGTGCTGCTCCATGAAGGAGCGCACGCGCGCCACCGTCTCGGTGGTGACGCGCCCGCCGAAGCGCAGCCGGCTTACCAGCTTGCCGTCATTGACAGCGAGCCGGCCGAAAGTCGATTCCGCCATGCCGACGCGCCGGCAATACCCCGAGATTTCCCCGAGCAGCGCATCGTTGTCCATCGCCTGTTCCTCCCCTGACCTATTCCAGGGTCGGCGGAGCGGGAAGGTCAAGAATAATTCTGCCCACTGTAATAGTGGGCACTGTAGTGGGATATATCCCACTAAGTGGGCAAGAAGCTGTCCCTGCGGCGCCGCCCGTCGCGCACCCGCAGGTTGGCGAGCGCGATGCGCAGCAGCGCGACATCGTCGACGCCGCGGCGCTCGGCGCGACGCAGCAGGTCGCCGATGTTGGCGCGCGTCAACGTGCTCGCCGCGGCAAGCGAGGCGAGCATGACGAACTTGTCTCACGTCGCCTGAATGATGTCGCCGCTGAGCGCGGCATCGATCTCGCTGACCGCAGCGATCCGGGCAATGGTCTCGCAGCGCGCCGAGCGCTCGCCCGAGACCACGCCGAAGGCGAGCCACTGCACTTCGCTGGTATGATGCACCTCGCCCGAGGGCTCGAGCACCGCGCCGATGCCGCAGACGCCGCCGAGCACGCGCTCGTCGCCAAAGCGCCCGCTCGGCACCGCCATGTGGTTGATGCCGTTGAGCAGCGGCAGGATCGCGCCGCGCGGTCCGACCGCCGGTACGATCGCCTCGATGGCGCCGTCGAGGTCATAGGCCTTGGAGGAGAGCAGCACGAGATCGAAGCCCTCGCGGACCTCGCCGGCGAGCGCCGTCTTGACCTTGCGCTCGACATCGCCCAGCGGGCTGCGGAGGATCAGGCCGCGCTGGGCCAAGTTCTGCGCCCGCCGCGGCCGCACCAGGAAGGTCACGTCGGCACCGGCCTCGACCAGCCTGCCGCCGTAATAGCCGCCGACGGCGCCGGCCCCCAGCACCAGGATTCGCATCCGCTCCTCCGTCTTGCCGCCGCCCATGCTAACGAAGCCGCGCGCGCCGGCGCCGCCCTCGAAAAATCCGCGACCCGGCGCGGCCATCCTCTGTTAGCTTCTGAAGGAGGGGCAGCGATGAAGCATATCGAGATCAAAGGCGCGCGCGTACCAGCGCTGGGGCTCGGCACTTGGCAGCTTGGCGGCCGCACCTGCCGCGAGGCAGTGCGCCAGGCGCTGGAGCTCGGCTATCGCCATATCGATACGGCGCAGATGTACGGCAACGAGACCGACATCGGCCGCGCGCTGCGCGACAGCGGGATTGCCCGCAAAGAGCTCTTCCTCACCACCAAGCTGGCGCCGGGAAATCTAGGCGCGGCGATGGTGCGGCGCACCGCCGAGGAAAGCCTGAAGCGCCTCGGCGTCGAGCAGGTCGACCTGCTGCTGATCCATTGGCCGAGCGGCGAAGCGCCGCTCGGCGAGACGCTGGCGGCGCTCGCGAAGCTGCGCGAGGAGCGCAAGGCGCGCTTCATCGGCGTCAGCAATTTCAACGTGAAGCTGCTCAAGGAGGCGGTCGAGACCCATGGCGCCGACCTCCTGTGCAACCAGGTCGAATACCATCCCTTCCTGTCGCAGCGCGCGGTGATGGCGGCGCTCAGGCGCTACGGGCTGATGCTCACCGCCTATACGCCGCTGGGCCGCGGTCACGTCCAGCACAACCGTGCGCTCGCCGCCATCGGCGCCAAATACGGCAAGTCGGCGGCGCAAGTAGCGCTGCGCTGGCTGATCGAGCAGGAGAACGTCGCCGCCATCCCCAAAGCGGCCAGCCGCGCCCATGCCGCAGCCAATATCGACATCTTCGATTTCACGCTCGCCGCCGAAGACCGTGCGGCGATCGACGCCATGCGCGGCACTCTGCGCGTCGTCGACCCCGGCTGGGGACCCGAGTGGGATCCGCCCTAAGGCGCGGCGCCGATTATTCCTCGGCCTCGAGCTTTTCGACCAGGCTCGGCAGCACGCGCAGATCGTACCCCTTGACCGCCGCTTCGGCGACGAGCTTCAGCGGGCTCTCGCCGTCGAACAGCGCGCGGCCCGCCGCCCAGAGGAGATAGCAGCGCGTGCCGCTGCGGCAATGCGCCAGCACCGGCGCCGGGCTGCGCAGCAGCAGCTTCTGGAACTCGGCTACCTGGGCGCGGGTGATGGCGCCGGTGACGATCGGCAGATAGCGGTAGTCGAGCCCCTGCTTCTTCGCCTCGGCCTCGGCCTCGGCGGCGCTGAGCTGGCCGGGCTCCTCATTGTCGGGGCGGTTGTTGATGATGGTGGCGAAGCCGGACCGGGCGAGATCGGCGATGTCGCTCTTGCCGATCTGCCCGGCGACGCTGAGGGATGGGGTGATTTGCGTCGGCTGCATCTGGCGCCTCCTCCATGGGTCGATGTCATCCCTCATAGCACGCGCAGCGGCGGCGTGCACGACCGCTCAGGCGGCCGCGAACTCGGCAAGAAGCTGGTCGACCGTCCTGATCTCGGCGATGAGCGCCATCGCCTTGAGGCTTGCCTCGTGCATCTCGGGGCTCGCCGAAGAGCAGGCATCGGCGGCGACGACCACCTCATAGCCCATGTCGCTGGCGTGGCGCACCGTGCTCTCGACGACATAGGTGGTGGAGACGCCGGCGACGACGAGCCGCCGCGGCTCAAAGAGAGCGACGATATCGGCCAGCGGCGAGCCGTAGAAGGCGTTGTTGCGTTGATGCGTGACGACGAACTCGCCCGGCAGCGGCCCGAGCCCGTCATGGAACTCGGCGCCCCAGCTTCCCTCGGCCATCGCCTTGTCGGCAGCGACGCGGCGCCAGATCTCGGCGTTCTGCGCCACCTCCGCATGATCCCCGCGGAAGGCGATACGCACCGAGACCACCGGAACGCCATGGGCGCGCGCGCCGTCGAGCAGGCGGTGCGCCGCCGCGACGAGCGCGTCGCGCGCCGGGCTCGTTTCGGCGAGGCCGACGCGGATCTTGCCCCGGGGATGCACGACCTCGTTCTGATAATGAAGCGCCAGAAGAAGGAAGGGCGCTTGTCTCACAGGAAGAGCTGCACCACTTCCATCGGCGCATCGCAATTGACGAGGTCGATGCGCTTCAGGACGATGCTGAAACCGCTGCCGGCGCGGCGCAGCCAGTGGCGCACGGTGCCGCCGAAGAGGCGCTGCTCCTCCTTGCGGAACTCGAGGATGTGCACGATCGAGCGCACCACCAGATCGGCCTTGGGCGCGAGTCCGCCGTCGAAGCCCCTGCCGTTCTCGGGATCGAGCATGACGTTGCCGACGACATGGCTCATGCGCGTCGGGAAGTTTTGGCTGTAGGCGTGCGGGTGAGTGATGCGGATGACGCGCATCTCGAGCCGCATGCGGTCCTCGGCGTAAAGCGAAATGGTGTTGACCGGATCCTTCTGCCCGACCACCGAGGGCACCCAATAGAAACAATCCTCGCTGTAGAGCGCGAGCCATTCCGGCCAGCGCTTCTCGTCGAGCAGCATCGCTTCGCGGTAGAGGAACTGCTCGATCATACGGAGGTCCGCCGCCGCTTCCGGCTCGACCTTGCCCAGGCTGAGCGTCATCTCAATCCTCCGCCGTCATGTAGCCGAGCCAGGCCTGGTACTGGTTGCGCATGGGAAGCTCGCTTGTGCCGTTGGCGCTCGTCCATTCGCCGCCGCGCCGGCCGCGCCCCGCGTCGCGGTGCAGGCTGACCCAGGGCGAGGCCTGCGCCGCGAGGCCCTCCTGGACGCGGTTATAGGCCTCGTGATCGTCGGGCATGACGATCGAGCTCGGCGAGTTCACCACGTTGGAATAGATCAGCGTATGCTTATAGAACTCGTCGGGCGCGCCTTTGAGGCGGAAGGCGTAGACGTCCATCTGCGTGCGATCGACGGCGAGCGGGCGGATGTGACGGAGCTGCTGATAGCCCGACTGGATCGAGACATTGGGATAGAAGATGGTGTTGTGGCGGTCGACGGCGAGGATCTGTTCGGTACGCTCCTTGCCGTAGGCCTTCTCCATCGCTGCCATGTAATCCATGTAGACGGGGTCGGTGCGCCGCGGCGGGAAAATGCCGCCCATGAAGCTGTGGCCGTTGGCATGCGCCTTGAGCGTGAGCTTCTCCCAGAAATCGTAGGGAAAGCCGTTGTTGCGGGTGAAGCGCACCGGCAGCGGGTCGGGCGCGCCCTGCGGCAGATGCTCGCTCGCCCAGATCTTGCCGGCCTCGACCGAGGATTCGTGCACCACCATCGGATGCATGGTGTCGTTGAGATTCTCGAGGAAGATCTTCCAATTGGCACGGAAGACGACGCGGAAGCAGCCGCCGACCACTTCGAGCGCGCCTTCGGGCGAGCGGTCGACCATGTCGTCGATCGAGGAGCGGGCGTCGCCGAGATAGTCGGCGAGGCTCGGTCCGGTGGCGGCGAGGCTGGCGAAGACGAAGCCGCGATAGGCCTCGACCCGCGGCAGCTTCATCATGGAATAACGCGGATCCCTGACGTCGAAGCCCGTGCCGACATAGCCCTGCGGCATCGGCACGCCGCGCAGCGTGCCGTCGGTGCGGTAGGTCCAACCGTGATAGCAGCACTGGAAGAACTTGACGCTGCCCTCGCGGTCGCCGACCACCTTGGCGCCGCGATGGCCGCAGCGGTTGTAGAGGACGTGGATCTTGCCGTCGCTGTGCCGGCTCACCACCACAGGCTGGCGACCGATAGTGGTGGTGACGTAGTCGCCGGGGTTCTTCACCTGGCTCTCGTGGCCGACCCAGATCCAGGCGCGGCCGAAGATGCGCTCGAGCTCGAGCTCGAAGAGCGCGGGATCGATATAGATGTCGCGACGGACGCGATCGGGCTCGATCAGCGCGCGGATCGCGGCAGCATCAGGATGCGGCACCATCGACGTCCTCCCGGCGTATACTATGTGCATTTGCACTTTTCTTATGCTAGGGTCGCGCTCGCGCTGGCGTCAACGACAAAGAACGGCGGGAGGGACGGCGTGGGCCATCGGGCATTGCGGAGCGTTGCGCGCGCGGCGCCGGCGCCGTCCTTCGC
>DASPSJ010000046.1:0-49873 GCA_035623985.1 Allostellaceae bacterium | reverse complement strand
GCGGCAGCATTTCGCCACGCTCAGCAAGCTTGCCGCGGGGTCGGGCGTCGAGATCGCGCTGCTCACCGGCCGCGAGAAGGGGCGCGCGCGCGACGCGCTGCTGGAGCGGCTGGCCGCTGGCGGCATCGGCATCGCCGTCGGCACGCACGCGCTCTTCCAGGAGGACGTCGTCTTCAGGGATCTCGCCCTCGCGGTCATCGACGAGCAGCACCGCTTCGGCGTCGAGCAGCGCATCGCGCTCTCCGGCAAAGGCAACGGCGTCGACATTCTCGTCATGACCGCGACGCCGATCCCGCGCAGCCTGATGCTCGCCGCTTACGGCGATCTCGACGCCTCGCGGCTGACGGAGAAGCCGGCCGGGCGCCAGAAGGTGACGACGCGCATCTTGCCGCTCGACCGCCTCGAGGAGGTGATCGACGCCGCACGGCGCGCCCTCGACCGCGGCGCCAAGATCTACTGGATCTGCCCCTTGGTCGAGGAGTCCGAGCAGGTCGATCTCGCCAACGCCGCCGAGCGCGCGGCGCAGCTACGCCAAGTGTTCGGCGAGCGCGTCGGCCTCGTCCATGGCCGGCTCAAGGGGGCGGAGAAGGACCGCATCATGGCGGCTTTCGCCGGCGAGGGGATCGACCTGCTGGTGGCGACCACGGTGGTCGAGGTCGGCGTCGACGTGCCCGAGGCGACGGTGATGGTGGTGGAGCATGCCGAGCGCTTCGGCCTCGCCCAACTCCATCAGCTCCGCGGCCGCATCGGCCGCGGCGACAAGCCTTCCGCCTGCCTGCTGCTCTATGCCAAGCCGCTCGGCGAGACCGCCAAGGCGCGGCTCAACATCCTGCGCGAGAGCGATGACGGCTTCCGCATCGCGGAAGAGGATCTGCGGCTGCGCGGGGCCGGCGAGGTGCTGGGCACGCGCCAGAGCGGCATGCCGGAGCTCCGGCTCGCCGATCTTGCCGCCCATGCCGATCTGCTGGCGATCGCGCGCGATAACGCGCGCCTGGCGCTCACGCGCGATCCCGGCCTCGACAGCCCGCGCGGGCAGGCGCTGCGCGTCCTGCTTTACCTCTTCCAGCGCGACCAGGCGGTGAAGTATCTGAGGTCCGGTTAGCGCGACGCCGCAGGCGGCGCCAGCGGTCGGGCAAGCAGCCGCGAAAGCTGCATCGCGCAGGCTCGCCGCAGTGCCGAGCGCGAGCCTTGTCCGCGCTCAGCTCCCCGAGCGCTGCAGCGCGACCGGCTCCGCCGCGGCCAGGCGCCGGTCGGGCGGCGTGACGATGCCGGTGGAGATCACCATCTTGATCGCCTCCTCGACCGTCATCGACAGCACGACCACCTCGCTGCGCGGCACGAAGACGAGATAGCCCGAAGTCGGGTTGGGCGTCGTCGGCACATAGACGCTGACGGGATCGGGACCGGAGAGATCGCGCACCTCGCCCTCGGTGCGGGCGGTGATGAAGCCGATCGTCCACATGCCCTTGCGCGGAAACTCGACCAGCACCGCCTCGCGGAAGGTATTGGACTGCTTCGCCAGCACCGTCTCGAAGATCTGCTTCATGGCGCCGTAGACGCCGCGGATCACCGGCATGCGCGCCAGAATGCGCTCCGACAGGCGCAGGAAGACCCGCCCGACATAATTCGCCGTCGCCGCGCCGATGAGGGTGAGCGCCACGATGGCAAGGACCAGGCCAAGGCCCGGCACGTGCAGATAGGTCGCCGGATTGTAGCGGTCGGGCAGCAGCCAGCGCATCGCGCTGTCGATGAAGTCGATGAACAGCCAGGTGAGATAGACCGTCAGCAGGATCGGGCCGGTGACCAGGATGCCGGCGAAGAAATAGGCGCGCAGCCGCTCGATGACGCGGTTGCGCGGCTGCTTGCGCGGCGGCGAAGGATCGGCGGGCGATGACAAGGGAGGGCTTTCCTGTCTCAGCCGGCGGAGACGGGCGGCCGCGACGCCGCTTCATGGCCGCCGCGCCGCCGCGCGACGCCGGTAACGGAAAGCGCCACTCGCGCGGATGTGAACCCCTCGGCCATCGATTCTCCGGCAGAGTGCCGAGAGAGCGGATTTTGCTCTCGGCCTGCGTTTGCAGGCGGATACTCTAGCGATGCCCGGAGCCCTTCGCCAGTGACCCCTGCCCTTCCCCGCCTCGCCGCGCTTGCGACGGCCGTGCCGCCTTATGCCCTCGGCCAGGCGGAAGTCGCGCGCCGCGCCCGCCACCTTTTTGCCGAGGCCGCCGCCGGCGATCTCGACCGGCTGATGCCGGTCTTCGACCATGCCGGCATCGAGCGCCGCTATTCCTGCGTACCGATCGACTGGTACGAGGCGGCGCACGGCTGGAGCGAGCGCAACACGCTCTATCTCGAACAAGCGACCAGCCTGCTCGAGCGCGCGGCGCGCGAGGCGCTCGCCCGCGCCGGCATGGCCCCGGCGGCGGTCGATGCGGTGGTCGCGGTATCGACCACCGGCATCGCCACGCCGAGCCTCGACGCCCGGCTGATCGATCGGCTGGGCCTCCGCCCGGATGTCCGGCGCCTGCCGATCTTCGGCCTGGGCTGCGCCGGCGGCGTGATCGGCCTGTCGCGCGCCGCCGACCTCGCGCGCGCCGCGCCGGGAAGCCGGGTGCTGCTGCTGGTGGTCGAGCTTTGCGCCCTCGCCTTCCGCAAGAACGACGTGTCGAAGAGCAACGTGGTCGCCACCGCGCTGTTTGGCGACGGCGCCGCCGCCGCGGTGATAGCCTGCGCCGGCGAGGGTCCGGCGCTTGGCGCCGGCGGCGAATATACCTGGCCGCAATCGCTCGACATCATGGGCTGGGAGGTCGCCGAGGACGGGCTCAAGGCGATATTCTCGCGCGACATTCCGGGCCTGGTGCGCCGCCACATGCGCGACGTCGTCGGCGCGTTCCTGGCACCTCACCGCCTCGCGCTCGGCGATATCGACCGGTTCGTCTGCCATCCCGGCGGCGCCAAGGTGCTGAGCGCGCTCGAGGAGGCCTTCCGCCTCGCCGAAGGCGCGCTCGCCGAGGGACGCGGCGTGCTGCGCGACTACGGCAACATGTCGGCCGCGACCGTGCTCTTCGTCCTCGAGCGGGTGCTCGCCGCGGGCGCCCGCGGCCGGCTGCTGCTCTCCGCCCTCGGCCCCGGCTTCACCGCCGCCTTCCAGCTCCTGGAGGCGGGGTGAGCCCGGTCGTCGTCATCGTCGGCCTGGTGGCGGCGCAGCGCGCCGCGGAGTTGATTTACAGCCGGCGCAACGCCGCTTCGCTGCGGCGACGCGGCGGCATCGAGCTCGGCCGCGGCCATTACCCGCTCTTCGCGCTGCTGCATGTGGCCTGGCTCGGCGCGCTCCTGCTGCTGGTGCCCCGCGAGACGCCGATCGCCTGGCCCTGGCTGATGGTATTCCTTGCCCTGCAGGCGCTGCGGCTCTGGGTCATGGCGAGCCTCGGTCCTTATTGGACGACGCGGATCATCACGCTGCCGCGCGAGCGGCTGGTGCGGCGCGGGCCCTACCGTTTCCTGCGCCATCCCAACTACGCGGTCGTGGCCGCCGAGATCGCGGTGCTGCCGCTGGCGTTCGGCGCCTGGAGGATTGCGCTCGTCTTCTCGCTGTTGAACGCGGCGCTGCTCGCCTGGCGCATCCGCCTCGAGGACCGCGCGCTGGCGCCGCGCCGGGGAGTGGCATAGCCGGCCCTTGCCGGGGCCGGCGGTCGTTACCAGCGCTTAACCATTTCCCGTTAGCCTGCACGCAGCCAGCCCGGGAGCCTTATGACCGCGGCCAACAATCCACCGCCGATCCTGCCGCGGGGCGCCACCTCGGTCGTGGTCAGCAGCATCCGCCAGGCGGCGCGTGCGACCAATATCGATTTCGGCCTGCTGATGGCGCAGGCGCAGCAGGAAAGCGGCTTCCAGACCGACGCCAGGGCGAGCGGCAGCAGCGCCACGGGCCTCTTTCAGTTCATCGACAGCACCTGGCTCGGGCTGGTGCAGCGCTTCGGCGCCAAATACGGCGTCGGCGCGCTGGCGCAGCAGGTCGCCACCGACGCCAGCGGCCGGCCAAGCGTCGCCGATCCCGCCACCCGCCGGCAGATCCTCGATCTGCGCAAGGACCCGCGGCTGTCCTCAGCGCTGGCCGCGGAATATGCGCGGCAGAACAAAGGCGAGCTGGAGCAGGCGCTGGGGCGGCCGGCGGGCAATGCAGACCTCTACATGGCGCATTTCCTCGGCGCCGCCGGCGCCACCGCCTTCCTCAAGGCAGTGACGAGCGCCGGCGCGACCACCGGCGCGGCGCTGCTGCCCGAGGCGGCGGCGGCCAATCGCGGCGCCTTCTACGACGCCTCCGGCCGGCCGCTCAGCGTGGCGCAGATCTACCAATCCTTTGCGACCAAGATAAACCAACAGGCGGCGCAGCTCGCGAGCGCCGGGCCGACCCCGTCGGCCGCGCTCGGCACGGGATCGGACGTGCCCGCCTTGATCCGCGGCCTCACCTTCGACGGCCGCCAGCTCTCCTCGCCCATGGCGGCGATGCTCAACCTCTTCACCCTCGCCACCCTCAAGCTGATCGGCACCGCCTCGACGCCGACCCTGCTGCCATCCGACCGGCCGTCCCTCTGATCCGACTTTGACGGCCGATGTCAGGGAGTCGCCGCGAAAGCCGGTTTCCGCAGTCGCATTCGGCCCAAGCGTCGCGAGGTGTTGCGCTGCCCTGCCGCGATCTCTCCGAGAATGTTCGATCGGCTCTGCTACGGATCAGGCCGTGGGGCCGCAAGATATGGTGCCAATTCGGAGAAGATGATATAAAATAACAATCAAAAAGCGTTTCTTGTATCATATAACATGTCTTGGCGGTCTTTTCGTGCAAAGGCGGCCGGGCTGAGACGTGCTTGGAAGCACGGTGCGAGGCTTTCGCGCGCCCGTTCTAGCATTCGCCTGCCTCATGTCATGGATGAGCAAAGAGCGCTTGAGAGGCTGGCTGCCCCTCATTAGTGTAATTAAGACGTGTGAATAGGGGTTGGGGCCTTCGGGCGTCAACTTACCATGGCGCAGGAGGTATGGCGGTGGAACAGGAAATGTCCGCGAGAACGCGCTGGCTGCTGGTGATCGCCGGCGGAATAATTATGGGCGCTGCCCTTGGCATCCGCGGTGTGCAAGGGCTCTATATGATACCGATTACCGCTGATCGCGGCTGGTCGCGTGAAGCCTTCGGCATGGCGCTGGGCTTGCAGAACCTCGTGTGGGGTTTCGCGCAACCCTTCACCGGCATGATCGCCGACCGGTTCGGCACGGCGAAGGTCATCTTCGTGGGCGCGATCCTCTATGCGCTCGGCCTCTGCTGCATGGCATATTCGACAACCACCGTCGAATTCAACCTCGCCAGCGGCCTGCTGTTTGGCGTGGGGCTTTCGGGGACGGCTTTCGGCGCGATCTATGGCGCTCTCAGCCGGCTTGTTCCGAACACTCATCGAAGCTGGGCTTTGGGCGTCGCCGGTGCGCTCGGCGGCTTGGGCCAATTCGTCATGGTCCCCGTCGCCCAGAAGATGCTGAACAACATGGACTGGGTAACCTCGCTGGTGCTGTTCGCCGGCTTCATGGTCCTGATGTCTCCGCTCGCGGCCTATCTCAAGGATAGTTCCAAGCCTCACGCCGCAACCGGCGGCCAGCCGAACCAAAGCGTGTCCGCGGCCATCCGCGAGGCGCTCGGCCATCGCGGCTTCTTCCTGCTCAATCTCGGATTCATCGCCTGCGGGTTCCAACTTGCCTTCATTGCCGGCCATCTGCCCGCCTACCTTACCGACAAAGGCATGGGCGCCGAGGGGGCGATCGCACTCGGCCTCATCAACTTCTTCAACATCATCGGCACCTATATGTTCGGCCACCTGGGCGACCTTCTGCGGCGGAAATATTTGCTGTCGGTGCTCTACGCCATCCGCGCCGCCGCGATGGGGCTGTTCGTGCTGCTGCCGCTCAGCCATCTCACCATCTATGCATTCTCCATCGTGATGGGCATGGTCTGGCTCGGCACCGTGCCGCTGACGACCGGGCTGGTGTCGCAGGTTTTCGGCGTCCGGTACATCACGACGCTGTTCGGCGTCGTCTTCTTCGGCCATCAGGTGGGGTCGTTCTTCGGCTTCTGGCTGGCCGGTTACGTCTTCGACATGACGAAATCCTACGACCTCATCTGGTTCATTGCCGTGGCGCTGGGCGTGTTCTCCGCCATCGTGCACCTGCCGATCAATGACAAGCAGGTCATCCCTGCGCGTCAACCGGTGGCAGGCGAGGCTGCTGCGTGAAGACGATGGCGCCGTTGGCCAAGATCGGACTCTATAGCCTCGGCGCTGTATTTGCCGGGATCGTCCTGGATGCGTGCTTTCAGGCCTATCTCGACCCGGGCCTGATGGTGTCCATGACGACCGCGATCTTTCTCTGCCAATAAAGCGGCACGCCGGCCGGAACGGGACGTTTTCCCAATCCGGCCGGCAATCGCCGGAGCCGCGGAAAGCAATCTGCATCTGCGCGCCGGGCGCGCCTTCCCGGCAATCCTTTTCTTCTCCACGGTGCTCGGCTTGATGCCTCGGCGCAGGCGATGAAGCTGCGGCCAAGCCGCCGGCGGAGCGGCTATTCCGTCAGGCGAATGCCGGCCCCGACAGCGCGCGTTTGACTTCGGCCTCGGGCGGCACGTCGACGGCGCGCGCTTCCGCCTTGATCCAGTCGATGACGCTGCGCACGTCCTCGCGCGGCGCGGTCTCAGCCTGGATCAGCCAATAGGCGTGGTCGCTCGCCTGGTCCTGTGCGCCCGCGCCGAGCGCGAGAAGGCGCTTGTCCTGCAACATCGGTCCCACGAGAGCGAGGCGGCCCAGCGCTATCCCCTGTCCGGCCACGGCCGCCAGGATTACCTGGTCGTATTGGTTGAAGCGCAGGATGCCCTTGGGCTTGACCGCGCCCAGCCCCATGGCGGTGAGCCGGTCGGCCCATTGCAACCATGGCCGCTGCGGATCGTCAAATTCGATCAGGACGTTCTCCGCAACCACCGCGGCGTCGAGGCGATGGACGCCGAGCGATGCGTGCGCGACGGGCACGACCGATTCGCCGAAGAGGCGCACCGAGCCTGGCGGCGCGCTCGCGGCGGCACAGTATCGAATTCCGAGGTCGGCGCCTTGCGTTCTGAGATCGATCGCCTTGTTGATCGCGGCAACGCGGACGTCGATATGGGGATAGCGTTGTTGAAAGCCGCCAAGGCGCGGCAGAAGCCAGAGCGCCGAAACCCCGATACTTGCCGTGATGGTCACCGGGACCCGCTCGCGGGCGCTGGTGAGCGCGCTCACCGCACCCTGGAGCTGCTGCATCGCGCTGTCCGCGATCCGGAACAAATGCTCCCCTTGCGCGGTGAAGCTGATCGACCGATAGCCGCGGATCAGCAGCTTGACGCCGAGAGCGTCCTCAAGCGTATGGACCTGCCGGCTGACGGCCGATTGCGTCAGGCAAAGGTCCTGGGCTGCGAGCGTGATGCTCATGCGTCGGCCGACCGCCACGAAACCACGGACGAGATCGAGGGACGGCATTCGGATGATGGTTTCTGGCATGCGCAAATCTCATGCAGCCACTCCACGAAGAATGATTGGGATCCCGTGTCGAGTCAAGATATCCGCTCAAGAATGAGGTGAAAACTCCTGGTATTAGATGGCTCCTGGGAAGAATCCTGCTGCGGCGCCGGTTTTCGACGGCCACGAAAGGCGGGCCTCGCATTCTCCAAAAGCATGCTATCTCTGCCGCAATGTCAGGTGAGCCGGAGCGGCCGTCGGCGGCAGCCAAAATGCCACAGCGTAGCCGGCGCGTGGCCGGCGCCTGACCGGCCTGAAGCGGGGATGCATGATCAGCCCGGCGACCGCCGTCTATCGCCGCTATTATTTCCGCTTCGCCCGTTTTCCTTTCAGGCAGGGGCGATGCCATTACCGGTAATTACCGCGCGGTTCGAGAATCCCTGAGACCGTTCCGCGGCGTGGTCGCCCGAAAGCCGCGCGCCGGTATCGCGGTTTTGCGACTCAGAGTCTCACCGGACATGACCGCAGAGCCGGCTATGGCCGTGCCGGCTTTTTCAATGTCGACAGCCGCTTCGAGGAAATAGCGGCCCTTGCCATGCGAGCGGTTGAAATTCGAACGGATTTTTACCACACCTTGGGGAGTTCGATCGTGACCGGCTTGCGTCCTTCGGATGCTGCTTCTGGAGGATATCGGAAGGGGGCAATGTCCCCTCGGAACCTCGGGCCGGCTGGCGGTCGCGGTCGGCAGCGCCGGCCCGAATCAGCGCCTCTCAACGGCCACGACAGGCTTTATCAAATATTTACGGTATTCCGAGCGCGCCGCCAAAAGAGCGTCGAGCAATGCCGCCGTCTTATTTCGGCAACACGTTTCAGCACGCGGCAGGCAAATGCAATTTTTTCGGCGCAAATTTCTCAATGCACTATTTACAACCTCGCGGTGTGAGGTTAATATTTCGATCGTTGCAGATATCGCTCTGCCCTGTTGATCGCCTGCGGCGAAAGTCGAACGCGATCATCGGGGCCGCGCGGCGACGACTTTGGCTTGCGTCGCGTTGTCGCCGAACGGCGCGTCGGAGGAAAAAGTGAAGCTCAGATCCGAGGGCGAATGAAATGCCGGAACCCATCCGCGACAACGATACCGCAAAACCTCGCATCCGCACCGTCTCCTGGGGCGATCCCGCGGTCGGCGTCGAAGTCGCGCGCTCCCTGAACGGCGTCGAGTTCGTGCGCAAGATCATGCGCGGCGAGGTTCCGGCGCCGCCGGTCTTCAACCTGCTCGGCTTCCGGCTGGTCAAGGTCGAGCTGGGCGAGGTAAACGGCGAATTGGAGCCCGCCGAGTTTCATTACAATCCGATGGGCGGAGTCCATGGCGGCGTCGTCAGCACCGTGCTCGACTCCGTCATGGGCCTTGCGGTCCTCTCTCGACTGCCGCTCGGCAGCCGGTTCTCGAGCCTCGAGATCAAGATCAATTTCGTCCGCGGCATCACGGCGGAGACTGGCACGCTCCTGGCGGAAGGCAAGATCGTCCATCCCGGCGCGAAAATCTCGACCTCGGAGGCGCGCCTTGTCGACCGGCAAGGCAAGCTCTATGCGCATGGCAGCAGCACCTGCATCGTTATTCGCGATCTGACATGATGAGCGCGGATGCCGCCGGCGGAGCCTGGGTCGACCGGCTGAAGCTGGGCTGGCATCGGCCGTCGGTCATGCGCCGCGCGAGGACGACGCCGGCGCGCAGGCCGGGATACCGGAACGCTCCTGAGATGACGCGGCGCTTCGAGCGTGCCGGATGCCGGCGCGCGGGCGACGCGGCGCGCCGGGACCTTGGGCGGTTTGTAAACGGACGCCCGGCGCGAGCGCCAAGGGACCGCCGGGCACGCAGCGGGAGGTCAAGTTGAGCAGTTCTGCGCCCTGGATCGAGCGGCTGGTCAAGACTCCCCTCTCCGAACGGGCGGCGTTGCTCGAAGCGCTCGTCGGCGCCGAATTCAGGGCGTGGCTGCTGATGAACGATACCGACGAGCTGCCGCTCGATGAAAGCTACTTCGCGCTCGGGCTTACCTCCTTGGGCGCGACGGAGATTCAGGAGCGGCTGCAGAACATGATCGGCCGCCAGATCGATTCATCCAGCCTCTTCAACAATCCGACGATCCGTCACCTGCTGACCTTCATGCGCCTCGAGGTGTTGCGGGAGTATTTCACCGCGGCGCCCCTCGGCAATGGCGGTCCGGCGATGCCGCAGGATGATGTCGCGGCCGATGAGCCGGTTCTCTCCGGCGAACAGCAATCGCAAAAAGACCTGCTGACCGACGTGCTCAAGGACCTTTACGGAACCTGATCCTGCCGGCTTTTCGAGACGGCGAGATCACTGCGTTAAAGGGAGGACGCGAATGCCCGACACTGTCTCCAAGCCGCGAAACAGCGACGCCCTCGTTCGCGAAATGCTGCTCGAGAAGTACGAGCCGATCGCCATCGTCGGCATGAGCCTCCGGTTTCCCGGAGGCAGCGAGACGCCCGAGGAGTTCGCCGCCTTTCTGCGCGCCGGCCGATCCGGCATGGGGCCGATACCGCCCCGCTGGGACGTCGACAGCCTCCATTCGGATGAGCGCGGCGCGCGGGGCAAGATTCTTCCGTCGGAGGGCGGATTCATTTCCGGCGTCGAGGCCTTCGATCCGATATTCTTCAACATCTCGCCCAAAGAGGCCGACTATATCGATCCGCAGCAGCGGCTGGTGCTGGAATGCGCCTGGGAGGCGCTGGAATCGGCGAACATCGATCCGGCGACGCTGCGCGACGGCAATGGCGGCGTCTATCTCGGCGTCTGCCAGATGGACTATGCCATCGAGGTCGAGCGGCTGGCCGCCGAGGAGCTCGACCCCTATCTCGCCGCCGGCGTGGCCAACAGCGCCGTGGCCGGACGCTTGTCGTTCTTCCTGGGCTTGCGCGGGCCGTGCATCGCCATCGACACGGCCTGTTCGGCCTCGCTCGTCGGGATTCACCTGGCGGCGCAGGCGCTGCGCCGCCGCGAATGCAGCATCGCGCTGGTCGGCGGCGTGAACGCGATCGTCAATTCCCGCAACCACATTGTCTACTCCCAGGCCAACATGCTTGCCCCCGACGGGCGGAGCAAGACGTTCGACGATCGCGCGGACGGCTATGGCCGCAGCGAAGGCTGCGCCATGCTCGTTCTCAAGAAGCTGTCGGACGCGAAGCGCGACGGTGACAGGATTCTCGCGCTGGTGCGCGGCTCCTCCGTGCGCCAGGACGGCGAGAGCGGCGGGCTGACCGTTCCGAACGGGACAGCCCAGGCGGAGCTGATGCGCGAGGCGCTGGCGAGCGGCATGCTGGAGCCGAAGGACGTCCAGTACGTCGAAGCGCACGGCACGGGAACCTCGCTTGGCGATCCCATCGAGATGAGCTCGATCGCCGCCGTGTTCTCGGCCTCGCACAGCAAGGCCGATCCGCTCATGGTCGGGTCGGTCAAGACCAACATCGGGCACATGGAGGCCGCCGCCGGGGTCGGCGGCATCGTCAAGGCCGTGCTTCAGCTCCAGGATGGCATGATCTATCCGCACATCAACTTCGAGACGCCGTCGCGGAAAATCCCCTGGGATCGCTACAACGTGGCCGTGCCGCGCAAGCTGCAGCCCTGGACCGCCAGCCCGCGGCGCGCCGTGGTCAATTCCTTCGGCTTTGCCGGCACCATCTCCTCGATCGTCCTCGAGCAGGCGCCGCCGGTGACGGCGCCGCCCGCCGCGGCGAACGCCGACGTCGCCATGTTCACGCTCTCCGGCAAGAACTCGGAGGCGCTGCGGCGGCAGGTCGAGCGGTATCGCCGCTTCATCGACGAGAATCCCGACGTCTCGCCGGCCGACCTCTGCTACACCACCAATGTCGGCCGCACCCACCTGAACGCGCGTCTTGCCGGCGCCGTCTCGTCGCTTGCGGACGTTCGCACCCTGCTCGACGCGCAGCTCGCGCGCTCGGAAGCCGCCGGCAATGCCAAGAGCGAGGCCCGCGGCGGCAACGTCGCCTTCCTGTTCACGGGACAGGGCTCGCAATATCCCGGCATGGGGCGCGCGCTCTATGAGCGCTACCCGGTGTTCCACCATCACCTTGACGCCTGCGACCAGCTCTTCACGCCGCATCTCGGGCGCTCGATCCGGGAGATCGTGCTCGGCCAGGCGCCGGGCAGCGATCAGGACATCAACCAGACGCTCTACACCCAGCCGGCCCTCTTCGCGTTGGAGTACGCCGTCGCCCAGCTTTGGATCTCCTGGGGCGTGAAGCCGAACCTGTTGCTCGGGCACAGCATCGGCGAGATCGTCGCCGCCACCATCGCCGGGCTGTTCACGCTTCCCGACGCCGTGAAGCTCGTCGCCGCGCGCGCGCGGCTGATGCAATCGGTCTCGGCGCCGGGCGGCATGATCGCCGTCCGCACCGGTGCCGACGACGTGGCTCCGCTGCTCGCCGGCCACGACGACGTCAGTCTCGGCGCGATCAACAGCCCCCGTCAATGCGTGGTCTCGGGCGGGCGCGCGTCGCTGGCGACCATCGCCGCGGCGCTGA
The DNA here is from genome assembly GCA_035623985.1 of Allostellaceae bacterium. Taxonomy (GTDB): domain Bacteria; phylum Pseudomonadota; class Alphaproteobacteria; order ATCC43930; family CGMCC-115725; genus DAHUYF01. The sequence goes on along the minus strand of DASPSJ010000046.1, from coordinate 37,793 downwards.
CGGAGCGTGGCATCGACGTGAAGGCGCTGCCGGTGTCGCATGCCTTCCATTCGCCGCTCATGGCCGAGGTGTTCGACGCGTTCCGCGAAGCGTTGAAGGACATCCGCTTCCAGGAGCCGGTGTTAAGCTTCGTGTCCAATCTTACCGGCGAGGTCGCGAACTTCGCCGATGTCGGAACCCCCGAGTACTGGGTGCGCCACATCGCCGAGCCCGTGAATTTCGCCGCGGGCATGCGCTGCGCCCAGGCGCGCGGCCGGCAGATCTTCATCGAAGTGGGCCCCTCGCCGGCGCTGATCGGCCTCGGCAAGCAATCCGGCGACCCATCCGCTCATATGTGGCTGTCGAGCCTCGACCCGAAGGACGCCACCGGCGGCGCCCTGCGGCGGGCATTGGCTCAGGTCTACATGGCCGGCGTCAACATCTCCTGGGACGGCTATCACCAGGGCCAGCGCGGTCGCCGGATCGCGCTTCCGACTTACGAGTTCGAGCGGAAGACCTGCTGGCTGCCGCTCAAAATCCGGTCAACCGGCCTGCCGGCCGCCGCCGCCTCATCCTATCGCCATGAGCTGCTGGGCGCGGACGTCTCCGTCGCCGAGCACGGCTCGGGCGTGCGGGAGTTTCGCTCCCATCTGAGCGCGGCGAGCCCCGCCTATCTCGCCGATCATACCGTGTCGGGCAAGGTGGTGTTTCCCGGCGCCGGCTATATCGAAATGTTGCTCGCGCTCCAGGACGCAGTATTCGGCGAAACCTCGCGCCCCTTGCGCGACCTGCGCATCCTCGAGCCGCTGTTCCTCGCCGATGAGCCCGTGGAGGTGCGTACCCGCCTTCGGCCGCTCGACAACGGAGAGGCGAACGTGGAGATCGTCAGCCGGATCGCCGGGCGGACCGGGGTGATCGAATACCGCCATGTGAGCGCGATCCTCGGCGCGGCCGACGGCGAGCAGGCCGGCTTCGGCCGCATTGCCGATCGGCTGCGCAAGCTTGCCGGCGCGTGCGGCGCTCCGGACTCCGTGCTGAGCAGCGATGACGTCTACGCGGAGTTTCTCGAAGTCGGGCTCCCCTACGGTCCCGAATTCCGGCACGTCCGCCAAATCGCGCGCCATGCCGGCAATTTTGCGATCGGCGATCTCCGGGGCGCCGACGTCCCGGTCGGCGAGTGCATCCGGACCTCGATCATGGACGGCGCGATGCAGATGCTGGCGGGCGTCGTCAAGCTCGACGACACCTATCTTCCGATCGGCTTCGACGGCATCAAGCTGCTGAAAAGACCGAAAGGCGACCTCAAGACCCTCATTCAGGCGACCGAAACGGACGAGAAGAACGTCGCCTTGGATATCGTCTTGCTCGAAGGCGACCGCCCGGTGCTGATCGTCGATAGCATGCGGCTCAAGCGGATCGCCAATACCGCGACGGGTCGCGGCCTCTTCCATGAGCCGCGCTGGATGAAGCGCTCGCTGATCCTGGGGCAATCCTCCGCGCCGCGCGCCCGCGACGTCCTCGTCGTCCACTGCGGCGATGCCGAATTCGCCGAAGCGGCGCAGCCGCTCGCCGATGCCGGCCTGCGGCCGCAGCTCTGCGCGGGCTCGGCTGAAGCGCTGCGCATCCTCGCCGAGCGGCCGGGGATCGAGGATCTGTGCTGGTTCTGGCGCCCGCAACCGCATCTCATCGGCGAGGCGCGGCTTCGCGCCGAATGCGAGGAGAACTATCGCGACCTGCTCGCGCTTGTCGGCGGCATGAAGAGCCTCGGCTCTCGACCGGGCGCGAGACTCTTCCTGGTGACGGAGGGGGCGCAGTGGCTTCCGGGTGACGCCGCGGACGGGCGGCCCGCGGGCAGCCTCGCGGCGAGCTCGCTGTGGGGCTTCGGACAAGTGCTGCAGAACGAGTACCCGACCTCCCGCATCGCCTTGCTCGATCTTTCGCCGCGCCAGCAACGCATCGACTGCCAGCCGCTCGTCGACGAGCTCGCCGCGAGCGAGACGGGCAGCAACGAGTTGCTCGTAGCCTATCGCCGCGGCGTTCGGCACGTGAAGCGCCTGCTGCCGGTGACGCCCGCCTCGGCCCAGGAGGGCAATTTCCAGATCGCGATCGCCGAGCACGGCCGGTTTTCCAACATCAAGCCGGTGCCGGCGGAGGACGTAGCGCCGGTGGGCGACGAGATCACGGTCGAGGTTCACGCCACCGGCATGAACTTCAAGGACGTGCTCAACGCGCTCGGCCTGCTCCAGCAGCACGCGCTCGAGGCCGGCCTCGCATACACGCCGCCGCCGCTGGGATTCGAAGCTTCCGGCGTTGTCCTCGCGGCGGGGCCGGAGGCCGAGTTCAAGCCCGGCGATGCCGTCGTTTTCTTCCAGCTCGGCTGCATGAAGAAGCGCGTGACCGTGTCCTCGGCGGTAGCGGTGCGCAAGCCCGCCAATATCGACTTCATCCAGGCGTCCACGCTGCCGGCGGCCTATATCACGGCCTATCACAGCCTGCACAATCTCGCGCATATCGGACCCGGCGACCGCGTGCTGATCCACGCCGCCGCCGGGGGCGTGGGCCAAGCCGCCGTTCAGCTCGCAAAACTGGCCGGCGCCGAGGTCTACGCGACCGCGAGCCCCCGCAAATGGCCGCTGCTCAGATCGCAGGGCGTGCGGCACATCATGAATTCGCGGACGCTCGACTTCACCGATAAGGTCCTCGAACTTACCAACGGCCGCGGGGTGGACATCGTCCTCAACAGCCTGAACAAGGACTATGTCCCGGCGAGCTTGCGCTGCCTCGGCCGCAACGGGCGGTTCATCGAGCTGGGCAAGATCGGCATCTGGTCGCCCGAGCAGATGCGCGAGGAGCGTCCCGACGTCGCCTATCACAACTTCGATGTGAGCGACGCCAGCTTCCGTCACATCAACAAGCAGATCCTCGAGAAAGTGGCCGGTCTCGTCGCCGCGGGCGATCTCAGCCCGCTGCCCACCGTCGCCTACGGGCTCGACGAGATCGAAGAGGCGTTCAGCGTGCTGAGCCGGGGCGCCAGCATCGGGAAGCTCGCCCTGAGCTTCCGGGACGATCGCGATGGGCCCGAGCGGCCGGTCGCCATCGGCGCGGACGAGACCTACCTCGTGACCGGCGGCCTCGGCGCGTTGGGCGTGGTGACGGTGCGCAAGCTCGTGCGCGAGGGCGCCCGTCACATCGCGATCCTCACCAGGCGCCGCGACGCGCAAGGCAAGCTCACCGAGCTTCAGGCCGAGCTCGGCAAAGGCGTCGAGCTGATCCTGCTCGAGGGCGACGTCGCCAACGAGCAGGACGTCTCGCGGGTCATGACGCAGCTACGCGAAGGGCATCCGCCGCTCGCCGGCATCATCCACTCGGCCGGCGTGCTCGCCGACGCGCCCGCCGCCAAGCAGACATGGGAGAGCATCAACAAGGCGTTCGAGCCCAAGGTCTATGGCACATGGCACCTGCATCAACTCGCGGCGTCGTTGCCGAGCCTGCGGTTCTTCGTCGTCTACTCCTCGATGTCCTCGGTGCTCGGCCTGGCGGGGCAAAGCAACTACGCGGCCGCCAACGCCTTCATGGACACCCTGATGCACTGGCGGGCCGGCCGTAAGCTTCCGGGTCTCAGCATCAACTGGGCGCCATGGGCCGAAGTGGGCATGGCCGCCGGCCTCTCCGCTCAGCAGATCCGCTCCATGGAGGACAGAGGGCTCAAGTTCATCAAGCCCGGCGAAGGAACGAGGGCCTTGTTCACGGCGCTCGCGCGGCCTCAGGCGCAGTGCCTTGCCGGCGAGGTCGACTGGGAGCGCGTCATCTCGGCGCAGCCGGCGCTGACGGCTCTGCTCGAGCGGATCGTCGCCAAGCAGCGCGGTGTCGCGCAAAGCGTCGATATCGAGACCTTGGCGAACAAGCCGAAGGCCGACCGCGACGTCGAGATCAAGGCGATCCTGCGCGCCAAGGTCGCCGAGATCCTTCACTTCGACTCGCCGGAGCATGTCGAGGCCGACGCGCGGTTCGTCGAGCTGGGGCTCGATTCCCTGGCGGCGGTGGAATTGAAGAACGCCCTCGAGAAGGTGTTCGGAATGCCTCTCCCGACCTCGACGCTGTTCGACTACCCGGGGATCCAGACCCTGACCGAGTTCATCAGCAAGCAACTTGCGCCGGAAGCGGTCGAAGCGCCGCAACCGGCCGTCGCGGCCGCTCCACCGAAACTTTCAGACACGGAGGCCGATGCGGAGCTCGAAGCGCTGCGCGAATACGTGTAAGCCGAGGGGCGAGCGGTGACGAGCTATATCGACTATCTCGATACGCTGTCGAAAAAGCAGCTCATGGTGATGCTGGCTCGACAGAAACAGGAGGAGACCCAAGGCATCGCTGTCGTCGGGCTCGGCTGTCGCTTTTCCGGTGGCATCGACGATCCCGAAAGCTTCTGGACGGTGCTGCGGGAGGGGCGGGTGGTGCCGATGATGTCGGATCGCCCGCCCGCCGACAGCCTCGGCCGGCCGCGCTGGAATCTCGATGCGCCCGACCTCGCGCCGATGGCCGACATGCTTCGCTCCGGCGCCTATCTCGGCGATGTCGACCTCTTCGACGCCGAGTATTTCGGCATCTCGGAGGAAGAAGCGGCGCATATGGATCCGCAGCAGCGCCTGGTGCTGGAGGTGGCCATCCAGGCGCTTGCCGACGCGAATCTGTCCCGCGCGGCGCTGCGCGGGCGGCCGGTGGGAATTTTCATCGGCTCGGTCACGGCCGAGTACCCGCTCGCGCTGCCGATCGAGACCATCACCCCCCTTTCGGGGACGGGCACGTTGCAGAGCGCCCTTTCCGGACGGCTGGGATTGATGCTGGGCGTCAACGGCCCGGCGGTCACCATCGACACCGCCTCCTCCTCGGTGCTCACCTCGCTGCATCTGGCCGTGCAATCGCTCCGCCGGCGGGAGTGCGATATCGCGATCGTCGGCGCTTCCCATCTGGTGCTGTCGCCCTTCCTCACGACGGCCTTGGCCCGGGCGGACATGTTGTCGCCGACCGGCCGCTGCCGGCCTTTCGCCGAGGACGCCAACGGCTATGTTCGAGCCGAAGGCTGCGGCATGCTGGTGCTCAAGCGCAATCAGGACGCTGCCGCCGATGGCGATCTGCCTTATGCGCAGATTCGCGGCAGCGCGATTTACCAGCATGGCGGCCGGCTCGGCCTCTCGATCGCCTCGGCGGCCGGCCAAAAAACCACGATGGAGCTTGCCCTGCGCAACGCGGGGATCGATCCGCTCGACGTGTCCTATGTTGAAGCTCAGGCCAACGGCTCCCGGCTCGGCGCCGTCGTCGAGGCGGAGGCGATCGTGGACGCCTATGGCCGGCAATCTCCCACGGCGCCGCCGCTCTATCTCGGCTCGTGCAAGGCCAATATCGGATATCTCGAACACGCCTCCGGCGCCGCGGGCCTCATCAAGTTGGCGCTTGCGCTCGCGCATGGCGAGATACCGCCGCAGGTTGGCGCGGAGCGCCTCGACCCTGACATCTCGCGCCTCTCGCGGGAGGGAGCGGCGCTGCGCTTTGCCCGCAAGCCGACCCCCTGGCCCGCCACCGGACGGCGGGCGGCGGGCGTGAGCGCGGTGAGCCTCACCGGCCTCGGCGCGCATGTCGTTTTGGAGGGCGTATCGGACCGCGCCGCGACACCGCCCGAGCCGTTGAAGCTCACCGCGCCGGCGCTGCTCGTGCTGTCAGCGCACAATCCCGCCGCCTTGACCGCCTCGGCCGAGCGTCTTTGCCGGCATCTCGACCGGCGCGGCGACTGGGATCACGTTGCCGTCTGTCGAACGCTGGCCAACGGCCGGGATCAACTCAAATTCCGCTGCGCCGCGGTCGTTCGCGACCGCCAGAGCGTGCTCGACTCCTTGGCGCGGTTCAGCGACGGCGCGCCGAAATCGGCGTCCCCCTCGGAACGGGTCGGCCTCTTCGTCGTTCTGCCCGAATTCGACCGCGAGCAGCTTTCACGCGCGCTGGCGGCCAGCCGGCAACCCGGCTTCGAGCCGCTCGACCATCGGATCCGCGCTCGCGCGGAGAAGCTGGGCCTGCCCGCCTCCGACGACATGCTGGCGGGCGAGCGCGGAGCGCCGCAGGCCGTGGCGCTCGCCTGGTCACTCGGCTGGCTCGACCTGCTGTCGTCGGCGGGGATCGAGGTCGTCGGCGGCACGCTTGGAAACGCGCATTGGCGCGCTCTTGCGGCGGTCATCATGGGCCGCAGCGACGGCGACGCGGTCTGCGCCGCCTGGCGTGCCGGCACGATGAGCGCCTTGCCGGCGATCGCGTCCGGCGCCGGCTGGGAGATCGCGAGCTCCGGCCAGACGACGACGGTGCGGCGCCCTGCCCGCTCGACCACGGCGCCCGCGCGTCTGGCGGAATTTGATGTCCCTCATTGGCTCGAGCTCGTGGCCGATCGCTTCCGCGCGGGCGCCGATCTCTCTTTGTCGGCCCTTTGGACGCCGTCGCGAGGGGGAATGTGCCGCCTGCCGGGCCCCGTGCTCACCGGCAAGAGCTACTGGCTCGACCACAGCATCTGATCCTGAGAACAACCGTCGAACAGGGAGACGTACATGTATTGGCCGCAATTGCAGACCGCATACCAGACCGTGGCCTTCCATGGCACCCGCCATCCGGACAAGAGGGCCATTCTCTGCGAAGGTCGAACGATGACCTATGGCGAGCTGCACCGCGAGAGCAACCGGACGGCCAATGCGATTCGCGCCGCCGGCCTGGGCCGCGGCGCGCGGGTCGGCTATCTCGGCCTGGAATCGGAGCGCTACTACGAGATCTTCTTCGCCTGCGCCAAGAGCGAGACGGTTCTGGTGCCGATAAACTGGCGCCTGACCGCCGGCGAGGTCGATCACATCCTGCGCGACGCCGGAGCCGAGATGCTCTTCGTCGAGCGCGAGTTCCTCGCCAACGTCACGGCGAAGCAGAAGGACTTGCAAAAGCTGCGCCTGGTCGTCGATATGGATGGCGAAGGCGAGCTGGGTTCGGCGTACCAGACGTGGAAAGCCGGCCACTCGGCCGCGGATCTGATGCCGACGACCGGCGTGAACGACCCGGTCATTCAGCTCTATACCAGCGGAACGACGGGTCTGCCCAAGGGGGCCGTGCTGGCCCATCGCAGCTTCTTCCAGATGGCCCCGGCGTTCGCGGAACAGCATCTCGATTGGGTCGACTGGCGGCCCGACGACATCAACCTCATCGGCATGCCGGGCTTCCATATCGGCGGGATCTGGTGGGCGATGCAAGGGTTCAACGCCGGCGTGCCCAACGCCTGCATGCGCGTGTTCCGGAGCAGGGACGCGGTCCAGCTCATCCGGGAGCTGGGGATCACGACCTCCTTCCTGGTTCCGGCGATGCTCTACATGATCCTCGCCGAGCCCAGGGAGGGAAATCACGTCTTCAAGACGCTTCGCAAGATCTGCTACGGCGCCTCGCCGATTTCCGAGACGCTGCAGCGGGAGTGCCTCGAAGTTTTCGGTTGCGAGCTCGCGAACCTCTACGGCCTCACCGAGATCGCCCTGGTCGTCTGCCTGCCGCCCAAGGACCACGGGATCGGGAGCAAGCGGATACGGGCGGCCGGCCTGCCCTTCCCCGGCGTCGACATGAAGATCATCGATCCCTCGGGCAACGTGCTGCCCACGGGGGTGGTCGGCGAGATCTGCCTGCGCTCGTCGTCGGTCATGCTCGAATATTGGGGCATGAAGAAGGCCACCGAATCGACCATCGTCAACGGCTGGCTCCATACCGGCGATGCCGGATACGTCGATCAGGACGGCTATCTCTACATCTCCGACCGCATCAAGGAAATGATCATCGTGGCGGGACAAAACGTCTATCCCGCCGAGGTCGAGAACGAGCTGTGCAAGCATCCCGCCGTGGCGGAGACGGCCGTGGTCGGCGCTCCGGACGACCGCTGGGGCGAGGCCATCCACGCCTTCGTCGTCCTGCGCCCCGGCGCCGAGGCCTCGCCGCGTCAGCTCATGATGTCGATGCGGGGCATCATCGCCGATTTCAAGATCCCGACGCAGTATCATTTCATCGACAAGGTGCCGCGCAATCCCAGCGGCAAAATCCTGCGGCGGATCCTGCGCTCGCAGCTCCAAGCGGAGGCGGAGGCAAAGGCAAAAGCAAAAACGTGATCCACGGGTTTTGACGGTCGGGCAGGATGACCGCGAGATCGGCCTCGGGGTCTGCGCGGTGGCGGCGAGGAGCGGCGCAATCCGCGTGGCGGGAAGCGACGGTGAAGGCCGCGATCGCCGCCGCGCGGGGAAGAGGCCGCCAGGGAGGCTCGTATTGATCGCATAGGCGTTGCGCCGGGAGGAGCCGTCGCAGTCGAGGAAGCCCCGCCGTGAAGTTGTGGGCGATCAGCGACCTTCACGTCGGACACCGGGAGAATCGCCGCGCGGTGCAGGAGCTTCCCGCGCACCCCGAGGATTGGCTCATTCTCGCGGGCGATCTGGGCGAGACGACGGCCCATCTCCATTTCGTCTTCGAGACGCTGCGGCACCGCTTCCGGCGCCTGGTTTGGGTCCCGGGCAATCACGAGCTCTGGACGGTTCCCGGCATGGAGACGCTGCGCGGCGTCGCCAAATACGAGGCGCTCGTGGCGACGTGCCGCGAGTACGGCGTGCTCACCCCCGAGGATCCCTACGAGCTGTTCGACGACGGCGTGCGCCGGCATCTCATCGTTCCGCTCTTCATCTTGTACGACTATTCGTTCTGCCCCGACGGCATGACGCCCGAGATGGCGCGTGCCTGGGCGCTCGATACCGCCATCGAATGCGCCGACGAGCACCTGCTCCATCCCGATCCCTACGCCTCGCGCGAGCAGTGGTGCGCGGCGCGCTGCGCCGCGTCCGAGGCGCGCCTCGCGCAAGCGCTGTCGACGCATGGAGGCTCCACGGTGCTTATCAATCACTTTCCGCTGATGGCCGAGCTCGCCCGCCTTCCGCGCACCCCGCGCTTCAGCATCTGGTGCGGAACGCGACGCACGGCGGACTGGCATCGCCGCTTTGTCGCGTCGGTGGTGGTGTCCGGCCATCTCCACATACGCCACACGCGCGTGATCGACGGCGTCCGGTTCGAGGAGGTCTCGCTCGGCTATCCCCGGCAATGGCGCCGAACGCCGCACGCGCGCGCGACGCTCCGGCAGATTCTTCCCGCCCCCGGCGCATAGCCGGGACGCCTGCCCCGGCGTCGCCCGCAACGACTGGTGGCAGCATCCGCTTGTGCCATCGTACCCGGTGCGCGCCGCGGCCGACACGGCGCTCTGTCCTCGCCGCGGGCTGGCGGAGCACGCGGGTTGCCGCGGCGCAACAGTGGCGGCGGCACCAAACCTCGTTTAAGGTTTGCGGTCTTGGCCGATAGAACCGCGCGCCATGCGCTATCGAGGAGGGGGGGGGCCGATCATGCCGATGTTTTCCCGTCGTTCACTGCTGCACGGGCTCGCAGCGGGCGCCGCCGCGGCGCCGCTGGCCGGGCTGTGGCGGTCGCCCGCCGCGCAAGCGCAGGGCGCCAAGGCGCTCACCATCGCCTACAACGTGAACCTGCCGTCTTGGGACCCGACGGTCGGTCTCTCGGCGGTGAACCCGACCATCCAGTCGCTCTACAAGACCGTCTTCGACCAGTATGTCGACCAGAACCCCAATCTCAGCTTCAAGCCGGGGCTGCTGACCAAATGGGGCTGGAACGACGACAAGACGAAGGTGTCGATGACCTTGCGCGAAGGCGCGTTCTGGCATGACGGCACGCCGGTGACGGCGGAGGACGTCGTCTGGTCGCTCGAGCGCGCCGGCGACGAGAAGAGCGGCAACCCTATCCAGTTCGTCTGGTCGAAGATCGGCAACTTCAAGGTCGACGGCATGACCGTCACCGCCGACGTCAAGGAATACGAGCCGACGCTGTTCAAATGGATGGCGTTCCTCACCGGCTATGTGCTGCCGAGGAAAGCCTATGAGAAGGCCGGCGCGGAAGGCTTCGAGAAGCAGCCGGTCGGCTCCGGCCCCTACCGGGTCGAGGAGTTCGACCGCAACTCCTTCGTGCGGCTCAAGGCGTTCCCGAAATACTGGGGGCCGAAGCCCGCCTTCGAGAACGTCGTGTTCAAATTCGTCACCGACCCCACCAGCCGCGTCGCCGAGGTGGAGAGCGGCTCCTCCGACCTCACCATCGAGATTCCCTATGAGGAATACGATCGGCTGCGGCAGAAGCCGGATCTGGCCGGCGCGACCACGCCGGTCTCCGACATCGCCATGATCTTCCTCACCAACCGCGAGCCGATGCTCAATGAAAAGCTGCGGCTGGCGCTGCATCACGCCATCGACAAGAAGGCGATCGTCGGCAAGCTGCTGCGCGGCTACGGCGTGCCCATCGACACGCTCGAGGCGCCGCAATACGAGGCGTTCGATCCCACGATCAAGGTCGGCTACGACCTCGACAAGGCGAAGAAGCTGATGGCCGAGGCGGGCTTCTCGCCGCAGAAGCCGGTCAAGTTCACCATCCAGACGACGCGCGGCTTCAAGCCCAAGGATTACGAGATGATCCAGGTGATCGTCGCCATGTGGCGGCGCATCGGCGCCGAGGCCGATATCGAGGTCTATGAGATCGCCAAGCATTTCGAGCTGCGCGCGCAGCACAAGCTGGCGCCGGCGGCGTTCTACAATTGGGGCAACTCGATCGGCGATCCCTCGACCTCGACCGGCTTCGCCATGTTCGGGCCGTCGCCGCATTCGGCCTGGAAGACCGCCGATGTCGACGCGATGATCGGGCCGCTCTGGGGCGAGAAGGACGAGGGCAAGCGCATCGCCGGCTACAAGGCGGTCGACCGCTACGTCGCCGAGCACGGCCTCGTCATCCCGCTGCTGCAATACGTGCAGCCGATCGTCTACCGCAAGGGCCTCAAAGTGACGCCCTACGTCGCCAATTTCATCCTGCCCCAGACCATCAAGCCGGCATGATTAGCCGGACGAAACCATCACGCGTCCGCCCCACCTCACCCTCCCGCTATGCGGGAGGGTGAGGTGGGGGTTCGACCCGCGCTCCGCCCGGCCTCTCGGAATACTTTCCGGTGTCGCTTGCCTATCTGATCCGCCGCCTGCTGATGGCGGTGCCGACCTTGCTCGGGATCGCCATCGTCGTCTTCGTCCTGCTGCGCGTCGTGCCCGGCGATCCCATCGCCATGATGATCCCGCCGGGCGCGCATGAGCAGGACATCGACCGGCTGCGCGCGTTCTACGGCCTCGACCGGCCCATCCTGGTGCAGCTCCTCTACTGGTTCGCCGATTTGCTCCAAGGCCGCTTCGGCAGCTCGATCAGCCTGCGCCAGCCGGTATTGGAGCTCATTCTCGGCCGCTTCCCGGCGACGCTCGAGCTGGCGCTGGCGGCGCTGGCGCTCGCGACGACGCTTGGCATCCTGCTCGGCGTCGCCGCCGTCTATTGGCGCGGGCGCTGGCCCGAGGCGGTGGTCGACGCCCTTTCCGGCCTCGCCATGGCCATTCCGGATTTCCTCTGGGGCCTGCTGTTCATCCTCGGGCTTGGCGTGCTGCTGCCGGTGTTGCCGATCTCCGGCCGGCTCGATCCGCGGCTGGAGACGGATTTCCGCACCGAGTTCTATCTCGTCGAGAGCGTGGCCCGCGGCGAGTTCGCGCTGGCGGGCTCGGTGCTGGCGCATCTGGTGGCGCCGGCGGTGGCGCTGGCGCTGCCGCTGACCGCGGCGCTGGCGCGCATCCTCAAAAGCGCGCTCAACGACGCGATGAGCCAGGACTACATCCTGATGGCCCGCGCGCGGGGCTTCGGCAAGGCGCGCATCATCTGGCGCGACGCGCTGCGCAACGCGCTGGTGCCGACGGTGACGGTAAGCGGCGTGCAGTTCACCTTCCTCATCGGCGGCACCGTGCTGATCGAGCGCATCTTCAGCTATCCCGGCATCGGCAATCTCGCCATCGGCGCGGTGATCGACCGCGACCTGCCGCTGATCCAGGGGGTCGTGCTCACCTTCGCGGTGCTGTTCATCGCCGTCAATTTGCTGATCGACATGACCTATGTGCTGCTGAACCCGCGCGTGCGCCATGGCTGAGCGTCTCGCGCCGGCGGCGCCGTGGCGCAATCGCCGGGTGCTGTTCGGCGGCTTCGTGCTGCTGGCGCTGATCCTGCTCGCGCTGGCGGCGCCGCTCATCGCGCCGCACGACCCGCTGGAGCAGGATCTGCTGATCTCCTTCGAGCCGCCCTTCTGGCGCGACGGCGCCGATCCCGCCTTTCTTCTCGGCACCGACAGCCTCGGCCGCGACATTCTCTCGCGCCTCATCTACGGCGCGCGCGTGGCGCTCACCGTGGCGCTGGTCGCGGCGACGCTCGCGGGATTGCTCGGCACCGCCTTGGGCCTGCTCGCCGGCTATTATCGCGGGGCCGTCGACGCCGTGATCTCGCGCCTCGTCGACGTCTGGATGTCGTTTCCGCCGGTGCTGCTGTCGGTGGTGCTGGCGGCGGTGGTGGGCGCCGGCCTCAAGGCGGTCATCCTCGCCATCATCTTCGTCGACTGGACGCGCTTCTGCCGCATCGTCCGCGCCGAGGTGCTGGTGCAGCGCGAGCAGGACTACGTCGCCGCCGCCGTCACCATCGGGCTTGGCCGCGCGCGCGTGCTGGTGAGCGAGATTCTGCCGAACCTTATGCCGATCCTGCTGGTGCTGCTCAGCCTGGAGATGGGCATCGCCGTCATCGTCGAGGCGATCTTGAGCTTCGTCGGGCTCAGCGTCGCTTCCGATGCGCCGACCTGGGGCGGGCTCATCGGCGAGGGCCGGCTCTACATCAACCAGGCGTGGTGGATGATGGCGCTGCCGATGCTGTGCATCATCCTCACCGTGTTGGGATTCAACGCGCTCGGCGACGGGCTGCGCGAGACGCTCGATCCGGTGCTGCGGCGATGAGCGCGCTGCTGGAGATCGAGAACCTGCACCTGGAGCTGGCGGGCGGCGCGCTGCCGGTCCTGCGCGGGGTGAGCCTGACGCTCGCCGCCGGCAGCGTGCTGGGCCTCGTCGGCGAGAGCGGCGCCGGCAAGACCATGGTGGGCAAGACGGTGCTGGGGCTGCAGCCGGAGCGCGCGCGGATCAGCGACGGCGCCATCCGCTTCGCCGGCCGCGACGTGGCGCATCTCGGCGCGGCCGAGCGCCGCGCGCTCCTCGGCCGCGCCATGGCGCTCATTCCGCAAGACCCCATGAGCGCGCTCAACCCCGTGATGCGCGTCGAGCGGCAGATGACGGACGTGATCCGCTTCCATCTCGGCCTCGGCCGCGGCGCGGCGCGCAGGCGCGCCCTGGAGCTGCTCGCCGCCGTGCACATCCGCGAGCCCGAGCGCGTGCTGCGCCAGTACCCGCACGAGCTTTCCGGCGGCATGCGCCAGCGTGTGCTGATCGCCATCGCCTTTGCCTGCCGCCCGCAGCTCATCGTCGCCGACGAGCCGACCACGGCGCTCGACGTCACCGTGCAGCGCCAGATCCTGCGCCTCGTCAAGGAGCTGCAATCGACCGCCGGGACGGCGCTGCTCTTCATCACCCACGACCTCGGCGTCGTCGCCAAGATCTGCGATCGCGTTGCGGTCATGCATGCCGGGCGCATCCTCGAGGCGGCCGGCGTCGCCGAGGTCTTCGCCCGGCCGCGCCACGATTACACGCGGGCGCTCTTCGCCGCGACGCCGCGTTATGACCGGCCGGGCGAGACGCTGGTGCCGGTGCCGCCGGACCTCACCGAGCGGCTCCTCGCCGAGGCGGCGGCCTATGACGCGGCACGGCGGCGCCATGCTTGAAGCGCGCGGCCTCGGTCTCTCGCTGCCCAACCGCGCCGCGCGCCGGCCGTTCCGGCGCACGCCGCTGATCGACATCTTGAGCGGCATCGATCTCGACATCGGCCGCGGCGAGGCATTGGCGGTGGTCGGCGAGAGCGGCTCCGGCAAGACCTCGCTTGGCCGCACGCTGCTGCGCCTGCTGCGGCCGAGCGCCGGCTCGATCCGCTTCGAGGGTCGCGACATCACCGCGCTCGACGAGACGGCGCTGCGGCCGCTGCGGGCGCGCCTGCAGATGATCTTCCAGGACCCGCTCTCGGCGCTCAACCCGCGCCGCCGCGTCGCCGACAGCATCGCCCAGCCGCTCATCGCCTTCGCCCGCGTCGCCGACCGCCGGGCGGGGCGGCGGCGGGCGGCGGCGCTGTTGGAGCGGGTGGGGCTGCCGCCGGCGCTGGGCATGCGCTATCCGCACGAGCTTTCCGGCGGCCAGCGCCAGCGCGTCGGCATCGCCCGCGCCATCGCGCTCGAGCCGGCGCTGGTGGTGGCGGACGAGATCGTCTCCGGCCTCGACGCCTCTTCCCAGGCGCAGATCCTGACCCTGCTGCGCGACCTGCGCCGCGATCTCGGCATCTCGCTCATCTTCATCAGCCACGATCTCTCGGTGGTGCGGGTGCTGTGCGAGCGCGTGCTGGTGCTGGCCCATGGCCGCGTGGTGGAGACCGGCGGCACAGCCGCGGTTTTCGCCGCGCCGCGTGCGCCCTATACGCGCGCGTTGCTTGACGCCGTGCCATTGCCTATCGTCGATCCAAGCTGGATCGAGCGCAGCAGCGCCGATGAAACCGATCCCGGGGAAAGCGGAGGGGGACGAGGCATGAAGGTCGCAGGCTCCATCGCCCTGGTCACCGGCGCCAATCGCGGCATTGGCAAGGCCTATGTCGCGGCGCTGCTGGCGCAGGGCGCGCGCAAGGTCTATGCCACCGCGCGCCGCGTCGAGGCGGTGGCCGATCTCGCCAAGGCCAATCCCGGCAAGATCGAGACGCTGGCGCTCGACATCACCGACGCCGGCTCGGTCGCCGCCGCCGCCGCGCGCTGCCGCGACGTGACCTTGCTCGTCAACAATGCCGGCATCAACCATGTCCGCGGCCTGATGGCAGCGCCCGACCTCGCCGCGGCGCGCTCGGAGATGGAGACGAATTACTTCGGCACGCTCGCCATGTGCCGCGCCTTTGCGCCGGTGCTCAAGGCCAATGGCGGCGGCGCCATCCTCAACATGCTGTCGATCCTGTCGCGGGTGAACCTGCCGACCATGGGTTCGCTCTGCGCCTCAAAGGCGGCGGGACTGAGCATGACCCAGGGGGTACGGGCCGAGCTCGCCAAGCAGGGCACGCTGGTGATCGCGGTCATGCCCGGCGCGGTCGATACCGACATGATGCGCGGCTACGAGATTCCGAAGATGCCGCCGGCCGATGTCGCCGCCGCGGCGCTTGCCGCTCTGGAGCAAGGCACCGAGGAGGTCTATCCCGGCGACATGGCCGCGGGCGTCGCGCAAGGGCTTGCCGCCGATCCCAAATCGGTCGAAAAGCAGTTTGCGGGCTATCTGCCGGGCTGAGGCGGATGCGCGGACGTGGTTGACCCTCGCGCGGGCGCTGCTATTGTCCGCGCTCCCCTGCGAGCCCGTAGCTCAGCCGGCAGAGCACTTGACTTTTAATCAAGGGGTCGCGGGTTCGAATCCCGCCGGGCTCACCATTTATCAATGGGTTAGAGGGAATTGGAACCGACCAGCCGAAACCCGCATCCGAGCATTGTAGTAATCACACAGTCAACACAGGATCACCGAGAGCAGCGCCATCACGAGCGCGAGTGTGGAGCAATTTAGTCGTGGCAAAAAGCAAGCCGAAAGCCGTCGTCATGGTGCCCGACGGCAGCGGTGGGGTGACCGCGGTGAAGGACCGGCGTTTCGAGCAAGGCGATTGGCCCATCCAGCTCGACATCCCGCGAGAACACGCCGACACCTGGCTGCGCTACCTCCAATGGGAGTGCGGGAAGCGCGGCTGGAACGTCAATTCGCTTAGCCAGCTAGAGGCTCGTGAGAACAGCGGCAGCATCAACATTGCGACCAGTGTCGACCAATGCGCGCTGGGCGTCGTATGGGAGAGGAAGCGCGACGGCCCGATGAAGGTGCGCGCTCGCTCGAGCGGTGCCCCGGAATTCTCCCTCGCAGAGATGCGGGAGTTTTTCAACCACGTAGACGGACGATGCCGATCAGGCGAGGTCGAACGGATCTATCGCCGCGGTCAGCTCGAATATCAGGGACTAGCATGGCGTGGCGAGGTATGGCTCGACGACCTCACCCGGCTAGGCCCGCCCTCGCGACAGGACGAAACGGCGATGATCGGCCCGCGAGTCATCCTCGTGGATGCGCAGATCGATTGTATTGGTCCCGCAGATGCGCTGTGGATCTTTGACCGGGAATTGCGGGATCTCGCGGCCTTTCTGACGGTCGTCATGGGCACGGCCGTCAGGTTGCCGAATGCAGGCAGCCGCATCTGGGCGTGGAATTCTCCTGGTGGCGCGGACAATTGCGAGGTTAGATTCCCCGGCTACCTGGAGCCGAATATGCCGAGTGAGATGCCGCCGCGCGGCGCTTCCCGGCCGATGCCGCTGCGGTGGCTTACTCGTCCCGATTTTTCGCTTCGGGGCATCGACGGCAGCATCAACGAGTACATACTCCCGGTGGATGTCGGCGAGCTTTGGGCGGCATACAGCGGTCTTGCCCCAAATCGGCGCCGCGATTTCCTGCAGGCTGCGAGGAAATGGCAGGAGGCGCTATCGCAGTGCGAAATCGATGGCAGCACGCTCAGCTACGCGCTGATGGTCGTCGCCTGCGAGGCGCTCAAGCCGCCGGGACGCGAGTATTGGGACCACAACATCTACCATGTGGTTGAGGCGCTACTCGGCCAGCCCATCGCCCAGCAGCTCAAGACCCACCAGGTTCGTCCGCAAGATGTCCGCGGAACCCATCTTCACCGCGGTGAGTTCCGCGACGACGAGATCGCAGTGGCGGCGTTCATATCGAGCTTTCATGATCCGACCTTTGGCCAAGCCCGCCGGGACTTGGCGCCGATCGTGCAGGCCTGCATCATTGAATGGCTCAGGCGCGGCGGCAATCTGCAGATGCCGGCGATCGCCAAGAGGAATACGTGGCGGCGGTGGATGAAGGCCCACGCGTTGACGATCGTGCCCTTCGCGCTCGCGTTGGGCGCCGGCATCGGCTGGCTGCTCGCGAGACTTGCAAGGTAGGCCCATCGGGGAGATGGCCCGCCCCTGCCCGACCGGGAGACGCGTCGAGCGAAGTCGCATGAGCGTGGCGTTCCGGTGCTCCCGGTGGCTGCCGCGAGGGCCATCGCGCCCTTTCTAGCAATCCGCCCTTGTTTCGGCAGCATTCGCTATCGACCATAGGTTATGTCTATCGAAGCCATCAAACTTCGCATGGAGCAAGTCGGGCTCACG
The DNA here is from genome assembly GCA_035623985.1 of Allostellaceae bacterium. Taxonomy (GTDB): domain Bacteria; phylum Pseudomonadota; class Alphaproteobacteria; order ATCC43930; family CGMCC-115725; genus DAHUYF01. Next base: position 20,512 of record DASPSJ010000046.1, on the reverse strand, counting down.
CGGAAGGCTCTCGAGGCGGCCATCGGCAGCGAGAGCCGCATGTCTGAAATCCTCAACCGGCACCGACCGCTCACGCTCGGCATGATTCGCAAGCTGCATGCGAGGTTCGGCATCCCGCTCGAAAACCTTCTCGGCGAGGATGAAACGGCATAGCGCTGCGTGACGAGCGCTGCGCCAGCGGCCGAGTGACCGCGCCCGCACCTATTGCCGGTCGTAGACGTCCGTATAGGGCGCCGAATGGCCTTTGCCGTCGTTGTCCGTGCCCTTGCAGGTCAGCTTCTGGCGGTCGGCGGAGAGCGAGCAGGTCGACCGGTCGGTGCTGCCGTCAGGGTTGGAATAGACGGCTTCATACGACGTCGCGCTGACGGTGAGCGCGCCCGTCGTCCCCTGCGGCGCGCCGGACACCGGCGCGGGCTTGCCGTCGCCGCTGCCGCTGAAGGACTGCACGTGCCGCGCGCCGGCGGAATCGACGATCGTCAGCTCCCATTGCACGCGAGCGGGGCTGGCGCTCTGGATCACCATCAGCACGTCGCGCGGCGGCGTCTCTCCCGGCACCGACGTGGATTGCGACGGGTTCCAATGCCATCGCCCGACCAAGCCGGGCGCGTCGGCGCGGGTGGAAAGCGGCGCGCTGACGGCGGCCAGCGCCAGGGCGGCGGCGATCACGAGACGTTGCATCGGGTGGTTCTCCTCTTTCCGCAGGCGTCCCCCGGCGCAGCAGGGACGACGATGCCGTGCCAGATATACGCGCCGGCGGCGCCGAGCGTCCACCGGCAACGCGGCGGGCGCCGGCCTCTCGCGCTCGGCGTGATCCGCGCGCCGCACGCAGGGAATACTCGGGAAGCTCCAGGCCGTCGCGCGCGATCCGCGCCGTGCGGGCGCCACCCGTGCCGGGGACGACCGGCAGGCACGGGACAGGCGCCGGTGGTCAAAATCGCCGCGCGCGCCCCGGCACGCCCGGAGCCAACAGAAAATAGGAGAGTGGCAAAGGCTGGACACCCCTTTTTGCAGTGATAGAATTCTGAAATAAAGTTCTAGGGAAACATGTCCGTGCCGCACCGCCTTCCGTTCGAGGTGTTCTGTCACGACGATGACCGTCACCGCGCGCTCGGCTTGGCGCCCGGCTGGTATTTCCGGCTGCTCGATGCCCCGCGCGGCCCCGCATGCACCAGGCCGGGAGGACCCTATAAGAGCGCGGCGCTCGCGCTCGAGGCGGCGGTCAACGCAACCATGCCGCTTTACGCGGGGCAGGCATGAGGCGGAGTGCGCGGCGGGCGCTGATGCGTCACTGGATGCGGGTCGCGATGTGGCTGTGGCTCGCCTTTGCAACCTGGGCGGTCGCCGCCCTTGGCGTCGTCGTCGCCTGGCGCATGTTCCTCCACCCGTGAGCGTTCGCTCTCCGGCCATCGGCGCTTGCGCTCTCGGCTGAACCGCGGCAAGGCTTTCTGATTTCGCGAGAGGCGGCGGGCGCGTCCGCCGCCTGCGCCCGGAAACCAGCGAGTCGCCGCTCGCGACTTCCTCCGCCGACGCCGTCGTCATCGGCGCCGGCCGGCGCAAGCGCCGGCGCCGCGATCGACAATCGCGCGGTTTCGGCTTCCAATCCCGCCGGACTCACCGCGTTTTGCCGGAAAATTTGCCGTGCCATGTCATGATTCCGTCGCTAGCGCTTTACGAAGCCGCGCATATCTTGCATTCTAGACGCGATCAACGAATTGACCTCTATATCAGGGGGGACTTGATGGCGCGCATGGGACGCAAATCGAAATCCAAGCGGTCAAAACGCGGCAAGGCGACGAAACCCGCGAAGCGGCGCAGCGCCGCGACGCGGGCCGGCGCCCGCAAAGGCAAGGCGGCGAAGCGCACGGCCGCTGCCAAGCGTAAAACCACGGCGAAAAAGGCGGCGCCCAAGAAGGCGCGCAAGGCGCCGGCGAAGAAGGTAGCGCCCAAGAAGGCGGCGGCGCCGCGCCCAACACCGACGCCGACACCGACGCCGACGCCCACACCGACGCCGCGCCCGCCCGCCCCGCCGCCGCGCCCGACGCCGCCGCCGGCGGCCGCGGCGCCGCCTCGGCCCGCCCCGCCGCCGCCGCGCCCGGCACCGCCACCGCCGCCCAAGCCGCCGGCGCCTGCTGCGCCGCCGCCGATGACGCATGGCAGCTCGCATACGCCGCCCAAGCCCGCGGAGAGCACGCCGCCCTCCCCGCCGAAGCCGCCGGGATCAAGCTGGGGCGGGTCGGGCTCCGGACTCTAGGATCGACCCCACCTGTCGCCCGCCGCCGCAAAACTGCGGCGGCGGCTTTTCTTTGCGGGACGCGCCGGTCGGCTGCGAGCGGAGGCTATTCCGCCGCTTCGCGCCGCGGCCGCGCCAGGCCCGCCCCGGGCCAGAGATCGGCGCGGCAGCGCTCATATTGCCGCGGCATCTCCGGCTTGGCGCCAAGCGCCTCGGCCGCGTGCCAAGCCCAGCGGGGATCGTCGAGAAAGGCGCGCGCCATCGCCACCATATCCGCCTGGCCGCAGGCGACGACCGCTTCCGCCTGGCGCGGCTCGACGATGAGCCCGACCGCGCGGGTGAGGATGCCGGCATCGCGCCGCACCCGCTCGGCGAGCGCCAGTTGATAGCCGGGGCCGAGCGGAATCGGCGCCTTAGGAAGGATGCCGCCGCTGGAGACGCAGACATAATCGCAGCCCGCCGCCTTCAGCGCGCGGGCGAAGACCACCGCCTCCTCGATGCCGAAGCCGCCGTCGAGCCAGTCGGTGCCGGAGATGCGCACGCCCATCGGCTTTTCCGCGGGCCAGGCGGCGCGCAGCGCGGCGGCGACGCGCAGCGGCAGGCGCATGCGGTTCTCCAGGCTGCCGCCATAGGCGTCGCCGCGGCGATTGGCGATGGGCGAAAGGAACTCGTGCAGGAGATAGCCGTGCGCGCTGTGCAGCTCGATCAGGTCGAGGCCGAGCCGAGCCGCGCGCCGGGCCGCGCCGGCAAAGCTCTCCACCACCCGGTCGAGCGCCGCAACATCGAGCGCCTGCGGCGGCGGCCAGCGCTCATCGAGCGCCAGCGCCGACGGGGCAACCGTCTGCCAGGCGCCTTCCGCCGGCGCCAGCGCGCGGATGCCTTGCCAGGGCGCGGTCGCCGACCCCTTGCGTCCGGCATGGGCGAGCTGAATGCCGAGCTTGGTGTTGCCGTAGCGGCGGCAGGCGGCGATCACCCGCGCCAGCGCCGCCTCGTTGGCATCGCTGTAAAGGCCGAGACAGCCCAGGGTGATGCGCCCCGCCGGCTCGACCGCCGTGGCTTCGATCATCAGCAGGCCGGCGCCGCTCACCGCCAGCGAGCCCAAATGCAGCAAGTGCCAGTCGGTGGCGTTGCCTTCCTCGGCGCTGTACTGGCACATCGGCGAGACGACGATGCGATTGGCCAGCGTCAATTGGCGCAGCGCAATCGGCGTGAAAAGCGGGCTCGTCATGTCTGATCCATTCCCCGGGAGCCTCCCTGCACTCTATCGTCCGCGGCGCCGGCGCCGCAACGTCGGCGCCGGAAAGAGCACGCCGCGCGCACGGGCGGGATGAGGCAAGAGGGACCCCGCCTGCAGCTTTGGAGGAAAAGGGATGCAGGCGGGGCTCACCCAGGGGTCTTCGCCCGCCAAGGGGGTTGAGCGGGCGGCGCGGCAGAGCCGCTGACCCCCATTACCGCGCAGCGGGGCGGGAGAGCCAAGTTAAACCTTTGTCATTCTTCCGAGCATCGCCGAAGCTTCGGAAACGACGTGCGGAAGCTCCGTCAACGCCTTGTTTTTCCGCACGACGCAGCGTGCGCGCATCCCTGCCGGCGGCAGGCGCGAGGGGCCGCCGGCAGCGGGACCATCCGCTAATCCCCAAGTCCCGCCCGCGGCGCGAGGCTGTCGCCGAGCCGCCGGCACAGCAGGAAGAACGGTCCGGCGAACAGCAGCACGATCAGGATGCGCACGAGCTGGAAGGCGGTGACGATCGGCACCGCGATGCCCAGCACGCGCGCCGTCACCGACATCTCGCCGATGCTGCCGGGCGCGGTGGCGAGGATCGCCGCCGCGGCGGGAATGTGCAGCAGCCGCGCCAGCCCCGTCCCCATTATCGCGCACAGCGCCACCATGATGAGCGCGCACAGCACCGCCGCCAGGCTGAAGCGCGGCGCCGCCATCAGGAAGGCGCGGTCGAAGCGGGCGCCCAGCGCGATGCCAAGCAGCACCTGCGCCACGGCGACAAGCCAGCCCGGCACCGCCGACAGCGGCAGCGCCAGCGCGGCGATGGCGATCCCGGTGGCAAGCGACCCCAGCAGCCAGGCGTTGTTGAGGCGCAGCCGGGCGAAGACCCAGCTTACCACCCCTGCCGCGGCCAGCATCGCCAGCAGCAGCGGCCAGATGACGGCGCTCAAGGCCGGAGCATAGGCGAGCCCGCCGCCGCTGCCGCCGATGGCGCTCACCGCCGGCGGCACCGTCAGCACGATGGCGGCGATGCGCAGCGACTGCGCCAGCGCGATCGGCGCCGGCGCGGCGCCGTGACGCTCGCCGAGCACCGCCATCTCGGCGGCGCCGGCCGGCATGGCGCAGAAATAAGCGGTCTTGAGGTCGACGCCGCCCAGCCGCGCCAGCAGGAGCGCGGTCATCGCCCCCAGCAGCAAGGTGGCGCAGCAGGCGAGCAGCATCGCCGCGGCATGGCCGGCGAGCTCGCCCAGCACTTCGGCGGTGAAATAGAGCCCGACGGCGAGACCGATCACCGCTTGCCCCGCCTGGCGGCCGCCCGGCACCGGATCCGCCGGCGCGGCGATAAGGCGCAGCGCCGCCATGGCAAGCAACGGCCCGATCAGCCAGGGCAGCGGCAGGTGCAGCGCGCGCATGGCGTAGCCCGCCGCGGCGCCGCCGGCGAGGCCGGCCGCCCAGCGGCCGAGGACCGCCGCGCCGGGAAGCCTCATGGCATATAGGCGCCGCCGTTGACGTGGATCGTCTGCCCGGTGATGAAACGCGCCGCGGGTCCGGCGAGATAGCGCACCATGGCGGCGATCTCGGCCACCGTGCCAAGGCGTCCCAGCAGGGCGGGGTTCGCCGCATGCGCCGAGGGCGTATGGGCGCGCGGCGTGTCGATGAGGCCGGGCACGACGCAATTGGCGGTAATGCGGTCGGGCGCCAGTTCGCGCGCGAGGCCCTTGGTGAGGCCGACCAGTCCCGCCTTCCCGGCCGCGACATGGAGGCGGTCGGCGCCGCCGACATGGCCGGTCATGCCGCCGATGCTGATGATGGCGCCCTCGCCGCTGCGGCGCAGATGCGCGAGCGCCGCCTTGGCGCACAGGAACGGCGCCTCGAGAATGAGGGCGAGCACGGCGCGGTAATCGGCAAGGCTCAGCGTCTCGAGCCTCTGCGCCGGCCGCAGCGCCGCGTTGTTGACGAGGATGTCGAGCCGGCCGAAGCGCTCGACGCCATGCTCGATCATGGCCGACACCGCCGCCTCGTCGGTCACGTCGGCGAGCGCCGCCATCGCCCTGCCGCCGGCCGCCTCGATCTCCGCCGCCACCGCTTCCGCCGCCTCGCGCGAGCGGCGGGTGTTCACCACCACCGCGGCGCCGCCCGCGGCAAGGTCGAGCGCGATGGCGCGGCCGATGTTGCGCGACCCGCCGGTGACCAGCGCCACCTTGCCGGCCAGTTCCTGTTGCTGCCGCACGACGCTCCCCTCGCCTGCTTCGGAGGGGCGAGCATGCCGGGCGGCGCGGCGGCTGGCAACGCCGCCGGCGAGATGTCAGGACAGCAGAACGGCGATGACGCACATCACCGCACCGGCGGCCAAGGTCAGCCAGGTGAGCCATTTCGCCTGGCCCGGGGGCGGAAGGTGCTCAGGGTCGCGAACCATTCCTCGCACCGGCGAAAACCTGCGTTCTGCCCGGTCATAGGCGGCGGCGCGCCGATTCATCCCCGGCGCTCGATCGAGCCTGGGACGGCTCCCGGCGCCCGGCTACGGATTGGCCAAGAGATGAATGAGGCTCGACGTGTCCCAGCGCCGGCCGCCGCGCTCCTGGACGCGCTGATAGAATTGATCGACCAGCGCCGTCACCGGCAGCGCCGCCCGGTTGCGCCGCGCCTCGGCGAGGCAGATGGCGAGGTCCTTGCGCATCCAATCGACGGCAAAGCCGAACTCGAACTTGCCTTCGACCATGGTATGGGCGCGGTTCTCCATCTGCCAGGATTGCGCCGCGCCCTTGGCGATGGTCTCGACGACGAGCTTGGGATCGAGCCCGGCGCGCACCGCGAAATTCATTCCTTCCGACAGCGCCTGCACCAGCCCGGCGATGCAGATCTGGTTCACCATCTTGGTGAGCTGGCCATTGCCGGCCGGACCCATCAAGGTGACGGCGCGGCCGTAATGGGCCATCACCGGCTGCACCTTGTCGAAGACCGCCGTCTCGCCCCCCACCATGATGGTGAGCTTGCCGTTGACCGCGCCCGCCTGGCCGCCCGAGACCGGCGCGTCGAGAAAGCCCAGCCCCTTCTGCCGGGCGAGCGCCGCCATCTCGCGCGCGAGCTCGGCCGAGGCGGTGGTGTGATCGGCGAGGATGGCGCCCGGCGCCATGCCGGCAAAGGCGCCGGCCTCGCCCGCCACCACGGCGCGCACGTCGTCGTCATTGCCGACGCAGGTGAAGACGATCTCGGCGCCGGCCGCCGCCTCGGCCGGGCTCGCGCGATGCTGGCCGCCATACTCCTTCACCCAGGCCGCCGCTTTCGCCGCGGTGCGGTTGTAGACCGTGACCTGGTGGCCCGCTTTGGCGAGATGCCCCGCCATCGGATAGCCCATCACCCCCAAGCCCAGGAATGCCAGCTTCATCATCGCCCTCCCGCCGATATGCGGGCGCTATGCTACCGGGGATTCGGGCGACGGCAACCCTGATCGGCCCGGTTGGCCGGCGGCCGTTGGCGGCGTTGCCCCGACTTGGCGGCATTTCGGGCAATGGCGAGGATGGCAGGCGCGGCAATAGGGCTTGCCGCAGGCGGCGCAGGGAGCAAGCCCGGACGCGCCGACGATATGGAGCGCGTCATCGCACACCAGGCGGAGGCGATCGGTGGCGTGGCCGAATTCGCACGGCAAAGGCTCCAGCCGGCGCGCCAGCGGGTTCCAGTCCATGGGAACCAGCCGTTCGCCTTTGCGTCGCCGGATCAGCACCTCGAGCCGCTGAACCGGCATGATCAGCTCGAGCGTCTGCACCCACTCCGCCGTGACCCGGAGCGCGTATTTGCGGCCGAGGTCGTCGAGCCGGGCATGGTATTCGCGCTCGATCGCCGCCGCCCGCTGCCGCTCGCGCTGGCGCCTGTCCTCGCCCTCGGGCAGCGCGGCCAGGCGGCGGGCGGCGTCCTGGAAGAGCCGGTTGTGATAGTCGTGGAGGCGCGCCTGGTCGCGCGCCAGGCGCCGCTGCAAGCTCGCGGCAAAGGGCGCGACCTGGCGCTCGACCAGCGGCCGCAACGCCCGGCCCACGCGATCGAGGACGCGCTGGCGGTCCCAAGGCGGCGGCAGATCGGCGTCTTCCGGCGGGCTTGCCTCCTCCTCCGCCTCCGTCTCCAGGCGCGGCAACAGCCGCTCCAGCACGTCGTCGATCGCCGCTCCGGTCGCCAGGTTGACGCCGAGCTTCAGCAGCCCCTCGCGCTTTTCGTCGGAGAGCGCGGTGAAGCGAAAATCGAGGATCAGATAGCGCGTCCAGGCCGCCTCGATGTCGCGCAGCCGATAGGTCGCGTTGGGCAGCGCCAGCTCGTGCTCCAGCAGGCGCTCGACGCCGGCGAGCGGCGGATTGTTCGGGCGCAGCACGCGCCGCATCCATCTGCCGCGCTCGCCGATCACGCCGGCGAAGCGGGCCAGCCAATCGGCCTCGATGCCGACCCGCCGCGCTCCCGCCGGCAGCGTGCCGCCGAAGCCGAGACGGCACAGGTCGGGAATGCCGATGGCCCGTTGCAGCCCCGGCGGCGCGAGCACTTCGAGCCCTTCCGGCTCGATCGGCTCGACCAGCGCCCCCTCGCGCTCGAGCAGATCGGCCGCGAAAGCCTGGAGCCGGCTCATCTCAAGCCGCCTCCAGCCCGTCGCCGAACAGCGCGTCGTCGAGCTGCTTCACGTCGTCGTATTGGCGGCGCGCCGCGGTCAGCCGCTCTTCCAAGGCGGCAAAGGCGAGCTGCGGCGCGTCGGCCGTGCTTTGCAGCCAAGCCTCGAGCACCAGCGTCGAGAAATCCTGCTCCTCGTCGATCTCGCCGAGGATGGCGCCGACTTCTCCGACGACCAGCTCGAACATGTTGATCTTGTCGTCGAGGATGCGCAGCACCTCGTCCTCGATCGTGCCGCTCGTCACCAGGTTGAAGATGAACACCTCGCGCGTCTGGCCGATGCGGTCGATGCGGCCGATGCGCTGCTCGATGGCCATCGGGTTCCACGGGATATCGAAGTTGATGAGCGTGTTGCAGAATTGCAGGTTGCGCCCTTCCCCGCCGGACTCGCTGCACAGCAGCACCGGCGCTTCGTCGCGGAAGGCGTCGACCGCGGCGTCCTTTTCCGGCCCGGTCATGCCGCCGTCGAAGGTCGCCAGCGCAACCCCCTGGCGCCGCAGCAACCCGGCAAGATGCGCGAGGCTGTGGCGGTGATGGACGAACACCATCTTCTTCTCGTCGGGATTGCGCGCCAGCAGCGCGCAGAGCGTCGCTTCCTTGGCGCCGGCGGCGATCGCCTCGTAGCGCCGCTGCAAGGCGCTCCAGCGCTCGTCCCGCGCGTCGCGCGCGGAAAACCGGGCAAGCGCCGCCGCCGCCGCCGCCGGCGATGATCCGGCGGCGCTCAGCAGGTGTTGCAGCGACAGCCTGTGCCGCTTGTCCGCGCCGAGTTCCCGCGCCAGCGCCGTCAACTCGCGATAGCAAAGCGCCTCCGCCTTGCTCGGCTGGGCGCGCAGCGTCGAGGCGTGGCGCGGCGGCAGGCGCAGGTCCGCCAGGGCGCGCGTGTTGCGGATCATGACGCCGCGCATCAGCTCGCGCAGCCGGTCGGAGTTCGCGGGCTCGCGCGGCTTGCCGGGCGTCACGTAAGCAGCCTTGAAGTCCTTCTGCGTCTTGAAGATGCCCGGCTGCAGCAAGGTCAGGAGATGGTAGAGCTCGAGCAGGTCGTTCTGCACGGGCGTCGCCGACAGCAGCAGCAGGAAGCGCTTCTGCAAGCGGTCGACCAGCCGATAGCTGGCGCTCGCGGGATCGCGCATGTGGTGCGCCTCGTCCACCACGACCACGTCGTAGCCGGTTCCGGCCAGCAGCGCCGCATGCTCCTTGCGCCGCGCCGCGGCGATCGAGGCGATGATCCGCGGCTGGGCCCAGAAGCCGGCGGGATCGCTGCGCAGCAGCGCGTCGTGGCTGGTGGCGCAATCGATGCCGAATTTTCCGGCCATCTCGTCCCGCCATTGGCCGACCAGCGCGGCCGGTGTCAAGATCAGCATCCGTTCCGCCATCCCGCGCAGCGCGTATTCCTTGAGCACCATGCCGGCTTCGATCGTCTTGCCGAGCCCGACCTCGTCGGCGAGCAGTACGCGGCCGCGGAACTGCTTCAGCACCTTGCGGACCGTCTCGATCTGGTATCCATGCGCCTCGACGCCGCGCAGCGTCGGCAGGCAGAGCAGCTCGTCGAAGCCTTGCAGCAGCCCGAGCTGGCCCAGCTCCGCGCGCAGGCGAAACCATTCCGGCCCGCTGCCGTCGCTTTCGATCAGCAGCGCCTGCGGGTTGACCAGCTCGAACTGGACGTCGAAGCCGGTCTCGGTCCGCGGCAACGGCGGCGGCGGCGCCGGCGCGGGCGGCGGTGGCGATGGCCGCGCCGCCGGGCGCGGCGGCGCGCGCTTGCGGGCGGCTTCCGGCCGTGCCGCGCCCTTGTGCAGCCGCTTGCGCTCGCGCGCGAGAGCCTCGAATTGGTCGCGCAGCCAAGGGTACATCTCGTGGCCGCCGACGAAGGAGGGCATCGCCGCCCAAGGCGTCGCCATGTCGTGCCGCTGCAGCAGGCCCCAGGCGCGCGTCACCTTCCCTTGTTGCGCGAGCGCGAGGGCGGTCAAGAGAACGGTCGCCCCGACCGTGTCGTAACGCTTGTGAAAGCGCTTCACATAGGCGAGGGCGCGGACCGGAAGCTCCGCGACGAGCGCCGCGAGCGCCGCCAGCAGCAGCAGCTCCAGGGCGCCGGGAAAGCGGCGCAACCCCTCTTCGGCGAGCGCGACGGCCGTCGGCGAGCGCTCTCTCAAAGCCGCGCGCAGCCGGCGCAGGTGGAAATGCCGCTCGTCCTCCCCCGGCGCAAGCTCCAGCGCAAGCTTGGGCTTGGGCTTGGGCTCAGGCTCGGCAACCCGCTCGGGGATCTCCATCTCCGGCAACTGAAGCTGCGCGGTCCCCTCTCGATCAGCGTGCATGATCTCTTCCCGCTCGGCCCCGGGAATTAGATCGCAACCACGGCTTGGGCGCAACAACTTGCGTGCCGTGCTGGTCGTTCACTCAATATATAGCGTTAAACCAGAGCATGAAGAATTTGATGCGACGCGCAAATTCGGCCGCGCGCCGCTCGGGCGGGGCTGGCAGGGACGCGGCGGCGGCGAGAGCAAAGCCCGATTGACACCCGTTCGGCGCCGGCGGAGGATGGCTCATGCGCCGACTCGTCGTCATCGCCGCGCGAAAGTCCGGGCCCAGCGGGACCGGGGATCGTCGCTGGCGCTGAGCGCGCGCGTTTCAGGCATCACCCAGGGCCCCGCCGGTTCGGACGGGGCCTTGTCATGTCCGGCCTTGCTCCCTCCGGCGCTGCCCGCAGAGGAGGAGCATCGCATGGAGGGGACATCGCCGAACCTGGCGCCGCTTGCCGGCATCTTTCTGCCGCTGATCACGCCGTTCCGCGACGGCGCGCTCGACGAGGGCGCGCTCGAGCGGCTCTGCGCGCATTACGCCGCAACGCCGCTCGACGGCTTCGTGCTCGCCGCCACCACCGGCGAGGGTCTCGTGCTCGACGAGGACGAGACCCGGCGCCTCGTCGCCATCGCCGCCGGCGCGCTGGGCCGCGCGCGACCGATCTATCTCGGCCTTGCCGGCAGCGACACGCGCGCGCTGCTGCGCCGGCTCGCCGCCACCGCCGACTGGCCGGTCGCGGGATATCTCGTCTCCTGCCCCTCCTACACGCACCCCTCGCAGGATGGGCTGCGCCGGCATTTCACCGCGCTCGCGGCGGCCGCGGCAAAGCCGATCCTCCTTTACAACATCCCCTATCGCACCGGCGTCAATCTCGGCAACGAGACGCTGCTGCACCTCGCCGGGCTGCCGCGGATCATCGGCGTCAAGGATTGCTCGGCGGATGCGGCGCAGAGCTTCGACCTGCTGCGCCGAAGGCCGCCGGGCTTCGCCGTGCTCACCGGCGAGGACGCCTTGTTCTACGGCGCGCTGGCGCACGGCGCCGATGGCGGCATTCTCGCCTCGGCGCATGTCGATCCCGCCGCCTTCGTGGCGGTGCGCGCGGCGCTGCTGGCGGGCGATGGCGCCGCCGCGCTTCAGCGCTGGAGCGCGCTGGTCGATCTCGTCCGGCTGCTTTTCGCCGAGCCCAGCCCGGCGCCGATCAAGCACTGGCTCTGGCGCGCCGGCCTCATCGCCTCGCCGGAGCTGCGCCTGCCGATGACCGGCATCAGCCCGGCGCTGGCCGGCCGTCTCGACCGCATGCTCTGGGCGCGCCGGGCGGCTTAGGAGCCGGCCTGCGCAGCGATGGCGATCGCCCGGCGCGCGTGGGAGAATGAGCGCGGCGGCGGTTCTTCGCGCGAAGGAGGGATCCATGGCCGGCGACCAAGTGGACAAGGCACGGCGCTTCCAGGCGCTTCACCGGCGGCCCGGCGCCTTCGTCATCCCCAACCCGTGGGATGCCGGCTCGGCGCGGCTGCTGGAGCAGTTGGGCTTCGAGGCGCTGGCGACGACGAGCGCCGGCTTCGCCTTTTCGATCGGCCGCCCCGACGGGCCGGGTCCGACTTCGCGCGATGAAATGCTGGCGCATGCGGAGAGCATCGTCGCCGCCACCGCGCTGCCGGTCTCGGCCGATCTCGAGAATTGCTTCGGCAATGCGCCGGAGGTGGTCGCCGAGACCATCCGCCGCGCCGGCGCCGCGGGGCTGGTCGGCGCCTCCGTCGAGGACACCACCGGCGACGCGCGGCGGCCGATCCATGAGTTCGGCCTGGCGGTGGAGCGCGTCGCCGCCGCCGCCGACGCCGCGCGCCAATTGCCGTTTCCCTTCACCTTGACCGCGCGCACCGAGAATTTCCTGCATGGGCGCCCCGATCTCGACGACACGATCCGGCGGCTACAAGCCTTCGACAAGGCGGGCGCCGACGTGCTCTACGCGCCGGGCCTGCCCTCGCTGGACGCGATCCGCGCCGTCTGCGCCGCAGTGACGAAGCCGGTCAACGTCATTGCCGGCATGCGGCTTTTCACCGTGGCGGAGCTGGCCGAGGCCGGCGTCAAGCGCATCAGCGTCGGCTCGCTGCTCTCGCGCGCCGCCTATGGCGCCTTCCTGCGCGCCGCGCGCGAGGTCAAGGAGCACGGCACCTTCACCTTCGCCCAGGACGCCGTGCCCTTCGCCGAGATCAACGCGATGATGGCATCGGCGCGGCGGTGAGATCCCGTCGCGTACCGCTATCTCATTCACATGTTTCGTTGACGACACGCTCGTCATCGAGGATCCGCCATTATCTTCCCCTCTCCGCCCCATTGGGGCGGAGAGGCAGGGTGAGGTGGGGCTTGTGATGCCCTTGAAGTCCGGAACAGAGATCGCGCGCCACCTCCGAAAAGAGGCCACGGATGTCGAAAAGATACTTTGGCGAGCTTTGCGCGAGCACCTTGTGTCCTGGAAGTTTCGCCGACAGCATCGACAGCATCCGATCGGACGGCGCTTCGCCGACTTTGCTTGTCCAGCACGTAAACTGGTCATCGAACTCGACGGTGGTCAGCATGGCGAACGGATCGCGGAGGATGATCGACGCACCATCGAACTTGCACGTCACGGATATCGCATCATCCGGTTTTGGAACAATGATGTGCTGGCCAACCTTGATGGTGTTCTGGAAAATATCCGCCAAGCGCTCGAAGCACCCCCCACCTCACCCAACCTCTCCGCCCCGAGGGGCGGAGAGGAGCAGATTGCAAGAACGAAACCATGGATTCGAGGCGGTTGATCGGATTGCGAGAGTGCGACGACCGCATGTGCGCGCGAGACTACGATGACGCCGCGCGCCGGCTCCGGAACCGTTCGAGGTCGGCCGCGCTGAGGCGAACGTCGACATGCGCCTCGCGCTCGTCGTCGCGCCGGCTCACCACCTCGCCGTGGCGATAGAGCCAGGCGAGCGCGGCGCCGTCGCTCACTGGCACGTCGAGACGGACGAGGCGCCTGTCGCTCTCCAGCCGGCGGTCCAGGAGATCGACCAACCCATCGCAGCCTTCGCCGGTCGCGGCCGAGATCGGCACCGCGTCGCGGTTGCGTTGCGCCTGATTGAGCAGCGCGGCGCGGCGCTCGGCGTCGAGCAGGTCGATCTTGTTGAGCGCCTCGATCAGGCCGCGCTCCACGGTCTCGCCGAGCCCGAGCGCGCCGAGCACGGTCAGCACGTCCTCGCGCTGCGCCTCGCTGTCGGCGTGATGGATGTCGCGCACATGGACCACGAGATCGGCCTCGGTAACCTCTTCGAGCGTGGCGCGGAAGGCGGCGACGAGATGGGTCGGCAGCTCCGAGACGAAGCCCACCGTATCCGACAGGATGGCGTTGCGGCCCGAAGGCAGCGGCAGGCGGCGCATGGTGGGATCGAGCGTCGCGAAGAGCTTGTCCTCGGCGACCACCTCGGCGCGCGTCAGCCGGTTGAACAGCGTCGATTTGCCGGCGTTGGTGTAGCCCACCAGCGCCACCACCGGATAAGGCACGCGCTTCCTTGCGCCGCGATGGAGCGCGCGGGTGCGCTTCACGTCTTCCAGCTCGCGCTTCAGCTTGGCGATGCGCTCGCCGATGAGGCGCCGGTCGATCTCGAGCTGGCTCTCGCCGGGGCCGCCGAGGAAGCCGAAGCCGCCGCGCTGGCGCTCGAGATGCGTCCAGGAGCGCACCAGCCGCGATCGCTGATAGCTGAGCGCGGCAAGCTCGACCTGAAGCTGGCCTTCGCGCGTGCGGGCGCGTGCGCCGAAGATCTCGAGGATGAGGCCGGTGCGGTCGATGACCTTGCACTTCCACTGGCGCTCGAGGTTGCGCTGCTGCACCGGGCTCAGCGCCGCGTCGAGCACGGCGACGGCGACGGCGCCGTCGCGGATGAGGTCGGCATAGGCCGCCACCGCGCCGCTGCCGATGAGCGTGGCCGGCCGCCAGCGCGCGACCCGCGCCACTTCGGCGGCGACGACCTCAAGCTTGATCGCGCGGGCGAGGCCCACCGCCTCCTCGAGCCGCGCCTCGGGCGAGCGCGCGTGCTCTTCCCGGGCGCCCGGGGCGAGCCTCAGGACCGGATGAAGGACGAGGCAGCGCCCGGTCGAGACGCTGCGGCCGTCGCGGGCTGCCGCCGTCATCCGCTCAGGCTTCGTCGCCCTCTTTACCGGGCTCGAAAAGCTGGATCGGCTGCGCCGGCATGACAGTCGAGATCGCGTGCTTGTAGACGAGCTGCGAATGGGCGTCCCGCCTCAGCAAAACACAAAAATTATCAAACCAGGTGATGATCCCCTGAAGTTTGACGCCGTTGACGAGGAATACTGTGACCGGCGTCTTGTTCTTCCGGACGTAGTTGAGGAATACGTCCTGAACGTTTTGCGACTTTTCCGACGACATGGGGGTTCCCCTTCTTCAGTTCTTACGGTCGGTCGGAGCCTGGGGCGCAATACCCCCCGGACGGGGTACGGCATCATACGCTCGCTCGATTCATAACAAATTGGCGACGGCGAGGGAATCACAACCCCCTGATATGGCGGCGGAGGCCGGCGTAGTCGCGAAACAGCAGATCCGGAGGAAACCGGGCGAAGGTGTCCTCTTCGAGCGCGCGCGCGCCCAGCAGCACGGCGACGCAGCCGGCGTTGCGCGCGCATTCGACGTCGAGTGCGGTGTCGCCGACATACCACGCCTCGGCGCAGGCGATGCCGCTGCCTTCGAGCGCCAGCAGCATCGGCGCGGCATGCGGCTTGTCGAGCGCGGCGTCGCCGGCGCCGACGAGGCGCTTGAAATGCCCGGTCCAGCCGAGATGCTCGGCCTCGGCGCGCAGCACCGCGCCGGTCTTGTTGCTGACGACGGCGAGATAGAGGCCGGCGCGCGCCAGCTCCGCCAGCATCTCGCCGGCGCCCTCGATCGCCTTCAGCCGCTCGAGATGCATGGCGACGAAGGCGTCGAGATAGCGCCGGCGCGCCTCTTCCCAGCGCTCGCCGAAGAGCGCCGGGAAGCTGTCGCGCAGGCTCTTGGCGACGCGCAGCTTGGTCTCCTGCAGCGTCCAGGGCTCGCGCCCCATCGCGGTGAAGGTGACCCGGAGCGCCTCGTGGATGGTCTCCCAGGTGTCGACCAGCGTGTTGTCCCAATCGAAGAGGAGCGCGCGCGGGCGTGGCGCCGCGGTCGTCATCGCCCCCTCCCCTGCGCCGCGACATAGGCGTCATAGGCCCGGCGCAGCCGGCGCGCGATCGCGCCGGGATGGCCGTTGCCGACGGGCGCGCCGTCGATCGACACCACCGGCAGCACGAAATTGGTGGTGCTGGTAAGGAAGGCCTCGCGCGCCGCCTTGGCCTCGGCGACGCTGAAGGGCCGCTCGATGAGGCGCAGCCCCTCTTGCCGCAAGAGGCCGATGAGGCCCTGCCGCGTGACGCCGTTGAGGATGGCAGTATCGGCCTGGCGCGTCACCACCTCGCCCTCCGGCGTCACGATCCAGGCATTGGTCGAGGCGCCTTCGGTGACGTTGCCGTCGCGGTCGACCTGCCAGGCCTCATAGGCGCCGGCCGCGCGCGCCTGCTGCTTGGCGAGCGCGTTGGGCAGCAGCGACACGCTCTTGATGTCGGGCCGCGCCCAGCGCCGGTCGGGCACGGTGATGACGCCGACCCCTTCCTCGATCAGCCGCGCGGCGAGGCGATGGCGGCGCGCGGTCATCACTAGGCTCGGCTTGGCGCGCTTGGGGAAAGCGAAGTCGCGCGGCGCGCTGCCGCGCGAGATCTGGAGGTAAAGCAGGCCGTCGGCGACGCCGTTGCGCCGGACCACCTCGCGCATCACCGTCCCGAGCGCGCCGTCGCTCATCGGCAGCGCGATCTCGAGCGCCGCCAGCGAGCGGTGCAGCCGCTCGAGATGCAGGTCCTCGTCGACCGGCTTGCCGGCGCGGATCGCGATCACCTCATAGACGGCGTCGGCGAATTGAAAGCCGCGGTCTTCGACATGGACGCTCGCCCGCTTGTGCGGGAGATAGCGGCCGTTGACATAGGCGATGCGCGACATGGGGCGGCGGGTAAGGTGCAGAACGCGAGGGGCGCACTATAGGGGCCGGCGGGGGAAAAGACGAGGCACCCGCCTGCCAATCTCTCATCCGCCGGATCGGTCCATAAAAACACGGACCAGGTCAAGGAAGGGGGGTGAGCTTGTTGGTCTTGACGACGCCGTTGGCGTCGATTTCCTCCTCGACTTTGAAGAACTTTTCACACTTCGTGATGTCAGGGTCCATCCAGGCCCGAAAATAGGCCTTGTACGTCATCCCCTTGCTGATGTCGGCGCCTGCCCTCAGGGTCTCCAGACCCGGCTGGTCGTCCCAGATGATCCGCCGCGTATTGGGTGGCGTGAGATGCATCCCTTTCATCTTGATGTCGAGCCAGGCGTCGGGCTTGTCGCCGAAGTTTTGCGCCTGCGCGTTGATCGGGTGAAACGAATAATCGTCTTCAACCATCTTGTTCCAATCATCCGGCGGGCTCGGCGAATCGGGGAACGGGGCATCTCGCTTGGTGCCGTCCAAATCCGAGGAGGTCCGGCTCTTGCGGCCTTCGCCATTCTTGTACTCGGGCTTTGAATGGTCGCCGGACGATTGATTGTAGTTCAGCGTCCGCGCCGCATCCTGGCCTTCCTGAAGAATTTTGTCTCCTTTCATGATATTCGCCCGTACCTCGAAGCCGAAATAGAGCGTGTAGTCCTTCGCAAGCGTCTTCTTGTCGGCCTTGAGCTCGAGCTGAGTTCCTTCCTTGAGAGAAGGACCCAGCTTCAGCTCCGGATTCAACAACGAGATTCCACTGTCGATCACCTCCATCCCCGTGCAGGTGAGATTCTCGTCCTGAACCGCCGTGGCCGCTTTTTGCTTCTTCGGCTCCTGCGGGAAATAGACGATGGCATCCCTTCCCCGCAGGGTCGTCGCTTTGACGACGACTTGCGAGTCCCGGACGATCGTGGCCGGCACGGAAATGCTTGGACCGGTTAAAATGCCGTCAGGCAGATACCATTCGAGCTTCAGCGGACCGCCTTCAGGGTCGAAAGAAGCGCTGGCGTCGAGCTTGAGCATTCCCGGCTCGCCGGCGATTGGTGCGCTCTTGACCCGGATGACGGGAAGATGTGCGATCGCGTAAGTCCGAATGATTTTTGGAACGTGACTGTCCGGCGTAAACTCAACGGCGACAGTGACCTTCTTCGCCCGGAGGCATTGGGCGCAGAGAATGACGCTGTAATGGCCGGGATCGTATCGCAGCGGATTTTCCGTGGTATCGAGGCGCTTGGCCCCGTGGCCGTCATCGTAGGTCACGGCCCGAATCGCCAGCTTCCTGGTGAAGTCATAGCGAATCGACAGCACCTGATAGCCCGAGATTTCGGTGCCCGGATCAGGTTGGAGGATAACGTCACGCCGGGTTTCTATCGGCTCGCCACCATGAGCCTGCATCGCGACGCCGGCAACCAAGACCACGGCGACCACAAGCGCTCGCCCCATCGCCCTGCCCCCCTTGAACGTGCATCGATCTCCCGCTGAAGATCGCCCCGGTCGACTTTCAAACAGCGCGGTCACGACATCAAGCAATTTCTTCTTTTATGGCTTCTCTTTGAGCTTGTTCTTCCGCCGGCAAAGGGCATAGGCGGCCAGATGGGCTTTCTTGCGCTTGGCCTCATCCTTGGGATCGGCATCGGAATCGTCCTTGGCCTTTTTATAGGCGGATTTGAGGTCGTCGATCTCCTTTTGGGTCGCGCCATCGAAGCCGTTTCGCCGGCCATAGACCTCCCAATCCGTGCCGTAGTCGTCGGGAGGATGAGCCCACAGCCGACCGAGATCGCCGTTCTTGCCGATGACCATCGACGGCTTGCCGTCATCGCCGACCTCGACAACAAGCGCCGAATGCTTGGGACCGCCTCCCCAGACGATCACGTCGCAGACACGAGCTTTCTGCCCCGCCGCGATATTCACCTTCAAATAATTGTCCAGAAGGATTTTTCCGACGCTGTTGATATCGATATAGAACCCGCCGCCCCCGAAGGTCGTGCCGTGACAATTCGCGGTGGTATCGTTGACCTTGGGTTTCTGGTCGTCGGTTTCATCGACCGGATAGGCCGGCGGCTTGTGTTTTGCATCGTCGGTCTTGCGCCAGTCGGCGCGACGGCTTCCGTCGGGATCGTTGCCGATGGGCGTCGCCGGCGTGCTGACCACGGCGCCACCGTCATCCGTCACCAGGCTGTACAGCACCTGCGGCGTGTCGGGCGGCGGCACGGGAAAATCTTTTCCCGCCTTGGCCCGCATCGCCGCCGCGAGCTGTTCAAGCAGTTGAGCCATCTCGACAGAGCAGCAGCATGAAGCGTCCGTTGGCGACATGAGAGCACCGATCTGCGAGGGGGAAAGCGCGATCCTAGCAGTTGAGCGAGGATTTGGCGATTAAAGTCTTTTCCCGTGATCTCGGATCGGGATGACGTTTGCAGCGGCGGCTATTGGCCACCCACATGCGCTCGGGCTTTGCCGCCCTCAGAGTTTATTGCGGCCGCCCGCTCCGCCACTCCCGCCACTCCACCAGCGTCGCCTCCGCCATCCGGACCGCCGCGTCGTGCAGCCACCGCCCTTTCCGCCGCTTCAGATCGCGGCGGATCGCCGCCACCGCGTCCGGGCTTCCCAGATGCACGTTGGCGGTCTCGCGGCCCATCGCCTTGAGGATGATGAGATGCGCGCGCCGCCGGGGAAAGTCGGCAAGCTCGATCTTGGAGCAATGGGGGCCGAGGCGGCGCAGCATCCAGTCCTTGCGCGCGCGATAGAACGGATCGGGCGCGCGGATCGAGGCGGCGGCGAGATCGCCGCAATAAAAGCGCTCGGCCGCGATCCCGTTCGCCCAGGCATAGGCCGAGGGCAGCATCGCCTTCGCCTCGCGCGCCACCATGCCGCCGGCGCAGAGGCCCAGCGCGACAAAGCGCGGCCGGCCGAGGCTGCCGAGGCCGGCGACGCGGTGGGCGATGCGCGGCTTGCCCGCCGCCTCCGGCATCGCTTGGCGCAGCAGCTTCACGACCGCGCGCGGCGCCGGCGCGGTGCGGACCATGCCAAGCTTCGCCCAGAAGCGGACGGGATCGCGCTCCTCGCCCAATGCCAGCGCGCGCAGCGCCGGGTGCGCCTCCTCGAGCACGAAGGGGTGGCCGGTGCCCCCGCCGATCGTCTCGGCATAGCCCGCAAGCACCGCCGCGCAAGCCTCTTCGGCGCCGAGCCGCACCTTCTCGTGCCGCAGCGCGAGCAGCGCGCTCGTCGCCAGCCGCACGAGATCGATGGCGTAAGGCATGGCGAAGGCTTCGTCGAAATCGTTGATGCCCCAGGCGAGCCGCCCTTCGGCGTCGCGCCAGGTGCCGAAATTCTCGACATGAAGGTCGCCCACCGCCAGCAGCTTCGGCGCCGCGGCAAGATCGGGGCACGCCTCCTGCCACAGCGGGACCCAGCGATAGAAGGTGGCGCGCAGGAAGAAGAACGGCGCTTCGGCCATGCGCTCATGCTTCAGCGCGAGGTCGCGCTCGACCACGGCGATGCGCCGGCGCATCCAGCGTTCATAGGCCGCGCTCGCCGCGACCACGTCCTTCATGCTCAGGCGCCGAGCTTCGCCGGGCGGTCGGTGTTGAAGACGCCGAGCGATTTGAGCTTGCGGTGGAGCGCCGAGCGCTCCATGCCGACGAAGGCGGCGGTGCGCGAGATGTTGCCGCCGAAGCGCGTCACCTGCGCCACCAGGTACTCGCGCTCGAACATCTCGCGCGCGTCGCGCAGCGGCAGCGCCATCATCTCGCCGCCCTTGTCCCATTTCACCACCGCCGGCGCGATCGCGCCGATCTCGGCGGGCAGCATGTCGGCGCGGATCGGCTCCCTGGCCTCGCCCGGCGCCATGATCAGCAGCCAGTCGACGACGTTGCGGAGCTGGCGCGCGTTGCCCGGCCACTCATAGGCCTGGAGCGCCGCCATCGCGTCCTCGCCGAACTCGCGCGGACTGAGCCGCGCGCCCTCGGCCGAGCGCGCCATGAAGTGGCGGGCGAGCAGCGGGATGTCCTCGCGCCGCTCGTGCAGCGGCGGCACGCGCAGCGGCACCACGGCGAG
>DASPSJ010000043.1:0-98382 GCA_035623985.1 Allostellaceae bacterium | reverse complement strand
GTAACGACTTCCCCGCTGTCTCCAACACCGGCTCAGCGAAATTGAATTCTCCGTGAAGATGCGGAGTACCCGCGGTTAGACGGAAAGACCCCGTGCACCTTTACTACAGCTTTGCAGTGGTGTTAGGGAGGGGATGTGTAGGATAGGTGGGAGGCAGGGAAGGAGGGGCGCCAGTTCCTCCGGAGCCACCCTTGAAATACCACCCTTCCGCTTCCTGACCTCTAACTGTCTCCCCTTAAGCGGGGAGCAGGACCCTGCATGGTGGGTAGTTTGACTGGGGCGGTCGCCTCCCAAAGCGTAACGGAGGCGCGCGATGGTGGGCTCAGGCTGGTCGGAAATCAGCTGTTGAGTGCAATGGCACAAGCCCGCCTGACTGCGAGAGCGACGGCTCGAGCAGAGACGAAAGTCGGCCATAGTGATCCGGTGGTCCCGTGTGTGGAGGGCCATCGCTCAACGGATAAAAGGTACGCCGGGGATAACAGGCTGATCTCCCCCAAGAGTCCATATCGACGGGGAGGTTTGGCACCTCGATGTCGGCTCATCGCATCCTGGGGCTGGAGCAGGTCCCAAGGGTATGGCTGTTCGCCATTTAAAGCGGTACGTGAGCTGGGTTCAGAACGTCGTGAGACAGTTCGGTCCCTATCTGCCGTGGGTGTCCGAGACTTGCGAGGACCTGTCCCTAGTACGAGAGGACCGGGATGGACGCACCTCTGGTGTACCGGTTGTGGCGCCTGCCGCATCGCCGGGTAGCTAAGTGCGGACGGGATAACCGCTGAAAGCATCTAAGCGGGAAGCCCCCCTCAAAACCAGGTCTCGCCCAAGAGCCGTGACAGACCATCACGTCGATAGGCCGGAGGTGTAAGCGCGGCAACGCGCGCGCCAACCGGTACTAATCGCTCGAGCGGCTTGATTGCAGCCGTCGGCTGTCAGCTTTCAGCCGTCAGCTACGGCAAACCCGTCGCACGCAGCGACAAGCCCCGCATGAAGACGCTCTTCTCACCGTCGTCAGGTCTCAGTCGTCAGTAAGAAGACTGACGACTGAGACCTGACGACTGACAACTTCTTGACAACCGACAACTTCTCCTGATCCTTGCTCGGCCTGGTGGTCATGGCGAGGGGCAAGACACCCGATCCCATCCCGAACTCGGCCGTGAAAACCCTCCGCGCCGATGGTACTGCGTCCTAAGACGCGGAAGAGTAGGTCGCCGCCAGGCCCAGCAAGGATCAGTCCTTCGACAAGCTCAGGATGAGGGACAGAGGACGGATGACGGAGGGCGCATAGCCCGCACGCCCGCCGAAACCATACTCCCTCCCACCTGTCATCCGATCCCTGTCCTCCGGACGCGGGGTGGAGCAGCCCGGTAGCTCGTCAGGCTCATAACCTGAAGGTCGCAGGTTCAAATCCTGCCCCCGCAACCACGAAAGGCCGTTGGTCGCAACTGACGATCAGCGAGGTTCTGCTTTCCGCTTCGGGCGGATGCTGCGCTCCCTATCAGGAAACGACGCGCCAGGGCCGGTGTGTTGCCGCAATGATCGATCCGGCAAGCGTGCAGCCCGCCAAGGTGACGAAAGCATCCGCGTAATTGAAGGTTGCAGCGACGGCGCCGAAGGCAAGGGGCCCGACGAGGCCGGAGGGCGTCAGGAATATCTGCGCTCCGCTTGTCAGGGCGCCGGCTTGTCCAGGAGGCGCTCGACGCGCCACCTCGCCCAGCACCACGGGAATAAAGCCGGCGGCGCTGACGCCGTAGAGGGCGGCAACCGCAAATACGCCCGCGACAGGCCAGCCCGGCGTGCACAGGGCAGTCATGACGGCCGCCGCCGTCATCAGCGCTCCGACGAGCGTCATCACCGCTTGGGCCGCAAGCGCGCGGTCGGACATCGCTGCCCAGAGGACTTGGCCGGCGATCCCGGCCGCCTGCGATATGCTGAAGGCCAGTCCGGCGGTTGCCAGGTCGAAACCGAGATCGTGCACCAGATAGACCGCAAAGAAGGCGCGCAGGCACTGCTGCATCGCGCCGAAGGTCGTCGCCGCTAGAAGCAGCTTGAGCATCCCGCGGATAGCCGCAAGGCGCTTGACCGGATCGAACGGGCGGAACGCGCCAAGGCGCGCGGGTTTCTCCGTTCCGTTCAGCCAAGGCACCGATGGGAAAAAAGCCATCCCAATCGCCACGCACCCTAGAGCCAGCACGAGAACGCCTTTCTGCCACCCGAAATCGCGCACCAGCACCGGTACCAGCGCGCCCGCAAGCACGCCTCCGACCGGCACCCCCGTCTGCTTGATCGACATGATGAGACCCATGGTCTTCGGCGAGGTGCGCGGGCCAAGGATCTGTGCCGTCGCCGGATTCATTGCGCCCGTTGCCGCACCGATCGCCAGCGGCGCAACGACGACCAAGACGATGCTCGACGGCAGCAGGCAAAGCAGCCCGAAGGCGCTTGTCGCGACGCATGCCAAGGTCAATCCCATGCCGCCAAGGCGGCCGAGAAGGTTCGGAACGATAAAGCTGATCAGAAATGCCACGCTGAAGACAATCGCGGGATAAAAGGCGACGAGCGTCACGTTCCAGCCGCGGGCAAGAGCGATCTCGGGGGCGAAGATCGGGATGCAGGCCGCCATCAGCGAAATCATCGCCTGCAAAATGAAGGTCGTCGTTACCGCTGCCGGCACCTCGAGATGTCGCACTGCCCGAAGAACGGCTTGGGTCATGATCCCCCTCCTCCATTTTCGACCGCTGCTCTCGGGACGGCCGAAGATGCGATCAGCGCGCGGCCTCGGATGAAAGCGAGCGGAACCGGGTTGGTTCAAAAAAGATCGCTCGCGCAAGCCGAGAGGCACCGGAAAAGTGCATATTATTTATTGACGAAATACCATGTCAACGTGTACAAGGGATGCGGCTATAACGGGATCATTGAGGACGGGCGACAACAGACTCTCGAAATTCATTTCCATATTCCTGCGCCTGAGCGCGCGTGACCATCCTCGCTCTCTATTACGAGAGAAAGTGCTTGAGGAAATGCATTGGCGGTGGAGGGAGGCGTGGAAACATCGTTCGACGGCTCGCTCGATGATGTTCTGGATGAGGTCGTCCAGCGAGAGGCGTCGTATTTTTCACTCTTTCCGATCGCCTTTGCCGATGCCGAGAGAGAGGCCGAGCGGTATCTGCGTCATCCGACGTTTCGCGGCCATTCCGGCGAGGACGTCGTCCGTCGTTTGACCGAGGCAATCGCCTATTTCGCCTCCAATGGCGTCCAGGCCGTCGAAGGGCGACTGCACTCCGATGCCGTGGCAAGGGTACTGCTGGACGGCGCCATGGACGGGAAGTTCGCCCAAAGATGCTTGTCCCGTTCCTCGGCCGGGTCGACGGCCGGGACTTTGCCGCAGACGCTCGAGCGCGGCTATGACGAGCGCCGCCTGCCGAACGGCGCTCGCTATTTCGTGCGGCGAACCGGTGCCTGGCCGCTCGTGCTGATCAGCGCTACGGGAGTTCCTCTGGATCTCTGGTCAAACCTTCTCGCCGATTCCGGTCATGACTTTCGCATCGTCATCGTCGAGAGCCGCTGCACCGACCTGTTCTCGGGCGGAATCAGGACCGTCGTTGACCTCGGTCTCGATGCCGACGACGTTTCTCTGGCGCTCGATCACGAAGGTCTGCACGAGGTTGATGTCGTCGCCTGGTGCAGCGGCGCCAAGGTTGCCTTGGAGTTTGCCCGCCGGCATGCCGGTCGGGCTCGTTCGCTCGCCCTGATCTCGCCTTCCTTTGACGGGGCGCGAGGCGTGGAGGCTCGTCCCTCGGAATTCGAAAAGGCCTTTCACAGGCTCTTTTCGGCGGCGCGGCGACGTCCGACGGCGGTGGCGTCGTTCGTTTCGATGCTGGAGCAGATGACGCAGTCGGTGAATTGGGATCGTCTGCGTCAGAGCGATGCGGCAAGGGCGGCGGCCTTGTTTGGTCTGCCCGCAAAACGCCACGCCTCAGCCATGATCGCGCCGATGTCGCGTCCCGACTGCTTTCTCAGTTGCGGCGAACGGGTGAGGGCGGATGTCGATTATCCCGCAAGCGAAACGCTTCAATCGCTCGATCTGCCGATGCTGCTGATAACCGGCGATCACGACAACATAATCAACACGTCGTTTGCGGCCGACGTCATGAGCAGATTTGCGAAGAACGTCACGCATGCCGTTGTCGGCGGGGCCGGACATTACGTTCATGACTTGCAGTATCGCTATCTATTGCCGGTGCTGAGCGATTTCATCGCGGGTCTGATGCCGGTATCTTGCGCCCGCGTGACGGTGAGCCGGCTCGGTGAAGCCGGTCAAATGGAGGATATGGATGTTGGCGCGATCGGCTGACGAACCGTCTCCGAAGACAATGGAGGCGGCGGGCCGCTTCACGCTCACGGCGCCCCAGCTTTCCATCTGGCTCGATCAGGCGCTTCATCCGCACAAGCCCATCTACAACACCGGCCAGACGCTCGGCATAAATACCAGCCTGAACCTCGACCATTTCATGTCCGCTCTGCGTCGCGTCGTGACCGAGAACGACGCGCTCCGCCTGCGCTTCCACAAGGGCACCGAAATCCTGCAGGAGACCGTCGATGCAGCGGAGATCGACGCGGATTTCCGGGATTTCTCGGCGGCAGCAGACGCCGAGACGGCCGCCAGCGGATGGATCGACCGTCTGTTCTGGGAGCCCTTCGAGCCGACGGATTTTCCTCTGTTCCGGTTTGCCGTGGCCAAACTCTCCGACGAGCGCTTCGTCTGGATGCAAAAATATCATCATCTGGTCATCGATGCGACGGGCCGGCAGATCGTCGCCTCCCGGGTGGCCGCGATTTACGATGCGCTGAGGCAGGACAGGGAGATTCCACCATCCGAAAACGCTTCCTACCGCGTCGCAAGAAGTCTCGAGGATGAATACCTCTCTTCGGAACAATACGCTCTTGACCGGAAATACTGGGCCAAACGGCTATCCGGCCTCCCCGGGCCCCTCGTCGGCATCGGCCCTTCCCGCAGCGAAAAGCTTCGCTCCGGGCGGCCGACGCGGCTGGATTGCGGGCTTAGCGAGCGGGAAGCGGCTGGGCTGCATGCCGTTGCGCGCCGATATCAATCTTCGGCGTTCAAGGTGATCCTGGCGATCACCTGGATGTGCTGCTGCCGCGTCTATGCAAAGGAAGACCTTGTCGTCGGTGTTCCCGTGGCGCATCGCATGACCCCGCTGTCGAAACGCTGCGTGGGATTGTTCTCGAAGGTCATGCCGTTCCGCATGAGCCTCGATCCGGAAATGACGCTTGCCGCCGCCTTGCGCGAGATCAACCTCGCTCTGTCGGAGGATCTGCGGCATCAGAGCTTTCCCACCGATCATATCAGCCGCGAGATTCGCCATCACGGCAGCCTCTTCGACATTGGCGTCAACTATGTCCGCAGCAATTACGGCTTCACGCTCGACGGCGCGCCCGTGGCCTGTACCAACCTGTCGGCGGGATTCTCGGTGCCTCTGGCGGTCGTCGTGTTCGAAGACGCCGCAGACGGCTCGCTTTTGATCCTGTTGGAATATGATCAGGGCCGGGTGACCGCCCTGGAGGCGGAGCATTTCGTTCGATGCTTCCGCTCGATACTTTCCGGCATTCTGGCGTCCGGGAGCGCCATGGACGCCATGAGCGCCATGATGGCCGAGGTCCCTGTCGCCGCCGCCGCGATGCCCGTGCCGCCGTCGGCGCCGCTTGCCGAAAGGGCGCCGTCGTCGGCCCCCGTCATCGCATCCACGAGCAGCATACCGGAGACCATAAGGACCGGCGTTCTCGACATGTGGTGCACCTTGTTCAAGGGCATAAATGTCGGGTGGGACGACGACTACTTTCAGCTCGGTGGAGATTCGCTGAAGGCGATCTGGATGATCGGCGAGTGCAACGAGCGCTTCGGCATAGATCTGCCGCTCGGCGTTCTCTTCGAGCATCCCACGCCCGTCGGCTTTGCGCAGGCCGTCGCCGCGGCGGCTCGCAGCGACACGCGCTCCCTTCTGGCGGTGCTCAAAGAAGGATCCGCGCCGGCGCCGCTGTTGCTGGTCCACCCCGTGGGCGGAACCCTCTTCTGCTATCGCGACCTCGTATCCCGTCTGCCGGAGACGCTGAAGGTCTATGGCCTGCGCGCGTCAGGCGTTTGGCCCGGGGAGCCGCTGGCGGACTCGATCGAGGAAATGGCTCGAGGCTATGTGGAGCTTGCGACCGCCGCCACGGGGCGCGTGGCGTGCCATCTCGCCGGCTGGTCTTTTGGCGGGCTGGTGGCATTTGAAATGGCCCGTCAATTCGCCGCCGATGGCATGCCGCCGGCAAGCCTCACGCTCATCGACACACCCTCTTATCCGCACCTTCTGGGCGAGCAGGTCGACGATGCGCTTTTCGCCGTCGCGGAGGCGTTGCGCGTGGAGCCAAGCGCGATAACCGCGCCGGCCGAGACGCCGCTGACCGCTGCGATTATTGCGGAGCTGGCGCCTCCGGAATTGCCGAAGCCGTCCGAGGACCAGTTGGAATGCATGGTGGCGATGGTGCGAAATGTGCGACGTATGCGCAATCGGTATCAGCTTGGGCGCTTCGCGGGGTCAGTGACGCTGTTCCGCGCCTCGGCCGATACCGCCGTCGATCATCCCGCCTTCGACTGGCGGAATGCCGTCGCTGGTCCGCTGCAGATTTGTTCCCTGCCGGCGTCGCATCGCACGATCATGCTTCCGCCCTTCGTGGAACAAGTTGCACGTCATTTGTCGCGCGAAGTCCGGAGACCGACGTAACTGCCCGTCGGGCGCAGAGGTTGAGCGCGCCCCGAGCCATTGCGATATTACCGGCCGCGTCGTCGCTTCCCTGTAATTTCGATTACTTCACGCCGTCGACTTGTCCGCGCCGCGCAGCCGGTAATTGTTGGTTTCCGTCAGTACCTCCCTCGCAGCCGTCCCAACGCGCCCCTTCGCCTATCCCTGTGCCGCCGATGCGTCCGCGCCGCGGCTGCGGGCGCGGCGGTTCCAGGCGGCGCCGGCGCTGTCGAGCTGTCGCATCGCCTCGCGAATGCGCGGCAGCGCCAGCCGCGCCGCGTCCTCGCCGGCGGCGATGCATTCGGCGGCGCGATGGAATTCGAGATAGCCCACATGGCCCAAGCGCGGCGCGATCGTCACATCGGGCGGGTCGCCGGCGAGCCGCGCACGGCTGATGCGGTCCTGCACGATGTGGAGCGAGCGCGCCAGCACGCCGAAAGTGCTGGGCGCGCCGTCGCGGCGGCGGAAATATCCGCGGATGAAGCCGGGACCCGTGCCGCCTTCGGTGACGTCGCGCTGCTCGAGATCGAGCGCATCCTCGCCTGCCGGCGCCGGGCCGAAGACGTCGGCGTTCAAATTGACCGCCAGCGTGAGCTCGGCGCCCATGGCGCGGCAGGCCGAGACCGGCACCGGATTGACCAGCGCCCCGTCGACGAGCCAGCGCCCGTCGCGCGCCACCGGCGGGAAGAGGCCGGGGATGGCATAAGACGCGCGCACCGCATCGATGACGCTGCCTTCGCTCAGCCAGACTTCATGGCCGGTGTTGAGATCGGTGGCGACGGCGACAAAGGGCTTGGCGAGCTGGTCGATCGAGGCATCGAGCAGCGAGGGATGAAAGATGCGCAGGATGCGGCGGCCGGCGATGATGCCGCCCTGGCCGAAATCGAAATCGAAGAGCCGGCTCATGCGCGCCTTGGTGAGCTTCAGCGCCCAGCGCTCCAGCTCCTCCGTGCCGCCGCCCAGATGAACCGCGCCGACCAGCGCGCCGATCGAGGTGCCGCAGACGAGGTCGGGCACGATGCCCTCGCTCTCCAATACGCGCAAGACGCCGATGTGACCCCAGCCGCGCGCCACGCCGCTGCCGAGCGCGATGCCGATCCTGGCCTTCATGCCGATGTCCTTCCACTCGCCTGCACCAAGCAACGCCGCCCGCGGGAATATGGGCGCCCGCCGGTTTCTATTGGGCAAGCATAGCTCGGACGAGTGGCGAAAAATGGGCTAAAATGGCGCCTTTGCATGCATTTTAAGTAATGAGGCTTACGGCTTGCGACGGCGCTGCGGCCGGCCAGGAAGCCGTCGCCACCAACCCGCCGCCGCCGATCCGCTCCCACATCTCCTCGGCAAGATGCGGCGCAAAGGGCGCCAGGAGCCGCAGGAGGCGCCCCATCCCGCCGGAGAGCGTGCCCCGCAGGCGGGGATCGCCGCCCGTCGCTTCGAGTCGCTCCAGCGCATCCGAGAGGCGATGGATGAGACCCTGGATCTCCTGCAAGCAGCCGCCATACTGATAGCGCTCGAGAAATTCCGTGACGCGGCGGACGGCGTTGTCGATCGCGCGCTGGAGCGGCGAGGAACCGAGATCGCTCGCACCGGCGCAGGGTGGCGGGAGCCCGAGCCGCAGCGCATGCTCGACCACGCGCCGCGCCTCGGCCAGCAATTGCTCCGCCCGCTTCAATCCGGTCTCGGTCCATTCGACGCTCTTGAGCGGATTGGCCGCCCACAGGATCTGGACGCGCAGCACGTCGGCGCCGACCGCGGCGAGAATGGCGTCCGGGGCCACGACATTGCCGTGGTGCTTGCTCATCTTCCGCCCGTGGAGCAGCACGGCATCATGGCCGACATAGCGGCGGATCGGCTCGGGCTCGGCGAGCAGCCCCGCCTCGTGCAGCACATGCCCAATGAAGCGGTAGAGATGCATATAGAAGAAGGAGTCGAGGCCGTTGTGAAACCAGTCGACCGGCATCCATTGTGCGAAATCCGCGGCGCGGAACGCAAAATCCTCGTTGAGCCGCGCGGCGCAGCTCAGAAAGCACCAGATGACGTCGAAATAGCAGTCGAGCGTGTCGGTCTCGCGCCGCGCCGGCCGGCCGCATTTTGGACAGGTTGTCTCGACAAAGCCGGAAACCGCGCGCAGCCCGCCCGGCGCCGTCCGCGGCGGCAGGTCCGGCAGGCGCACCGGCAGCGCCTCCTCCGGCACCGCCACCTCGCCGCAGCTTTCGCAATGAATGATCGGGATCGGCGTGCCCCAGGCGCGCTGGCGCGAGACGAGCCAGTCATGGACGCGATAATGCGTCGCCGCGCGTCCGCGAAGCGGCGGCGCGGTCCCTGCCGGCATGGGAATGCCGTGGCGCTCCGCGAAAGCGCGGTCGCGCGGCACGCGCCCGGGACAGCCGATCTCGATCCCCGTGGCGAAGGCGCCATCGACATAGCGGGCGACAAAGACCGGTAAGGCCAGGCCCGAGCCGGGCTCGACGGCGATCAGCGCGGTGTCGGCGCCGTCGAGCGAGACCTCGGCGGCCTCGCGCCGGCGAATGCGGCTGGAGGGCTCGATCCTCGCCTTGATCGCCTCGATCGCGTCGGGCGGAAGCAGCGTCGCGAGAGAAGGATGACCGGGCGCCACGGCAAGGTAAGCCGGCACCGCGCCTGCCGCCTCGCCGGCCGCGAACGCGGTCAGGCGCGCGCCCGGCCGTTCCGCGACCTCGAAATCGATCTCGATGCCCGCGGTCGCGCCGAGAAAGCCGCGCAGCACGTTGCGCACGCGCGGGCTGAACCCCTCGATCGCCTCGAGCCCTTCGGCGAGCTTGGCGGAATAGCGCGAGAGCGCCACGAACCACTGCGTCAGGCTCCGCTGCTCGACCGCCGTTTCGCAGCGCCAGCATTTTCCGTCTTCGACCTGCATATGGGCGAGCGTCGTGCGGCAGCTCGGGCACCAGTTGAGCTCGGCCGCGGCGCGGTAGAGCAGGCCGCGCTCGCGCAGCTTCAAGAACAACCATTGGGTCCAGCGATAATAGCTGGGGTCGCACGTGACCGTGACGCGGTCCCAGTCGTAGCTCAGGCCCAGGCGGATCATCTGCGCGCGCATGCGCCGGATGTTGGCGTCGGTGAGCGCCTGCGGCGTAATGCCCGCCGCTTCGGCCGCAAGCTCGTTCGGCAAGCCGAAGGCGTCGAACTCGAAGGCGTAGAGCACGCACTTGCCCTTCATGCGCTGATAGCGCGCCATGACGTCGCCCACCGTGAAGGTGCGGACATGTCCCATATGCAAGGGTCCGTTCGGGAACGGGCCGCCGTCGAAATTGAAGAATTTGCCGCCGGCGGCGCGGGCCGCCGCCTTGAAGCAGCCGGCCTGCGCCCATCGCGCCTGCCATTTCGCCTCGACCGCCGCGGCATCGTAGTCGGCGGCGGGCGGGCGGACCGACCGGGCGCCGTCCGCCGCCGTCACGACACCGCGTCGAGCGCCAGGCGCCGGTCCGGCAGCGGCGGCGCCGACGGCACCGGATGGT
This sequence comes from Allostellaceae bacterium, assembly GCA_035623985.1. Lineage (GTDB taxonomy): Bacteria > Pseudomonadota > Alphaproteobacteria > ATCC43930 > CGMCC-115725 > DAHUYF01. The sequence goes on along the minus strand of DASPSJ010000043.1, from coordinate 88,088 downwards.
CATAGGCGTATTGCAGCTCGTGCGGTGACAGGCCGACCTCCTCGAGATAGGCCCATTTCCGCTCGAAATCCGGCGTCGGGAGCTGATAGAAGGCGGAGAACAGCGCGGGCTCAGCGGCGATCATCTCGCAGAGCCATGTCTTGTCGCCCTGGTAGAACTGAAGCTGCGAGGAATAGCGCGGGTCGAAGCGAATCTCGTGGCGGTGCTGCCGATAAAGCGTCGAATAGGAATAGGGCAGCGCGAGGTTGAGCTGCGGCGAAGCGCCGAGCGAGGTGAGATAGAGCAGCAAGGCGGCGGATTGCTGGAGGTCCTCCAGCGTCTCGCCGGGAAGACCCCAAACAAAGGACGCGGTCACGAAGGGGAAATGGCGCAGCGAGCGCGACAGCGTATCGATGATGCCGTCGACCGTGGTCTCCTTGACGATGTGGTCCAGCACCCGGTCGGACCCGGATTCGACGCCGTAGAACACCTTGCGGCAGCCGGCTTCGGCCATGGCCTCGATCAGCGCCTCGTCCATCAGATCGACCCGGGCATAGCAGCCCCATTCGAAGGCAAGGCCGCGCTTCAGGATGTCGCGGCAGAACCGCAGGATGATTTTGCGCGACATGACGAAGGTGTCGTCGACGATGAAGATGTCGCGGGCGCCGTGCCGCGTCACCAGTTGCTCCAGCTCATCGAGATAGTGCTCGATCGGCCGGTCGGTGTTGCGCCGGTCCCAATAGGGGGCGATGTCGCAGAAAGTGCATTTGAAGGGGCAGCCGCGGCTGAACTGGCTGTCGACCAGCCGATAGCGCGAGAGATCGATGCGGTGATAGGCCGGGGGGTCGAGCTCGGTCATCGAGGCGATGCGCGGCCTCGCCGCCGTGGCGACGCCTCGCCGCCCATCCCGGTAGACGATGCCCGGCACCCCGGCGAGCGCGCGCTTGGCCTCAAGATGTTGCGCCAGCTCGACGATGGTGCGCTCGCCTTCGCCGGAGACGATGACGTCGATCTCCGGGCAGTGGTCGATGAGCGCCGCTCCGGCGCCCGAGGGACCGATGCCGCCGAGCACGATCGTCTTGTCGGGATCCCGGGCCTTGATCAGCCGAGCGGCGGCGATGATCAGCGGCAGCGCATAGCTCATGGCGCTGAAGCCGATGACGGGCGCGCTGTCCTCGACGAAGCGCGCCAGCGTTTCGGGCCGCCAGGGCTCGTCCAAGGCGCAGAGCTGGTAGTCGCGGATGTCGACCTCGAAGCCGGCCGCTTCCAGCGCCGCGGTAAGATAGAGCAGGCCCTGCGGCGGCACTTTCACGTCGCTCGGCAGGACGGTGTTCACGAGCGTGACGGCACTCATCGCGCGACCTCCAGGAGCGGGCGGGCCAAGGATCGCCAGTCGGCCAGCAGCGCCTGCAACGCGCCGTCGAGGTCGGAGGTGTCGAGCCTGGCGCAGCGGAGGCCCGCGGCAAGCCGGCAGGCGAAGTCGAAATTTTCCGGTGCGGCGCTGAACGCCTCGGCATCGGCGCCGAGCGGCATGACGAGATTGCGCACCAGCAGCAAAGCTGCTTCCGCAGCCGGCAGCGTCTCGGCCTCGGCGGCACCGATCCCGGCCTCGCGATCGAGAAAATAGAGCGCCGTTGGGTGGAACGGCGCCTCGGCGGCGGCATCCCAGCGCTCATGGAGCCAGCGCGGCTCGTCGAGGAGCGCGATGTGCGGCGCGACGCCGTCGAGCGCGACGGTGGCGGGACGCCCGGTCTCCCGATCGGCGCGCAGCACGAAGGCCATCGGAAAAGGCAGGCAGGCGAGATCGCGGCGGCGGATGCAGCTCGTGTCGTCGGAAGCGAAGCGAAAGCCCCGCTCGATCAGCCGCAGCGCGAGGGTCGTCTTGCCGGCGGCGGCTTCGCCCACCATCAGCAGCCCGCCGCCCTCGGGCGCGCCGAGCGCGGCGGCGTGGATCGTTGCTGCCGTCTCATGCCATTGCTCGACCACCCAAAGGCGCAGCAGCTTCGAGGCGTAATAGTGAAGCAAGGCCGCACCGTCGATGAGCAGGCCCCAGGGGAGCCAATCGGCGATCAGCACATGCCCATCGAGCGGCGCGCGACCGAGCCGGCGGGCGAGGATCGCGGCTGCGGCGCTGCCGGGCTCGAGCAGCAGCAGGTGTCGCGAGCGGGGAGCCCGGGCGCCCACGAGAAAATGGCGATAGACGCGGCGCAGCCGGTCGATGAGCGCCGGCGCGCTGGCAGCAGCCTCGACCGCCGCGCCGTCGAAATCGAGCAGAAGGCGACAGGGCAGGCTCGGCGCAAGCTCGCGCGCCAGGTTTGCGCCGTCGGGCAGTGCGAAGCACAGCTTCATGCGCGGCGTCCGGTTTCGAGCTCGGCGAGCGCCACCGCCACGGCGGGAAAGACCGCGAGATAGGCATCGCAATAGGCATCGGGCGCGTAAAGCTCGCCCGTAGCGCAATAGGCCGAGGCGACGCTGCCGCCGCGGCAGATCTGGCGCCAGGCGCAGTCGCGGCATTTCTCCGTCTTGGCGTCGCGGTCGAGGAGCGCGGCGTAAAGCTCGCTCAGCACCGCCGAGCGCAGGAGGGTGCCTAACGGCGTCTGGCGGATATTGCCGAGACGGAAGCGCTCGACGGCACCGAAGGAGCTGGGAAAGACCTCGCCCGAGGAGGTGATGCGCACGCCGCGCCAGAGCGGATGAAGCTCGACCGTGCTGCGCTCGGCGCTGAACTGGCTCAGGATGTCGCGCGTGTCGTTGAGGTCGATCTCGACGCGGCCGGCCAGCGCCACCGCCTTGTGATAAACGATGTGCATCAGCCGCCGACGGTCGGCGGCATCGAGCGTCAGCTCCGGCGCGAACTCCGCGGCGCGCCCGACTTCCTCATAGATCGAGAGATTGAGCCGGCGGATCCCCTTTTGCTCGATGAAGTCGAACAGCGCCGGCAGCTCTTCGAGATTGGCCTTGACCGGCGTGAAGGAGAGGATGACGCGCTCGGGCCCGAGCCGCTCCAGCGCCTGCTCGATGGCTGCGATGACCGGTGCCGAGCCGCGGCCGCGGATGCGCTTGTTGACGGCGGGGGTGATGCCGTCGAGGCTGATCGCCAGATTGAAGCCCAGCGAATCCATCAAGGCCAGCGCCGAGGGGCGCAGGCTGACGCCGTTGGTGATGACCGTGCCGTGAAGGCTGAGCGCCGCCACCTTTCGCGCTACCGCCGCGAATTCCGGGTAGATCAGCGGTTCGCCACCCGACAGCGTGACGTAACGTCCGCCGGCCGCCGCGAATTCCTCGAGCAGCGCCGTCACTTCTTCGGGCTCGAGCCGCTCTTCGCGCTCGGGCGCGCCGCCCATGAAGCAATGCACGCAGCGCAAATTGCAGCGGGCGAGCAGCTCGAGATAGACATGCTCCACGCGATAGCCGTCGAAACCGGACGGCGCTGCCGGAAGCGTCCCCCCCGGCCGGCGGAAGAGCAGCTCGCTCTCCTCGAGGCGGCCGAGCCACTCCGCCAGCTCCGGCCGCGCTACGGGACCAAAGCGCCGCCTGAACGCGGCTTCGATGTCCTCGATGCTTCGTCCTTCCTCGGCATCGCAACTATGGACCAACGCCGCGGCGGTTTCGTTGAGCACCGCCCAGCGCGGGCGCAGGCGGCTGATGGCGAGGAGCTTGCCGTCATGGGCGAGCCAACTCAGCGGCGCCGCGAAATAGCGCTCGCCCGTCACGGCGCCGGCCTCAGCTCGATGACGCGCAACGCCGCCAGCGCTTCCAGCGTGCTGGCGACGTCCTGGCGGGCCGAAGCCCCGTCGATGGCGAATTCCTCGGCCAAGGCGGCGGCGATCTCGTCATCCGAGCGGCTGCCATCGGCAAGCTCCCAGATGCGTCCCGCGACGTGGTTCAGAACGTGATACTGCTTCAACAGCATATGCAGGACGAGAGTGTCCGCTCCAACCCGACGCGCCTGCACGCTGTCGCTGCGGCACGGATAGGACCTCTGCACCGGTTCTGGCGCCGTCATGTCGCAGCCTCCCCCGCGTCTCGGCGGCGTTCGTATGATTGGTTCCGCTGCCGGGTCTTCGCCCGGCGCATCGCCTTTCCGGCGAGCGCGGGTCCCGGACGGGAAGGCTCTCGCCCGCACGAGAGCCTTCGCCGTCCGGGACCCGGTCGTCTCAGCCCGCGAAGCCGCGGGCCGGGAACTTTGCTCCCTTGCTGACGGCGCGCACGACGTCGCGCTGGTTGAGCGTCTTGATCTCGGGCTTTTCGTAGGGCTTGGTCTCTTTGGTGGAGGGCTCTACGACATCGGTGTCATTCTTGGCCATGGGCTCCTCGCCTTTCTTCCGTGGGTTTCGCGAAATTGGTACGCCCGACGGGATTCGAACCCGCAACCGACGGCTTAGGAGGCCGTTGCTCTCGGAGTTGACCGGTCGGCTCGGGACCAAGCTGGCCAAACCTCCCGCACGACCGGACCCCGAAGCACCGTCGTGCATCGAAGCGCCGATTGCGGAGAGGCTGCAAGCCGACCACGTTCACTGCCCCCAGCGGCCGTCAGCGTGTCGAACTTGCGTCCGCGACTTGCAATTGCTCAGCCACTCGATCCCCACCTATTAGGTCCCCCCCTCTGCCATTGAGCTACGGGCGCGAAATCGCGCTGCTTGCGACAATGGTCTACCTCGACATCCGCTCTCCTGCGATCGACCGGCTGGGACAGGCGATCACGATCGACGCTCGATCGACGGGAACTGCCATCCGGGCGCTGGGATTCCGGACGGCGCATTCCCGTCTTCATCTCCGCGGTACGCCGCGGCGCCGTGCTGGGGCCGGCGAAGCCGCATACCATGGTCCTCTCTCGCGCCTTCTGCGATCACGACTGGTCTCGCTGCTGGGGTTGAGACCTTGCGATCGCGGCCAGCCGCCCCGGCTGGGTCTGCGGGCGATGGCGGCGCGAACCGAAGCGCTCAGCTACTGGCGAGTCTGGCCTGGATCCTTTCAGAGATCCTCTCGGCCAACTCGACGCTGCGGCTGAATTGAGCAACCGCTTCGGCGTGCATCCTTGCCAAGAGGGCGCTCCTCTCGGCCAGTTGCTTGACGTGGTCCGAACTCAGCTTGACGAGAGTCTTCATCCTATCGCCAAGCTGTTTGATCAACTCCAACTCTGATTTTGCATCGTCATCGGCCATTCATGGATCCTCCACTCGTGATTGGATCGCAGAGGCCTCTTTACCTCTCTGATGGCGCCTCTTCGCCAGCGATAGCTGCTCGGAATGAGGAGGAGCCACCGTTTCGACGCTATCTTGCATTGCGCGGCGGCGTCAAGCGCGCCAGCGTGCAAAATCACGGCACGGCGGCAGTTATCCACATCATTTCGACGGCAAGCGAAGCAGGATGCCGCCGCGATCCGGTCTCGCGGCTTTCGCCTCGGTCGGTCACCGCCTGAAAATGCGACGGCGCACCGCGCCGAGCCCCGCCCGGCGCTGTGCGGGTCGTCGACCGCTGCGATCAGTTCATTTTCCGCCGGGCGTCCTTTGTCGCGCGAAGCGCGGCCGCCGCGGTCTCACGCCTCTTGCGTCGGCGTTGCGGCGGCGCGCAACTGAACGAACGCCTCGGCATTGGGGCAGAACTCGCGATGGCTTTCCGCCGCATCGGGCGAGGCAAGCCAGGCGCGGCAGGCGCGCCAGTCGGCGCATTCACCGCACTGCCATTCGATGGCGCGCAATGCCTGCGCCACGGCGCCGTCGCGCGCCAGCGCCGCGCGGTCGATGCCCAGGAGTTGCATCATCTCGGCCAATTGCCGGAGCGTGCGCGGATGCGCCCGCATGAGCCGCGGCAGGTCGCTGGGAGCGATGCTGCTGTCGGCCAGCGTGCGCTCGAGATCGCCGTGCCTGCAGAGCGTGTCCAGCTCGCGCCGCAGCCGCGACCGCTCGCGCCAACCGTCGACCGCCAGCACCATCGAGTCGGGCAGCCGCGCAAGAGAGGCCAATGCCTTGCCGACCCATCCGCGAGCCGTCGATCCAGACGAATCCGCCATCTTCGGACCCTCCCTGCTGCCGGACGCGAATTTATCATCCGATCAACTCCGTCGGCGGACATTGATCTGGATCAAGGGGTGGAGGCGCCCTCCTGCCGCGCTCCGCGAGGGACGGCGCGGCGGCGGCGCCCAGCCGCCTTACACCCGCGCCATCACCTCGTCGCGGAACCGCTTCATCCGCTCGAGCGAGGCCTCCGGCGTCGCACCGCCCAGCGCGAAATCGACGGAAGCGACGCCGAGATCGCGGAAGGCGCGGAGGTCGCCGACGATCTCCGCAGCGCCGCCGGAAAAGAGCCGCCGCTCGCCGCTGCCCGCAGCTTCTTCGGCAGCGCCGCCGTGGCGCGCACAGCGATAGGCGAGCGCGATCTCGGCGGGATCGCGCCCGGCCTCGCGGGCGAGCGCGCGCAGCCGCTCGACCGCCGCGCGATAGCGCGTCAGCGTGTCGAGCGGATGGCTCGGATTGGAGCCGATCGGGTACCAGCCATTGCCCAGCCGCGCGGCGCGGCGCAGCGCCGGCCCGCTTTCCCCGCCGACCCAGAGCGGCGGATGCGGCTGCTGCGCCGGCTTCGGCGCGAAGACGACGTCGGCAAAGCGGACATAGCGCCCGTCGAAGCGGGGCTTCTCCATGGTCCAGAGCGCGCGGAACGCCGCGAGATACTCGTCGGCGACCGCGCCGCGCTCGGCAAAGGGCGGCGTGCCGAGAGCCGCGAACTCCTCCGCGAGCCAGCCGGCGCCGCAGCCGACGGTCAGCCTGCCCCCCGACAGCAGATCGATCGTCGCCAGCACCTTGGCGGCGAGCACCGCCGGGCGATACGGCACCACCATGACGGAAGTGACGAGCCGGAGGCGCGAGGTCTTGGCCGCGACGAAGGCCATGGTGGTGAGCTGCTCGTACCAGTTGCCGCGCCCCTGCGCCGGGAATTCGCCGGTCTCGGCATAGGGATAGCGCGCGCGAATATCGGTCGGGATGACGATATGGTCGCTGAAGCTCGCATGCCCGTAACCCATCGCCTCGCCCTCGACGGCGAGCCGCGCGATGGTCTCGGGCGTCGCCAGCGCGCCCCGTATCGGCATCTCGAAACCGATCAGCATCTGCTTTTCCCTTCCGGATCTGACATGCGTCAAGCCATCATGATGCTCCGCCGCCGCTCCGGCAAATCTCGGTCAGGGCTCGCTCCGCGCCGCCGCGGCGCGCGACCCCAGCAGGCCGCGAATGATGACATAAAAGGCCGGCGTGAAGATCAGGCCGAAGAAGGTAACGCCGAGCATGCCGAAGAACACGGTGGTGCCCAGCGACTGCCGCATCTCGGCGCCGGCGCCGCTGGCGACGGCCAGCGGCACCACGCCGAGAATGAAGGCGAAGGAGGTCATCAGGATCGGCCGCAGCCGGGTCCGCGCCGCCTGCGCCGCCGCCTGGAAGCGGTCCGCGCCGTTCGCTTCCGCCTGACGCGCGAATTCGACGATCAGGATCGCGTTCTTGGCCGCGAGGCCCACCAGCACGACGAAGCCGACCTGGGCCAGGATGTTGACGTCGATGCCGCGCAGGCTGAGCCCGCTCATCGCCGCGAGCAGGCACATCGGCACGATCAGCACGATGGCGAGCGGCAGCGCCCAGCTCTCATATTGCGCGGCGAGCACCAGGAAGACGAAGACCACCGAAGCGGCGAAGACGAGAAAGCCGGCGCCGCCGGCGAGCTTTTCCTGATAGGCAAGCTCGGTCCATTCATAGCCGAAGCCTTCCGGCAGATGCTCGGCGGCGAGCTGCTCCATCGCCGCCAGCGCCTGGCCCGTCGACTCGCCGGGCGCGGTATTGCCCTGGATTTCGGCGGCGGGATAGAGGTCGTAACGAGCCACCCGGTAAGGCCCGGTGATGTCGCGGAAGCTCGCCACCGAGCCGATCGGCACCATCTCGCCCTTGTCGTTGCGGGTCTTGTAATTGGCGATGGCGCGGATGTCCTGGCGGAAAGGGCCGTCGGCCTGGGCGGTGACGCGGTAGGTGCGGCCGAGATAGTTGAACTCGTTGACGAAGGCCGAGCCGAGATAGACCTCGAAAGTCTCGAACACCTTTTCGGCGGAAACGCCGAGCATTTCGGCGCGCGCGCGATCGATATCGGCGTAGAGCTTGGGCGTGCGCGTGTTGAAGAGCGAGAACACGCCGACCAGCCCCGGCGTGCGGTTGGCCGCCGCCACCAGCTCCTGGGTCGCGGCGTCGAGCGCCACGAGGCCGCGGCCGCGCTTGTCCTGCACCATCATCTTGAAGCCGCCGGCATTGCCGATGCCGCGCACCGGCGGCGGCGGAATGGTGATGATGAAGGCTTCCTCGATCGCGCCGAGGCGCCGGCGCAGATCGCCCAGGATGCGGTCGGCCGAAAGGCCCTGGGCGACGCGCTCGGGAAAGGGCGCCAGCGAGGCGAAGACGGTGCCGGCATTGGGCGCGTTGGTGAAGGTGGCGCCGTCGAGCCCGGCAAAGGGCACCGCGTGGGCAATGCCCGGCGTCTCGAGCATGATGCCGGCGACGCGGCGCACCACCGCATCGGTGCGCGCCAGCGAGGCGCCGGGCGGCAGGCTGATGACGGTGATGAGATAGCCCTGGTCGGCCTGCGGAATGAAGCCGCTCGGGGCGCGCGCGAATTCGAAGCCGGTGAGGCCGATGAGACCGGCATAGACCACCATCATCGGCACCGCAATGCGGGTGATCCTGCGGGTGAGCCCGCCATAGCCCGAGGACAGCCGGTCGAAACCGGCATTGAAGCCGCTGAAGAAAGCGCGCAGCGGGCGCGTCAGCGGCGCGCCCGCCGGTGGGTGCTGTTCATGCGGCTTGAACAGCAGCGCGCAGAGCGCCGGGCTCAAGGTCAGCGAGACGAAGCAGGAGATCAGCGTGGCGGTGGCGATCGTTACCGCGAACTGGCGGAAGAACTGGCCGGTGATCCCTGGAATGAAGGCCGAGGGGATGAAAACGGCGGAAAGCACCAGGGCAATGGCGATGAGCGCCACGCCGACCTCGTCCATGGTGCGATGCGCCGCCTCCTTGGGGCTCATGCCCTGGCGCAGATTGCGCTCGACGTTCTCGACCACGACGATCGCATCGTCGACGACGATGCCGACGGCGAGCACCAGGCCGAACAGCGTCAGGTTGTTGATCGAGAAATCGGCGGCGGCGAGCACGATGAACGTGCCCACCAGCGACACCGGGATCGCCACGATGGGAATGATCGAGGCGCGCCAAGTCTGTAGGAACAGGATGACGACGACCACCACCAGCCCCACCGCCTCGAAGATGGTCTTGATCAGCTCGCGGACGGATTCGGCGATGAACTGCGTCGGGTTGTAGACGATGTCGTAGCGCAGCCCCTGGGGAAAGGACCGGGAAAGCTCGTCCATCGTCGCCAGCAGCCGCTTGGCGGTGGCGAGCGCGTTGGAGCCGGGACGCTGGAAGATCAGCAGCGCCGTCGCCTGCTTGGTGTCGAGATAGCTGTTGGCGCCGTAATCCTGCGCGCCGAGCTCGACCCGCGCCACGTCGCTGACGCGGGTGAGGCGGCCGTCGGGGTCGGTCTTGATGACGATGGCGGCGAATTGCGCGGGGTCGATGAGGCGGCCCAGCGTCTCGACATTCACCTGGAACGCTCCCGGCCGCGGCACGGGCGGCTGGTTGACGACGCCGGACGCGACCTGCACGTTCTGCGCCTGCAACGCCGCCACCGCCTCGCCCGCCGTCAAGTTGCGCGCGGCGAGCCGGTCGGGATCGAGCCAGACTCGCATGGAATAGTCGCGCGCGCCGAAGATGCGGACGTCGCCGACGCCGTCCACCCGCGCGAGCACGTCCTTTATCTGCAGCGTAGCGTAGTTCGACATGTAGAGCTGGTCGCGCGATCCGTCAGGCGAGCTCAGATGGATGACCATCATCAGGTCCGGCGAGTTCTTGCGCACGCTGACGCCAAGCCGCTGCACCTCGTCGGGCAGCCGCGGCTGGGCAATCGCCAGCCGGTTCTGCACCAGCACCTGCGCGGTGTCGAGATTGGTGCTGAGGGAGAAGCTGACGGTGATTTGAAGATTGCCATCGGCGGTTGCCTGCGAGACCATATAGATCATGTTGTCGACGCCGTTGAGCTCCTGCTCGATTGGCGTCGCCACGGTCTCGCTCACCACCTCTGCCGAGGCGCCGGGATAGCTGGTGCTGACGACCACGGTCGGCGGCGCGATCTCCGGATATTGCGCCACCGGCAGGGTGAAATAGGCGACGCCGCCGATCAGCGTCAGGAAGATCGACAGCACCGCGGCGAAGATCGGCCGGTCGACGAAGAAGTGGGTGAAGCCCATCTAATACCGACTTCTAATACCGACTACTGCAATCCGTGCCTTGCCCCACCTCACCCCAACCCTCTCGGCCCCTCGGGGCGGAGAGGGTTGGGGTGAGGTGGAGTCGATAATCTTGAGCGCTGTCTCAGGCATTTCTGGCTCCAGACGCTATGACGCCGCCGGCTCGATCTTGCCCGGATGCGGCGTCACCTTGGCGCCTGGGCGGGCGCGCAACGTGCCGTTGATGATGACCCGGTCCCTCGCCGTGATTCCGTCGCGGATGACGCGCAGCCCGTCGCTGAGCGGACCGAGCTGCACCACGCGCGGCTCGACCGTATCGTCCTCGCGCACCACCATCAGCAGCTTGCGCGACTGGTCCTGGACGAGGGCGGCGTCGGGGACGAGCAGCGCCTGATGCGGCTCGGAGGCCGCGGCACGCACCCGGGCGAATTGTCCGGCAACGATCCGCGAGTCCGGGTTGGGGAAGACGGCGCGCACCCGCAGCGTTCCCGAGCCGGGCTCGACCTGGTTCTCGACGAAGTTGAGCCGTCCCTTGAGCGTCCAGCCTTTTTCATCGAAGAGGCGCGCCTCGAGCGGCAGCGCGTCAGGCCCGGCCAGCGCCAGCCGGCCTTGCGCGGCGGCGCGCTGATAACTCAGCAGGTCCGATTCGCTGAGGTCGAAGACGCAATAGATCGGATCGGTGGCGACGATCGTCGTCAGCAGCGTCGTGGTGCCGCCGTTGCCGCCGAAGACCAGATTGCCGATGCTGACTAGGTGGCGGCTGATATGTCCGGCCATCGGCGCGGTGATGCGACTGAACTCAAGGTCGAGCTGCGCCGAGCGCACCGCGGCCTGGGCCGCCTCCAGCGCTCCCGTGGCCGCGCGCGACTCCTCCAGCCGCTCGTCATAGGCGCTGGCGGAAATGACATCGCGCGGGCGCAGCTCGGCCGCGCGCGCGAGCTGGCGGTTGGCGAGGTCGAGCCGCGCGGTCTGCTGCGTGACCTGCGCCTTCGCCGAGGCCAGCGCGATCTCGAAAGGCCGCTGGTCGATGACGAAGAGCAGGTCGCCCGCTTTGACGAACTGCCCATCCTCGAAATGGATCTCGGTGAGATAGCCGCTGACGCGCGCCCGGATCTCCACGGATTCGGTAGCGGCAAACTGGCCCGTATACTCATTCCATTCGGTGATCTCCCGCAGCAGCGGCGGGCTTACGGTGACTTCGGGAGCGACCGCTTGCGCTTGCGCGGCATTACCGGCCGCGCCGAAAGCCAGCGCCAGCAGGAGCGTCAGCGCGACTGTGGTCCTTCGCCGGAACGACGGGAGGGTGGCGGAGGCGGCCTGGTCGGCTTGCGACATCGAAGGCCTCATGCGCAGTCGGGCGGCAAGACTAAAGCAAAACGGTATGGCGCGTCACGCGGAAGCTCGCGCCGGGCATCCGCCGCCTCGGGGATGGACCCTGCCGCGGCGTCCTACCATGGCGGGAGAGACACGCCCTGTCGTAGCTGGTATTTTAGCCGGCGATGGTATCGTGTCGTTTTTTTGTGCAAAAATGACACGGCGCAAGGCGTTGGCACCGTCGGCAAGGGTGGGGGGAGGTAAGCAATGCGGCTGCAATCGGCCTTCATGCAGACGGCCCAGACCGAACGGCCGCCGCTCGCGATCTACCTCACCGGCGGCGTCCGCATCACCGGCATCATCGCCGGCGAGGACGGCTACACGCTGCTGGTCGTCGATCGGGGCCGCGCCATGCTGGTCTACAAGCACGCCATCGCCGCCATCCTGCCGGCGCGGCCGATGGATCTGCGCGCCGCCGCCGGGGAGCCTGCGCCCACTTTCGGGGGGCCGGCGCCTTCCGGGCCGTGACCACCGAGACGAAATGGCTCGACCGGCTGCGGCAGCTCCATCCGCTGCTCGCGCCGCCGCCGCGCCGGTCGGAGTGGGCGGCGCGCCAAGCTGAGCTCGATGCCGCGAGCAGGATTGACCAGGACGCCGCCAGCAAGGCGCGCGAGGCGGCGGCACGCCGGGTCGAGCGCGAGTACGACAATGACGGCGCCACCTGGGCGGCCGTCGCGGTCATCCTCATCGTCGCCGCTCTCGGGCTCTGGCTGGTGTTCCGGCTGATCGCGGAAAGCCGGATGGAGGATTGCCTCCTCGCGCAGCGGCATAATTGCGACCTGCTGCTCCAGGAATAACGGATGGCCGCCGGATCGGCACCGTCCGGAAGGCCGGCGATCTCTCAGAACTCGTGCGTCAGCATCAGCTTCAGCACCAGCGCGTCCGAGGCTTGCGTGAAGCCGTGGCCGATGCCGAATTCGACGCTGTTGGGCTCTCCGTTATAGTCGATGACGAGAAAGCCGGTCTGCGCCTCGCGCCGCAGCGGCGCGATGTCGCCGACGATGCCGTAATCCGCATAATATTCGAGCGCGCCCGCCCAGCGCTCCGAGACGTTGTCGGCCACCCGCGCCGCCGGCGCGAAATCGAGCCGGCGGACGCCGTTGAAGCCGGTATCGAAGATCGGGTTGACGATGACATCCCAGGCACCGACATGCTCGCCCAGGATCGGCCGGATCTCGCCCGAAAACCGCGTCTCCTCCCAATGCCGCGCGTTGCGGCTCAGCTCGAAATTGACGCCGTAGAAGAAGGGCTGCTCTTTGGCATGCGGGATGACGAAGAGCGCCCGGAGCTTGGCGCCGTCAAGCTCGAATCGCCCGTCCCGCGTCAGCGTATAAAGCGGCAGATAGGTCCCGAGCTCGAGCCAGTCGGTGGCGCCACAGGCCCATTCCGGCACGCCGTTGAGCGCGCGGTCGGGCACGACCCCGCCCGGGAAATCCGGCTCGGTGCGGCCGATCGGCGTGTAGTTGTTGTGCAGCTCGAGGCCGCACTGTCCGGGCTCGTCGATGGTGGCGTCATAGACCTGGATTTCATCCGTCTGGGCGAGCGCCGGCTCGGCCGAGCCGAGAGAGGCGGCCAGCGCCACGACGAGAGTGGCGAGGCTTTCCCGCCGCGCGCGCCCGGCCGATCCTTCCCCACGGGGCGCTGCGCCGGCATGGAGGATCGCCGGCGCGCAAGTCCTCGGCCAATGCGGCCGGAAACAACGGCCGCCTCCGGCCATCGGACACCCCCTGCGGCAGCAAGACGCCGAGGCTATCGGCCGCTGCCGCGGGTGTCCACTCCGCGCGGTCCATGCGCGGATTACTTGTTCATCGCCAGCACCTCGCCGAACCGCACCCAGCTCTTGCCGTCGAACTTGGCGAGCTGCATTTGCCGGATCGGGAAGAAATCGGTCGGCGTGGTCTCCACCTTGACGCCGGGCAACAGCAACGGCGCGTCGAAATCGAGATGCGCCGCCTGCGTCATCACGTTGGCGCGCGTCAAGTCGTCGCCGCATCGAAGCTCCGCGCGATGAAGAAAGTTCTGGACACGGAAGGGGCGGAAGCGGCCATAGAGGCGGCACGTAACTTACCAGACGATTTGACACCGCCCGCTCAAGGAAAATAAATGTATACTGCACCCCATTAAATGACCTAATAACTTGCGTCGCTCAGCCCGCGAAGAGCTTCGTCACCAGCCTTTTCGCCAGCACGCCCGCCACCCGGCGGCGGTAATGCCCTGGCGTGAAGGTCGTCTTCATCGCCATCACCTGGTCGCGCACCAGGGCGTCGAGCCCGGCGAAGACGCGCTCGTCGAGCGCGCCGCCGCAGAGCGCCTCGGTGCCGGCGAGCAGCACCGGGCGCGGATTGGTGCCGGTGAAAGCGACGCGGAGATCGGCGAGACCGGCGCCCTCGCGCCGGAGCGCCACCGCGACGCCGGCCACGGGATATTCGATCGACCGGCGGATGCGGATCTTGTCATAGGCCGAGCGCAGCCCCGGCACGGCGCGCATGCGCACCCGCGTCACCATCTCGCCCGGACGCAGCGAGAGATAGCGCTTGCCGTCGCCGGTGCTGCCGTCGTGGCGCGCATGGCCGATATAGAGCTCGCCGAGCGGCAGGCGCCGCGCGCCTTCCGGACCGGCCAACTCGATCTCCGCGCCCAGCACCAGCAGCGCCGGGGCGAGGTCGCCGCTGAAGGTGGCAAAGCACACGCCGCGGCTCTTGGGCGCCACATGGCACATCTCGCCGGTGGTCTTGAGGCAGTGATCGTTGGCGGCGCGCCACCAGTCGCTCTGGTTGTAATAGATGCAGCGCGTATCGAGGCAGAGATTGCCGCCCACCGTGCCCATCTCGCGATGCGTCGGCCCCGCGATCGATGCCGCCGCCTCTGCCAGCACCGGATAATGGGCGCGCACGCCGGCGTCATCGGCAAGCTCGGCCAGCGTCACCGAGGCGCCCACCTCCAGCGCCTCGGCATCGGCCTTGAGCGCGCGCAGCTCGCTGACCCCGGTGAGATCGATCAGCGTCCCCGGCGCCTCGATGCCGCGGCGGATGTTGACGACGAGATCGGTGCCGCCGCCGAGCAGCCGCGCCGCGGGACGGGCGGCGCGCGCGCTCATCGCTTCGGCGAGCGTGAGCGGCCGCAGCAGCTCGAATTCCGGCAGCGCTTCCATCAGGCGGCCTTGCCCGGCGCCGCGCGCTCATCGCGCTGGCGCTTCTCGATCGCGGCGAAGACCCGGTCGGGAGTCACCGGCAGGCTGGTAAAGCGCAGGCCCGTCGCCTCGGCGATGGCGTTGGCGAGCGCCGGCAGGAAGGCCGCAAGCGAACCCTCGCCCGCCTCCTTGGCGCCGAAGGGGCCATGGGGATCGTTGCTCTCGACGATGCCGACGGCGATCGGCGGCGAGTCCAGGATGGTCGGCACGCGATAATCCAGCATGTTGGCGCTGAGCATCAGCCCCTCGTGATAGCCGGCCTCCTCGCTCATCGCCTGACCCATGCCCATCCACACCGAGCCCTGCACCTGGCCTTCGACGGTGAGGCGGTTCAGCGCCTTGCCGCAATCATGCGCCACCCACACCTGATCGACGGTGACGACGCCGGTCTCCTCGTCGACGCTGACCTCGACCACCTGGGCGGAATAGCTGTAGCCCATGGTGCCGCCGATCGCCGCGCCGCGATATTTCTTGCCGCCATGGGAGGCGGGGATGGTGGAGAAAGTGCCGGTGACGGTGATGGTGCCGCTGTCCCTAAGCGCCTCGGTCACCACCGCCTCGAAGCTCACGCCTTTGTCCTGCGCGCCGGCGCGGTAGACCTCGCCCAGGCATTCCACGTCCTGGGGTCGGCAGTCGAGCTTGCGCGCCGCGGCGGCGGTCAGCACCTTCTTCAGGTTCTGCGCCGCGTCGATCGCGGCGTTGCCGACCATGAAGGTGACGCGCGAGGAATAGGAGCCGTTGTCCTTGGGCACGACATCGCTGTCGCCGGTAACGATGCGGATGCGCGAGAGGTCGAGCCCCAGCACCTCGCCGACGCTCTGCACCAGGATGGTGGAGGAGCCCTGGCCGATCTCGGCGGCGCCGGTGAGCACGACGATCGAGCCGTCGAAATCGAGCTTGAGCTTCACCGTCGCATGCGGCTCGCCGGTCCAGTTGACCGGTTTGGAGGCGCCGCTGAGGTAATGCGAGCAGGCCATGCCGAGTCCCTTGCCCTTGGGGAGCTTGCCCTTGCGCGCCTTCCAGCCGCTTTCGCGCTCGACCCAGTCGAGGCACTCCGGCAGGCCGTAGCTGTTCACCATGAGGTCGTTGTCGGTGAAGGTGGGCGCGTGGAGATAATTGGCGCGCCGCACCGCGAAGGGGTCGAGCCCCAGCGCCTCGGCCATCTCGTCCACCAGCGCCTCGAAGGCGAAGCGGCTATCGACCGTGCCGTGGCCGCGCATGGCGCCGCAGGGCGGCGTGTTGGTGAGCACGCGCTTGCCGGTGTATTTGACGCGCTTGAGATCATAGAGCGCATAGAGCATCGACCCGGCATAGAGGATGGTGACGATGCCGTAGCCGCTATGCGCGCCGCCGCGCTGGATGCATTCGCACTCGACCGCGGTGATGCGCCCGTCCTTGCGCATGCCGATCTTGAGCTTCATCTCGGTCTCGGGCCGGCCGCGATGGGTGATGAAAGTCTCCTCGCGGTTGACCACGATCCGCACGCGCCCGCCGCCCGCCTTGCGCGCCAGCAACGCGGCGATCAACTCGATATTGAGCGTCTCGGTGCGGCAGCCGAAGCCGCCGCCGACATGCGGCTTCACCACGCGGATCCGCGACATTTCCATGTCGAGGATCTGCGACAGCATGAGGTGGACGTAATAGGGCACTTGCGTGCTGGCATGGACGGTCATGCGCTGGCGCACGGGGTCGTATTCGGCAAGCGCGGCGTGCATCTCCATCTGGTTCTGGCACACCTCGGCGCAGTGATAGGTCTTCTCGCGCACGAGATCGGCCTCGGCGAAGCCTTCCGCCACGTCGCCGAGCTCGAAGAAGGCGTCGCGCTCGATATTGCCCGGCCGATGGTCGTGCAGGTTGACTGCGCCCGGCGCCATCGCGTCCCGCGCCGTGAAATAGGCCGGCAGCTCCCGCACCTTCATGCGGATCAGCTTCAGCGCCTTCGCCGCGGTGGCGTCGTCCACCGCCGCCACCGCCGCCACCGGCTCGCCGCGATAGCGCACGCGCTCGCGCGCCAGCGGATGCTCGGTGCGCGCCACCGGCAGCACGCCGAAGGTCTTGTCGCAATCGGCGCCGGTGACGACGGCGACGACGCCGGGCAGCGCTTGCGCCGCCGCGACATCGACCTCCAGGATTTCCGCATGGGCATAGGGGCTGCGATAGATGCGGCCGGCGAGCGTGCCGGGCTCGATGAAATCGGCGGTGTATTTGGCCCGGCCGGAGACCTTTTCCGGCCCGTCCACCATCGGCACGTAGCTGCCGATGGTCTGTACCGGTGCCGCCTCGTTCATCGCGCCTCTCCGCTTGCCTTGAGGCGGGCCGCGTACCGGACCGCCTCGATGATTTTGACATAGCCGGTGCAGCGGCAGATGTTGCTGCCGAGCGCCGCGCGGATCTCCGCCTCGCCGGGATCGGGTTTGGCCCGCAACAATCCTTCCGACGCCATGATCAGCCCCGGCGTGCAATAGCCGCATTGCGCGCCGAGCTTCTCGTGGAAACCGCGCTGCACCGCCGACAGTCTGCCGCCCTCGGCCAGCGATTCCACCGTATCGACGCGCCTTCCTTCGCAGGCCGCCACCAGCGTCAGGCAGGAAAGTCGCGGCCGGTCATCCACCAGCACCGTGCAGGCGCCGCATTCGCCGCCGTCGCAACCGGTCTTGGTGCCGGTGAGCCTGAGGTTTTCGCGGAGATAATCGAGCAGCAACAGATTGTCGGCGACGGCATCGACGCGCTTGCGGCCGTTCAGCGTCAGCGTCAGAAGTCTTGCCATGACTTCGAACTCGTCGCATTGTTGTGGTAACTGATTGTTGATTATACCCCGCAATGCGCCGGAAGGCAAGGCGGCGCTTTCGGGGCGACCCACGGAAAAAACCGCGACCCTCTGGGAAAAGCCAGATTTCGTAACGGGTTGCGGGAAGCGGAGGAAAGCATGACGCAGGGCGCGGACCGCGCCGCCGAGACCCGGCGCGCTTGGCTTGAGACCATCGAGCGCTTCCGGTTCGATCCGGACGCTCCGGCCTCGGAGCGCTACTGGTCGCCCCGGCTCGATTGCGCCTCGCGCGATGAGATCCGCGCCATCCAGGAGGCGAAGCTGCACGCCTTGCTGCCCTTCCTTTACGAGAACAGCCCCTTCTATCGCCGCCGCTTCGACCGGCTGGGGCTGTTGCCCACCGATATCTCCGGCTTCGACGACCTCGCCGCGAAATGGCCGGTGGTCGACAAGCGCGAGATGAGCGAGGATGCGCGCGAACATCCGCCCTACGGCACCTACACCGCCATGACCGACGCGCTCTGGGCCGAGCGCGGCTGGATGATGTTCTCCACCTCCGGCACCACCGGCGCGCCGCGCGTCTTCCGCTATTCCCAGATCGACCGCGAGCTCTGGGCCTGGACCAATGCGCGCGCGCTTCACGCCATGGATTTCCGCAAGGGCGACACCGTTTTCATGATCACCGGCTATGGGCCGCATGTCTGGGCCTGGGGCGTGCAAATGGGGCTCGCCAAGATGGGCCTGCCGGTGATCCCCGGCGGCGGCATGGACGCGAGGGGCCGCGCCGCCATGGTGTTGCGCTTCAAGCCCTCGATCCTGCTCTGCACGCCGTCCTACGCACTGCATCTCGGCCGGGTGATGCAGGATATGGGCGCCGATCCCCGCGCCGGCGGCGTCCGCCAGCTTTTCGTTGCCGGCGAGCCCGGCATGAGCGTGGCGGCGACGCGCGAGCGCATCCAGGATCTCTGGGGCGCGCGGCTGGTGGAGTTCTATGGCTGTACCGAGGCGGCGCCGTCCGCCGGCGGTTTTTCCTGCCCTGCCTCGCAGGCGCAAGACCGCCCCGTGACCACCCACCTCATGGAGGATGTGCAGATCTGGGAAGTGGTGGACCCGGCCTCCCACGCGGCGCTGCCCGACGGCGCGCGCGGCCTCACCGTCTGCACCAGCCTCAATTCCGAGGCATCGCCCCAGCTCCGTTTCCTCGTCGGCGACTACACCGTGCTCGACCGCCGGCCTTGCGCCTGCGGCCGCAGCCACGCCCGCGCCGTCGGCTCCTTCTCCGGCCGCGCCGACGACCTCATCAATCTCCGCGGCATCAAGATGTTCCCGGTGCAGATCGAAGAGGCGGTGCGCTCGATCGGCGGCACCGGCGACGAGTTCGAGATCGTGCTCGCCAGCGACGATGCCGGCATGGATGTGATGACGGTGCGCCTCGAGCACGTCGATTTCGCCGCCGGCGAGCCCTTGTCGCGCCGCATCGCCGGCGAGATTCGCTCGCGCTGCGAGGTGCGCGTCGACGTCGAAGTGCTGCGCCCCGGCACGCTGCCCAAGACCGAGTTCAAGGCCAAGCGCGTCAAGGACACGCGCGGGAAGTAACCCATACCAAGCCGAGCGGGGAAGGCGCGCCGCGCCGCCGCGCGACCCTCCGCGGCCTCGCGGAGCCGCCAAGGCAGCTTCTTGCTGAAGCCCGATGACGACGATTCTTCCGTTTAATCAAGAGGATAGAAGGCGCTCAAAATAAACGAAACGCAACCGTTGCGTTTTTTAGCCGGTTCGGGTAGGATTGTTTGATTGTGCGGCATCACCGCCGCACGTCGGCCCAAGGAGGGCGTCATGCTGAAAAGCCCATCCGCGATGAGCGCCGCCCTTGCTCTCGCGCTCGTTGCCGCGCCGCTGTCACCCGCTTCGGCGCATGATCACCATCGTGGCTTCGGCTTCGGTTTTGCGGCGGCCGGTGCTGCCGTCGCCGTCGGCGCCGCTGCCTTGCTAACCGCGCCCTTTGCCATCGCCACCGCGCCGCTGCGCGCGCCGGCCTATTATGCGCCGCCGCCTTATTACCCGCCGGCGCCTGCCTATTACGCGCCGCCCCCGGCCTACTACGCGCCGCCGCCGGCTTATTATTATGCGCCGGGCTATCCGCCGGGCTACTACCCGCCGCGATAAGGCCAATATGGACGTGGCAGCCGCCGACGGGCCGCCGCCGCGGCGCCGGCGCCTAGCGCCACGCCGCGGCGGCCGCCCGTCGCGTGCGGCCGCCGAGCAGTTGGGCGAGACGATCCTCGAAGCGGCCACCGGGCTGTTCCTGAGCGAGGGCTATGGCGTCACCAGCATCGAGGCGGTGGCGCGGCGCGCCCGCATCTCCAAGCGCACCTTCTACAGCCGCTTCCGCGACAAGGCCGAACTTTTCGGCGCGGTGGTGCATCGCGTGGTCGAGCGCCTGCGCCCTCCCGGCGATGCCGGCCTGTTCGAGGGCGGCACGCTCGAGGAGATCCTGACGCGGCTGGCGCGGGTCATTCTGCACGCGGCGCTCTCGCCGCAGGCGCTGGCGCTCCATCGCGTGATCCTGGCGGAAGCCACGCGCTTTCCCGAACTCGCGGCGGTGGTGACCGAGCGGGGCGGCAGCCGCGAGGCCGTCACCCGCATCGCCGCCTTGCTGGAGCGCGAGGCCCGCGCCGGATATCTGACGTTGGAGAACGCGCCTTTTGCCGCGGCGCAATTCCTGCAGATGGTGGTGGCGCTGCCGCAGCGGCGCGCGCTCGGCCTCGGCACGCCGATGACGCCGCCCGAGCTCGAGTCCTGGGCGCGCGACACAGTCACGCTGTTCCTGAACGGTTGCCGGAGCCGCTGAAATCGGTCCCCTCCGGCGGAGCGGGAGATCCCGGGCATATCCTTTCGATCGGCGCGCCCTTTCGCTCGTTTCACGCGCGCGGGACGTCTGCGGCTTCATCGGATATCTCGAACTCGATCGACAGCAGCGGCAATTCGTCGCCCGCGAGCAGATCGGCGCGCCAATCGCCACAGACGCCGCATACCAGCGGTTCGGCGCCGCCCTGGTCTCCGCGAACTCGCGCATGGGCGCGCAATCCTTCGGCGCCAAGCAGGAAATTTGATCTAGATCAACGCCACCGGTCCCGCCACCGCGCATTCTTTGCCAGTTCTAGGCCATCCGCGCGAGGCCTCTTGAGGTCAACCTCGCGCGAGGCCGGTAATTCCGACGGACCGATCCGCTTCCGCCTCTTGAAGCTGCGTTGAACAACAATACGACCGGCAACTTCGAGACTCAATGGGTGGAGGTATGCTTTGAGCTACCATCGGCTCAGTGATGAACTCGAGCAGCGCGGCATTTCCCGTCGCGACTTCCTGAGATTTTGCGCCTCGATGGCGGCGGTTCTGGGGCTGCCGGAAGGAGCCGGCCGCGCGATCGCGGCGGCGGTGGAAAACGAGCCGAAGCCGATCCTGATATGGCTGGAGTTTCAGGACTGTGCCGGCAACACCGAATCCTTCCTGCGAGCCAGCCACCCGACCGTCGCCGATCTCATCCTCGAGGCGATTTCCCTCAACTATCATGAGACCTTGATGGCGGCGGCCGGCGGTCAAGCCGAGGACGCGTTGGCCCAGACCGTCCGCGACAATGCCGGCAAATATATCGCGTTGGTCGAGGGCTCCGTCCCGACCGGCGCCAACGGCGCCTATTGCACGATCGGCGGCAGATCCGCTCTGCAGATCGCGCGCGAGGTCTGCGGTGCCGCCGCTGCGACCATCGCGGTCGGTACTTGCGCGGCATTCGGGGGCATCCCGGCGGCGCGGCCCAATCCGACCGGCGCCTTGTCGGTCGGCGACGCGGTTCCCGGCGTCAAGAACCTCGTCAACATGTCGGCCTGTCCGGCCAACGCCGAGAACATCACCGCGCTCATCGTCTATTACATGACGTTGAAGCGGTGGCCTCCGCTCGACCAGTACCGGCGCCCGCTCTTCGCCTATGGCAAGACGATCCACGACAATTGCGAGCGGCGCGCGCATTTCGACGCCGGCCAGTACGTCGAAGCCTGGGGCGATGAGGCGCATCGTCACGGGCACTGTCTCTACAAGATGGGATGCAAGGGGCCGGCAACGTCGCAGAACTGCCCGGTCGTGCGCTGGAACGAAGGCACCAACTGGCCGATCGGCTGCGGCCATCCCTGCATCGGCTGCGCCGAGCCGAATTTCTGGGACACGATGACGCCGTTCTATCGGCGGCTCCCCAACGTGGCCGGCTTCAGCGTCGGCGAGTGGGTCGATCCTGCCGGGCTCGGTCTGGCCGGCGTCGCGGCGGCGGCGGCGGTGGCGCACGGCGTCGGCATGGCGGTGCGCCGTCGCGTCGGAGAGGGTGCTTCGAAGGAAGATGAATCAGGGGTCGAGTGATGGCGCACATCGTCGTCGATCCGGTCACGCGCATCGAAGGCCATCTTCGCGTCGAGGCGGAGGTTGATGGCGGGGCCGTGAAGGAAGCATGGTCGTCATCGACCATGTTTCGCGGCATCGAGATCATTCTGCGCGGCCGCGATCCGCGCGACGCCTGGGCCTTCACCCAGCGGATCTGCGGCGTCTGCACCACGGTCCACGCCATCGCCTCGATTCGCGCCGTGGAGAAGGCGATCGGCGCGGTGCCGCCGCCCA
Source organism: Allostellaceae bacterium (assembly GCA_035623985.1). Taxonomy (GTDB): domain Bacteria; phylum Pseudomonadota; class Alphaproteobacteria; order ATCC43930; family CGMCC-115725; genus DAHUYF01. The sequence continues at coordinate 65,792 of DASPSJ010000043.1, read as the reverse complement.
ATGCCCGGCTGCTGCGCAATCTCATCATTGCCGCGCAGGCCGTCCAGGATCACGTGGTGCATTTCTATCATCTCCATGCGCTCGACTGGGTCGACATCGTCAGCGCGCTCGATGCCGATCCGGCCAAGACCTCCTCGCTCGCCCAATCGATCTCGGACTGGCCGCTGTCCAGCACGACCTATTTTTCCGGCGTGCGCGACCGCATCAAGGCCTTCGTCCAACGCGGCCAGCTCGGCCCCTTCGCCAATGCCTATTGGGGTCACCCCGCCTATCGGCTGCCGCCCGAAGCCAATCTGATGGCGGTGGCGCATTATTTGGAGGCGCTCGATTGGCAGCGCCGCTTCATCAAGATCCACGCGGTTCTCGGCGGGAAGAATCCGCATCTGCAAAGCTTCCTGGTCGGCGGCATGGCGACCCCGGTCGATCCGGACTCGCAAAACGCGCTGAACATGGAGACGGTCGCGACGCTGCAGAAGCTGGTGGCCGACGGCCTGGCCTTCGTCAGCCGCGTCTACATACCCGACGTGCTGGCGGTCGCTTCCTTCTACAAGGATTGGGCCGCCATCGGCGCCGGCGTCGGCAATTACATGGCCTATGGCGAGTATCCCGAGGAGGATAGCGAGCCCCCCCGGTTGTTCTTGCCCACCGGGATCATACGCAACCACGATCTCGCGACGGTCTTGCCGGTCGATCAAGCCAAGATCAGCGAGTATGTCGCGCATTCCTGGTACAATTATTCGATCGGCGACGACAAGGGGCTCAATCCGTTCAAGGGCGAAACCGCGCCTCACTATACGGGGCCGGCGCCGCCTTACGAGAGGCTCGACGTCGCGGCGAAATATAGCTGGCTGAAATCGCCGCGTTATGACGACGAGGCGATGGAAGTCGGGCCGCTGGCGCGCATGCTGGTCGCTTACGCCTCGGGCCGTCCGGGGCGCGTCAAGGAGCTGGTCGACAAGGTCCTGTCGTCGCTGGGGGTAGGGCCCACGGCGCTGTTCTCGACCTTGGGACGCATCGCCGCGCGCGCCATCGAGACCCAGGTGCTGGTGGAGGCCATGGACCGCTGGATCGCGGACTTGGCCGAGAACATGGCGCGGCGCGACTACCGCATCCAGGACAATTCGAAATGGGATCCCGCGAGCTGGCCGGCCGATGGCTTCGGCGCCGGCTTCCACGAGGCGCCGCGCGGCGCGCTCGGCCATTGGGTCCACATCGCGAACGGCGCGATCGTGAACTACCAGTGCGTGGTGCCGAGCACCTGGAATGCCGGCCCGCGCGACGCGCTTGGACATCCGGGTCCCTACGAAGCCGCCCTGGTCGGGACCCCCGTCGCCAAGCCGGAGCAGCCGCTGGAAATCCTGCGGACGCTGCATTCCTTCGATCCCTGCATGGCCTGCGGCGTGCACGTGGTCGATGCGACGAAACGCGAATTGGCACGGGTAAAGGTCGTTTGACTCCCATGGCGAACAGGCGCTCCACGAACGGCGGGATCGAACGGATTTATGTCTGGCAGTTGCCGGTGCGGCTGACGCATTGGCTGATCTTCTTCTCGATCATCGTGCTGTCGGCGACCGGCTATTATATCGGGCACCCCTTCATCGGCGTTTCGGGCCCGGCGCGCGATCACTTCGTGATGGGGACCGCGCGCGCCGTGCATTTCTATGCCGCCATCGTGTTCACGCTCTCGGCGGCGGCACGCATCTATTGGATGTTCGCCGGCAATGCCTATGCGCGGCTGACCCAGCTCGTCCCGCTCGCGGGCGAGCGGCTCCGCAACCTTTGGCAGACCGCGCTGTTTTACGCCTTCATCCGCAGGCATCCGGAGGCCTATCCGGGCCATAACGCGTTCGCGGGCGCATTTTACGCCATGGTCTTCGTGGTCTATGTGGTGATGGTCGCGACCGGCCTCGCCCTCTACACGGTCGTTGCCGCGGCGGGCTCGCCGTTCAGGGCCTTCGACTTTTTGGTGCCGCTGTTTTACGGCTTGCAAATGGCGCGCCTGATCCATCACATCGGCATGTGGTTCCTGCTGATCTTCGCGGTGGCTCACATCTACTTCGTCCTGTTGTCCTCGCTCACCGAGCGCATCGGAACCGTCGATTCGATGTTTTCCGGCTACAAGTTCCTGCCCAAGCGGAGAGCGGGCGTAAGGTGAGCGACGCCGGACGAGAGCCCCCGGGAAAGACAAGCGGCCTCCTCGTCCTCGCGCTCGGCAACGTCTTGCTCGGCGATGACGGACTTGGCGCCGCCGCGGTCGCTCGCCTGGCGCGCGATTATCGCATTCCGCCGGGCGTGCGGCTGGAAGACGGGGGAACGCTTGGCCTGTCGCTTTTGGGATTGCTGGCAGAGTCCGATCACGTAATACTCGTCGACGCCGTTCGTGCCGAAGGCCCGCCGGGAACTCTGGTCCGGCTCGACGGAGCCGAGGTCATGGACGCCGTCCGGGAACGCCTGTCGCCCCATCAGGTCGGGGTGGCCGATCTTCTCGACGCGGCGCGGCTCATCGACCGTTATCCGGCCAGCGTTGCGCTGTTGGGGCTCGTGCCGGAGGCCATCGATCTGGGTTTGGCGCGATCGGACGCGGTGGAAGCGAGGCTTGATCGGCTCGTGGACGCGATTGTGCGAGAGGTGCGGAGCCTTGGCTACGGAATGGTGCGCGAAACCGAGGGCGCGGGCCGGCACGGCGCTGCTCGCGATCTTGCTCGCCATTTCGGCATGTAAACCCGATTCGCCCAAGATGCCGGCCGGGATGATGACGTCGGGCGAGGCCCAGAAAGCGGGCGGCGAGACCTTCTCCGCCAATTGCGCGATTTGTCATGGCGTAAAAGGCGACGGCCGCGGCCAGCGTCATGAAGGCATGAGTCCGCCGCCCGCCAATCTCACGCTGCCGCCCTGGTCGGAAGAGGCAAGCGCAACCCGGATGTATCACGTCATCCGCGACGGCAAGCCGGGAACCGCGATGCCGTCGTGGTCCACGTTCAGCGATCGGCAAATCTGGGAAGTGGTGGCGTATGTTCACACGCTCGGAAACCCCTGAAGTCCCAATGATCCACGATCCCGGCGTGCCGCCGGCGGGGGAGACCCCGGCGCTCTTTCGGCGACCGATGGCATCGGGAGAACCGACAATGATGCGCAACCCGGCGAGGCTCGGGCTGATGACCGCGGCAGCGATCCTCTGTCTCGTACCGGCGCCCGGCGCAAGCGCCGCTGACATCGACGCCCTCATGGCGGTCTGCGCCGGTTGTCACGGCAAGGATGGCGCCAGCATCGAGCCGAGCGTGCCGATCAACGGCGGCATGTCGGCGACGTACCTCGCCGACCAGCTAAGCGCCTTCAAGAACAAGCAACGGCCGTGTCCGGTAACCGAGATGAAGGCCGGCGACACGAAGGGGACGAAGACCGACATGTGCGCGATGGCCGGGAGCCTCGACGATGCCGACATCAAGCAGGTCGCTGGCTATCTCGCGAAGCAGAAATTCGTGCGCGCCTCCCAGCCCGCCGACGCCGCGCTGGCGGCGAAGGGCCGGCAGATCCACCAGCAAAATTGCGAGAAATGCCATTCCAACAACGGCAGCTTGGCCGACGACGATTCCGGCATTCTCGCCGGCCAATGGACGCCTTATCTGAAGGAGCAGCTTGCGGACTTCGGGTCCGGCGCGCGCAAGGTGGACCCGAAGATGAAGCCGGTGGTCGACCGGCTGAATGCGGCCGACATCGACGCGCTGCTGAATTTTTACGCCGGCATGAAATAGCGCCGTCGCGGAGGCGCGCGCCAAGGGGGATGGCGGGCTTTCATGCCGGCGCGCGTTTGAGCCCGGCGAGCGTCCAACCCGCGCTGTTGCCAGTTCCCTCGGGCTGGCCCAGGATCATCGGCGCCGGGGCGCCGCTCGGCGCAAGTCGTCGTCACTGTCGTGCAACAGACATCCGGAGATCGGTCGGCCAAGGCCGCGGAGACGCCCACCGCCCCTCCGCGGCCGCTGCTCGTCTACGACGGCGATTGCGGGTTCTGCGGCTATTGGGCGCGCTACTGGCAGAAGCTCACCGGCGATTGCGTCGACTACCAGCCGTATCAGGACGTGACGGCGCGATACCCCGCGATCGCGCCGGCCGAGTTTCAGCGGGCGGTGCAATTCATCGCCCCTGACGGGCGCCGTGCCAGCGCCGCCGAGGCGAGTTTCCTGACGCTCAGCCACGCGCCCGGCAAGGGACTATGGCTCGCGCTCTACCGGAATCTGCCGGGTTTCGCCTTCGTCTCGGAACGGGCCTACGCCTTCGTCGCCGCGCACCGCCCCGCCTTTTTCCGCCTCAGCCTGCTGCTGTGGGGGAGGGACCACGAACCGCCGCGCTACGATCTCGTGGCGTTCCTCTTCCTGCGCCTGTTCGGGCTCATCTACCTCGCGGCTTTCGTTTCCTTCGCCGTTCAGGCCGAGGGGCTCATCGGCAGCCACGGCATCCTGCCGCTGGCCGAGCTGGTCGATGCCGTCGCCTTCCGTGTCGGGCCGGAGCGTTTCTTCCTGATGCCGATGGTTTTCTGGTTGAACGACGGCGATGTCGCCATCCTGGCCGCGTGCTGGGCGGGGGCCGCGCTGTCCGTGCTGCTGGTCGTCAATCTCTGGCCGCGCCTCAGCCTCATTCTGCTCTATGCGCTCTACCTGTCGCTGTTTTACGCCGGCCAGGTGTTCATGAGTTTCCAGTGGGACATTTTCCTGCTGGAAACCGGCTTCATCGCGCTGCTGCTGAGCGTCGCTACGGCGCCGGGCATCTGGCTGCTGCGCTGGCTGCTCTTTCGTTTCATGTTCATGTCGGGCGTTGTCAAGCTGTTGAGCGGCGATCCAAACTGGTGGAACCTGTCGGCGCTCTCCTATCACTTCCTGACCCAGCCGCTGCCCACGCCGCTTGCGCGGTACGCCGCCGAGCTGCCGCAGGGCCTCCTGAAATTTGCCGTCGGCGGCATGTTTTTCATCGAGCTCTTTCTGCCCTTGCTGATCTTCTGTCCGCGCCGGCCGCGCCTTGTCGCGGCCTGCGGCTTCCTGCTGCTGCAAGCCTGCATTCTCGTCACGGGGAATTACAACTGGTTCAATCTCCAGACCATGCTGCTGTGCCTGCCGCTGTTCGACGACGCGGCGCTGCGCGGGATCGTGCCGCGACGCCTGGCCCGACTGCCGCAGCCGCGCGCGCACCGCCGGGCGAAGCGGGAGGTGGCGAGGATCATCGCCGGCGCAATGGCGCTGCTGCTCGTGCTCTGCAGTTTGGTGCGGATGGATGAGCGTTTCGGCGGCCGGCCGCCGGCGGCGGCACAGGCGGTCGTGGGCTTGATCGAACCGCTGCAGATCGTCGGCGCCTATGGCCTCTTCGCGGTCATGACCACGAAGCGCCGCGAAATCGTCATCGAGGGTTCCGATGACGGCGTTCAATGGCGCGAGTACCAGTTCCGCTACAAGCCCGGCGACGTCGCGCGCCGCCCGCGCTGGAACATCCCGCATCAGCCTCGCCTCGATTGGCAGATGTGGTTCGCGGCGCTCGACAATCCCTGGCGCCTGCAATGGTTCTCGCGCTTGCTCCAACGCTTGCTGGAGAATGAGCCCGCGGTGACGTCGCTGCTGGAGAAGAATCCTTTTCCGGACAAGCCGCCCACCTATGTGCGCGCGCAATTCTACGACTACACCTATGCCGGCGGCGAGGAGAAGGCGAAGGGCCTATGGTGGGACCGGCGATCGCTCGGACTGTACTTTCCCGAGGTACGTCTGAAAGGCGAATGATCGCACCGATCCTGCCTGCGTCGCGCTGCGGATTGCTCTTTGGCGTCAGCGTGACCGTCGCGTTCGCGATCGCGCCGACATTCATGTCTCCGGCCTGCGCCAGGGTCAAACCCGCGCCGGTCGCTTGTTGACCGCCCGCCATTCGCGCCGGTATCGCCTCGGGATTGGGCGTTGCCACGTCGACATTGTGATATCGCTCGATCTGCATGCCCATCTCGGCGACCAAGTGCTCCGCCGCGGCGCGCAGCTTGGAGAACGCCTCGCCTGCGAGTTCCCTGCGCGGCGCGGCGAGCGTGTCCGGCGCCGCGTCGAACCGCATGTCGGAGACGATGGCGCCGTCCTTCCGCAATTGGGTCGTCAATCCCGCCAGTCCGCGCAGGTCGCCACCGACGAGCGTGAGGAGTTGAGCGGCCTTCCATTCCACCGCCGGCGCGTCCCCGGGGGAAATTCAGCTTCGATATCTCAGGAAAGGCGATGCGGCGGAAGCGAAATTGCTCCCGACGAGATCAGAAAGCCGCTCAATTTGCCGAGTTTCCCCATCGACAAGTCGCCGGATTTTGACGGGCGCGCCGACGTCAAGCCACGTGCATATGAGCTGTGGTTTCCTCACGGCCGGAACATCCCCGTATTATGACGGGAACGGCGTCATCGGCTCGCTTCCGTGTTCCCTTCGCGGTGGGAGCGCCGCCGCAGGCACGGAAAATTCTACGTCGGGCGGCGCGCTTCTGCTAGCATGAACTCAGAGGGCCGGAGATCAGGCTGAAGCTTCGGCCGAACGGTGATGATGCTGCGGCAAATCTGCACAGGCGTGGCGCTGCTCCTCTTGCTCGGCGGCGCGGGCGCGAGCGATGCGCGCCTGACGCTGAAGGAGGTGAGCGGGGCTCTCGCCAAGGCAACGCCCGGCCGGCCCGCCGATCTCGCGCGGCTCGATCTCAGCTATCTCGATCTGAGCGGCTTGAACTTCCGGCAAGCCGACCTCAGCGGCGCCAATCTCTACGGCGCGGACCTCACCGACGCCGATCTCTCTCGCGCCAATCTCGCCGGCGCCGATCTCGACCATTCCGTCATCATCCGCGCCAATTTCGCCGGCGCCGATCTCTCCAATGCGAGCCTGCTGGCCGCGGTCGCCTATTCGACCTTGGATATGACCGACGGCAAGACGCCGAATTTCGCCGGCGCCAACCTGACCGGCGCCCGCATCATCGTGCGGCTTGGCCGCGCCGATCTCGCCGGCGCGAATTTGACGCGGGTCCAGATGGGCGTCGATCCCTGGGGACCGCGCGCCAACCTGTCCAACGACTGGACCGGTTGCGACCTCACCGGGGCCAATCTGACGCGGGCGGATTTGCGCGGCGTGCGTCTGGCCTTCGCCCATCTCGCGCGGGCCACCTTGTCGGGCGCCGACCTGTCGCGCGCCGACCTCTTTCACGCCGATCTGACCGGCGCCGATCTCACCGGCGCCGATCTCACCGGCGCCGACATCGCCGAGGCAGTGCTGAGCGGCGCGCGCGGATGGCCGCCGCCGACATCGCCCGATGAGGCGCGCGGTCGCACGCCGTCGGGCCCGTGATTCCCGCCGTCTCGCGCCTTGTCCCGGCGGCCCTGGTCGTTGCCGGCCTGTTCGCCGCCGATGCGTCGGCCCGCGCACAGTCGCGGGCCGAGATGGTCGACACCGCGCTCGTCCTTGCCGTCGATGTCTCGGGCTCCGTCAACGGCGAACGATTTGAGCTGCAAATGGAAGGCATCGCGCGCGCGTTCGAGGACGCGGCCGTCCAAGCTGCGATGACGTCCGGCCCGCACCGGGCGATCTTCGTGACGCTGGTGGAGTGGTCGAACCGGCCGGCGGTGTCCGTCCCGTGGACGCTCATCGCCGGCGGCGAGGATGCACGCGCTTTCGCCGAGCGCATCCGCCGCGCGCCGCGCGCCGACAATCAGTTCACCTGCATGGCCGCCTCGCTGGGGCTTATCGCCGGCAAGGTGCTGCCGTTCCTGCCGGTACCGGCGGAGCGCACGATCATCGACGTCTCGGGCGACGGGCGCGACAATTGCAACCCGCAGAAGCCGGTCGATGCCGTCCGCGACGATCTTGTCGGCGCCGGCGTCACCATCAACGGGCTGCCGATTCTCGAAGGCGATGAGGCGGAAACCTTGGCGCCCTGGTATCGCGATCATGTCATCGGCGGCCGCGGCGCCTTTCTTCTGCCAGCGCATGGGTTCAGGGATTTCGGCCGCGCCATGCGCGAAAAATTCATCGTCGAGATCAGCCGCGCCTCGGCGGCGGTCGGCGGGGGCTGACCATCTATTCCCATTCGAGCTCGTGGAATGCGGCGGCAACGTTTCGCGGATTGTAATCGTCGAAGAGCGCCCAGCGCCCGGACTCGCTCCGCCCGACCGTCGCCATCGCTTCCTCCATCGTGCCGCCGCGGCGCAGCAGGGCGCGGATCTCGTCGCGCAGCAGGCTGAGATAGCGTTGCTGGTCGGCCAACGCCTCCGGCCACCGCGCGACGCGCGGCCCGTGGCCGGGAACGACGCGGGCCGACGGCATCTGGCGCAGCGTCTCCATCGTCGCCAGCCAGCCGAGCAGGCTGCCATCGAGCGCCGGAACGCGCGCCATGAACAGGAGGTCGCCGGCCCACAGCGTGCGCGTCGCGCGGTCGAAGAGGCTGAGATCGTTGTCCGTATGCGCGGCCGGGTGCGCCACCAGCTCGAGCACGCGACCGCCGAGATCGATCTCGGCCACGCCGTCCACCAGCCGCGTCGGCGGCACGATGACCGATCCGGCGGCGAGATCGCCCAGCGCCTCTCGCAGGCGCCGCGAATAGTAGGCTTCGCGCCGCGCCAGCGCGGCCGGCAGGTTGCGGTGGCCGATGATCTCCGGCTTTTCCGGCAGGAAGGCCGCCGCACCGAAGACATGGTCGGGATGCATGTGGCTTTGGATGAGATAGCCGATCGGCAGGTCGGTGTGCCGGCGGATGGCCTCGCGCAGGCGCTCGCCCCAGATCCGGCAGCCGCCGCTGTCGATCACGGCCACCCGCTCGCGGCCGAGGATGAAACCGATATTGGCGATGGCGCCGAGATTGGCGGGCGTTGCTTCGGCCTGGGCGCCTTGGGAAACAAAAAGGCGGTCCGCGACCTCGGCGACCTCGAGCGGCTGATCGCGCAGCAACGCAGCCTGGGCGCGCAGCTCCGGTACGCAGCACAGCAGCGCCGCGCCGAGGCCGCGGCAGAGCGCCCGTCGCGAAGGAGAGGGGCAATCGGCCGCAGGCGCGTCCCGGTTCCGCATCCTTGGCCTCCTTCCCGCCTTTCCGGCAGACGCCTTTGGCACAAGATTAGAATCTATCAAAATAGCGAATTGACTCGAAGACGCCCGAAGCATAAATTCCTAGCGTTGCCTATCTCAAGAGTTGGGGAGGATTGGATGATGTGGAAGACTCCTCGGATCATCGAGGTCTGCGTCGGCCTCGAGATCAATTCTTACGCCTGCGCCGAAATTTGAGCTGACGCTGCGGCGCCGCTCCGCAGCGGAGCGGCGCTGCCATCCCCTTGACGCATCAGGACGGGTCCGGCGGTTCTTCGCTTGGGGCGCTGCGGCCGGCGCCTTCCAGGTGGCGAAGCCTGCTGGCGCCATTGGCGGGGGCGGAGGATTCGGGCGATGACGGTGCGACGCTGTTTCCTGGCGCTGCTGCTGCTCGGCATGGCTCTTCCGCCTGCCGCGGCGGCGGAGATGAACGAGGCGGAGCGGGCTGAGCGCTGGGCCGATCTTGCCCATGCGCTTTTCGGCGATCGTTCCATAGAGGACGCGGGCGATGCGCTCGGGATCGATGCGCCCGCCCGCGCCGAGAATGCCGCGCTCGTTCCGATCACGCTCCATCTCGCCGATCCGCTCGCCGCGGACGCGCGGACGCTCTATCTCGTGATCGACAACAACCCGTCGCCGCTTGCCGCGGTCTTTCATTTCGGCCCGCTTGCCGACCGCAGCGAAGTCGCGACCCGCGTGCGCGTCGACGATTACACCTACCTGCATGCCGTGGCCGAAACCGCCGACGGCACGCTCCACGGCGCGCGGCGCTTCGTCAAGGCGTCGGGTGGCTGCTCGGCGCCGGAGGAAAGTGATCCGGCGGCCGCGCTCGCGCGCCTGGGCAGGATGAAGCTGAGCTTCGCGCCGCCGCGGCCCGGCCGGAGAACCGGTGTGCAGCTCCTGATCAGCCATCCCAACAGCTCGGGGTTGCAGATGGATCAGCTAACGCACACTTACATCCCCGCCGATTTCATTCAGCAGATCCGCGTCACCTATGCCGGCGTCGACGTCCTGACGGTCGACAGCGATATCGCGCTGAGCGAGGATCCGAGCATCCGCTTCGGCCTGCTGCCGCGCGCGCCCGGAGAGATCGAGGTCGAGGTCGACGACAGCCGCCAGCGTCACTTTACGCAGCGCTGGCCGCTTCCCGCCGTGACGGATTAGCGGCCCGGATCAGGACCCGCCCGAGCAACCCGGCCTTCTCCACCCCCGAGGCCGAGAGGGAGAGAACCGCGGAGCGGGTCCCGCGCAGCAGAAGGGTAGGGCGCGCTGCTCCGATTATATGTTTGTCGGCACGAGCGGTCGGCGCCGGGCTATCCAAAGCATTGCAGGTTCGCTTCGGCCTGAACCTGATGGAGCTGCTCGATCGCCTGCTTGATCTCCGGCGGGTCGCGGAAGAGACCGACGCGGCCGCCCACCCCGCCCCCCGCTTGCAGGCTCAAGGCGGTCTCCGCTTTCTCGTATTGCGCAAATGGCAGGCGCTTGGCGATGAAGTCGATGCTGCAGGAGCATTTGAGCAGCGCTTCGTGGGTGTTGCCGTTGGCCGCCATGCAGCCCAGCACGTAATCGACCGTCTCCGCCGTCGGATAGTCGTTCGCCGCCGCGGCCGGCGCCGTCATCACGAGCAAGACGCCAAGCACCAACGCCGCGATCCGCTCAATGCTTGTCTTCATGCTGTCCGGCATAGGTCATCCACTCCTCGAAAGTATCCGGCGCCGCGCCCGGCGTGGCGAGCGTGGCGCTGATCTCGTAGATGCTGCCGGGGACCGCGTCGGACAGGACGAAGCGATAGGTCTTTCCGGCAAAGTTCGGAAAGCGCGCGAGATTGGGATCATGGAGGAACGGAGCCACCTCGATCTCCGTGGCTTGGTGCCGCGCGCCGTCAATGGTCACATCGACCGGATGCATCGCCGCGCGGTCGACGAAGGCCGCGCGGATGCGGCTGCGAAAATATTGCGCCGACCCTCCCGTCGCCGCCTGCATCTCCATCACGTCATACTCGAGGAAGTACATCAGCAGCGGGTTGCCATTGAAGCCGATGGCCGGCGGAAAATTGACGTGGCGGTCGCCGCTCAGGAAATCGATCCAGACGTCCTTTCTTCCATCCTGGCCCACGGCACGGATGTCGGCGCTGACCTTGTCCACGTAGTCGCCATCGGCCCCGCCGCGGTGGCGAAAGGTATAATCCAGGACGAGCGGATAGTTGATCTTCTCGAGGTGGTTGCTCTCGAAGAGCGCGATCTGCGCCGGGCTCAATGGCCGATCATCGTCGGCCGCCGCCGCCGGGCAAAGGGCGAACGTCATTAAAGCCAGGCCCGCGATTTTGCCCGGCATTCGGCCCATCGGCTCCTCCCTTTCCGTCGCGGCTTCTGCGGCGGCCTCCAATGGCTCAGATCGAAGCCATGATAGGCGGCCTCGACTTTTTGTCCAACCACAGGCGCGGCAACGCCGGTGTATCCTTGGCGTCGGCGATAATTCGCCCCGATGGTTGCAAGCCGTTGAAGACTCGGTCATCCTTCGGGCGGAGGCTCGCCATGGCGTGGATGCTTGCCGATGCCCTCGGGATCGAACGCCGGCCGGCGCCGCGCGCGGCGCAGGTCTATCGCATCCTGGTGCGCGATCTGGTGCTGCCCTGCCGGATCGGCGTCTATGAGCATGAAAAGCAGGCGCCGCAGCGCGTGCGAATCAACGCGCAATTACTCGTGGAACGAGACGCCGCCGACGGCGATGCGCTGTACAACGTGCTCAACTACGAGACGATCGTCGAGGGCATTCGCGCGCTGGCGCGGGGCGGGCATATCGAGCTCATCGAGACGTTCGCGGAGCAGGTCATGGCGGTCTGCCTGGCAAGTCCGCGCGCGCTGGCGGCGCGGATCAGCGTCGAAAAGCTCGACGTCTTTGCCGATGCCGAGAGCGTCGGGGTGGTGCTCCGGCGACGCCGCCCGCGACGGCCGCTCGCCGGCTGACATGACGGTGGTGGTAAAGCTCGGCGGCAGTCTGGCCGCGGCCGGAACGCTTGCCTCGTGGCTCGCGGTAGTGAGCGAGCATGGCGGCGGGCGTGCCGTCATCGTGCCCGGCGGCGGCGATTTTGCCGATGCCGTGCGCGAGACGCAGCGGCGCTATGGGTTCTCCGACCTCGCGGCCCATCGCATGGCGGTGCTGGCGATGGAGCAATATGCCTGGATGCTGCTCGATCTCGCGCCGGCGCTGGTCGCCTGCGCCAGCGCGCCGGAGATGCGCGCGGCGCTCGGCCATGGCGGCGTCGCGCTGTGGCTGCCGAGCCGCATGGTCTTGGCCGATCCGCTCATCGCCGGCAGGTGGCGGGTAACCTCCGACAGCCTCGCCGCCTGGCTCGCGCGCCGGCTTGAGGCGACGCATTTGGTGCTGGTGAAGTCGGCGCCGGCGCCGTCGGCGACAACGGCGGAGCTTGCGGTGCTCGGATACGTCGATCCCGCCTTTCCCGACTATGCCGAAGCGGCGGGCTGTCCGGTCTCGTGTTGCGGTCCCGGCGAGGGCGCACGCCTCGCCGCGGCGCTGGCTTTGGGCTAGGATTCCGCGATGACGCGCCGCGACACCGCCGGCCCGCCGCAGCGCCTAGCCTGGGCGCTCACCGGCTCCGGGCATTTTTTCACCGAATGCCTGGAGCTGATGCGCGGGCTGGAGCAGTTCGATCTCTTCATCAGCCGTGCCGCGGCCGAGGTGGTGCGCATGTACAAGGAAGAGGTCCGGGGCCTTCCGGCGGGCACGCGCATCTTCAAGGATACGACGGCCTCGGCGGCGCCGGTGGGGCTTTTCTACCAGGGCGTCTACCACACCCTCGTCCTCGCGCCGGCGACGTCGAACACGGTGGCGAAATGCGTCGCGGGCATTTCCGACACGCTTGCCACCAACGTCTTCGCGCAGGCGGGGAAGTGCCGCATTCCCGCCATCGTCTTCGCCTGCGACACCGCGCCCGAGCTCGACACCCAGGCGCCGGGCGGGATGGTCAAGGTCTATCCGCGGCGCATCGACCTCGAGAATGTCGAGCGCCTCAAGCAATTCGAGGCGACCGAGGTGGTACAGTCGATGGTCGAGCTCGAGCACAGCGTCCGACGGCGGCTCAAATGTCTCGGCACACGCTGTTCCTGACCGGGCATCTCGCCGAGAAACGGCTGCGCAACGTCCTCGACGGCTTCGGCGATCTCGGCTTCGCCTGGACCGTGCACGATATCGGGATCCAGGTCGCGGCGCTGATGACCGCCGAGCTCATCCGCCGCCGCCTGCCCAAGGACGCGATGGGCGCCGACCGGATCATCGTCCCCGGCCATTGCCAGGGCGATCTCGCCGGCCTCGGGGTGGAGCTCGGCATCGCCATCGAGCGCGGGCCCGAGGATCTTCACGACCTCCCGGCCCTCTTCGGCCGCACCGGCGAAGCGATCGATCTCGGCGCGCACGAGGTGCGCATCTTCGCCGAAATCGTCGACGCCCCGAAGCTCTCGGTCGACGGTATCCTCGCCCGCGCCAAGGCGTTCGCGGCCGAAGGCGCCGAGGTGATCGATCTTGGCTGCCTGCCGGCAACGCCCTTTCCTCACCTCGAGGAGGCGATCACCGCGGTGAAAGGGCTTGGGCTTGCTGCCAGCGTCGACAGCGCCGATCTCGACGAGCTCAAGCGCGGCGATCGCGCCGGCGCCGACTTCGTGCTCAGCCTCAGCGAGACCTCGCTCGACCTCGCGGCGGAGATGGCGGCGACCCCGGTCGTGATCCCCGCCCGCGCCGGCGATCTCGACTCGCTCTGCCGCGCAGCGGAGCGGCTGCTGCATCGCGGCCGGTCTTTCATCGCCGACCCCGTCCTCGACCCGATCCCCTTCGGCTTCACCGCCTCGCTGCTGCGCTATGCCGAGCTGCGGCGGCGGCTGCCCGAGGCGCGCATTCTCATGGGCATCGGCAATGTCACCGAGCTGGTCGATGCCGACACCACCGGCATGAACGCGCTGCTCTTCGGCATCATTGCCGAACTCGGCATTACCGACGTGCTGGCGGTGCAGGTGAGCCCGCATTGCCGGCGCGCCGTCCGCGAGGCCGATCGCGCCCGCCGCCTCATGCACGCGGCAAAGCGGCTCCGTCGTCTCCCCGTCGGCATCGATGCCAGCCTGATGGCGTTGCGCGACCGCAAGCCCTTCGCCGTCACCGCCGAGGAAATCGCCGAGACGGCGGCGCAGATCCGCGATGCCAATTTCCGCATCGAGCTCGCCGCCGACGGCATCCATCTCTATAACCGCGCCCAGCATCGCGTCGCCGCGGGCGCTTTCGAACTCTTTCCCGGCCTCGGCGTCGAGGCCGATGGCGCGCACGCCTTCTATCTGGGGGTCGAGCTGGCGCGCGCCGAGATCGCCTGGCAGCTTGGCAAGCGCTACGTCCAGGACGAGGCGCTCGACTGGCACAGCGCCGCCGATGCCGCGCCGCGCGCCGCGCATCGCGCGCCCGGCCCGACGCTGCAACGCCGCCGCCCGCGCCGGCGCGACGCGCCATGATCATCGAAAGCATCATCACCACCCTTGCCGAGGACGGACGACCGCACATCGCGCCGATGGGGGTGATCTGGCACGACGGCCATCCGGTGCTGGCGCCCTTCCGCCCCTCCGCCACCCTCGACAATCTCGCGCGCAGCGGCGCCGCCGTGATCAACCACACCGACGATGTCCGCGTCTTCGCCGGCTGCCTCACCGGCCGGCGCGACTGGCCGGTGCGGCCGGCCGAGCGCATCGCCGGCTGCGTGCTGGCGGCGGCGCTGGCGCATCAGGAGCTGGCCGTCGAACGCATCGAGGAGGACGAGCTCAGGCCGCGCTTTCATTGCCGCGTCGTGCATGAGGGCATGCATGGCGCCTTCCGCGGCTTCAACCGGGCGCAGGCGGCGGTGATCGAGGCGGCGATCCTGGTGAGCCGACTGCACCTTTTGGCCCGCGACAAGGTCGAGCGAGAGATCGCCTATCTCGAGATCGCCATCGGCAAGACGGCGGGCGAGCGCGAGCGCGAAGCCTGGGGCTGGCTGATCGAGCGCATCCGGCATTTCCACGGCGCCAAGGCAACGGGAGGGACGAGGTGACGAAGCTCTTGGCGAGCGTCCGCTCGCCGGTGGAAGCGCGCGCCGCGGTTGCCGGCGGCGCCGACATCATCGACTTGAAGGATCCCGCCGCCGGCGCCTTGGGACGGCTGCCCGACAATATCCTCCGCGCCACGCTCGCCGCGGTCGCGGGCCGGCGGCCGACCAGCGCGACCATCGGCGACTTGCCGCTCGCGCCGGTGCCGATCCTCGCCGCGGTCCGCGCCACGGCCGAGACCGGGGTCGACATCGTCAAGCTCGGCATCTTCGCGGGCGATGAAGCGGCGACAATCGCGGCGCTCGGCGCGGCGACGCACGCCGGCATCCGCCTCGTCGCCGTGCTTTTCGCCGATCGGCGGCCCGATCTCGGCCTCGTCGCGCGCTGCGCCGATGCCGGCTTCTACGGTGTGATGCTCGACACCGCCGAGAAGGGCGGCGGATCGCTCAGGCGTCACCTGCCGCCGGCGGAGCTTGGCCGCTTCCTCGCTCTGGCGCGCCGACGCGGACTGCTCGCCGGCCTCGCCGGCTCGCTCGCGGCGGCGGACGTGCCGGCGCTGCTGCCGCTCGCGCCGGATTTTCTCGGCTTCCGCTCGGCACTGACGGTAGGTTCTCGCGACGCGCCGCTCGATGCCGCGGCGGTCGCGGGCTTGCGCGCGCTCATCGGCGGCGCCGCGGCGAGCAGCGCCACCGCCGCCGCCGGCGCGCACGAAGCGGCCATGGCGGCGACCGCGGCATCGGCCGCCGGGATCACGCTTTCATAATCGCGATAGGGCCGGCCGAGCCGCGCCGCCAGCGCCGCTGCAAGAAACCGTCCGACCCCCGCGCCGATGACCGGCGCGCGCGGCGGCAGGCCGGCGCGCGCGGCCACCGCGCGCGCGGCGGTGGCGATGTCGCGCAGCAGGCGGCGGGCGATGTGCCGGGCAAGCCCGTCCCAAACCGCATCCGGCGCCGAGGCGGCGTCGCGTCCCACCATCCGCGCCAGCCGCGCGCGGCTCTCCGCCGGCGACTTGCCGCGCCCGTCCGGCGTCGGCTGCTGGTCGGCATCGGCCGGAAGCTCGCCGGTGAGGCGAAAGACGTCGGCGGCGGTCGCGAACAGCTCGGCCATGACACCGATGCGCGCGCCCTCGAGCGCGACCTGCGAGGCGACCGCCATCACCGGCGTGCGCACGACGCCGCGATAGACGAGCTCGCCGCGCGCCAGCCGCCCGACATCGTCGACGCCCTCGGCCGCGACCTGGCCGCGGCGCAAGGGCACGAGATCGGTCGTGGTGCTGCCGATATCGACCAGCAGGCCGTTGCCGAGCCGCCGTGCCGCGAGCCGGGCGGCGGCGTGCCAATTGGCCGACGCGACGCGCTCGGGCGACGCGCTCGCCGCCGCGGGCGAGAGAAAGCCGCCATCATTGGCATAGACGCGCAGGCTCGCTCCCGGCACGCGCCGCGCCAGCGCGTCGAGAATGCGCCGCACCCCGGTCGCGCGGTCGGGGAAGAGATCGGCAAGCTCGGCCGTCATCGTCACCGCGTGGCGGTCCGCCGCCGGCCAGACGGCGAGCGCCTCCTCCAGCGCCGCCGTGAGCCGATCGAAGCCGAGCCACAGCGGGCACGGCATTTGGCGCGCCGCGATCACCCGCCCGTGCTCGACCCGCACCAGCTTGAGATGGGCGCCGCCGATATCCCAGCCTTGGATCGCACTCATGAGGCGTCTACCGTGACGGCGACCGGACGCGGCGCGAGCGGGCGGACCAGCTCGGCGAGCGGGCGTCGGCGGAGCGCCAGGACCAGCTCGGCGGGATTGAGGCCGATGCTGTCGGCAAGGCCGATATAGGAGGTGGTAAGGCGCGGATTGATCTCAAGCACCATCGGTCCCGCTTCGCCGTCGATGAGATCGACGCCGACATAGCCCCAAAGCTCCGGCAGGATTTCGGCAATGCGTCGGCCCAGCGGCGCGAGCGTCGCGCGCTGCGCCTCGGCACCGCCGACGAGCCCGCCCTCATAGCGAAAGACGCCGCCGGCCAGCGATACCTCCTGGCGGTTGCAGGACAGCAGCCAAGCTTCGCCGTCCCGGGCGAGCAGCGAGAGCGACAACGCCGTCCCGGCAAGAAAGGGCTGCACCGCGTAACGCTTGCCGCCTCGCCGCTCGCGCCGCCGCGCCAGCCCGTCGCGGTCGGCGACCAGCATCGTATCGACAGCGCCCGCTCCGTCATCGGGCTTGATCACCCAGCCGGCGGCGGAAGCGGGCGGCGGCTCGTCCAAGCCCGTCGTGGGCACAACCGGTACGCCCCGGGCGCCGAGCCAGGCGGCGGTGGCCCGCTTGCTGCGCGCAATGGCGAGCGCCCGCCCGCGGCTTGCGAGCACGTCGCAGCCCGCCGACGCCGCGACGCGCACCACGTCCTCGAGCAGTCCCCCCGTCTCGGGCGCAATGGGCCAGGCGAGATCGCAGCGCGCCGCGATGGCGCGCCAGGAGCCCCAGAGATCGCCGGGAGCGACCGTCGCGATGGTTGCGCCGCACGCCGCGATCGCAAGCTCGGGATCGCCGGCGACGACAATCTCGATCCCGGGAAGGCACGCGAGGTCGCGCACCAGCGCGCGCAGCATCATCGCGCCTTCGGCGACAAGCGAGGGCGGGGCGGCGATTTCGCGCCATCCGCCGGCTGTGACATACTCGAAGGCGAAGATCCGCAAGGCCGCGCTTTCCAATGAGCTCGTTCTCGATCGTACCGGTACTCGACCTCAAGGGCGGCGAGGTCGTCCATGCGCGCGCCGGCGACCGCGCCCGTTACGAGCCCCTGCGCTCGCCGCTTGCGCCAAGCAGCGAGCCGGGCGCCGTCCTCGAAGGGCTTCTGGCACTGGCGCCGTTCCGGCGGTTTTATATCGCCGATCTCGATGCCATTGAAGGCCACGGCAGCCATCATGCGGTCATCGCGGCATTGGCCCGCCGCCATACCGGGATCGAGTTCTGGATCGATGCCGGCTTTGCCACCGCCGCCGCCGCCGCCGCGATGGCCGGGGCGGGGCTCGTCCCGGTTCTCGGCAGCGAGACGCTTGCCGCGCCGGAGGAACTCGTCGCGGCGCCTTGCTTGGGGACGCGCTGCGTGCTCTCGCTGGACTATCGGGACGAGCGGTTTCTCGGCCCGCCCGCGGTGGCGGCCCGGCCGGAGCTGTGGCCGGACGAGGTCATCGTCATGACCTTGAGCCGCGTCGGCAGCGGCGCCGGCCCCGACTTGGCGCGGATCAGCGAGGTGCAGCGCCGCGCCGGCCCGCGTCGGATGTTCGCCGCGGGAGGCGTGCGCGATGGCGGCGATATCGCTCGGCTGGCCGCACTCGGCCTTGCCGGAGCTTTGGTTGCGTCAGCGCTCCATAACGGCCGGCTCGACCGCGCGACCGTCACAGCCTTGATCGCGGAGCGATAGGCCGCTCGGCGCGGCCCATCGTCTCCTCGGCCCCTTCAATTGTGCGCGGCAAACGGATGGGAGACCGAATCGCGCTTCTCCAGCATCTGGCGTGCCGTCGGTTCGCCGGCCACCGCGCGCTTGATCGCCTGCTTCGTCGCTTCGTAGTTGAAATCCTGGATCTTCCTGTCGTCGGCCGCTTCCCAGTGGATGAAGACCCCGACGCAGATGAAGAGGTCGTCGGCCTCATCGACGGGGATGGTGCCGTCCTTGACGCAGTCGGCGACGGCCGTCGCCACGGCGCGCTGCGCCGGGCCGAACATCTGCACCGCCTGCTTGGCGCTCTTGATCGTGACTTTGTTGAACATGACGGTGTTGGGCTTGCACATCAGGTTCGGCCCGATCACCGCCAGCAACCCGTTCACGCCCTCGCGCTGGCTCGTCAGCGTCTGGCAGAACGCGGTCTCCGCCGCGCTGCCGCGCGGGCCAAGAATCAAATCGATATGAGCCACTTCGTTGCCGTCTCCAACCAGCGATTCTCCGACCGACAGCTTGGTAATTTTAGCCATGGATTCGCTCCCTTTGTGATCTCATCGTCGGGCAAGACGCGAAAGATTTTCTCGCTTTTCTTATTTTCGTTGGCTGCTGAGGATATTCTCGCAGGCGAGCGCAAGCAAGCTCGCAACGGTGAGATCGGCGGAGCTGCCGGGATTGAGGCCGCGTTGCTTGAGGCTTTGGTCGAACGCCAGCAGCGCCGCACGGCGCCCGTCGGGCGCTGCGTGGGCAAGCGCTTGCACGAGCGCCGCAGCCTCCGCACGCGCCATTTCGGCCGCGGCGGTGCCGTGCTTGCGCAGGATATGGCTGTCGGGAAAGGTGGCGAGAAAATTCATATAGATGTGGGACGTTGCCCACTTCGGATCGACATTGGCCGCCTGCTGCGCGCGCAACCCCGCGACGCCGATATCGAATACGCCCGCGTAATCCGTCGCATATTGCCGGGCGATGCTGTCGCGCCCCGCGGCGAGCGCCATCGCCTGCCGGAGATCGATCGTCGGCGTCGCCGCCGCGTCCTGCTCGGCGACGCGGCCGAGACCGGCAGGAGCGGCAAGCCGGATGGCCTCATAGGCGGCGACGGCGTCGGCGACGGTGAGGCGCGCCAGGACGCCGGCGAGCGATGCGCGCAACCCGCAACGCGCGGCGCCCTCGGCCGCCGCGAGCAGCGGCGCCGCGAGCAGGACGATGCCGAGATTGGTGTTGCAGCCGACCGCTTCGCGCGTTGCCGCCACCGCCTCCAGGATGCGCCGGCCGACGGCGCCGCCGGGGACGGTAAGCGGCGCGGCGGAGACGCGCGCGCTCACGCGAAAATCCTCGACCGACATGCCATGGCCCGCAGCATGGATATGAACGTTGCCCGGCTTCAATGCCTCGAGCTCGCCGCGGCACGCCGCGATATAGGCCCGGCGCAACGCCGCCCGCCGGGCGCCGAGGTCAGCCGAGACGGTCGAGGACATGGGCGGCGAGATGGCCGGCGATCTCGCAGGCGGCGACGCTCTGCAAGCCTTTCCAGGCCGGCATGGAATTGACCTCGAGGATCATCAGCGCGCCATCCTCGTCCTCGATGAGATCGACGCCGGCATAGTCGGCGCCCACCGCGCCGACCGCCGCTCTGCCGAGGGCACCGAGGCGTTGCGACATCTGCACCGGCTCGCAGCGTCCGCCGCGCCCGACATTGGTGATCCAGGAGCGACCGCGGCGGATCATGGCGGCGATGGGCTCGCCCCCGATCACCATGACGCGGAAATCGCGCCAGTCGCCGTCGCGGCCGACAAAGCGCTGCAGGTAGCGCACGCCGCCATAGGCCTCGCGCGGCGGCAGCGCGGCCTCGGGCGCCAGGCGCACGAGGCCCCGGCCCCGCGAGCCGAAGAGCGGCTTTAGCACCAGCGTCTCGCCGCGCGCCGCGCGCCAGCGCCGCGCTGCCGCCTCGCTCTCGCTGACCAGCGTCGCGGGCGTCGGCAGGCCGGCGCGGTGCAGCAGGAAACTGGTCATCGACTTGTCGACGCAGCGCTCGATGGCGCGGGCGTCATTGATCACCGGCACGCCCGAGGCGGCGAGCGCGTGCAACAGGCCGAGACGCAGCGTCACCTGCTCGAAGCTGCCGGCGGCGATGCTGCGCACCAGCGCCGCGTCCGGCAGCGCGCCGCCGAAGCCGGGAATGTCGATCCCGGCGCCGTCCTCGCCGAGGCGGAAGGCGCAGTCGCGCAGCGAGCAGGGAACCGCCTCGCCGCCGCGCTCGGCGAACGCCGCTGCGAGCCGCCGCGCGTGCCAGTCGGGCTCGTCGATGAACAGCGCGATCCGCCTCATGGGCCGGGCGGCGCCCCGGCGAAGGAGCGGGCGAGAAGCTCGAGGTCGTGGCGCCCGCGGCGGAAGGTGCGGCCGCTCGCCAGCGCCGTCACCTGCACGAGGCCCGGACTGAAAAGCAGCGGATCGATCCGGTAGAAGTCGCCCTCATAGGCGGCAAAAGTCTCGGCGAATGGCCGTCCGTAATCTCGGCTGGCGCCGCTGGGGAGCCGGTCGGCCAGCGCTTCGGCCTCGGCCTCGGCGCCGGCGACGAAAAGCTGCACCGTGCCGCCATAGAGGATCGCATCATTGGTGCGCCCCATCGCTTGCACGAAATCCGGCGCCGGCGGCGGCAGCGGCGCCGCGCCGCAGCCATCGACGATGCGTGACAAGGGAAAGCCGAGCGTATGCGCCTTGTGCAGCGCCACTTCGAGCGAGCGCGCCGCGATCTGCACCGTGCCGGCAAGGCTTTGCGTCGGCGTCATGATCACGGTGAGCCGCTCCGGCGCTATGCCGCAGGCGGCGCCGATCTCGCGCAGCAACGCGCCCGGCGGCGCGCGGTCGACCTCGAGCACCAGCACCGTCTCCTCGGCGCTGTCGCGATAGGCGAGATCGGCAAAGATCGGCTCCCTGGCGGCGAGGCTGCGCGCCGGTCCCGAGCCAAGGGCGAAGAAGCGGTTCCCGCCCTCCTGATGCTGCAAGCTCCAGCCGGCATATTGGCTGGCCAGGCAGGCCAGCACCGGCTGTGCCGTGTGCACGCCGATGAGCCACGGCCACGCGCCCTCGCTCGGCACGAGGCTCACGCGGCCAAGCCCGGCGAGGCAAATCTCGGCGATGCGGCGGCCGGCTTCGATGCCGCCCGGTGCCGCAATGCCGGCATCGATCAGCGTCGCGCCGCACGCATCGCGCGTGACGGCGAGCCGCAGCATCGCGGCGTCGGCCAGCAGCGCCGCCACCAACGGCGCGCTCGACGCATTAACGCTGGGCGGCAAGGCGGGCGATGCCATTCTTGCCTCCGTCGGCGAGGAGGCGCGCCAGGAGTTGCCCGGAGCGCCGGTCGAGCTGCGCCCGCGCCGCCGCCACGCTGGCCGCCGCGGCGTGCACCGTGCACACCGGCGCATCGCGCGCCACGCGGTTGCCGCGCGTCTCGCGATCCGCGGTCCAGCGCGGCCAGATCATGTCGCGCGGGATCGCGATCGCGCTTGGCGCGTAGAGGACCGCGGCGGCCCGGACCGGACCGGGCACGGTTTGCGCGGGCGGCAATCGGCCGCGCAGCGCGTCCAAATGCAGCCGCCACAGCGACAGCCCGGCGCGGCCGTCGAACAGGTCGAGCGTCGCGCCCGGCCGCGGATTGATTTCAAGGATGTGGAAACGCTCCTCCTCGACCAGGAGATCGAGAGAGTTGAGGCCGACGAGCCCGGTCGCCACCGTAAGCGCGCTGCACGCATCGGCGATCGCCCCGGCAAGGCGCGGCGGCAGCGTGACCGGCCCGGCGCAGCCGCCATAGCGGAAGGGAGCATCGGCCGCCGGCGCGGCCCATTGCTCGCTGAAGCCAAGAACCCGTGCGGCGCGGCCGTCGGCGGCCAGCAGCGCCGACAGCGGGCGGCCGGGAGCGCGGCGCTGAAAATAGTTTCCCGGCGCTGCCATAGTGCCCGCGACGAGGGCGACATGGCTGCCGCCGGCGCCGCCCGCGCGCTTGCGCAGCCAGTCCATTTGCCCGGAGAGCGGCGGCGCGTCTGCAATCTGCGGATGCGGCAGCCCGAGCCGGGCGAGCAATCGGGCGAGGCGTCGCGGATTCTTGACCGCCGCGACCGTCTCGGGCGCGTTGCCGAGCAGCGGGACGCGCTTTGCCAATGCCGCGAGCAGCGGCGGATCGTGCTCGAAGCCCGCGCCGTAGACAAGCCCGCGCACCGAAGGCGCCAGCTCGTCGACGGCCGCGAGCAGCGCCCGGCGCTCGAAACCGGGACCGGCGGGCGGCAATTTGATGCAGCGCTCGGCACAGCGCCGGGTATCCTCATCGGCGAAGAGATCGAGCACCAGCGCGCGCTCGCCGGCGCGGCGGGCGGCGGCGGCGAGCGCCCGTCCCGACAGCGCCGCGACGAGACTGCGCCGGGCTTCAGCCGACAATGTCGAGCGCCGTGCGATAGGCATCGCGGAACTCCAGGAATTGCGCCTTTTCGGCGCTGTAGATGCGACGCAGCAGCGCGTGCTGTACCTGGAACTTGACGCCGCCGATGGCGAGCGCGCCGATGCCGACGCCTTGTGTCTGCGGAAGGGGCGCGCCATCGGCCGTCACGTCAAGGCCCGCGATGCCGGGGGGCGGCACGGCGTTGATGTCGGCCGCGACTTTGAGGCGGCGCGCCGCCGCAAGGTCGCTCTGCGACAGCACCTGGACGCCGGCGCGGCCGGCGGCAAGCACGATGTCGGCGCTTTCCAGCACCGCGCGGCGTCCGGCCTCCGTGCTGCCGTCGGCGGTGGCGAAGGACCGGGCGAAGCGCCGGGAGAACTCGGCCGCCTTGGTCGCCACCACGCCGCTTTGATCGTGCGCGACGAGCGTGACCTCGGCGCCCGCCTCGGCGGCGATGACGCCGACGATGCCGCCGACGACACCCTTGGCGCCGAACACCGCCACCTTGCCGCCGGCGAGCGTCGCCTGCTGCGCCTTGAGACGCCGCTCGACGCAAGCGATCATCGCGCCCGCGGTGGTGAAGGCGCCGGAGGGATCGGCAAACAGCGAGATCTCGAAGGGCGGGAACATCGCCGCCTTCGCGGCGGCCAGCATGTCGAGCGCGAGCAGCGCGTCGCGGCCGCCGATGAAGAGGCAGGTCTTGGCCGCATCCCCCGGCGGGCGCGAGAACATCGCGTCCTGCGTCAGGCCGGCAATATCCTTGATCGTGATGCCGGTGTAGCTCTGGATGACGAAGCCGGCATCGGCGGCCATGTTCACGTCGAAGGGACTGACATTGGGGAGCGGCGTGAGGAAATGCAGGATGCGCGGCTTGCTCATGGCTCGCTCCTCGGCGTGATCGATATGTCTGCGCCGCGGTTCAAACCCGCGACAATGTGCAAG
Source organism: Allostellaceae bacterium (assembly GCA_035623985.1). GTDB lineage: Bacteria > Pseudomonadota > Alphaproteobacteria > ATCC43930 > CGMCC-115725 > DAHUYF01. The sequence continues at coordinate 41,863 of DASPSJ010000043.1, read as the reverse complement.
CTCAGCGTGCCGTCGCTCGCAAAACGCCGGCCGAGCGCCTCGGCCAGCGACCGGGCGCGCTCCTCGGATTCGACGAGCGCAAAGCCGGTCGGTCCCCACGAGCTTTGGCCGATGCCGGCGACGCCTTGCGCCGCGGCCCAGCCGAGCGCGGCGGCGACCGCCGGGCTGCTGTAGCGGCCGTGCTGCGCGGCGCTGAAATAATCGCCGAGCTCGCTCTGGATCGCGCCAAGCGCCTGGGAAACGGCGGCGAAATCCCACTCGGCGAGGCCGGGCAGCAGGCGGAGCAGGACCTGACGGCAGAGCCTGCCCGCCAGCCCGGGCGGGAAGGGCGGCAATGCGGCAAACGCGCTGGTCTCGCCGCTGCCATAAAGGCCTTGCCGCGTCGGGTCGAGAAGCAGCACGAGACGCCAGTCGCGCGGAAACGGCAGGCGCGCGATGACGGGAGCGGCGCCCCCTTCGGGACGGCGGCCGCCATCGACGATGAACCCGCCTCGCTCGAAGAGGCCGATGCCGATCCCCGAGCGTGCGCCGCGGCCGGCCACCGCGGCGATCTCGCTCATGGCCGCGCTCGCGCCTTCGAGGCGGGTCAACGCGACGGCCGCGGCGAGCGCGAGCTGCGTGCCGGAACCGAAGCCGGCATGCTCCGGAATGGCCTCCGTTACCGCGAGCGACACGTTCGGCGACAGGTTGAAGGCCTTGGCGGCGCGCGCGACGCAGTCGAGCGCGCGCGCCGCGCCGGGACCGCTCGCGGCGGGCCGCGCGGCGCGTTCGAGGCGCAGCCGCGTGCCGAAACCGTCGATGGCGAGGCCCAGGCTGCCGAAGCGGCGACCGAGACCGCCGTCGAGATCGAGGAAGCCGAAATGCAGCCGCGCCGGGGCGAAGACTTCGACGGCCGCGATGCGTTGTGCACCCGACATGTCCGGCATGCCCGACCCTCCCGCGGCGGCGCTGTTTGCGCGGCCTTCGGGTTACGATAGACTAAAACTCCCGATGAAACAAAAGCGATGCGGCGCCGCGCGGCACGCGCGCGGCGCGCGCGGCAATAGAGAGGGAGGTTCCGCGATGACCGAACGCGCACGCGACAGGACCTATGGCGAAGACGAAATCAAGGCGCGCCTCGCGAAGGAATTGCCGCACTGGTATTATGAAGACGGCTGGATTCGGCGTAAATACCGCACCAATAGCTGGAAGGGCACGCTGATGGTGATCAATACCGTCGGCCACCTCGCCGAAGCGGCCTGGCATCATCCCGACATCACCGCCTCTTACGCCTGGGTCGAAGTGCGTCTCATGAACCATGCCGCCAAGGGCGTGACGGACAAGGATTTCGAGCTGGCGCGCAAGATCGAGGATACCGTGCAATGGCGGCCGGGGCCCGAGAGCGCGCTCGAGGGCACGCCCGCCGAAGACCAGCGCTTCGCCTACATCAAGTACGACAAGCCCGCGGACGCGCGGTAGCGCCCGTGCCAGGGCGCGCCATCGCCTGTCCGTTCTGCGGCCTCGTCTGCGACGATCTCCTGCTCGATGAGGGTCGCGTCGATACGCGCGGTTGCGCGAAAGGGGCGGCCGGCTTCGCGCGGCGGCCGGCGATCGTCGAGCATCGCATCAATGGACGCGCGGCCTCGCTCGGCGAGGCCGCGGCGGCGGCGGCGGGCCTGCTCGGCGCGGCGCGCCTGCCGCTCGTCACCGGGCTTGCCGCCGATGTCGCGGGGTTGCGCGCGCTCGTCGGTCTCGCCGATCGCCTTGGCGCGGTGATCGATCGCTGGCAATCCGCGGCGCAGCAGACCAATTTGTCGCTGCTGCAGCGCGCCGGCGCGCTTGCCGCCACCTTCGCCGAGATCGCCAACCGCGCCGATGTCGTGCTGCTGATCGGCAACGATCCGACTCCCTCCCAACCGCGCTTTTTCGAGCGGCTGCTGCGCAATCGCGGCGCGCTTTACCGTCAGGCGCCGCCTTATGTCGCGTTCCTCGGCCCGGAAGCGGCGATGCCGGGCGACGCCGCCGTGAGCGAGCGCGTGCCGGTCAACGAGGACGCGCTGCTCGATGCACTGAGCGCTCTCGCCGCGCTCGGCGAAGGGCGGAAGCTCGCCGCCTCGGCATCGTTGCCGCTGGTCGCGCTGGGCGAGCTCGCCGACCGCCTCGCCACGGCGCACTATGGCGCCGTCGTCTGGGACATCGCCGCGTTTCCCCCGGCCGCACGCGCGCCGGCGCTGGCAATCCTGCTGCGCATGATGCGCCGGCTCGCCCGCCGGACGCGCTGCGTCGGCCTGCCGCTCGGCGGCGAGGACAATGCGCAGGGCGCGGCGCAGGTGATGCTGTGGCAAGCGGGCTGGCCGGGCCGGCTTTCCTTTGCCGGGGGTGTGCCGCAGCACGATCCCTGGCGCAACCACGCCCAGCGGCTGCTCGCCGCCGGAGAAGCCGATGCGCTGCTCTGGGTCGCGGCGCTGAGCGCCGCGCCCGCGCCCGAATGCGGTGTGCCGACGGTGGCGCTGCTGGCGGCCGACGCGCCGGCGGCTCGGGCCGAGGTCGAGATCAGGGTCGGCATTCCAGGGCTCGACCATGGTGGCGCGGTGATGCGCGCCGACACGGTGGTGGCCTTGCCGCTGGCGCCGGCGCGGCCGAGCGGCTTGCCGAGCGTTGCGGCGGCGGCGAGGGCGATCCTCGCGCATCTGCTGGCGACGCCATGATCACGCGGCTGGCGCGCGCGCGGGTGTTCGATCCCGTCAACGGCGCGCGGGGCGAGACGCGCGATCTTTTCTTCGAGGATGGCGTCATGATCGCGGCGCCCGCCGGCGGCGTCGATCGCAGCTACGACCTGGACGGGCTCGTCGTCATGCCCGGCGCGATCGACATCCACAGCCACATCGCCGGCGGCAAAGTCAATCTCGCGCGGCTGCTGATGAGCGAGGACCATCGCGGCGCGCCGGTCGCGCGCGGGGCGGCAACGCGCGCCGGCGGCGGCGTCGCGACCCCCTCCAGCTTCGTCACGGGCTATCGCTACGCCGCGCTTGGCTATACCGCCGCCTTCGAGCCCGCCATGGTGCCGTCGAATGCGCGCTCGGCCCATCTCGAGATGGCCGACCTGCCGATCGTCGACAAGGGCGCCTATCTCATGCTCGGCAACGACGAATTGCTGCTGCGCCTCATCGCGTCGGGCGCCGACCAGGAACGGATCAACGACTACGTCGCGTGGATGCTGCACGCGACCGCCGCGCTCGGCGTCAAGACCGTCAATCCCGTCGGCATCAGCGCCTTCAAGTTCAACGCACGGGGGCTTGCGATCGACGAGCCCGGGCCGCAGCACGCCCTGACGCCGCGCCGGATCATCCAGGCGCTGGCCCGCGCCGTTTTCGAGCTTGGCGTGCCGCATCCTCTCCACACGCATTGCAACAATCTCGGCATTCCCGGCAACATCGACACGACGCTCGCCACCATTGCCGCCGCCGAGGGTTTTCCGCTGCATCTGACGCATGCGCAGTTCCACAGCTACGGCACCGAGGGCGACCGCCGCTTCTCCTCCGCCGCGGCACGCCTTGCCGAGGCGGTCAACCGCAGCCGCAACGTCTCGCTCGATGTCGGCCAGATCATGTTCGGCCAGACGGTGACCGCCTCGGGCGACACCATGGCGCAATACCGCAACCGCGACCTCGCCTCGCCCGACAAATGGATCGTCATGGACATCGAATGCGACGGCGGCTGCGGCCTGGTGCCGTTCCGCTATCGCGACGGCAACTTCGTCAACGCGCTGCAATGGACGATCGGGCTCGAGCTGTTCCTGCTGATCGAGGATCCCTGGCGCGTGTTCCTGACGACCGATCATCCCAACGGCGCGCCTTTCACCTGCTATCCGCATCTGATCCGGCTGCTCATGGACCGCGGCTTCCGCAACGATTGCCTCAAATCGATCCATCCGGCGGCGCAGCAGGCGACGACGCTTGGCTCGATCGCGCGCGAATACACGCTCGAGGAGATCGCGATCACGACCCGCGCCGCGCCGGCGCGCATCCTCGGGCTGGCCGGCCACGGCCATCTCGGGCCGGGCGCCTGCGCCGACATCGCGGTCTATGCCGACGAGGCGGATCGCGAGCGCATGTTCGCCGCGCCGCGGCAACTCTTCAAGAACGGGGTCGAAATCGCGCGCGCTGGCGACATCCTCGCGACGCCGGACGGCGCGACGCATGTCGTGCGGCCGGAATTCGACCCCGCGATCGAGGCCGAGATCGGTGCCTTCTTCGATCGGCATATGAGCGTCGGGCTCGGGCATTTTCGCCTGTCCGAGGGCGAGCTCGCCGATGCCGGGCTCAACCTCCTGGCGCAGCCCTGCCGGCCCCGGAGGCGGGCATGAAGCTCGGCGGCGTCGAGATCGACGATACGTTCGCCGAGGCCTTCGGCATGACGGCGACGCGCCTCCTCATCACCGCCGACGATGCCCGATGGGCGCGGCAGGCGGCGGAGAGCATGACGGGCTTCGCCACTTCGGTGATCGGCTGCGGCGTCGAGGCCGGCATCGAGCGCGCACTCGCCGAGGGCGAGACGCCGGACGGCAGGCCCGGGATCGCCGTGCTGCTCTTTGCCGTGTCGCAGGACGCGCTTGCCAAGGCGGTGCGCGACCGTGTCGGGCAATGCGTGCTCACCTGCCCCGGCACCGCCTGCTTTGCCGGCGTCGCCGGCGAGAAGCGCGTGCCGCTGGGCCGCGCGCTGCGCTATTTCGGCGACGGCCGGCAAGCGGCAAAGCGCATCGGCGGACGGCGATACTGGCGCATCCCGGTCATGGACGGAGAATTCCTCTGCGAGGACGAGGCGCCGGTGCAAGAGGGCGTCGGCGGCGGCAATCTGCTGCTGCTGGGGCGCTCGCGCCCGGTGGTGCTTGCCGCCGCCGAGCGCGCGATCGCCGCCATGCGTCAGGTGCGCGAAGCGATCATGCCGTTTCCCGGCGGTATCGTTCGCTCCGGATCCAAGATCGGCGCGCGCTACAAATTCCTCATCGCCTCGACCAACGACGCCTATTGCCCGACCCTCAAAGGCGTAACCGACAGCGCGCTCGACGTGGCGATCGACGCCGTCCTCGAGATCGTCATCGACGGCCTCACGGCGGCGGCGGTCGGGCGCGCCATGGCCGTGGGCATCCGCGCCGCCTGCGCGGAAGGCGCCGCTTCCGGCCTCGCCCGCGTCTCGGCCGGGAATTACGGCGGCAAGCTCGGCGCCTTCAAATTTCACCTGCGCGAGCTGCTGCAATGATCCGTCTCACCCTAAAGGATGAGCCGCCGCTGCGCCTTGTCGCCGATGCGCTGGTTCCCGAACGGCTGGCCGGCAAGTCGGCGGCCGAGATCGAGCGGCTGCCGCTGGCGGTGGGCCGGATAGAGGGCGCCGTCGGCGACTGGTTTCGCGTCGTCGTCGAAGGCGGCGCCGAGGTCGAAATCGACGGGCCTTGCGGCCGCCTCGACTGCATCGGCGCCGGCATGCGCGCCGGCAGTATCCGCGTGCACGGCGATGCCGGTGCTTATCTGGGTCTCGGCATGCGCGGCGGCAGCATCGCCGTCGCCGGCTCCGTCGGCTTCGGCGCCGCCTGCGATCTTCGCGGCGGCACGCTGCACATCGCCGGCCATGCCGGCGACGGCCTTGGCGGCGCGCTCCCCGGCGCCGCCGCCGGCATGCGCGACGGCGTCGTCATCGTCGCGGGCACCGCCGGCGACGCGGCCGGTGCTGCGCTGCGGCGAGGGCTCGTGATCATCGTCGGCAATGCCGGCGCCGGGTGCGGCGCCGAAATGATCGCCGGCACCATTCTCGTCGGCGGCGCGGTGGGCGCCTATGCCGGTGCTGCAATGCAGCGCGGCAGCATCATCGCGCTGGGCGGCGCCGAGCGTCCCGGAGCTGGCTTCGTCGATTGCGGCGTGCACGATCTCGTGTTTCTGCGGTTGCTTGCGCGCCACCTCGCGACCTTCGGCCTTGCCGAACTGGCGCGGCGCATCGCTCCGCTACGGCGCTTTGCCGGCGATGCCGCGGTAGCAGGACGCGGCGAGCTGCTCGTCGCGCCCTGATCGTGGGCAGATAACGTGGGACGCGCCGACCACGGCGGCGCAGTCGTTGTCGCGTGCTGCCGCAAATCATGTATGCGTGCTGAAGATTGGGTACACAAACTTCGAATGTGCTTGTGCGGCACGTTCCCCTGAGTTTATGATTTAGTTAGCCGCTTTAGCAGCGTCCTTAAGGACGCGACCTCCGCGACCGCCTCGGCTGGGCTGCTGCGATTTTGCAGCTACGCGGTAGAGCAGCTACGCAAAAGACTACGGGAGGGACGCGATGAAACCCAGAGGTTATCTTTTGGTTGCCGCGGTCGCCTTTATGCCGATGACCGGGGCGCTGGCCAATGACGAGCTGTTGAAGATAGAGAAGGACCCGAACCAGTGGGTGATGCCGACGGGTACCTATGACAATCACCGTTACAGCGAGCTGAAGCAGATCACCGCCCAGAACGTGCAGAATTTGCATCCGGTCTGGAGCTTCTCGACCGGCGTGCTGCGCGGACACGAAGGCGCTCCGCTGGTGATCGGCGATGTCATGTACGTGCACACGCCGTTCCCGAACAACGTGTTCGCTCTCGATCTCAACAACAACGGCCGCATCATCTGGAAATACGAGCCGCGCCAGGATCCCTCGGTGATCCCCGTGATGTGCTGCGACACCGTCAACCGCGGCGTCGCCTATGGCGACGGCAAGATCATCCTCGACCAGGCCGATGCGACGGTGGTGGCGCTCGACGCCAAGACCGGCAAGGAGGTGTGGAAGGTCCAGAACGGCGACCCGAAGAAGGGTGAGACCATGACCTCCGCGCCGATGATCGTGAAGGACAAGGTCATCGTCGGCATCAGCGGCGGCGAGTTCGGCGTGCAAGGCCGCGTCACCGCCTATGAGCTGAAGGACGGCAAGAAGGCGTGGACCGCCTACTCGGTCGGTCCCGACGACCAGATCCTGTTCGACGCCAAGACGACCGCGATGGGCAAGCCCGTCGGCGCCAACTCCTCGACCGCCACCTGGCAAGGCGATCAGTGGAAGATCGGCGGCGGCGCGACCTGGGGTTGGTACTCCTACGATCCGCAGCTCAACCTGGTCTATTACGGCTCGGGCAATCCGAGCACCTGGAACCCGGTGCAGCGGCCCGGCGACAACAAGTGGTCGATGACCATCTTCGCGCGCAATCCCGACACCGGCGTCGCCAAATGGGTCTATCAGATGACCCCGCACGACGAATGGGACTATGACGGCATCAACGAGATGATCCTGGCCGACATCCCGGTGAAGGGGAAGGAGACCAAGGCGCTCGTGCATTTCGACCGCAACGGCTTCGGCTATACGCTGAACCGCGAGACGGGCGAGCTGCTGGTGGCCGAGAAGTACGATCCGAGGGTCAACTGGGCGACCCATGTCGACATGGCGACCGGCCGGCCGGAGGTGGTGAAGGAGTACAGCACGCAGGCGGGCGGCGAGGATCACAACAGTCAGGGCATCTGCCCGGCGGCGTTGGGATCCAAGGATCAGCAGCCGGCGGCGTTCTCGCCGGTGACCAAGCTGTTCTACGTCCCGACCAACCACGTCTGCATGGACTACGAGCCCTTCAAGGTCTCCTACACCGCCGGCCAGCCCTATGTCGGGGCGACGCTGTCGATGTTCCCGCCGAAGGGTGAGAACAACCTCGGCAACTTCATCGCCTGGGATGCCGGCAACGGCAAGATCGTGTGGTCGGATCCGGAACCCTTCTCGGTCTGGTCCGGCGCGCTCGCGACCGCCGGCGGCGTCGTCTTCTACGGCACGCTCGAGGGCTATCTGAAGGCCGTCGACGAGAAGACGGGCAAGGAGCTTTATCGCTACAAGACCCCGTCCGGCATCATCGGCAACGTCATGACCTATGAGCATGGCGGCAAGCAATACATCGCCGTGCTGTCCGGCGTCGGCGGTTGGGCCGGCATCGGCATGGCGGCGGGCTTGACCAAGGACACCGACGGCCTGGGTGCGGTGGGCGCTTACAAGTCGCTCGCCAACTATACCCAGCTCGGCGGCGTGCTGACGGTCTTTGCATTGCCCTGATGACCATCGCGCGCTCGCAGCGATGACGGGCGCGATGGCTCGAGACTGAGGCGGCCGGCATCTCGGCAAGAACGAGATGCCGGTCTCCCCTTTCCTGTTCTCTCCATGCCAATCGACGGGCTTCGCGGGAGGATGCGCATGAGGTGGCGTCTGTGCGGCGCAGCGCTTGTCGGGATCGGCCTGCTTGCCTGGGCGGGCGCCGTCGTCCCGGCGGCGGAGGAAAACGGCGAGAAGCCCTACACGGTAAAGGACGGCAAAGTCGACCCGCACACCTACAATGGCTGGCGGCGTTACACGGAATCCTGTTTGCGCTGTCACGGGCCCGACGGCGCCGGCAGCTCCTACGCGCCCGATCTCACGGAATCACTGAAGCATATCGACGAAGATCAGTTCAAAGAGGTCGTCGTCAACGGCCGGATGGAGGTCAACGCGGCCGCCGACAAGGTCATGCCGCCCTTCGGCGAGGTCGAGGATGTGATGTACTATCTCGACGACATCTACGCCTATCTGAAGGCGCGCTCGGACGGCGTGCTCGACCGCGGGCGTCCGCCGCGCATCGGGCAACAATAGAGGGTCGCGGCCGGCAGGCGCCGGCGAGGAGGTAGCGCGTGCTCATCCACCCTCTGTTCCGCCTGTTCTCGGCGACGGCCGTCGCGGCGCTGGCCGCGGCGAATGCCGCCATGGCGCAACCGCCCATGGGCGAAAGCCAGCCGCGCAGCGAGCTGCGCGTCTGCGCCGATCCCAGCAATTTGCCCTTTTCGAACGAGCGCGGCGACGGCTTTGAGAACAAGATCGCGGAGCTGCTGGGGCGCGACCTGTCGCTTCCCGTCAAATATTTCTGGTTCCCGCAGATCATTGGCTTTGTGCGCAACGGGTTGCAGGCAGGACGCTGCGACCTCGTCATGGGCACGGTGGCGGGCGACGAGCTCATGCAGACGACGACGCCCTACTACTACACCAGCTATATGCTGGTCTTCCGCGCCGACAAGCCGGTCTCCGCCGATCTTGACGATCCCGCGCTGAAGTCGCTCCATATCGGCGTCATCAGCGGCACGCCGCCTTCCGATCTGCTCGTGCGTCATTCGCTGATGGCGAATGCGCGGCCTTACGCGCTCACCGTCGACACGCGCTACGAATCCCCGGCGCATCAGATGCTGACCGACATCGCCGAGGGCGCCATCGACGCCGGCATGCTGTGGGGGCCGTTTGCCGGCTATTACATCAAGCACGACAAGCTGCCGCTGGCGATGGTGCAGCTACGGGACGAGCCGGGCATGCCGCGCCTTGCCTACCACATCGCCATGGGCGTCCGGAACGGCGAGAGCGACTGGCGCCGCCGAATCAACGGCGCGATCGCCACCCGCCGCGATGAGATCGCTGCCGTTCTGCGCGACTACGGCGTGCCGCTCCTCGACGAGCAGGGCGCGCTGTTGCAGCGTTAGGAGCCTGTCCGGGACGTCGGATGGACCCGCGGCGCACGAGGATGAGGCGCCGCCGCTGTCGCGCGGCGAGTGCCGCCGCCCTGGCGCTGCTGGCGACCGCCGCCGCCGCGCAGGCGCCGCCGGAGCCCGCGAGCTATCGCCTCGACGCCTATCGCGCGCCGGTGCCGGCCACCGTCGCCGGCGGCAGCGCCATCGGCACGGCCGAAGCCGAGGCGCTGTGGCACGAGCGGCGGGCGGTCTTTGTCGACGTGCTCCCGGCGCCGCGGCGGCCGGAGGGGCTGCCGCCGGACGCGCTGTGGAAGCCGGTGCCGCGGCGTGACATTCCCGGCAGCTTGTGGCTGCCGGAAGTCGGGCGCGGCGCGTTGAGCCCGGCGCTCGAGGACTATTTCCGCGACGGCCTTGCGGCCGCCACCGGCGGCGACACTTCGAGGCCGGTGGTGCTCTATTGTCTCGCCGATTGCTGGATGAGCTGGAACGCCACCAAGCGCGCCGCCGGCTACGGTTATACGCGGCTCTATTGGTATCGAGACGGCACCGGCGGCTGGGAGGCGGCGGGGCTGCCGACCGAGGAAGCAACGCCCGCCGCCGGCCGCCCTTGACCGCTCACGGCAGCGCCGCCTCGAGGACATGCGCGTAGGCGCCGAGACGCGCGTCGAGCGTGCGCGGCACCTCGCAGGCATAGCGCATCGTGCGCTGCATCTCGGCATAGGAGCGCGAGGTGAAGCTCCAGCGCTGCTGCAGCTCGGTTTGCGACGCCGACGCCTCGCCGCCCGGCTCCGCCGGCGCGGCGTCAAGCTCGGTGGTGAGGCGGTCGATGAGCGCGGCGAGATTGCGCTGCCGCCGGGCCAGATCCTTGAGGCGCTCGATTACCTCGCTGCGGTCGCGGTTGGTCTCGTCGAGGAGGCCGGCAAAGACCAGCGTCAGGCGCCTCGCCTTGTCGGCACCGAGCGTTGCCGCGAAGGCGCCGATCGCCGCCTCGCCCGCTTCGACCGTGACATCGCGCGGCGCGATGCGACGGACGAGCGCCGCCACCTCGGGATCGGCCTGCCAGTCGCCCGCCTTTTCGATGGGCGGACCGCGCCACAGCATGTCGGCGCTCAACACCGGCACCAGAACCTGCTGGCAAGGCCAGTCGGGATCGGCGCCGGGAGCGGCGGCGCCCGCGCTCGCGGTCCAGAGCGGCGCCAACCCCGCCAGCAGAAGCAGCGCGCGCTTCATTCGGCCGCCGCCCGGCGCAGCATCATGCCGCGCCCGGGATCGTAGCCGTAGATCGCGAGCCCCATGAACACCAGGAGCGCCGCGACGACCGCTGCCGCCGAGACCCAATCGATCTGGCCGTACAGCGCGAAGCGGATGAGCTCGACCGCATGGGTGAAGGGATTGAGGCTGCAGATGTAATAAAGCGGCAGGCTCGCCTCCTGGACGCGCCAGAGGGGATAGAGCGCCGAGGAAGCGAAGAACATCGGAAAGATCACGAAATTCATCACCCCGGCGAAATTCTCGAGCTGGCGGATCGCCGAAGAGAGCAGCAACCCCAGCGCTCCCAGCATCATGCCGGAAAGGATGAGCGCGGGCAGCACCGTGAGATAACCGATGGCCGGCGGCTCGATCTCCCAGAACCAGGCGATGGCGAGGAAGACATAGGCCTGCAGCACCGAGACGATGACGCCGGCCAGCAGCTTCGCGACCAGCAGGTACCAGCGCGGCAGCGGGCTCACCAGCAGCGTCCGCATGCTGCCCATCTCGCGGTCATAGACCATGGAGAGCGAGCTTTGCATGCCCTGGAAGAGCTGGATCATGCCGATGAGCCCCGGCGCGATATAGACCTCATAGGGCACATAGGTGCGGTAGGGCGGGATGATCGAGACGCCGAGCACGAAATGAAAGCCGGTGGCGAAGATCAGCAGCCAGACCAGCGGCCGCACCAGCGCCGCGACGAAGCGGCCGCGCTGGTTGATGAAGCGCAGGCCCTCGCGTTCGATGACACCGAGGAGGCAGCGCCCGTAATGCGCCGGGCTCATGGGGCCGCGCTTCGCGTCAGGGCGTCGAAGGCGGCGCGCATGGAGCTCGCGCCGGCGGCCCGGACGACCTCGCCCACCGCGCCCTGCGCCAGGATGCGTCCCTGGTGAAGCACGATGACCTGCCCCTCGGGATCGACCTCGTCGATGAGATGCGTCGCCCAGAGCACCGCGAGCCCCTCCTCGCGGCACAGCCGCCGCACATGGTCGAGCAGAAACTGGCGGCTGGCAATGTCGAGGCCGACGGTCGGCTCGTCGAGCAGCAGCAGGCGCGGCTGATGCAGCAGCGCGCGCGCGATCTCGACGCGCCGTCGCTGGCCGCCGCTCAATTGCCGCACCTTGTCGCCGAGCCGGTCGCTCAAGCCGACGCGCTCGACCTCGCGGGCAATCCGCTCGGCGGCGAGCCGGCGCGGCAGCCCGTGCAGCGCCGCGTGATAGCGCAGGTTCTGGGCAAGCGTGAGGTCGAGATCGAGGGTCGGCTGCTGGAAGACGACGCCGATGCGGGCAAGCGCCTCGGAGGGGTGCTGCTTGATCTCGGCGCCGAAGACGCGAACGGCGCCGGTGCGGTGGTCATAGAGGCGGGTGACGAGCGAGAAGAGCGTGGTCTTACCGGCGCCGTTGAGGCCGAGCAGCACGGTGAATCCGCCGGGACGAATGGCGAAAGACACCTGCCGCAAGACTTCGCGCGCCCCGAAGGCGTGGGTCAGATCCTCGACGGCGAGCGCCGCCTCCTCGGCGCGCGGGCGCGGCGTGGCCGCGGGCTCCGGCTTTGGCGCGAGGCTGGCGCCGGCCTCGGTCATGGCCGAACCACGACGCCCCAAGGCTCGGCGCCGACCGGCACCGATTGCAGCACGCTGAGGCCGGGAACGTCGATCTCCGAGATATCGTTGCTCACGCCGTTCGTCGTATAGAGGCGGCTCTCGTCATGGTTGAAGGCGAGGTTCCACACGCGCTGTCCGACCAGAAGGTATTTCTTTACCTCGTAGCTCTGGGCGTCGACCACCGCGACGCGGTTGGCCGGGCCGAGCGCGACGAAGGCGAGCTTGCGATCCCGGGTGATGGCGATTCCCACCGCCTGCACCGCCTCCTTCGGCACGCCCGCGACGGCGAATTTGATCTTGTGCGCGATCGCGTGGGTCTCGGGATCGATGACGCTGACCGAGCCGCCGATCTCGGAGGAGACCCAGACCTCCTTGCCGTCCGCGGTCCAGACGGCGCGGCGGGGGCGGCTGTCCACCAGGACGTTTGCCACCACCTTGCGCGTGTCGTTGTCGATGAAATGCGCCATGTTGGTGGTCTCGGACGTGTTGACGATCCAACGGCCGTCGGGGCTGATGCCCATGCCTTCGGGCTCGATGCCGACGGCGATCTCGCCGACGACGCGGCGTTGCTCGATATCGACGATCGACACCAGGCTGTTGTCTTCGTTGGCAATGTAGAGATGCTTGCCGTCGGGATGCAACGCGAAGTTCTCGGGATCGGCGCCGCTCGGCAGCGGCTGCTTCAAGGTGTAGCTGTCGAGGTCGAGCTGGTCGATCTCATCGTCGTCGCTGGCGCAGATATAAAGCGTATGCTGGTCCTTGGAGAGCACGATGCCGCGGGGCCGCTGCCCGACCGGCACGGTCTTGATGACCTTGAGCGAGGCGCCGTCGAGCACGGTGATCGAGTTGCCTTTCTCGTTCGATACCAGCACCGTCTCCGCCTTGGCCGCGCCGGGGGCGAGCGCGGCGATGACGGCAAGCATCGCCAGGCGGCGCCAGGCGCCTGCGTCGGTCAATGGAAATGGCATTGGCTCTCCGGACGATCGATGCCGAGCGTGTCGAGCACCGAGAATTGATGCAGGAAGGCGGGCTGCGGCGAGACCGAGACCAGCGCGCGCGCATCGGCCAGCAGGATCGCCTGGCGCATCTGGCCGTCCCAGGGACGGAAGCTCAGCGGCAGGCCCTTATAGCCGCCGAGCTCGAACGCCTCGCCGCGCAAATAGGCCGCGATCGCGCCGGGATCGATCGACCGCGTCCGCGTCGCCGCCTCGCCCACGGCGCGCACCGCCAGCCAAGCGGCATAGTCGCGGTCGGTCATCCAGCGCTTCGCCGCGTGCAGGAAGCGGTCCTGGAGCTGCGTCGCGCCCCATTCCTGATGCGGCCGCGCCCAACCGGTGGCGACGAGCCCATGCGTCCCCGCGACGGGCCGCGGATCATAGGTCGCGTAGGCGAGATAGTCGCCGAACTCGTCATCCTCGTCGGCGACGACCAGAACGTCATAGCTGAAGCCTTGCGTGAAGCGCGCCACCTCGGCGCCGATGGCGTAGTGGCCGGTATCCGAGCGTCGCGCCCCCGGCTGGTAGGTCCAGGGATTGTCGGCGACGAGCCGCGCATGGAACTTCTCGATCGCGCGCTTCACCGCCGCCGCATAGGCGCGGTCCGCCTCGGTCGGACCGGTGACGAGAAGGACGTTGCGCCACTGCTTGGTCACCAGATATTCGATAAGCCCGTCCGCCAGCATGGCGCGGCTCGGCAGGGTGTGCAGGAGATTGGCGCGGCATTTCTCGGCGCGAAGCGCGTCGTCGCTCGCGCCGGCATTGAAAAGCGTGACGCCTTTTGCCTCGGGCAGGTCGGCAACCGCGAGCAACGCGCCGGCCGGCAGGTCGGTCGCGACGAAGCGGATGCCCTCGCCGGCAAGCTTGCGGAAGCCGTCGGCGACGTCGCCGCTCTCCGGCACCGTCGCCTCCTCGAGCACGAAGCGCTGGCCGGTGAAGCGTCCCGTGGTGTTGTCGTCGTCGATCGCGAGCCGCGCGCCGGCGACGCCCTCATCGGCGGGCGGCGCGTCGAGATAGGGCTGCGGCGGCGGTCGTTTCACCGCCTGCGCGAGAAACCCGATGCGCAGCGTCGCCGTCGAGTCCTCCTCGGCGGCAGCCGGCAGTGCCGCCGCCATCGTCGAGGCCAGAACCATCGCGATGATCGAGCGCCGAACGAGCCGGCCAGGCAAACCGCGTCCTCCCTCGCCGCTGCGGCGCCTTTGCGCCGCAGACTCCCGCCTGCCGCGCGGGCTTTCGCCTATTCTGGCAACAAAGCCCCGCGCCTGCCAAGCCTTTCGCGGCAAATCGGCTTCCCCTGGGCCGGCGGCGGCGCTTGCCGCTACCGCACCGCTTTCTCGGCGTTGACCGCCTTGTCGAGCCCTTTGACGGCGTCGAGGTGCTTGGCCCCGGTGAGAATGGTGCCGTCGAGATCGGCTTCGGTGAGGTCGGCGCCGGCGAGATCGGCGTCGCTCAAATCGGCGCGCGAGAGATCGGCGCGGAAGAGATTGGCGCCGGCGAGATTGGCGTCCTTGAGCTTGGCGAAGGCGAGGACGGCGCGGTTGAGATCGGCGCCGGAGAAATCGGCGCCGCTCAAATCGGCGCCGGTGAAGTCGTTGCGCATCTGGCCCATCGGCTGGTTCTTGAGATCGACGCCGAGCCGCGCGCCGGCGAAGCGGGCGCGCCGCAAATCGAAGCCGGCGAGCCGCGCGATGACGCGCGCGCCGGAGAAATTGGCGCCGGTGAAGCGCGGCGCCTCGCTTGCCGGCGGCGCGGCCATGCTGGTCGCGACCACCGGGCCGAAAAGGCTTGCCCCGCTCAGATTGGCGCCGGTGAAATCGGCGCGCATGATCCAGGCAAGGTCGAGACGCGCGCCGGCGAGATCGGCGCCGGCGAGATTGGCGCCCACCAGTTTCGCGCCGAAGAGATCGGCACGGGCGAGCTTGGCGCGCTTGAAGTCGAGCCCGCTGAGATCGAGCTCGCTCAGATTCTTGCCGGAGAGATCCGCCGGCCGCTCCGGCGTCGCTTGGTCGAGCGCGGCCCGCACCGCCTCGACGGAAAGATCGGCGGCGGCGGCCGGTCCCGCGAGCAGCAGCGCCGCAAGAAGCGCCGCCGCCAGCGCTTGTTTCGCCATGGCCCGTCCCTAAGCGCCGTCGGCGACGGCGCGCCAGGTGGCGATGGCCTGGCGCGTCTCGGCGACGTCGTGCACGCGCAGCACTTGGACGCCTTGTGCCAGTGCCTGCAGCGCGCCAGCGAGCGAGCCGGGGATGCGCTCCTTGGGCTCCGCCTTGTGCAGCTCGGCGATCAGCGACTTGCGCGAGATGCCGAGCAGCACGCCGCAACCCAGCGCGTGCAGCAGGCCGAGCCGCGCCATGATCTCGAGATTATGCGCGGCGTGCTTGCCGAAGCCGATGCCGGGATCGACGATCAGGCGGGAGCGGGCGATGCCGGCGGCGGCGCAGGCCGCGACGCGCGCCTCGAGATACTCGACGATATCGAGCGAAGCGAGGCTGTAGGTCGGGTTTGCCTGCATGGTCGCCGGCTCGCCTTGCATGTGCATGAGCACGATCGCAGCCTCCGAGCGCGCGGCGACGGCGAGGCTCTCCGGATCGTGGGTGAGCGCCGAGACATCGTTGATGATGCGCGCTCCCGCCGTCAACGCTGCCGCCATGGTGCGGGCATGACGGGTATCGACGGAGACGACGAAGCCGGCGCTCGCGAGCGCGCGTATTACCGGCTCGATCCGCCGCAGCTCCTCCTGCGGCGCGACGGGCGCGGCGCCGGGCCGCGTCGACTCGCCGCCGACATCGAGGATGTCCGCGCCCGCCGCGGCGAGCGCGCGGCCATGCGCGATGGCGCGTTCCGGCGCCAGGAACTCGCCGCCGTCGGAGAAGCTGTCGGGCGTCGTGTTGACGATGCCCATGATGAGCGGGCGGTCGAGAGCGAGGCCGGCCCAGGGCGCGCGCGGCGCGGCGAGGCGTTCGAGCTGGCTTGCGACGCGCGCCGCCGTCGCGCCGCCGCGCTTTTCGGCCCAGCCTCGCAACTCGGCGAGGCTGCCGAGCGCCGCCGCGACCTCGCCCGAGGCGAGCCGTCCCAGCACTTCCACCATGACGAAGGCGCTCGCGCCGCCCGCCAGCGGCAAAGCGCGATCCTCGGCGCGCGCTGCGCGCGCCGCCTCGCCGGAGAGCAACGCCAAGGGCCTGAGCCAAAGATGCGCGGGAGCGATGTCAAGCGTCAGATCGAGGCCGCGGTGGTGCGGCGCCTCGGGCTCCGCCGGCCTCGGCTTGCGCAGGGCAGCGTCCATCTCCACCCCTTGGCATGGATCGATCGGAAGCCATCCTGCCAGTCGCCACTTGCCGCTGCAATGCATCGGTGACGAGGACGGTGAGCGCCGGCCTCAAGAGGCAGAATTTCCCCTCGCGGCGGCGTTCAGGGCGTCGGTTGCCGTCGCCGCGGCCGATCACCGCGGCGCGGTCGGCGCGGTGGCTAGATCTGCTTCTCGCGCGGTCCGAATTGGCAGCGCCAGCCGGTGAGCCGCCATTTCGGGTGCTCTTCCACCCATTCGGCGGCGATCTGCTGCCCCTGGACCATGCAAGCCATCGGGCTCGCAGCGTCGATCGGGGGCCGCTCCTCGCGGCAAACATCGGGCGTGGTCGAGAGACAGACGATGAGAACCAGGGTAATCATTGCCGGACGGACCTCTCAAGCTACCGCAATGCCGTCATTTCGGGTATCCGTCCCAACGCCCATTCTTATATATACGCCGTAGAAGCGGGCAAAACGGCGGCTGATATTCATTTAGCAACAGCCATGCCACATCATTGGCCCGCCGCGATCGTGGGACGCGCCCATCGCCGGCGCGGCCCCATGCTCAGCAAGTAAGCAAGCATGCCTCTATAATGTCACCATAGGGTTAATGGTTTCAAAGGGTTAACAACAAGTCACCGGCGCGGGGGCGAGCGAATCGCCGCTGCTCCGGAAGAGTTCCGACAGATCACGCCGCGGACTGCCATGTTCTTAAGAAATACCATAAGAATCAAAAGATTATACGTCGCATTCGAGTCAAGGCACGCAAAGCCCTGGTCGAGACGATCGTAGAGAAGCCGTCGCCGGTCCATCGGCCTTGATGATGGGCGCCTTTATGCCAAGACGCAGGAGCAAGCCCCCGCGCGGCACGGCGCGGTCGCGAAGGGCAGGGCAATCTTGCATGCGGGCTGATAAGATGGCCCAAAACGCCCGGCGTTGGCTCCGTGGCCCAGGGATCGCCTGGCCGAAGACCGTCCGGGGAAATGGGGGCTTGTCGCATGGAAGACGGGTTGGAAGGCGGTTGCGCCTGCGGCGCGGTCCGGTATCGGCTCAATTCCGCGCCGATGTTCGTGCATTGCTGCCATTGCCGCGACTGTCAGCGGCAGACGGGGAGCGCCTTCGTCATCAATGCCTTGATCGAGACCGACCGGATCACGACGGTTTCAGGCGAGCTCGAGCCCGTGGCGGTGCCGACCGACAGCGGCAAGCCGCACCACGTCTTTCGCTGTTCCGCCTGCCAGACTGCGCTGTGGAGCGAGTATGGCGGCATCGCCAAGTTGCGCTTCGTGCGCGTCGGTACCTTGGACGATCCGTCGCGGCTGCCGCCGGACGTGCACATCTATGTCCGCTCCAAACTGCCCTGGGTCACGCTGCCCCAATCCATTCCTGCCTTCGATGCCTATTACGATTCGCGAGCGCTGTGGCCCGCCGCGAGCCTCGAGCGCCGCCGCGCGATCTTCGGCGCAAAGCCTGCCGGCTGATCGCGCCGCTGAAAAAGCGTCACGAACGCGCGGTAGGCCCAGGGGACGGTGGCACCGCCTGACCCGGCGGATGCAGCAGGCTGACGTGAGCGGCGGCGATGCGCCAGCCCTGCGCGGTCCGCAGCCAGACATGGCTCTGCCGGCCGGTGACGGCGGCGCCGACCCGCTGAAATTCCGTGTTGGCCGTGGCCATGTCCCGGCCATAGGTGGTGATCCGGGTGTTCATCAGGCGGCGCGTCAGATCGATCGCCGGCCGCTCGCTGCGGAAGCGCGCGATCGCGTCGTGGCCGTAGAGATTCTCGCCGATGCCGAAGCGCAAAGCGTGCGGGCTGTTCCAGAACAGCGCGTCGAGTTCCGCGACATCGTTGGCGATCAAGGCGCGCTCGTATCGCATGAACGCCTCGGTGACTTCGGCGACCACCTCGGGAATGTTGATCTCAAGCATCAGCGGCATCCGATGGGGAAGGAGGAGGGGGCACGGCCACGACGCCGAGCGCTTCAGCGGCGGCGGCGACGCGCAGCACGAGGTCTTCGCGCCACGGCGCCGCGATGATCTGCACGCCGAGCGGCAGCGCACCGGCCTCGGCGGCGGGTGCCGCGACGATCGGAAGGCCCGCGAAGGAGAGCGGCTGAGTAAACACGCCGAGATGACCGGCCGCCGGCAGTTGCAGGTCGCCCAGTTTCATCGACGCCTGGCCTATCGAAAAGGCGGGGTAAGGGGTGGCCGGCGCCAGGATCACGTCCACCGCACGGAATAGCGCGGTCAGCTCCCGGCAGTACCAGCGGCGGAAGCGCTGGGCGTGAGCGTACCAGGCGCCGGGCACCAGCGCGCCGGCAAGAAAACGTGCCCGCGTCATCGGGTCGAATTCCGCCGCCTTTGCGATGAGGTCCGGCAGATGCAGCTCGGCGCCTTCGACCGAGGTGACGATCATCGCCGCCGCGCGCGCCACGCCGGGAGCGGGCAGCTCGAGCCGCCGCGACGCGCCGAGAGCCGCAGCCACGCGATCGACCGCGGCAAATGCCTCGGGCGCGCCCTGGCTTGCGAAATATCCATCGGCGACGGCCAGGCGAATGCCGTCGAGCCCTTGCCGCAGCACCGGCAGAACCGGCTCCGGCGGCCGCGCGATGCAAGCCGGATCCTCCGGGTCGGGCCCCTGAAGAGCGTCATAGGCGGCGGCGAGGTCCGCGGCCGAGCGGGCGAGCGGACCGCCCTGATCGAGGCTCGCCGCGAAGAGCCGCAATCCGGCGCGGCTCAGCCGGCCATAGGTCGGCTTCAGCCCGAAGACGCCGCAGAGCGCCGCCGGCACGCGGATCGAGCCGTTGGTGTCGGAGCCGAGGCTCAAGGGCACCAGGGACGCGGCCACCGCCGCCGCCGAGCCACCGGACGAGCCGCCGGCAATGCGCGTCGGCTCATGGGGGTTGCGGGTGGCGCCGTAATGGCTGTTCTCGGTCGAGAAGCCGAAGGCGTATTCGTCCATGTTGAGAGCGCCGACCAGCACCGCTCCGGCCGCGCAAAGCCGGCGCACGAGCGCGGCGTCGCGGGCCGCCGGGGCGCGGTCCCGGTCGATGCGCGAGCCCGCGATCGTCGGCAGGCCGGCGATGTCATAGAGGTTCTTGACCGCGAAAGGCACGCCGGCCAGCAATCCGGGATCGCGCCCCGCTGCCTGCGCCGCGTCCACGGCCTCGGCCTCGGCCAGGGCGCGATCCTCGGTGACGGTGGTGAAGGCGTTGATGCCGTGGTTGCGCGCCGCGATCCTCGCCAAGGTCTCCTGCACCACGGCCACCGCGCTGTGCTCGCCGGCGCGTACCGCGGCGGCAAGCGCGCACACCCCGCTGGCGGCGTGCACCGCTAGCTCCCGTCATCCGGCGCAAAGACCGCGGCGGAAACGACCTCCTCCGGCAGTGGAAAGGCCATCACCGGTCCCGCCACCCGCGCCAGCACGGCAAAGGCGGCAACGACATTGCCGAGATCCTCCGGCGCGAGCGGCAGCCCCACCGCCGCCGCGGCCAGCGGCACGAAGCGCGCCGGGTCGAAGGGCTCGGTCATGGCTATTTGGCCTTGCCGATGACGCCGGCAACGTACCAGTCGAAATCGCCCATCTTGTCATTGCCCAAGGCTTCGCCTTCTTTGAGGCGGACGGCGCCGGTGTTGTCGCTGAGCGGTCCCGTGAAGGGGTTGTAGCCCTTGGCGATCTTGTCGACCGCGGCGAGGACCAGCCCCCGCGTCTCCTCCGGCACGGCGTTGCCGAAAGGAGCGACCGCCAACATGCCTTCGCCCAAGCCCTGGCGGACCATTGCCGGCTTGAAGCTCCCGGCGATCACGCTCTTGGCCGTCGCAGTCATGAACGGGCCCCAGGTGAAGCCGAGGCCGGTGAGCCAACCCTTGGGCGCGAGCGCGCGTGCCTCGATCGATTGGAAGCCGATGGAATAGACGCCGCGGCTTTCCGCCACCTGGATCACGGTGGCCGGGGAATCGACATGCATGGTGATGACGTCGGCGCCCTGATCGATCAGCGCGTTGGCGGCCTCGGCTTCTTTGGCCTTGTCGGCCCAGCTTCCGGTTACGACCACCCGGACTTCCGCCTTGGGATTGACCGACCGCGCGCCAAGCGCGAAGGCGTTGACGTCGCCGATGATGAAGCCGATCGGCACGCCCGCCACGAAGCCCAAGGTGTTGCTTTTGGTCATCTTGCCGGCGG
The DNA here is from genome assembly GCA_035623985.1 of Allostellaceae bacterium. Taxonomy (GTDB): domain Bacteria; phylum Pseudomonadota; class Alphaproteobacteria; order ATCC43930; family CGMCC-115725; genus DAHUYF01. Next base: position 21,043 of record DASPSJ010000043.1, on the reverse strand, counting down.
CGACGCCCATCGGATACCAGGCGGCCTGGGTCGCGGCGAAGAAATTGCCGAAATTGGCCGCTTGCATCCAGCCGCCGGCATGCTCGAAGACGACGTCCGGGTGTTTCTTCGCGAGGTTGAAGGCGAATTGCTGGTGACCGAAGCTGGTGGCGAAGATCAGCTTGGCGCCTTGTTGGATCATGCCTTCCATGATCCGCTCGGCTTCGGCGGTCTCCGGCACGTTCTCCGCTTCCAGAAGGGTTATGCCGGGCACGGCCTCCTTCATCGCCGTGAGCCCGTCCTTCATCGCGCGGTTGTAGCCGTAGTCGTTCACCGATCCGACATAGATGGCGCCCACCGTCAAGGTGGCCTCCGCCCTGGCCGGCTCGGCGGCAAACAGCAGCAACCCGGCGAGAATGAGCAATCGACGCCTCGTCATCATGGTCTCCTCAATCGCATCGGGTGGCCTATTCCACGCCGAAGAAATTTCGGCCGAGCGCCGCGGGCGCGGCGGATCGGCGGCTCCATCCCCAGAACACCAAGATCGTCAAGGTCAGCAAATAGGGGATCATGGTCATGAGGAAGGGCGAGACATCGGCGCCGCGCGCCTGAAGCTGCAATTGCAGCGCCTCCGCCGCGCCGAAGACAAGCGCACCGGCCACCGCCCAGAGCGGATTCCATTTGGCGAAGATCACCAGCGCGATGGCGATGAAGCCGCGTCCGGCGGTCATGCCTTCATCCCAGGTCATGGCCAGCGCCAGCGAGAGATGGGCGCCGCCGATGCCCCCGAGCAATCCGCCCAGCGCCAACGCCTGGTATTGGAGCTGGCCCGGCCGCCGTCCGGCGGCGAAAGCCACCGCGGGATCCTCGCCCACGGCGCGCAGAGCGAGGCCCCATCGCGTGCGGAAGATCAGGCACCACAGCAGCAGCGCGGCCGGCAGGGCGAGCCAAACCAGCAGGTCGAATGCGCCCAGCTCGGAAAGCGCGAGGCGCGGCAGGCCGGTGACGATGGCGCCCATGAAAGGACGCCCGATCAAGGTGCTCGCGCCAAAGCCGAAGAACAGCAGGGCAAGGCCGGCGGCGAGTTGGTTGGCGCCGCGCCCGATGACGACATAGCCGAGGAGGAGATTGCCCGCCATCCCCGCGAGCGCCGCAGCGGCGATGCCGAGATAGGGGTTGCCGGCGAAAGAGGTCGCCGCGAAGCCCGCGGCCGCGCCGATCAGCATGATGCCTTCGAGGCCGAGATTGACGATGCCGGCGCGTTCGCCGACCAGTTCGCCCAGCGTGGCGTAGAGCAGCGAGGTGCCGGAAAGCACGGAGCTGGACAGCACCGCGGCGGCGAAAGGCGTGCTCATGCGCCGCTCCTCGACGGCCGCCGCTGGCCGAGCACGATGAAGAGCATCACCGCCATGAGCAAATTGACCACCGCATAGGGCACGCCCTGGGTGATCTGGAGGATGTCGCCGACCGAGCTGAACAGGGCAAAGAGGAAGGCCATGGCCAGGATGCCCGCCGCGCTGCCGCCCGCCAGCCAGGCGACGAGGAAGCCCATGAAGCCGTAGCCGGGCGAAAGTCCCGCCACGAGCCGTCCCTGGATCGCCGATACCTCGGCCATTCCGGCCGCTCCGGCGATCCCGCCGGCGATCGCCATCACCGCGATCACGTAGCCCGCGACCGGGATGCCGAGGCGCAAGCTCGCTTCCGCGTTACCGCCGATCGCCCGCATCTCCAATCCCCAGCGGGTACGGCTCATGACGAGGCCGTAGAGCGCAAGGCAGGCGAGGCCATAGATGAGGCCGAGATGAATGCGCGTCCCGAAGAAGCTCGGCAGCCTCGCAGCCTCGACGAAAGCCGGCGACTGCGGATAGGAAGCGCTCTCGGCGCTCCGCCATGGACCGAAGATGAAGAAGCTGACGATCAGCGGCGCGACGTAGTTGAGGAGCAGCGTCGAGATGGTCTCGTTGACCAGCTTTGCCGCGCGCAGCAGGCCGGGGAGCAACGCCCAGATAGCGCCCCCGGCAAATCCGAAGGCGGTCATCAGCGGCAACAACAGCCAGGCCGGAAGATCGGGACAACCGAGCGCGCCGGCGGTAGCGAGCCAGGCGCCCATGTAGAGCTGCCCTTCGCCGCCGACGTTGATAAGGCCGAGTCGTGCCGGCAGCGCCACCGCGACGGCAGTCAGCAGCAGCGGCGTCATCCGCACCAGCAGTTCCGAAAAGCCATAGGCGTTGCCGAAGACATAGAGCAGGGTATCGCGATAGGCGCGGAACGGGTCCTTGCCCGCGGCAAGCAGCAGCACGGCGAAGATCGCAAGCGATGCCAGCGCGATCGCTGCCGCGCGAGGCACGCGGTGCTGCACTGCCAAGGCGGCGGGGCTGCGCAGGGCGAGCGCCAGGTCACGCGGCATCGGCCGTCCCCACCATGGCGGGACCAACCGTCTCGGCGCGGAACGTCGCGGGCAGGAAAGTGCCGGCAATGCGCCCGTCGCGAAGCACGATCAGCCGGTCGCTGACGGCGAACAGCTCGTCGAGATCTTCCGAGACGAGCAGCACGGCGGCACCGGCGGCGCGCGACCGGCGGAGCAATCCCCGCAACGCCTCGGCGCCGCGGGTGTCGAGACCGCGCGTGGGGTAGAGCGCAACGATCAGCTTCGGGTCATGAGCCAGTTCGCGCGCCAGCACGACGCGCTGCAAGTTTCCGCCGGAGAGCACCGCGGCGCGCGCCTCGTAGGACAGCGGCGGGAAGCGTAGCCGGGCGACGCTTGCGTCCATATCGGCGACGAGGCGCGGCCAGTCGAAGCCAAGCCCGGCGCGATAGCGCCGTCCGCTGCCGAGGACAAGATTTTCGCGCACGGTGAGAGCGGGGACGGCGGCCAAGGCGAAGGGATCGTCGGGAATGCTGGCGACGCCCCGCCCGCGGATTCTCGCCGCCGACCATTGGGTCGCTTCCTCGCCCCACAAGCGCTTCGCGCCGCCGCTCGGCCGCCGCAGGCCAAGAATGACCTCGGCGAGTTCGCGCTGGCCGTTGCCGGAAACCCCGGCGACGCCGAGGATCTCGCCGGACAGCAGGCGGAGCGAAAGATCGCGCAACGTCACCGCGCCGATGTCGGGCGCGGTTCCAATCCCGTCGAGTTCCAGCGCGATTTCGCCCGATGCCGATTGCGGCGCGAGAGGCGAGCCGGAGGGCAAGGGCGGCGCATCGCCAAACATCAAGCCGAGCAGCGTTGCTTCGCCGGCCTCGCCGCTCGCCAGCGTGCCGACGATGCGTCCTTGCCGCATCACCGCGATGCGGTCGGCGCAAGCCATCGCCTCTCGCAATTTGTGGCTGATGAATATGAGGCCGTAGCCATCGTCGCGCAGCTCGGCGAGAGTGCGGAACAGGCCGTCCACCTCCTGCGGGGCCAGCACCTTGGTGGGCTCGTCAAGGATAAGGACCCGCGCGCCGGCGAGGAGCTGCTTCAGGATCTCGACCTTTTGCCGGTCGCCCACCGAGAGGCGGCCCACCGGCAACCGCGGATCGACCGCGAGGCGCAAGCGGTCGGCATGGCGGCGCATGCGGCGGCACAGCTCGGCCGGGTTGATCGCCCAGGACAGATCATCGAGGAAGAGCGCCGCATTCTCCCAGACGGTGAGTGCCGGGATCAGGCTGAAGTTCTGGAACACCATGCCGATGCCGAAGCGGCGTGCGTCGCGCGGCGAGGCGATGGCGACGGGCCGGCCGGCCACCCGGATCTCGCCCGCATCGGGCCGATAATAACCATAGAGAATCTTGCAGAGCGTGCTTTTGCCGGCGCCGTTCTCGCCGAGCAATGCAACCACCTCGCCCGCCGTGACGGCGAAGGCGGCAACGTCATTGGCGAGGAGTGGACCGAAGCGCTTGACGATCCCGCGCGCTTCGAGGAGCGGCGAAGCCCCGGTCATGGGTTGGTTCATGGCACGCCGTTTGCAGGGAAATAGTGCGCCCGAACAGCATGCCCGGAGAGCATGTCGCAGCCCCTCATCCCTCGCTCGTGCTCGATCCGTGAATCGCAACGTAGCCTATCGGCTCGTCGCGCAGGGCGGAAATGACAAAAAAATATGTGGGGAATGATCGAAAGGAATTGAAAGATGCAGGCAACGACCGGAAGGAACCTACGGAGCGTCGATCTCAACCTGCTTGTCGTCTTCGATGCGCTGATGGCCGAGCGCCACGTCACGCGCGCCGCCCAACACAACGGGCTCAGCCAGCCGGCGATGAGCAAGGCTCTGAACCGCCTGCGCTACCTCCTCGACGACCGCCTCTTCGAGCGGCGCGACGGCCGGATGGAGCCGACCCCCCGCGCCCTTGAATTGGCGGGTCCGATCCACAGCGCGCTGTCCGACATCTCGCGCACGCTGATGCTGCGAGCCGCTTTCGACCCGCGGCAAATCACCGCGATCCTGCGGATCGCCACCATCGATCTCCACCAGACCACGCTGCTGCCGTCGCTGGTGGCGGCGCTGAGGCGCGACGCTCCGGGCCTCAATATTCAGATTCGGACGATCGAGCGCCATCGGCTGCATGACCAGCTCGCCACCGGCGAGTTGGACCTTGCCATCGCGCCCCCGCTCGTCGGGAGCCGGGATCTGCGCGCCGAGCCCTTGTGGAAGGATCACCTTGTCACGCTGATCGGCGCGGCCAATCCCTTGCCGTTGCCGATGACGCTCGACGCCTTCGCCGCCGCCGCCCATGTCGTCGATGCCGGTCATGTCCAAGTCGCGGCCGATGGCCAAGGCAACAGTCTCGTCGATCGCATCTTGGAGGAGCGCGGCTTGCGGCGGCGCATCGCCGTCGTCTTGCCGAGCTCGGCCGGCGTTCCCTTCGTCGTCGCCGCCACCGACCTCATCGCGACCTTGCCGAGCCGGATCGTCAAGGACTTGGCGGTGGTCCCGGACCTGCGGATCGTGCCGGCGCCCTTGCCGCCGGTGGAGGTCAGTCCCCACCTGATCTGGCATCCCCGTACTCAGCACTCGCCGATACGTGCCTGGCTGCGGGCGGTGATCAAGGAGATCGCGGACGACTCCGGAGGCGTTCCCGCGCCGGCGCCATAGCGTGCCGCGATCGACCGGGAAAACGCCGGCAAGCGGCTCGCCGGCGCCGCAGGCCCTGCCGCCGGGCGTCCGCTATGCCGCCGCCAGGGCGTAGACGCCTTCGGCGCCATCGGGGAGTTGATACTCCCGCCAGCGCTTGCCGCCGTCCTCGGTGCCGAACACCTGGCCCTTCCGGGTGGCGCAATAGACCCGGTCCGGGGTGGCGGCGCTCTCGGCGATGATCATCAGCGTGCTCCTCATCGCCACGTCGCGGTCGAAGCGCTGCCAAGTCTCGCCGAGGTCGCGGCTGCGATAGAGCGAGCCCTGGTCGCTCGCCGCGGCGAGGCTGAGCGCCGCATACATGGTCCGGGGATCGTGGCGCGAGACTTTGACGTCGCGCGCATAGGTCAGCGGCGAAAAACGGCCGATGCCCATCTCTTGCCAATGCGCGCCGCCGTCGCCGCTGCGAAAAAGACCCATGCGGTTCGCCAGGAACACCGTGCCGGGCGCGGCCGGGCTTACCGCGAGCGCGTGGGAATCCATCATTCCCTCGCTCTCGGTGTCGCTGACGATGCGGCTCCTGAGGCGCGGCTCCCGGGTGAATTCCAGCAGCCCCTCGTTGCACCCTTGCCAGCTATCGCCGCCATCGCGGCTCCCCAGCACGCCGCCGACCTCGATCCCGGCATAGAGCTGGCGCGGATTGGAGGGGTCGAGGGCCAGGCGGATGACGCGGCAGGGAAAGCTCATCGCCACCATCCCCTTGGGCGCCGGCGGGCTCAGCTCCGTCCAGCTCCGGCCGCCGTCGCGGCTGCGATACATCGTGGTGTGCTGCGTGCCGACATAGATGGTCTGCGCGTCGCCGGGATGCAGCAGGATCGACCATACGAGCTGCTCCTTGCCGGGCAGCTTGAGCTGGGTCCAGCTTTCGCCGGCGTCGGCGCTGCGATAGGGGCCCTGCTGCGTGCCGACATAGATCGCCGCGGCGGCGCCGGGCGCCATTGCGAGGCAGCGCGCTTCGACACCATGAGGCAGCCCGGCGGTGAGCTTGTCCCACCGGCCGCGATCGGTATCCAGGCGATAAAGCCCGCCGGTGACGGCATCCTCCCTGGCTCCGTAATAGGGCGCCGTCCCGACATAGACGTAATTCGACATGTCCGCCCCCGTGATGGCGATGATGATCGCCCGTGATCTTAGGCTGCGATGCGCCGGTATGTCTTGCGTCCGGTTGGGCGGCGGCGGCTGGAGACCGGCCGTTCGTGCCGCCCACCCCCGACACATAAACAATGGCGCCTGGCTTCGGACGGTTCTATCGTTGACTTGGCGCAGCGATGCTGCCGCGCCCTCGCATCGACCGCCGACGGCAACCCCGCGACGGGCGGCGAGGCGGCAAGCCGGCATTGCGCGTCACGGCCCCGTCCGCACCTTGTTTCCCGGCGTTGTGCAACCAGGAAAGGAGGATGCCATGCCCTTCGACGGCAAAGGAATGGAGATCCAGCTCGACACGCTGGACAAGATCGATCGGGTTATCGGTCTGCTGGATACGCCGGAGAAATGGTGCAAGGGAGTGCTGAAATCGAACGACGGTCGGCGGTGCATCCTTGGCGCGGTGTTGGAGGTGCATGCGGATCAGGTGCTGAAAGTGCCGCTGCTCGCCGCCATCGAGCAGGTTACCGGCCGCTCCTATCCCCGGATCGAGACGTTCAACGACCACCGCGCCACGACGCATGCGGTTGTCATGCAGGTGCTGCGACAGGCGCGCCGCAACATCCTGGCAGGCCAGCACCTCGCCGCGGTACGGCCCCCCACGCCGGGCTTGTGGCAGCGGCTCGTCGCCTTGTTCTAGCGACGAGCGAGCGTCCTGCGCCGGGTTTCGCTGCGGCCAGGGTCCGCCTGAGGGCGGAACCTCGGCTGCGCGCCGGCCGGGCCGCGAAGATAAGGTGCGCCGCCGAGGGCGCGTCCCGCCGTGTCGCCGCCAAGGCCGGACGGAATGCCGCGTTAGGGCGTGACGTCGGTGGTCCACTCGCCTTGCTGGCTCAGCCGGTAGCCGGAACGACGCGCATAATCCTCGGCATAAGCGCCGAGCGCTTCCCGTTTCGACGCTTCGAGCAGTTCCGCCAGCAGCGGCCGGGCGAGCGGGTGATAGAACATGGTCATTCGGGCGAGCGGGGAAATCGGGATCATGGACGCTCCTTGGACGCCATCGGGCGCCTCTTCTCTCCGCTCTCACATAAGCGTGATTTCCGCCCTGCACCTGTGACTGCGCTCACAGCCGCGGCATGGTTTGCCGCCGGCGTCGCGTCGGCGGAGACTGACGCCCGGGAGGAACGCCATGCGGATCGTCGATGCGCAGATTCACCTTTGGTCCAAGGGAACCACCCTGCCGCCGCACCGGGCCGAGCCCTATGGCAAGGAGCAGGCCTTGGCGGATATGGATGCCGCCGGCGTCGACGGCGCGGTGATTCATCCGCCGAGTTGGGATGCCGATGCCAATGAGTTGGCGGTCGAGGCGGCGCGCGCCCATCCCGGCCGCTTCGCCATTCTCGGCCGCCTGGCGCTCGACCGGCCGGAAAGCCGCGCGCTGGTCGAAGGCTGGAAGCGGCGCCCCGGGATGCTCGGCTTTCGCTTCACTTTCCTTCAGCCGCAGCAGAAGAGCTGGCCGACCGACGGCACCATGGATTGGCTATGGCCGGCGGCCGAGCGTGCGGGGCTGCCGGTGGCGCTGCTCGCCGACGAGTTCCTGCCGCTGCTCGGCGAGATCGCCGGGCGCCATCCCGGCCTCAAGCTGATCGTCGATCACATGGGCGCGGTGCGCAACCGTAAGGGGGCTGCGGCATTCGAGCACATGCCGCAGCTCGTGGCGCTGGCGCGGCACCCCAACATCGCGGTGAAGGCGACGGGCGGGCCGAGCTACGCCGAGGATGCCTACCCCTTCCGCAGCCTCCATCCGTACTATCGCCGTCTCTACGATGCTTTCGGTCCGACGCGGATGTTCTGGGGCACCGACATCACGCGCATGCCCTGTAGCTGGCGCCAATGCGTCACCGCCTTTACCGAAGAGATGCCGTTCCTCTCCGAGCGCGACAAGGCGCTGATCATGGGCCAGGCGCTGTGCGACTGGATCGGCTGGACTTAGGAGGATCGGGCAAAGCGGCAAAATGACGCGCCGGCGGGCCTAGGCGCGCTCGCGCGCTTGCGCCAAGCCGGGCGGAATACCGGGTCGAATTTCGACGGGATCATATGCCGGTCTGCTCGCTCTTGCCGCCCTCCTGCGCCAAACGTTAACATGCTGGCGAAGGTCCTACGCCGCATTCCCTTTCTTGTGTCAGGTACCGGGAACAATTCCGGGTTAAGATTGTTTTCTGTCACGTCACTGCTAGTTGGGGGGAGGGCGTGGGGTCGTCTCTCTCGATCCGGGGAGAGGTTTGCCTTTTGCGGCGCTTTAATGCCATGAACGTTCCACTCGTCCAAGAACCCGACCGAATTTCGTCCTGCCGGCGCTTTAGCTTGCCTTCACCCTACCCATCGCGGCGCGACCCGCTGCGGGCGGATCGTCCACTTCATGAGCCCTAGGGAGATATGCCAGATGAACCATAGGAACCTTGTCGCCACCCCCATCGCCCTGCTGGGGCTTGCCATGATCGCGGGTTGCTCGGGCTGGTCCTCTGCGCCATCGATGCGCGGCAACCCCGTTCTCGAGCCCTTCAACCTGCCGGCGGCGCAGCAATCGGCGCCTTCCGGCCCAGCCAATTTCAATGAGGCGCTGGCCCGCGAATATGCCGGCCTCGCCACGCATCTTGCGGACCAGGATCGCGACTGGGCGGATGCCGACTATTTCTCGCGCAAAGGCCTCGCCGCTGGCCGCGGGCAAGTGGTGGTGCCGGAAGAGAACAGCAACTGGCTGGTGCCGCTCGAAGTGCCGTTACAGACGCGCGACGAGCTGGCGAACGGTCGCCGCCGCTTGGTCGCCGCGCTCGACGGCGGCGCGCGAGAGCGCCTGCCGGCGGTCGCGGCGCGCGCGCAGGAGCGCTATGACTGCTGGGTGGAGCGCATGGAAGATGACTGGCGCACCGCGATCAACGGCCCATGCCATGCCGAGTTCATTGCCGCGCTCGACGAGCTCGAGCACGGCGCGGTGCAGCCCGCGGCGGCGGCACAGAAGCCGCCGCCCGCCGCCGCGCGGCAATACAACGTCTATTTCGATTGGGACAAATCGGTCCTGACGCCGGCTGCGCACAAGATCGTCGATCAGGTGGCAGACCAAGTGAAGAGCGACAACAGCCGCGTGGCGATCACCGGCAAGGCCGATCTCTCCGGCACGGACGCCTACAACATGGCGCTGTCGCATCGCCGCGCCGACGCCGTGCGCGAGGCGCTGCAGGCCGATGGCGTGCCGGCCAGCCGCATCGACGAGCGCTGGGTCGGCATGCGCGAGCCGCCGGTGCCGACCGCTGCCGGCGTGCGCGAACCGCGTAACCGCGTGGTGGAAATCAGCTTCCACTGACGCGCGAGGCTTGATCGTGGCGGATGGTGCCGGGGCAACCCGGCGCCGTTCGCTGCTTAGCGCTCAGCGCCACGGCGGCGCGGGCGGATTGCCGTTGCTGAAGAACCATGCAAGCGGAACGCCGAGGAAGCGCACGGCGGCGGCGAGGCGCGCCGGCGCCATGCGCCGCAGCCCGGTCTCATAGCGCCGCACCGTCTCGGCGCTGACGCCCATCGCGTCGCCGAGCTGTTGCAGGCTGATGCCGGCTCCGCGGCGCGCCTCGCGCAATCGCCTGCCAATCGCGACATCGACTTGCCGCGCAGCCGGGCCGGGGCGGTAAGGCGGCGGTCGACGCGCCCGCAGGAAGCCCGGTGTCGCAACTTCAAATTCGGCCATGCCGGCCTGTGCGTAGATCATCGCTTGTCCTGGAGGAAATAAACGCCGGTCGAATTTTCGAACAAAACGGGAACAAAGTCAAGCGATATCCCTGCACCTTGACGGACCGCCGCCGTGCCGCTTCGACCGCGGCTAAGCCCGCGTGCCCGAAAGCGACGCGTCGCCGAACATGCCGAGCTTGACGGTGCCGGAGAGGCTGTCGCCGGCGATGGTGGCGGTGAAATCGAGGGTGAGCGGCATCGGCTGGGTGATGTCGACTTTGAACGAGACTTGGTCGCCGCTGGCCTTGCCGTCATAGATATCGATCGAGCCGGCGTCGCCCGACATCGAGCCGGTGAGCGCGCCCCCGGCCGAGGACAGGGTGAGCGTCGCATTGCGCGTGCCCATCGGCGTCTCCATCGCGATTTTCCATTTGCCGTCGACCGCCATCGTCCCTTCCTCCTCGTTGCGTGAAACGCTCTTTGCCCCTCAGCCCGCCGCGGCGCGCGTCGGCAGCCTTTCGAGCCGGGCCGCATCGCTCTTCATCGGCACGCGCTCCGGGACGGTCGCGTGATTGGCAAGGTCGAGCGGCATGGGCTTCATCGCGTGCCAAGCTAGGCCGCCGCTCGTCGCGATGCAATCGGCGCGTCCGATCCTCATTGGCGAGGCGAGCGCGGCCGGCCCCGCCGGGCGCCGGCCCGGGAGCCGCGGCGAAGGGTGGCGTTCGACGGCTTCGGCGCGGCGCTATTGGGCCGCGTTGAACATCGCGTCGATCTGGCTCTGGCTGTTGCTGTGCGGCTCGGCCTTGTCGCCGCCGGGGGCCTTCTCAGGGGCCTTCTCGGTGGCCTTGCCAAGCTGTTCGAAGAGGGCGTCGACATCGGCCTGGCTCGGCCCGCCGTCGGTGGCGGGGCCGTTCAGCAGATGCGCATCCGGCCGGCGGTCATCGGCATTCTCCGCTGCCGCCGGGGTCACGCCCTCGACGCCCCAGATCTCGATCATCGAGTTCACGCGCTGCTCGAGATAGCGCAGCGTGTTGACCACCTTGGTGGTGCGCTGCCCGGTGATGTCCTGGAACGAGCAGGCGGTCAGCACCTCGGTCACATGCGCCTGGATCTCGTCGGCGATGGGCGCGACCTCGCCCGTCTTCGGCAGCTTCAAGGCGAGGTCGTTGATGCGCTCGACGCCGTTCAGGATCTCGGAGGTGGCGCGCTCGGTGGCGGAGACGATGGCGTCAAGCTCGCCGGTCGCGGCCATGATCCGGTTGGAGCCGGCGTCGGCCGGCCGCAGCGCCGCGATCTCGCGGCGCGTCTGATGGATGTAGGCGCTCATCTCGCGCAGCTCTTCGCGCAGGATGCGGATATGCGCCTCGTCGCGCTTGTCGCCGCCGGTGTCGGCGGCCGCCTTCTGCAGGCCGTCCTTGAACTCGCGCGCCAGCTTGCGCACCTCGTTCACGGCGACGAGGCGGGCGCGCTGATCGCGCATGCGCAGGAAGCTGCGGCCGCGCGCGTTGCTGGCGAGCGCTTCCTCGATGTCGAGGTATTCTTCCTCGCTCAGCTCGGGCCGACGCTGAGAGGACATGGGCTCAGAGCTCCCCCAGAACCGCCTCGATCTTCTTCTTGAGCGTGTCGGCGTTGAAGGGCTTGACGATGTAGTTGCTGACCCCCGCTTCCTTCGCGGCTACGACGTTCTCGGTCTTGCTCTCGGCGGTAATCATGATGAAGGGCATGTCCTTCAGCGCGCCGTCCGAGCGCACCTCCTTGAGGAACTCGAGGCCGGACATCGGCGCCATGTTCCAGTCGGAGATGACGAGGCCGAAAGGCCGCTCGCGCAGCTTGCGCAATCCCGTGGAGCCGTCCTCGGCCTCCTCGACGTTGCTGAAGCCGATTTGAGACAGCAGGTTGCGCAGGATGCGCCGCATCGTGTTGTAGTCATCGACCACCAACACATGTTTTTCGATGTTTCGCAAAGCGCGTACTCCAGGTCGATCGGGTGAGGCGGCGCGCGGATCGCTGCCGCCGCGATGCAGGAAAAAAATACTGGGCATCGGTTGAGCGCTAGTTAACGAGCGGCAACCCTGGCGGTGCGAAATCGCCTCAAATCCCCGCTGACATGGTTAACGGGCGGCAAGGAACGGCCGGCCGCCCTTGCGCGGCCGGGCTCGCTATGGGCGCGGGCCGCCGATGGGGATGGAGAAGACGACCAGCGCGGACTCGACGCCGGGATTCCTGTTATAGATGCCGGCGTTGGAGGTGTGGTCGAAGAGCAAGCCGAGGCGCGAGAAATTGTCGAAGCGATAAGCGACCTCGCCGCCGGTCTTGAACTCCACGGGGCCGCCGAGATCCTTGCCATTGCCGCGCGACCAAAAGCCGGACGCCGCTTCGGGCATGATGACGAAATGCTGGCCGACCTCCAGGTCGAGGCAGATGCCGCCATAGCCGTAGAAGCTGCGCTCGTTGGTCGCGAACATGCCCGCCATCGGACGAACGATATAGAGGAAGCGGTAGGAGAAGAGGTATTCGAGGCGGAGCTCCGCCTCCCTCGATTCGCGCAGCGCGTTGTAAGCGCCGGCGCCCACCGACAAGAGGTCGGGATCGTCCGCCCATGCCGCCGGTGCCGCCAACACCGCCAGCGCAAGCGCAAGAAAAGCCCCCCCGCACCCGCCGGCCCGCCGGCCCATCCTACCCCCCGCCACGACGCCTTACGCCTCTTCTCTTTTTGTCTTCTCGCCTCATCTAAAGGATCGCGCCGGTTCTGGCAAGCGTCGTCGGATCGCAGCGTCCGGTCACAAGCTGCGCCGCAGCTTTTCCGTGGCGGCGACCAGCCGCGCGCGGACGCCCGGCTCCATCGCCGAGTGGCCGGCATCGGCGACCACCGAGTACTCCGCCTCGGGCCAGGCGCGGGCGAGCTCGTCGGCGCTGACGATCGGGCAGACCATGTCGTAACGGCCCTGGACGATGAAGGCGGGGAGGTGGCGGATGCGATCGATCCGCCGCAGCAAATCCCGCTCCGGCGGGATGACGTTGTAGCGGAAGTAATGCGCTTCGATCCGGGCGAGGCCGAGCGCCATGCGGTCCTCGCCGAACGCGGCCACCGTGTCCGGGCTCGGCAGCAGGGTCGAGCAGGCGCCTTCATAGGTGCTCCAGGTGCGCGCCGCCGGCATGTGCACCGCCGGATCCGGATCGGTCAGCCGGCGGTAATACGCCGTCAGGAGGTCGCCGCGCTCGGCCTCGGGCAGGAAGCCCGAGAACGCGCGCCAGGCCTCGGGAAAGATGCTGCGCATGCCGTAGAGGAACCAATCCACCTCGGCGCGCCGGAACAGGAAGATGCCGCGCAGGATGAGGCCGCCGCAGCGTTGCGGGTGGTCCTGGGCATAGGCCAGCGCCAGCGTCGAGCCCCAGGAGCCGCCGAACACCGCCCAGCGGTCGACGCCGAGATGGTGTCGCAGCCGCTCTATATCGGCGACCAGGTGGTCCGTCGTGTTGTCGGCAAGCGCGCCCAGCGGCGTCGAGCGGCCGGCGCCGCGCTGATCGAAGATGATGATGCGATAGGCCTGCGGGTCGAAAAAGCGGCGATGGGTCGGCGTCGCGCCGGCGCCGGGGCCGCCATGCAGGAAGACGACCGGCAGTCCCCGCGGATTGCCCGACTGCTCCCAATACATCGTATGCAACCCGTCGAGCTTGAGCATGCCGGTGGCATAGGGCTCGATCGGCGGGAACAGATCCTGGCGACTCATCACGGCATCCTGGCTCGGCACGCGAGGCAGTCTAAAGCCCCCACGCGACAACGCAACCGCAGGGCGGCATCGCGTCGCTCCTCGCTCCTCGCCGGAGGCCCACCGCCGATGTCGCGAGCTTCTCCCATTTCCCGGACGGACTGCTGCGGCACGGCTTGATCCCCGGCGCCATTCCGGTATGGTGGCGGCCGGCGCCGGACGACGAATGATCCGGCATTACAATCATTTAAGGCGGCGGCATCCGACCGCCGGGGAGGTCCCGATGAAGCGCAGGCTTACCCGTCGCGATTTCGCTCTCGGTGCCGCTGCGAGCGGCGCGCTCCTGGCCGGCGCCGGCCGCGCCCGCGCCGCCACGCGCCCGATCAAGCTCGGCAGCCTGCTGCCGCGCTCGGGCTACGAGGCGCTGATCGGCCAGAGCTGCCAGCGCGGCGTCGATCTCGCCAGGAAGATGCTGCCGGAGATGGGCTACGCCATCGAGGTCATCGATGCCGATACCGAATCGAAGCCGGAAGTGGCGCGCACCCAGGCGGAGAAGCTCATTCGCGACGGCGCCGAGATGCTGATCGGCGCCTTCGACAGCGGCCAGACCTTCGCCATCGCCCAGGTTGCCGAGCAGAACGGCGTCCCCTTCGTCATCAACATCGGCGCCGATCCCGCCATCACCGAGCAGGGCTACAAATATATCTTCCGCAACTTCCCGACCAGCGTGATGCTCGGCAGCCACGGTCTCGGCCGCTTCAACGACCTCTTCCAAGCGACCGGCACCGCGCCCAAGACCGCGGTGCTGATGGTCGCGACCGACACCTTCGGCCAGACCATGCTCAAGGGCATCAACGCGCTGATGCCGAAGCTGAACCTGCCGTTCCAGATCGTCGACACCATCTCCTACGATCCGCAGGCGAAGGATCTCTCGATCGAGGTGGCGAAGGCCAAGGCGGCGAATGCCGAGCTGCAGATGGTGGTGACGCGGCTCAACGACGCCATCCTCATGGTGCGCGAGATGGTGAAGCAGAAATACGAGCCGATGGCCATCATCAGCCCCGGCAGCCCCGGCATGTACCAGACCCAGTTCATGAAGGTGCTGGGCAAATACGCCGACTACGCCATCACCAACATTCCCTGGCTCGACCCCAAGCAATCCTTGTCGCGCCGCTTCGAGGACGAGTTCAACAAGGCCAATCCGGGCGAGGTCTGCACGCTCGACGCGGGCTTTACCTTCGAGGGCTTCCTGATCTGCGCCGACGCCTACAAGCGCGCGGGCTCGGCCAAGCCCCAGGCGCTGGTCGAGGCGCTCGCGGCGACCAACCTCCCGGACCGCGTCATGATCGGCGGCCCCATCACCTTCGACGCCAAGGGACAGAACGTCAACCTGCCCTCGGGCGTGGTGCAGATCCTCGACGGTCGGCCGACCGTCGTGCTGCCGCCGGAAAACGCCGAGAAGAAGCCGGTCTTTCCGGTGCCGGGCTGGTCGCAGCGCGCCTGAGCGCGCCGCCGGCCGACCCGCAGGCGCGCCCCGCGCGATGCTCTATCTCAACATCATCGTCGCGGGGCTGCTGACGGGCGCCGTCTACGGGCTGATGGCGCTCGGCCTCTCGGTCATTTTCGGCGTCATCCGCATCGTCAACTTCGCCCATGGCGAAATGATGGTGCTGGCGATGTACGGCGCCTGCCTCGCCAACGCCCGCTTCGGCGTCGATCCGCTGCGGGCGCTGATTCTGGTGGTGCCGGCGCTCTTCCTGCTGGGCTACGTGTTGCAGCGCGGGCTCATCAACCGCTACATCGCCCGGCCCGACCACGAGCAGTTCCTGCTGCTGCTTGCCGTCGCCACCGTCATCACCGCCAGCCTGCTGATGGGCTTCGGCCCCGATGCGCGCAACGTGCAGCTCGACTACGCCTATGACAGCTACCAGCTCGGCGCGGTGCTGCTCGACAAGGTGCGCGTGCTGGCCGCCGCCGGCGCCGTGCTCGGCGCGGCGGCGCTGTGGGCCTTCTTCCGCTTCACCCGTACCGGCAAGGCGATTCGCGCCTGCGCCGACAATCAGGTGGGCGCGCAGGTGGTGGGACTCGACGTGAAGCGGCTCTATGCCGTGACCTTCGGCCTCGGCGCCGCCTGCGTCGGCGCGGCGGGCTGCCTCATGCTGCTGCTGGTCGACGTGCAGCCCTACATCGCCACCGACTACACGCTGCTCGCCTTCATCACCGTCATCCTGGGCGGGCTCGGCAGCATGCCCGGCGCGCTGCTGGGCGGCGTCCTCGTCGGCGTTTCCGAGGCGCTCTCCGGCTTTCTCGTCGAGCCCTCCTTCAAGAGCGCCTTCAGCTTCGGCCTGCTCATCCTGGTGCTGCTGGTCCGGCCGCAAGGCTTGCTGGGGCGCGCATGAGGGCGGCGCGCGCGCTCGACCTCTCGCCGCGCGCGGCGGCGGCGCTCGGCCTCTTCGTCGCCGTCATGCTGCTGCTGCCGCTCGTCGCCAACGCCTATGTCGTCTCGGTGCTGGTGGTGGTGCTGTTCTCGGCGTATTTCGGCCAGTCCTGGAACGTCATGACCGGCTTTGCCGGCCAGCTCTCGCTCGGCCACGCGCTCTATGTCGGGCTCGGCGCCTATACCAGCGCCGCGCTCTTCGTGCATTTGGGCCTTTCGCCCTGGCTCGGCATGGTCGCGGGCATGGCGGTGGCGACGCTGGCCGGCAGCGCGATCGCCGCGCTCTCCTTCCGCTTCCGCGTCGGCGGCGTCTATTTCGCGCTGCTGACCATCGCCTTTGCCGAGTTCACGCGCATCCTGTTCGATCATTTCGGCTGGGTCGGCGCCACCGAGGGCCTGTTCCTGCCGGTGGCCAATCTCTCTCATGACGACCCGCTGCGGCTGCGCGGCTCGTCGGTGATGTTCTATTACCTGCTGCTGGCGCTCAGCCTTGCCGCGCTGGCGCTCAGCCACGCGCTGCTCAATCGCCGCGTCGGTTATTACTGGCAGGCGATCCGCGAGGACGAGGAGGCGGCGCGAGCCCTCGGCATCGACGTCTTCCGCTACAAGATCGCGGCCATGGCGCTCTCGGCGGCGATGACGGCGCTGGGCGGCGCCCTTCTCGCCTTCTACGACAACAACCTCTATCCCGACACCGTCTTCGCCATGGGCCGCTCGATCGAGATCATCATCGCGCCGATCATCGGCGGTCTCGGCACGCTGTTCGGTCCGATCGTCGGCGCCTTCCTGCTCACCGGTCTCGGCGAGACCATGACCAACCTCTCCACCCATTTCGAGATCAACGGCCTCAAGCAATGGTTCTACGGCGCGGCGCTGCTCGCCATCGTCGCCTTGCAGCCTTCGGGGTTGTGGCCGTGGCTCAGGCGCGCGCTCGGTCTCGCGGAGGGGCGGCGGTGAGCGCTCCGCTGCTCGAGGTGCGCGGCGTCTCCAAGCGCTTTCGCGGGCTGCAGGCGGTGGACGATGTCAGCTTCGCCGTGCCGCCGGGCGGCATCGTCGCGCTGATCGGCCCCAACGGCGCCGGCAAGACCACCACCTTCAACCTCATCGCCGGCGCGATCCCGCCGGACAGCGGCAGCGTCCTGCTCGACGGCGCCGACATCACCGGAAGGCGGCCCGACCAGGCCTGCCGCGCCGGCATCGGCCGCACGTTTCAGCAGGTGAAGCCCTTCGGCGCGCTCTCGGTGCTGCAAAACGTCATGGTCGGCGCCTTCAAGGCGACCGCCGACCGGGTTGCGGCGCGGCAAGCCGCCTGGGAGTGCCTCGAGCGCCTCGGCCTTGCCGCGAAGGCGGAGAGCCCGGCCAACAGCCTGACCTTGCCCGAGCGCAAGCGCCTCGAGACGGCGCGCGCGCTGGCGACGCGGCCCAAGATCCTGCTGCTCGACGAGGTGATGGCGGGGCTGCGCCCGACCGAGATCGACCAGATGGTGCGCGCCTTCGCCGATCTCTCGCGCGAGACCGGGCTCGCCATCCTGCTCACCGAGCACGTCATGCGCGCGGTCATGGCGCTCTCGCACCACATCGTCGTGCTGCATCACGGCCAGAAGATCTGCGAGGGCACGCCCGAAGAGGTGGCGCGCGACCCGCAGGTGCTCGAATGCTATCTCGGCCACGCCCAGGCGGCCGAGCGGGCGGGGGCCTGAGCGCATGCTCGAGATCGCCGGGCTCGATCTCTTCTATGGCGACGCCCAGGCGCTCGACGGCGTGTCGCTCCGCGTCGCCGCCGGCGAGATCGTCGCCATCGTCGGCGCCAACGGCGCGGGCAAGACCTCGCTCATCCGCACCGTCTTCGGCATGGAGCGGCCGGCCCGCGGCTCGATCCGCTTCGAAGGGCGCGAGATCGCCGGCGAGCCGCCGCACCGCATCTGCGACCTCGGCATCGGCCAGGTGGCGGAGGGCCGCCAGATCTTTCCCAACATGACGGTGCGCGAGAACCTCGAGATGGGCGCGGTGGTGCCGCGTGCGCGCGCCGGGGCGGAGGCCGCGATGGCGCGGATGCTGGCGCTCTTCCCGCGCCTTGCCGAGCGCCGGCGCCAGCTCGCCGGCACGCTCTCGGGCGGCGAGCAGCAGATGCTGGCGATCGCGCGCTGCCTGATGGGCCAGCCGCGCCTCGTCATGCTCGACGAGCCCTCGCTGGGCCTTGCGCCGGTGATGGCGGACGAGGTGTTCCGCGTCGTGCGCGAGCTCAATGAGCGCGACGGGTTGACGCTGGTGCTGGTGGAACAGAACGTGGCGCAGTCGCTGGCGCTCGCGCATCGCGGCTACGTGCTGGAGAACGGCCGCATCGTCATGGAAGGCGGCGGCGCCGAGCTGCTGGCGGATGATCGGGTGAGACGGGCTTATATCGGGTTGTGAAGATGGGCGCGAGGCCGTCTGGCGGGCAAGAATGAACGGCCATTCCCTCCCGTCAGCTTGATTTCTCTGCCACCAGCGGATTCACGACGACGAGTCCCGAGAAGCGGTTGAAGTCTCGGTCTGCCGACCACAATTCGCGTATGCCGTGCTGCCGGCAGAGCGCGGCGATACGCGCATCATGGACCTGTGCTCCAGCGACGCGGCTCGCGGCGAGCAGTGCTCGCAGAGCCGGCCAATGAGTGGTCGGCTCGGCCAGAAGCACGAGCGTGGGCGATTCGAGCCAGGCATCCACTTGGTCGAGCGCCCGGCGCAACGGCGTGGGCGGCGCATAAATACGAGGATGCGTCACGATGGCCAGGAACTCGTGGATGCACGGCCAGGGGATCGACCAGCTTGCCGGCCCCTCGGCCAGCTCCGCCATTCGCCGGACAGCGGCGTCGTGAAAGGGCGAGTCCTCGCGATGGGCATAGACGAGGATGTTCGAGTCGACGGCAATCAAGCGCCGCGGCCCTCATAGGCCAAATCGCGCAGCCTGTCCCACGTGGCGTCGTGGAGATCGGCTTGCAGGCCGCGCCCCTTGAAGCTGGCGCGGCGCAGCTTGAAAGGGGCGCCGGGCTTCGTTTCGGCGACCACGCGACGAAGTCCACGTTCCACCAGCGTTCGGAACGTGACCCCCTCACGTGCGGCAAGCTTGCGAACCTCGCGCAGCAGCGGATTGGAGATCTCGATCGTCGTCTTCACGGAACCGTCCATATGGTGGCATCAATATGGGTAGCCATATTATATAATTCGAGTCTCTCTGGGACAAGCTGAAAGAGATGGCATTGGCAAATTGATGTGCATGAACTCACTCCATGTGTCGATCTGCAGAAATCGACTCTGAGAATTCGACCCCGATTCCTGTTCACTCACCGCGCTACGTGCTGGAGAACGGCCGCATCATCACGGACGGCGCCGCCGCCGCGCCGCTGGCGGACGACCGGGTGCAACTGGCTTATATCGGGTTGTGAAGGGCGAGAACGCTGAGGGTGCATAGTCACAAAAGGCCCGGGCAACCTCAGCCGGATATGCGAAAAACATTCGAACGTTGACCGAAGATAATAGAGAGAGCGAGACGGACCGAATATCAAGAGGTAACGTATCCCTTTGGGTGCGAAACCGATGGTTGTTAAGTTGGCAGTTCAAATAATACGCCCGCGACAGGCCATACTTGTTTCAATGAATTTTCCGATTGACCGGGTGCTCGCAGAACTATTGGAGAATAGTCGCCACTTATGTCTAGGCTTTCCAAAAAGACATGCTCTGCTCCTTGACTGCGTAGGCGTTTAAAGAAATAGTTTCTATCGTTGTCTTCAGCAATAACGGGTTTGCCATCGAGCAAACGGAGGGCTTCATTTGCCGATATCGGCCTCTTAACGATCAGATATTGCTCGTGAAGTACCAGCGGCTCCGCACTGTGCCCGGTCACTTTGACGAGGCCTAATGTACCTGCAGTTAAATAGCTAAGTGCGGCTTCGCCGCCACAGTCACATACCTCGTGATCATCTTGTCGAGCCATAGGAATCCCACCGTGCCCGAAAAGGACCCCGATTATCTTGTAAAGTACGAGCGTTGATCGGTGCGATACTATTGGCGCAGCAATTTCTCGGGGGTTTATGGCTTGGGCAGTGAGAATGGCGACATCACTATGATTTTCAGCTAGTTCGAATCTCCGCGCTAACAACCGGTCCTCACTGAGCGCGACGACTAGAGACTTAGGAGATGGCTCGCCTCTCTGTTTTGTCAAAAGGATGTCGCCCGGCCTCGCTACTGGTTCTAGTGTTCGCGCAACGAGGCGATAGGCAGAGTGGTTGTGTAGTTTGATGGGCATCTGGTTGCCTGCGGTAAATTCCTCCATTTCAATGAAGCCATCCGCCGCGCGACCATCAGTCAACGCCGCTGCACGCCCCAGGATATTTAATGGGATATTGCGAACCTTTGCCTGATAAGATTCGGGGAGGCAAGTCGTGGGCGGCAACGCATACAATGCCTTCATGTCGCCGTGTAGAAGCCTATATTCGCGTACCGCCCTAAATGCGCGATCAAGCGCGGGGCACAAATTTTTTCGCCAATGCTGTTCCACATCGGTCGCTTCGACCATCCCGTAATTTCGACCTGTCGTGTGATGTGCGCCCTCGATGTACTTCATCTGAGAGCGCGTTTTATCGATAGCAGCGAGGAGCCCATTAAACACAGGTCGATCCCACGGCGCTTTATCTGCCTCATGTAATTGAATGAGTAACTTCCGGAGATCGCCAATGACCATCTTCTTGATGTCGGCATCCTCCCCACGCAGCATCAACTTGAGGAGGCCCTCCACGTATATGCGAACCTTATTCAGATACTCGACGCCGGCCTTCGAATCGTTTTCGGCTTTTGCTTTGGACCATTCCCGATCAAGCGATGCGCCCTCCAGAATGGAGTACGCATCCGGTGAAGACCGCGGCTAAGGCGGATCTCGTGCTTTCCAATTCCACGGCAGGAGTTCATGGAGACGTTTTGCCGGATGGTCGGCGAGGCGGGCGAGAAGGTCGGCGAGCCAGGCACGGGGATCGACGTCA
>DASPSJ010000011.1:0-57818 GCA_035623985.1 Allostellaceae bacterium | reverse complement strand
GCGGCCGGAAGCTCGCCCTCTCGACGCTGCGGCATCTGCAATCCCAAGGCGAAAAACCCGCAGCTTGAGGATGACCCAAGAGCGTGCGCCAGGCAATCGCGGCGCCGGGATCGCCGCCCGTTGGCAAGGGCCATCGCCTTGCGAAAACAGGGCTTTTAAGGGGTCCATTGCGGCCCGCGCCGGCCGCCGGTAGGCTGGCCTTCGAGCAATAAAATTTGCCTTGCCACGCGGCGCGGAGCATCCGCGCATCGAGAAGGATCGTGCCCATGGTGCTCCGCCTCGCGCTTGCAGTGAACGCCGCGCCGCACGCCGTCGCGGCCGCGAACCCCGGCGTGCCGCCGCTCCCGGAGCCGTGCCGGGAACGCGGTTTCAATCGCCGGGCGCGCGGTCGTTGCCGCCGTCGCTCGACGAGGTCCGCGGCGGCGTTCGCGCCATGCGCCGTTCGCTCCCGCGCGCGCCAAGGCGCAGCGCATGCGATCCGCTGCTCCCCGGGAATTTCCCGACAAAGTCCTATGACAATGTCATATCCCTCCCCGGGGGAGCGCCGCCCGCCGCGCTTTCCCCGCTTGCTCGACGGCGCCGGCGCGCCGATGTTAGGCGGCTTTGCGGGCGGGGCCGGCGGCCCCGCGCCTTTGGGGAGCGGATGAATGCGGTGGAGCGGTTGGCTGGCGCTGGGCGGGGCGATGTGGATCGGCGGCTGCTCCTGGATCCCGTTCATCGGCTCTTCCGACGGGCCGCACCTCACCAATCCCGCGATCGAGGCCTGCCGGCACAAGGCGGAGGATCTCGGCTATGAGGATGTGGGCGAGCGCCAATCGGCCCCCACCGCCGGCGGCGGCTATACCGTCCAGCTCGATGTTCGCCAGAACGAGGGCTTCGGCCAGGTCACCTGCACCTACGACCCCGCCAAGGGCGCCAGCGTGCCGCCCAAGCCGCCCGAGAAACCGGCGGAAAAGCCGGCCGAAAAGCCTGCCGAGAAGCCGGCCGAGGCCGTGCCGGGGCCGCAGCCGGCGCAGTAGGGAGGCGGAGTTGCGACCCGCCGCCCGGGGCGATAGGCTGCACCGCTTTCCCCAGGCCATTGGTAGTTGCGTGGCTTATCTCAGTACCCGCGACGCCCGGACTCCCCCGTCGCGCCTAGCCTTCGAGGATGTGCTGCTCGCCGGGCTTGCGCCCGATGGCGGGCTTTACGTGCCGGAGGCTTGGCCCACGCTCGACGCGCCGGCGCTGCGCGCTCTGCGCGGGCGCAGCTATGCCGAGATCGCCTGCGCGGTGGCGGCGCCCTTCATCGGCGACGCGCTGCCTTCGGCGCGGCTGGAGCCGCTGGTGGCGGCGGCCTATCGCGCTTTCGATCATGCCGCGGTGGCGCCGCTCAAGGAGCTCGGTCCCGAGCTCTGGCTGATGGAGCTGTTCCACGGGCCGACGCTCGCCTTCAAGGACTACGCCTTGCAGCTCGTCGGGCCGCTCTTCGAGCATGTGCTGGAAAAGCGCCGCCGGCGCGTCACCATCATCGGCGCCACCTCCGGCGATACCGGCTCGGCCGCGATCGAGGCCTGCCGCGACCGCCCGTCGATCGACATCTTCATCCTCTATCCCGAGGATCGCATCTCCGAGGTGCAGCGCCGCCAGATGACCACGGTGACTGCCGCCAACGCGCACGCCATCGCGATCGCCGGCACCTTCGACGATTGCCAGGACTTGGTGAAGGCGATGTTCGCCGACGCGCCGCTGCGCGAGGCGCTCAACCTCTCGGCGGTGAACTCGATCAATTGGGCGCGCATCATGGCGCAGGTGGTCTATTACGTCGCCGCGGCGGTGGCGCTGGGCGCGCCCGAGCGGCCCGTGTCCTTCGCCGTGCCCACCGGCAATTTCGGCAATGTCTACGCCGCCCATGTCGCGCGCCGCATGGGCCTTCCCATCGCCGAGCTGGTGATCGGCACCAACCGCAACGACGTCCTGGCGCGCTTCATCAACACCGGCGCGATGACCATGGCGGCCGTCGAGCCGAGCCTCAGCCCGAGCATGGACATCCAGGTGCCGAGCAATTTCGAGCGGCTACTGTTCGAGCTCAAGGGCCGCGACGGCGCGGCGGTGGCGGAGGCGCTTGGCGAATTCCGCCGCACCGGCCGCCTGCCGGCGAGCGTCGCGGAATGGCGCGCGGCGCAGGCGCTGTTCGCCGCCTGCCGCGTCGACGATGACGGCACGCGGCAATCGATCGCCGACACCTTCCGCGAAACCGGCGAGCTGCTCGACCCTCACGGCGCCGTCGCCGTGGCCGCGGCCAAGGCGGCGCGGCGGCGCGGCGACGTGCCGATGGTGGCGCTCGCCTGCGCGCATCCGGCGAAATTCCCCGAGGCGGTGGCGGCGGCGACGGGACGGCGTCCGGAGCTTCCGGCGCGCCTTGCCGATCTGCTGCGGCGCCCGGAGCGGCGGCCGCGCCTTCCCAACGATCTCGGCGCGGTCAAGGATTATGTGCGCGCGCATGCGCGGGCCACCGGCAAGGGAGGGGCGCCATGAGTGTGCGCGTGACCACGCTCGAGAACGGCATGCGCGTGCTGACCGATCGCATGGACAGCGTCGAGACGGTGTCGATCGGCGTCTGGGTCGATGTCGGCACGCGCCACGAGCCGCCGCAGTTCAACGGCGTCGCGCATCTCTTGGAGCACATGGCGTTCAAGGGCACCGAGCGGCGCTCGGCGCTCGACATCGCCGCCGAGATCGAGGCGGTGGGCGGGCATCTCAACGCCTACACCTCGCGCGAGCACACCGCCTATTACGCCAAGGTGCTGAAGGAGAACGTCGCGCTCGCCGTCGACATCCTCGCCGACATCCTGCAGCGGTCCATATTCGATCCCGCCGAGCTCGAGCGCGAGCGCGCGGTGATCCTGCAAGAGATCGGCCAGGCCAACGACACGCCCGACGACATCATCTTCGACCTGTTCCAGGAGCGCGCCTTTCCCGACCAGGCGATGGGCCGCCCGGTGCTCGGCCGCGCCGAGATCATCCGCCGCATCGATCGCGAGGCGGTGGCGAGCTACATGCGCCGCCATTACGCCGCTCCCGGCATGCTGCTCACCGCCGCCGGCAACCTCGATCACGGCGAGCTGGTGCGGCTCGCCGAGACGGCGTTCTCCGGCCTGCCGGCCGGCGGCCTCGCGCGCAGCGAGCCCGCGCGCTATGTCGGCGGCGAGCTGCGCGACGAGCGCGATCTCGAGCAGGTGCATGTGGTGCTGGGCTTCCCCGGCTTCGCCTTCGCCGATCCCGACTACTACGCCGCCTCGGTCGTCTCCTCGGCGCTGGGCGGCGGCATGTCCTCGCGTCTTTTCCAGGAGATTCGCGAGAAGCGCGGCCTCGTCTACGCCATCTACTCCTTCACGCACGCTTACAGCGACGGCGGCCTTTTCGGCGTCTATGCCGGCACCGGCGAGGAGGAGGTCGAGGAGCTGATGCCGGTGCTGTGCGACGAGATCCGCAAGCTCGTCTTCGGCCTCGAGCCGGCCGAGCTCGAGCGCGCCCGCGCCCAGCTCAAGGCCGGGCTGCTGATGTCGCTCGAGAGCACGACGGCGCGCTGCGAGCAGCAGGCGGCGCACATGCTCGTCTTCGGCCGGCCGCTCGACATGGCCGAGATGGTGAGCCGCATCGATGCCGTCGACGCCGCCTCGGTGACGCGGGTGGCGCACCGGATCCGGACGGCGCCGCCGACCTTGACCGCGCTCGGGCCGGTCGGCCGCGTCGCTCCCTATCCGCGGCTCGTCGAGCGCCTGGGTTGCTGATCGGCAAGGCGCGTCCCATGGCTTCCGACATCCTCCGCCTGCCGCGCTTTTTCGGCACCGCGCCGCCGAGCTTCCGCATGGTCGGCGAGCGCATGCTGCTGCGCCCGCCCGAGCGCGGCGATTGGGAGGAATGGGCGAATCTTCGCGGCGAGTCGCGCCGCTTCCTCGCGCCCTGGGAGCCGAACTGGGCGCCCGACTCGCTGACGCGCGGCGCCTTTCGCCGGCGCCTGCAGCGTTATGCCGTCGACTGGCGCACCGATCAGGGCTACAGCTTCTTTCTCTTCCGCCTCGAGGACGGCGCGCTGGTGGGCGGCATCGGCTTGACCAATGTGCGCCGCGGCGTCGCCGAGACCGGCAGCCTCGGCTATTGGGTGGGGGAGCGCTTCGCGCGCAAGGGCTACATGACCCAGGGGCTGCAGCTCGTGCTCGCCTTCGCCTTCCAGCGGCTGAAGCTGCACCGCGTCGAGGCGGCGTGCCTGCCGCACAACGCGCCGAGCCGCGCCCTGCTGGCCAAGAGCGGCTTCCGCGAGGAAGGCTATGCCCGCGAGTATCTCTGCATCAACGGCCGTTGGCAGGATCACGTGCTGTTCGCCTTGCTGCGCTCGGAGTGGGCGGGCGCGGGCTGACGGGCTTGAGGAGCGAACCGACATGACGGCAAGCGAGGCGGCGGCGGGGAGCAACTTCGTCCGCGACATCGTCGAGAGCGATCTCGCCTCCCGGCGCATCGCCGGCGTCGTCACCCGCTTTCCGCCCGAGCCCAACGGCTATCTCCATATCGGCCACGCCAAGTCGATCTGCCTCAATTTCGGCCTGGCGCAGGAATTCGCCGGCCGCTGCCACCTGCGCTTCGACGACACCAACCCGACCAAGGAGGAGCAGGAATACATCGACGCCATCGAGCGCGACGTGCGCTGGCTGGGCTTCGATTGGGGCGCGCACCTCTATCACGCCTCGGATTATTTCGAGCGGCTCTATGAATGGGCGGAGCATCTGATCCGCGCCGGCAAGGCCTATGTCGACGACTGCTCGGCCGAGGAGATACGGGCGATGCGCGGTACGCTCACCGGGCCCGGCCGCGACAGCCCCTGGCGCGGCCGCGGCGTCGAGGAGAATCTCGATCTCTTCCGCCGCATGCGCGCCGGCGAGTTTCCCAACGGCGCGCGCGTGCTGCGCGCCAGGATCGACATGGCTTCCGGCAACATCAACCTGCGCGACCCCGTGCTCTACCGCATCCTGCATGCGACGCATCCGCGCACCGGCGACGCCTGGTCGATCTATCCCACCTACGATTTCGCGCACGGCCAGTCGGACGCGATCGAGGGCGTCACCCATTCGGTCTGCACGCTCGAATTCGAGGATCACCGGCCGCTCTACGACTGGCTGCTCGACAATCTGCCGGTGCCGTCGCATCCGCGTCAATACGAGTTCGCGCGCCTCAACATCACCTATACCGTGCTCTCCAAGCGCGTGCTGACCGAGCTGGTGCGCGAGCGCCATGTCGGCGGCTGGGACGACCCGCGCATGCCGACCATCGCCGGCCTGCGCCGGCGCGGCGTGCCGGCGGCGGCGATCCGCGACTTCGTCCGCCGCGTCGGCGTCGCGCGCGCCAACAGCACCGTCGACATCGCCATGTTCGAGAGCGCCATCCGCGACGAATTGAATCGCGCCGCGCCGCGCCGCATGGGCGTGCTGCGTCCGCTCAAGCTGGTGATCGAGAATTATCCCGCGGGTGCCGGCGAAAGCCTGGAGGCCGCCAATCATCCCGACGATCCCGCCGCGGGCATGCGCTCCATCCCCTTCGGACGCGAGCTCTACGTCGAGCGCGACGACTTCATGGAGAACCCGCCGAAGAAATTCTATCGGCTGTCGCCCGGCCGCGAGGTGCGGCTGCGCTACGCCTATTTCGTCACCTGCCGCGAGGTCGTGAAGAACGCGGCCGGCGAGGTGATGGAGCTGCGCTGCACCTATGATCCCGCCACGCGCGGCGGCAATGCGCCCGACGGGCGCAAGGTGCAGGCGACCCTCCATTGGGTGCCGGCCGCGCAATCGGTGCCGGCCGAGATCCGGCTTTACAGCCAGCTCTTCCTGCGGCCCGACCCCGGCGCCGGCGGCGACATCATGGCCGATCTCAACCCGGACTCGCTGGAGGTGCTGGCCGAAGCCCGGCTCGAGCCGTCGCTTGCCGGCATCGCTTCAGGCGAGGTGGTTCAGTTCGAGCGGCAGGGCTATTTCTGCCTCGACACCGATTCGCGGCCTGACAGATTGATCTTCAACCGTACCGTGGGTTTGCGCGATAGCTGGGCCAAGGCGCAAGCGGGTGGGCGCTAGTGTATTGTGTCCGAGAAATGATTCCGTACCTTTCCATTCGTCATGGCCGTGCTTGTCACGGCCATCCACGTGGTTCAGTCACTCGCTGCGAGACGTGGATGGCCGGGACTCGCCCTACGGGCGGCCCGGCCATGACGTTTAAGGGGACGAACCGTCAGAGTCACAACACTAGCATCCGGATTGGGAAATGCGAGGAACGGCGCGCGAGATCGTCGACCGCCGCCTCATGGACTTGCGGCGGTCGGTGCTAGGCGTGGCCGGCGTCGCCGGAAAGCGACAAGGGGTCGATGCCGAGCTTGCCCAGCGCGCGCTGCCATTTGTCGGCGACTTCGTTGTCGAAGATGATGCCCTCATCGGCCGGCCCGTGCAGCCAGCCGTTTTCCTGCATCTCGGCGTCGAGCTGTCCCGGTCCCCAGCCGGCATAGCCCAGCGCCAGCAGGCTGCGCCGCGGACCCTTGCCGCGGCCGATGGCGCGCAGGATGTCCAGCGTGGCGGTCAGCGCCATCTTGCCGACGACCAGCGTGTTCTCCTCGACGTAATCGTCGGAATGCAGCACGAAGCCCCGACCTTCCTCGACCGGGCCGCCGGCATGGACGCGCGAGAGGCCGGTGAGGCCCGCGGCGGGAATGCCGAGCTTGCCCAGCAGCTCCGGCAGGGTGACGTTGTCGATGATCTTGTTCACCACCAGCCCCATGGCGCCTTCCTCGTTATGCGCGCACAGAAAGATCACGGACCGCTCGAAGCGGTGGTCCTGCATCTGCGGCATGGCGATGAGGAGTTGACCGGCGAGGGAGGTGACGGGGTTCTTCATGTGTCTCTACATTGACATAAGCGCCGATGGCGAGGCTTGCAAGCGGCGCCCGCTGGTCCAAAGGCCGGTCGATCTCTTCGAGCACCGCCGGCAAAATCTTATATAGAATGGCGTGTCGGAACTCTGGCATGGATGACAAAGGACAAGCCCGGCGCCGGCTCGGTGCCCTTGCGCTGCTGACCCTGGTATGCCTCCTGCCGGGACAGGCCGCGGCTGGGGACGGTGCTTCGGACTGGTTTGTTACCGATCAAGGAAAGGCACGGCTCATTGCCGCCTCGCCGGTGGTCGGCGATGCGGCCACCCTCGGCCTCGGCCTCGAGTTCCGCCTGGCGCCGCATTGGAAGATTTACTGGCGTTCGCCGGGCGATGCCGGCTATCCGCCCCGGCTCGACTGGGCAGGCTCGACGAACCTCGCCGACGCCGCGCTTTCCTGGCCGGCGCCGCAGCGCTTCTCGGTGTCGGGGTTCGAGACCGTCGGCTATGTCGGCCATGTCGTGCTGCCGATCGCCGCCCGGCTCGAGCAGCCGGGGCAGGAGACCCGCCTGCGGCTGGCGCTCAGCTATCTCACCTGCAGCGAGACCTGCATCCCCTATGACGCGGTGCTGAGCCTCGATCTGCCGGCGGCGAGCCCGGCGCCGGGCGGCTCCGACTACGCCGCGCTCATCGCCCGCTACGCCCAGCGCGTGCCGGGCGACGGCCGTGATGCCGGTCTGGCGCTCGTCGCCGCGAGCCTGGTCACGGGCCGGACGCCAATGCTGGAGCTGCGGGTCGCCACCCAACGCGCACTGCTGGCGCCCGATGCGTTCATCGAAGGGCCGCCGGACATCAGCTTCGGCGTGCCGCATCTCGCCGCCAGCGACGCGCCCGGGCAGGCGCTGCTGCGCCTGCCGGTGGCTGGCGCGCCGGCCGCGCTCGACCGGCTGGTCGGGCAGAAGCTCGCCGTCACGCTGGTCGATGGCGACCGCGCGCTCGAGAGCGGCATCGTTCCCGAAGCGGCGCCGCCGCCGGCGGATCTCGGTCTGCTCCTGGCGATCCTGCCGCTGGCGTTGCTGGGCGGCTTCATCCTCAACTTCATGCCTTGCGTCCTGCCGGTGTTGTCGATCAAGCTGTTGGGCGTCATCAAACACGGTGGCGGCTCGCGCGCCGCGCTTCGCCGCGGTTTCCTCGCCTCGGCGGCGGGGGTGATCCTGTCCTTCCTGGTGCTTGCCGCGGCGATGACCACGCTCAAGGCGGCCGGCATCGCCATCGGCTGGGGCGTGCAGTTCCAGCAGCCGCTTTTCCTCGTCTTCATGGCGGTGCTGGTGACGCTGTTCGCCTGCAATCTCTGGGGTTTTTTCGAAGTGCCGCTGCCCTCCTGGGTCGGCGGGCTGGCGCTGCGGCAGGGCGAGGGCGGCGCGCTCTTGGGCAATGTTGCCGCCGGCGCCTTCGCCACTTTGCTGGCGACGCCGTGCTCGGCGCCTTTCCTCGGCACGGCCATCGGCTTTGCGCTGGCGGCCGGGCCGCTGGAGATCTTCGTCATCTTCCTTGCGCTCGGCATCGGCCTCGCCGCGCCTTACCTGCTGGTGGCGCTGCTGCCGAGCCTGGCGCGGGGCCTGCCGCGGCCAGGGCGCTGGATGCTGGTGCTGCGCCGCGTGCTCGGTCTGGCGCTCGCCGCCACCGCGCTGTGGCTCGTCTCGGTGCTGGCGGACCAGATCGGGCTGGCGCCGGCGCTCGCCGTGGCGGGCCTGCTGGCGGTCGCCGCGGCGATGCTCGGCCTGCGGCCTGCGCCGCACCGGCGCGGTCTCGCGGCCGCGGCGTCGCTGGTGCTCGCCTTTGTCGTGCCTGTCCTCTGGGCGGCGCCGCCGGCGGCGCCGGCAGGCGATGCGTTCTGGCACGGCTTCGACCGTGCGGCCATCGACCGGCTGGTGGGCGAAGGGCAGGTGGTGTTCGTCGACGTCACCGCCGATTGGTGCCTCACCTGCAAGGTCAACGAGAAGCTGGTCATCGACCAGCCGGAAGTGCGGCACCGGCTGGAGCAGCCGGGCGTCACCGCCATGCGCGCCGACTGGACGCGGCCGAGCGACGCGATCGCGGCTTATCTGCGCAGCTTCGGCCGCTATGGCATTCCCTTCAACGCGGTCTACGGCCCGGGCCTGCCGCACGGCCGGGCGCTGTCGGAGATCCTCACGGGCGATCAGATTTTGCGAGCGCTGGCAGAAGCCGCCGGCCCCCGCAAGCTCGCAGTCACCGCCCGCTAGACGTGCCCGCAGGCCCGATATGTCGGCAGTGATTTTCGCATGCCGACGGTCTATGGTGACGCCCTATGGCGAAAAACGATAGAAGGGGAAAGGCGATGACCATCAAGATTGGCGATAAGGTTCCGGCGGTGAAGCTCAAGCAGATGACGCCGGAGGGTATGAAGGACGTCGATACCGGCGAGTTTTTCAAGGGCAAGAAGGTGGTGCTTTTCGCGCTGCCCGGCGCGTTCACGCCGACCTGCTCGGCCAAGCACTTGCCGGGTTTCGTCGAGAAGGCGGCCGAGTTGCGGTCGAAGGGCGTCGATGCCGTCGCCTGCCTCTCGGTCAACGACGCCTTCGTCATGGGCGCCTGGGGCAAGCAGCAGAACGCCGACGGCAAGGTGCAGATGCTGGCCGACGGCAACGGCGATTTCACCCGCGCCGTCGGGCTCGAGATGGACGGCAGCGGCTATGGCCTTGGCAAGCGTTCGCAGCGTTACGCCATGATCGTGCAGGATGGCGTCGTCCAGACGCTCAACGTCGAGAAACCCGGCAGCTTCGAGGTGTCGAGCGCGGATGCGATCCTGAAGGCGCTTTAATCCAGGCGAACGCGGTTGCGCGTTCGTCCGCGGCGGCGGCGGCGGGCGCATGGCAACCGCGAGCGCCGCACCGGCCCGATCAGCGAGGCGGCCGCTCCCTCGGGAGCGGCCGTTGCGCTTTTCTCAGCGCCTTGTCTTTTTCTTCGTCATTGTCGGCGGCTCGGCATCGAGCGCCGCGGCGTCGCGCGCCTGGGCGAGGGCGAGGCGCGCCAGCGTGTCCGCGCGCTCGTTCTCGGCATGGCCGGCATGGCCCTTGACCCAGAACCATTCGACCTTGTGCGGCTTCATCGCCGTCTCGAGGCGCCGCCAGAGATCGATGTTCTTCACCGGCTTCTTGTCGGCGGTCTTCCAGTCGCGCGCCTTCCAGGCGTGGATGAAGCGGGTGATGCCGTCGCGCAGGTACTGGCTGTCGGTGTGGAGATGGACGCGGCTCGGCCGCTTCAGCGCCTCGAGCGCGGCGATCGCCGCCATCATCTCCATGCGGTTGTTGGTGGTGGGGCTCTCGGCGCCCATCAGCTCGCGCTCATGCGCGCCGTAGCGCAGCACCGCGCCCCAGCCGCCGGGGCCGGGATTGCCGCTGCAAGCGCCGTCGGTGAAGATCTCGACGGCAGCCCTGTCCGCGCCCGCGCCGGCCTTCGTCGTCCCGCTCATCGGTCGAGGCCGTAGGCGGAAGACTGCTCGACGCTGCGATGGAAGCGCAGCTTCTGCAAATATTCGAGCGGGTCCTTCGGCCGCACGAAGGCGCCCGGCGGATGATTCAGCCAGTCATAAAGCCGCGTCAGGAGAAAGCGCATCGCGCTGCCGCGCGCCAGCAGCGGCAGCGCGGCGAATTCCTCCGGGCTCAACGGCCGCACCGCGCGGTAGCTTGCCAGCAGCAGCCGCGCCTTGGTGACGTTGAAACTGCCGTCGCTCTCGAAGCACCAGGCGTTGAGGCAGATGGCGATGTCGTAGGCGAGGAAATCGGTGCAGGCGAAATAGAAATCGATCAGGCCCGAGACTTCATGGTTGCGGAAGAACACGTTGTCGGGAAAGAGGTCGGCGTGGATGATGCCGGTCGGCAAAGCCTTGGGCCAGCTCCGCTCGAGCGCGTCAAGCTCGGCCGCGAGCTCGTCGGCGAGCCCGGCGCGCACTTCATGCGCGCGGGCGCGGCAGGCCTCGAACAGGCTTCGCCAGCCGGCGACGGAGAGGTTGTTGGGGCGGCGCATCGCAAAGCTGGTGCCGGCGAGATGAAGCTGCGCCAACGCGCCGCCGACGCCGGCGCAATGGAACGAATGGATGCGGCGCGGCCACATGCCGTCGAGGAAGCTGACGATCGCCGCCGGCCGGCCGCAGAGCAGGCGCAGCGCGCGTCCGTCCTTCGCCTTCACCGGCGTCGGACAGGCGACGCCGTGCGCCGCCAGATGCTCCATCAGCGCGATGAAGAACGGCAGGTCGGTCGGCGCGACCCGTTTTTCGTAGAGCGTCAGGATGTAGGTGCCGGCTTCCGAGCGCAGCAGGAAATTGGAGTTCTCGACGCCTTCGGCGATGCCTTTGCAGGAGATCACCTCGCCGATCGCGTAATCGGCGACGAAGGCGCGCAGCTCCTCGTCCGGAACGTCGGTGTAGACGGCCATGCCGCGGTCAGCCGTTCACGCGCAGAGCAAGCGCGGCAAGTTGAAGCGCACTTCCTCGCGGGTGACGGCGACTTCCTCGATCGCCACCTCGTAGCGCCAGCGGCAGGCCTCGACCACCTCCTCGACCAGCGCCTCGGGCGCCGAGGCGCCGGCGGTGAGGCCCAGGCGCTCGCTGCCCGCGAGAAACGTCCAGTCGATGTCGCAGGCGCGGCCGATCAGCGCTGCTTTGCGGCAGCCGCTTTTCTGCGCCACCTCGACGAGCCGAAGCGAATTCGAGGAGTTGGGCGCGCCCACCACCAACAGCCGGTCGGCGCGCCGCGCGATCGCCTTCACCGCCTGCTGCCGGTTGGTGGTGGCATAGCAGATGTCCTCGTGCTTGGGCTCGTGGAGGCGCGGGAACCGCGACCGGAGGGCGGCGATGACGTCTTGCGCATCGTCGATCGACAGCGTCGTCTGCGTGACGTAGGCGATCTCCTCCCGCGGGTCGAGGTCGAGCTCCGCCACTTCCTCGGCGGTCTCGATCAGCAGCACCGCGCCCGGCGGAAGCTGCCCCATGGTGCCGACGACCTCGGGATGGCCGGCATGGCCGACGAGGACGATGCGGCGCCCCTGGGCGAAATGGCGCTCGGCCTCGCGGTGCACCTTGCCGACCAGCGGGCAGGTCGCATCGACGGAGACGAGATGCCGGCGCCCGGCCTCCGCGGCCACCTCCTTGGGCACCCCATGGGCCGAGAACACCACCGCCGCGCCTTCGGGCACGGCGTCGAGCTCTTCGACGAAGACCGCGCCTTTGCGCTCCAGCGCCTCGATGACGAAACGGTTGTGAACGATCTCGTGGCGGACATAGACCGGCGCGCCGAAGCGCTCGAGGCTGCGCTCGACGATCTGCACCGCGCGCTCGACCCCGGCGCAGAAGCCGCGCGGACCGGCAAGCAGAATGGTCAGCGGTGCCTTGGTCATCGTCCATGGTCCTTGCGAAGCCGGCCGCGCCGGGGCTCCCGATGTCCCGGAGCCCTTGTGCGGCGCTCGACGGTCGAATAAAGTTCAGCGCGTTTCGAGCCTGCAGCGGCGGGCCGGCGGCGATGGCCGCCACGTTAGTACACAGAGGAAGCCGGGGGAAGAGGGGGGATGAGCGGAGGACGGGCGGCGCGCGGGAGCCCCTATATCCTCGCGGCCGAGGCCGGACGGCAGTACTGGTGGTGTGCCTGCGGCCGGAGCAGGACGCAGCCGTTGTGCGACGGCTCACATCGCGGCAGCGGCACGACGCCGAAGCCGTTCAGCGTCGCCGAGGACGGCGACTTCTGGCTGTGCGGTTGCAAGCGGACCGGCGCCGCGCCTTTCTGCGACGGCTCGCACGACCTCGCATGATGCGCTCCCCCCGGTTCAGGACCGTTCTGCTCTGCCTGCTCGCGCTTTCCGCCGCGGGCTGCTCGGGCGGCGGCAAAAGCGTCGGCAAGCTGACCTGCCCGACCGCCTTCATAGCGCCAAACCTTGACAGCTACGCCGTTTACCGGCCGGGCGTGACCACCAGCAACAAGCCCGAAGACATTTCCTTCGGCGTCAAGCTGGTCAACGTGAAGTCCAATTGCCGCACCGAGGTCGGCGGCGTGCGCGTCACGACCGCGCTGACCTTCCTGGCGGTGCGCGGCGATCTCGACTTTCGCCAGGGCGACTTCGACTATTTCGTCGCCATCGCCGACGTGCGGGAAACCATTCTGGCCAAGCAGAATTTCGCGTTGCGCGTCGAATTTGCGCCGCGGCAAAAGCAGATGCGGGTGCTTGACGAGATCACCGAACACCTGCCGCTGAAGGACGTCTCCACCGGCAACACCTACGCCGTGATCGTCGGCCTGCAAGTCAGCCAACAGCAGCTCGATCTCAATCGCGTGCGGCAGTAGATCCCGGGTGTGGTGCTTGTTCCTGCGGGGAATACCGGGTAAGGTGGGGATCTGCCGTCGCACCCCGATGGGAGAGACCGGGATCCGCCCCGGCGCCGAAGGAGCAACCGCCCCGGAAACTCTCAGGCGAAAGGACCGTTGGGGAAAGGGCACTCTGGAAAGCAGGCGTGTGCCATCCACGCACGCCTCACCGACGAGGTAACCCGGCCGCCCCATCGGGCCGTCCGGCGAATCTTTCAGGTTCTGGGACAGAGGGGGCTTCGGTCGCTGGTCGGCGGCCTGCGAAGTCTGTCGTCCCCGAGGGTTGATGGCCGAGAACGTTCTTCAGCACACGCCGCTCCACGCTCTCCATCTCAGCCTCGGCGCCAAGATGGTGCCGTTCTCGGGCTATGAGATGCCGGTACACTATGCCGCGGGCGTCATGGCCGAACATCTTCATACGCGCGCAAAGGCGGGGCTGTTCGACGTCTCGCATATGGGCCAAGTGCGGCTGGACGGCGCCGCCGCCGCGACGGCGCTCGAGACGCTGGTGCCCGGCGACATCAAGAGCCTGGCGCCAGGGCGGATGCGCTACACGCTGTTCACGAATGATCAGGGCGGCATCCTCGACGATCTCATGGTGACGCAGACGGGCGATCACCTCTTCCTTGTCGTCAACGCCGCGTGCAAGGCGCAGGACATAGCGCATCTGCGGCACGGCCTCGCCGGCAGAGCGACCCTGACGCCGCTCGAGGATCGCGCGCTGCTGGCGCTGCAGGGGCCGGCCGCCGTCGCGGTGCTGGCGCGGCTGGCTCCGGCCTCCGCCGCGCTCGGCTTCATGACCGGCACCACGCTGTCGGTCGAGGGCGTCTCCTGCTTCGTCACGCGCTCCGGCTATACCGGCGAGGACGGCTTCGAGCTTTCCGTGCCGGGCGAAGCGGCCGAGCGTCTGGCGCGCCGGCTTCTGGCCGAGCCCGAGGTCATGCCGGTCGGGCTCGGCGCGCGCGATTCGCTGCGGCTCGAGGCCGGGCTCTGCCTTTACGGCCACGATATCGACGCGACCACCACCGTCGTCGAGGCCGATCTCGCCTGGGCGATCCAAAAGCGGCGGCGCGTCGAAGGCGGATTTCCCGGAGCCGCGGCGATCGCCCAGGAACTCGCCGCCGGACCCAAGCGCAAGCGCGTCGGCATTCGGCCCGAAGGCCGTGCCCCGGCGCGCGAGGGCACCGAGATCATCGACGCCGACGGCGCGACGATCGGCCGCATCACCAGCGGCGGCTTTGGTCCCTCGGCCGATGGACCCGTCGCCATGGGCTATGTCGTCGCCGCAGGGGCCGCGCTTGGCGCGGGGCTCAGCCTCATGGTGCGCGGCACGCCGCGCCCGGCGCGAATCGTGCCGCTGCCTTTCGTTCCCCACCGCTATCACCGCGGCTGAGCCAATTCTGCGAGGATCGTCATGAGCGCCGTCAAATACACCCGGGATCACGAATGGGTACGTGTCGAAGGCGATGTCGCCGTGATCGGCATCACCGATTACGCCCAGACCCAGCTCGGCGACGTCGTCTATGTCGAGCTGCCCGAGCTCGGCCGCCGCGTCGCGCAGGGCAAGGAGGCGGCGGTGGTCGAATCGGTGAAGGCGGCGAGCGAGGTCTATGCGCCGATCTCCGGCGAAGTGATCGCCGTCAACGACGCCCTCTCGGGAGAGCCCGGCAAGGTCAACGCCGATCCCATGGGCGAGGGCTGGTTCCTGAAGCTGCGCATCGCCGATCCCAAGGAGCTCGACGGGCTGATGGATGAAAAGGCCTACGGCGCCTTTGTCGAGGGCCTGGACTGATGCGCTATCTCCCGCTCACCGACGACGACCGCAGCGCCATGCTTGCCGCCATCGGCGCCGATAGCGTCGCGGCGCTGTTCCGCGACGTGCCGCGGGCGGCGGCGCTTGACGCTCCGCTCGACCTGCCGCGCGCCTTGGGCGAGATCGAGGTCGAGCGCGCGCTCTCGCGCCTGGCCGCCAAGAATCTGTCGGCCTCGGCGGCGCCGAGCTTCCTCGGCTGCGGCGTCTATCGCCACCACATTCCGGCGACGGTCGATCATCTCATTCAGCGCGGTGAGTTCCTGACCTCCTATACGCCCTATCAGCCCGAAGTGTCGCAGGGCACGCTGCAATCGATGTTCGAGTTCCAGACCCAGGTGGCGCTGGTCACCGGGATGGAGGTGGCCAACGCCTCGATGTATGACGGCGCGACCGCCTGTGCCGAGGCGGCGATGATGGCCAACCGCCTGACGCGCCGGCGCCGGGCGATCCTCGCCGGCGATCTGCATCCGCATTACCGCGGGACGGCTGAGACCTATGCGCGGTTCGGCGGTTTCGAGGTCGTCGCGCGCGATCCCGATCCGGCGGCGGCCGACGATCTCGCCGCGCTGGTCGACAGCGAGACCTCCTGCGTGGTCGTGCAGAATCCCGGCTGCTTCGGCGCGGTGCGCGACGTCTCCGCGCTCGCCGCGGCGTGCCACCGCGCCGGCGCGTTGCTCGTCGTCGTCGTCACCGAGGCGGTGTCGCTCGGCCTCGTCAAGCCGCCGGGCGAGATGGGCGCCGACATCGTCGCCGGCGAAGGCCAATCGCTCGGCAATGCGCTCGCCTTCGGCGGACCGCATCTCGGCCTTTTCGCCACGCGCGACAAGTTCGTGCGCCAGATGCCGGGCCGGCTGGTCGGCGCGACCGTCGACGCCGCGGGTCGGCGCGGTTTCGTGCTGACGCTGTCGACGCGCGAGCAGCATATCCGCCGCGAGAAGGCGACAAGCAACATCTGCACCAACTCCGGCCTGTGCGCGCTCGCCTTCACCATCCATCTGGCATTGTTGGGCGAGGTAGGGTTCACCCGGCTCGCCCAGCTCAACCATGCCCAGGCGGTGCGGCTTGCCGATCGCCTCGCGGCGCTGCCGGGGGTCAGCGTGCTGACCGACCACTTCTTCAACGAGTTCACGCTGCGTCTTGGACGGCCGGCGGCGCCGGTGGTCGAAGCCCTTGCCCGGCGTGGCGTATTGGCCGGCGTGCCGGCGAGCCGGCTCTGGCCGGGCAAGCGGAAGCTTGCCGACCTCTTGATTGTTGCTGCCACCGAGACCAACACCGAGGATGACATGACCGCCTTGGTCGAGGGGCTGCGCGAGGTGTTGCGATGAGCGGCTGGAGCAAGGCGGTCAGCGGCTTCGCCCCCGACGCGGCGGCGGAGCAGACGCTCAGCGGCAATTACGGCCTGCAGCTCGAGGATCCCCTCCTGTTCGAGCAGGACGCCCCCGGGCGGACCGGGGTTGACCTGCCGGAGCCGGAGCCGGCCGATCGCCTCGGCGCGCTCAGGCGGCAGGGCGCGATCGGCCTGCCCGGTCTCAGCGAGCCGCAGGTGGTGCGGCATTTCATGCGCGCCTCGCAGAAGAATTACGGCATCGATATGGGGCTTTATCCGCTCGGCTCCTGCACCATGAAGCACAATCCGCGCCTCAACGAAAAGCTGGCGCGGCTGCCGGGCTTTGCCGATATCCACCCGTTGCAGCCGCAATCGACGGTGCAGGGCGCGCTCGAGCTCATAGACCTGCTGGCCGGCTGGCTCAAGGCGCTGACCGGCATGCCGGCCATCGCCATGAGCCCGGCGGCCGGCGCCCATGGCGAGCTCTGCGGCATGATGTGCATCACCGCCGCGCTGGCGGCGCGCCGCGAGCAGCGCCGGCGCGTGCTGGTGCCGGAATCGGCGCATGGCACCAACCCGGCGACGGCGGCGACCTGCGGGCTTGCCGTCGACGCGATTCCGGCCAATGAGCGCGGCCGCATCGATCTCGCCGCGCTCAAAGCGAAGCTCGGCCCCGATGTCGCGGCGATCATGCTCACCAATCCCAATACCTGCGGCCTCTTCGAAGACGAGATCCTGGCCATCGCCGAGGCGGTGCATGCCGCCGGCGCCTATTTCTATTGCGACGGCGCCAATTTCAACGCGCTGATCGGCCGCGTGCGGCCGGGCGATCTCGGCATCGACGCCATGCACCTCAATCTGCACAAGACCTTCTCGACGCCGCATGGCGGCGGCGGGCCTGGCTCGGGGCCGGTGGTTTTGGCGGCGAGCCTCGCG
This sequence comes from Allostellaceae bacterium, assembly GCA_035623985.1. Lineage (GTDB taxonomy): Bacteria > Pseudomonadota > Alphaproteobacteria > ATCC43930 > CGMCC-115725 > DAHUYF01. The sequence continues at coordinate 40,486 of DASPSJ010000011.1, read as the reverse complement.
GCCTTCGCGCCGCTGCCCTGGCTGGTGCATGACGAGGCGGGCTTCCGCCTGATCGAAGAGGCCGAGGGTGCCGCGGCTGAGGCCATCGGCCGGCTCAAGGGCAATCACGGGCAGATGGGCATGTTCGTGCGTGCGCTCGCCTACATCATGAGCCACGGCGCCGACGGGCTGCGTCAGCTCTCGGGCGACGCGGTGCTGAACGCCAACTACCTGCTGGCGCGGCTCGGCGACGTGCTCACCGCGTCATATCCGGGACCGTGCATGCACGAAGTGCTGTTCGACGACCGCTTCCTCAGGGATACCGGCGTCACGACGCTCGATTTCGCCAAGGCCCTCACCGATGAGGGCTTCCACCCCATGACCATGTACTTCCCGCTCGTCGTGCATGGCGCATTGCTGATGGAGCCGACGGAAAGCGAGAGCAAGGCCTCGCTTGATCGCTTTATCGCGGTGGTGCGCGGGTTGGTGGCGCGAGCGAAAGCGGGCGACGGCGCCGCCTTTCGCGCCGCGCCGCGTTTCACGCCGCGCCGGCGGCTCGACGAGACCGCAGCGGCGCGCAAGCCCGTGTTGCGCTGGCGAAAAACTTCCGAGGCGGAGGAGTGACGGCTCCTACCGCCGGCGCCGCTGGGTCGGCTCGGCCTCGGCGATCCGTTGGCGCGCCTCGCTGAGCAGCGCGCGCAGCTCGCGCGGATCGACCCCGTCGCTCTCCATGAGAGCCCGGGTCAGGGGATCTTCGAGCATTTGGGAAAGCGGCGGCTCGCAATGAAAGTGTCCCATGATCCCGTCTCCTGTCGCTCCCCTTGCGGGTTATACGGGCCGCGGCCCCGCTTTATTCCCCGGCCGGCGCATTTTTTTGGCGGCGCGCGGCGCGGCGACGGGCGAGGACGTGCCGGCCGCGGCGATTGACAAGCTTCCGAGCGCCGCTTTGAATGGCGCGCCTTCCAGCGCTTCGGGGGACCGGATGATCGCTCGCCTCGCCTTATGTCTCAGCGCCGCCCTCCTCCTGGCTCAAGGCGTGGCGCGCGCCGACGACGGCAAGGCGCTCAACATCTACAACTGGTCCGATTACATCGCCGACGACACGGTGTCCCGCTTCGAGGCCGAGACCGGCATCAAGGTGCATTACGACGTCTACGACAACAACGAAACGCTCGAGACCAAGCTGATGGCCGGCCGTTCGGGCTATGATCTCGTCGTGCCGTCGGCGACGCCGTTCATGGCGCGCGAGATTCAGGCCGGAGCCTTCCAGAAGCTCGACAAGGCGAAGCTCGCCAATTACGGCAATCTCGACCCGCAGATCCTCGGCTTTGCCGCCGCCGCCGATCCCGGCAACCAATACGGCGTGCCTTATCTCTGGGGAACCACCGGCATCGGCTACAACCCGGCGAAGGTGAAGGCGGCCTTGGGGGCGAAGGCGCCCGTCGACAGCCTGAAGCTGATCTTCGATCCCGCCAATGCCAAGAAGCTTGCCGAGTGCGGCATCTCGCTGCTGGATACGCCGCAGGAGATGTTCCCCGCGGCCTTGGCCTATCTCGGCCGCGAGCCGCTGAGCCGCGAGCAACAGGATCTCGAGCGGGCGGCCGACACCGTGCTGGCGATCCGTCCCTACATCCGCAAGTTCCACTCCTCGCAATACATCAATGACTTGGCCAACGGCAATCTCTGCGTCGCCTTTGGTTATTCCGGCGACGTGATCCAGGCGAAGAACCGCGCCGCCGACGCCAAGAACGGCGTCGACATCGCCTATTCCATCCCCAAGGAGGGGGCGATGCTCTGGGTCGACATGATGGCGATCCCGAAGGACGCGCCGCATGCGCAGAACGCGCTGCTGTTCATCGATTTCATCCTCCGCCCGGAGATCATTGCCGCGATCTCCAACACGGTGGCCTATGCCAACCCCAACCAGCTCGCCACCGACCTCGTCGACGACGAGATCCGCAACAACCCCGGCATCTATCCGCCGGCGGAGGTCCGCGCGCGTTTGTTCTTCGACAAGCCGGCGACGCCGCAATACGATCGATTGCGGACCCGCGCCTGGACCAAGGTGAAGACCGGCACGTGACGGCGACTGCTTCTCCGGTTGCCGCCCATCTGCGCATCGAGGCCGTGGTGAAGCGCTTCGCCTCCGGCGCGGCGGCGGCGGTCGACGGCGTCTCGCTCGACATCGCGCCGGGCGAATTCTTCGCTTTGCTGGGGCCCTCGGGCTGCGGCAAGACGACGCTGCTGCGCCTGCTCGCCGGTTTCGAAACGCCCGACGAGGGCCGCATCCTCATCGCCGGCGCCGATATGGCGGGCGTGCCGCCCTACCGCCGTCCGGTCAACATGATGTTCCAGTCCTATGCGCTCTTTCCGCATTTGACGGTGGCGCAGAATGTCGGCTTCGGCCTGAAGCAGGACCGGCTGCCCAGGCGCGAGCGGGAGGCCCGCGTCGCGGCAATGCTCGATCTGGTCAAGCTCGCGCGGCTGGCCCAGCGCAAGCCGCATCAGCTCTCGGGCGGCGAACGCCAGCGCGTGGCGCTCGCCCGCGCGCTGGCACAGGAGCCCAAGCTGGTGCTGCTCGACGAGCCGCTGGCGGCGCTCGACCGCAAGCTGCGCGAGGAGACGCGCTTCGAGCTGGTGCGCATCCAGCAGCGCGTCGGCATCACCTTCCTCATGGTGACGCACGACCAGGAAGAAGCGATGAGCATGGCGTCCCGCATCGCCGTGATGTCGCAAGGCCGCATCGTGCAGCTCGGCACCCCGCGGGAGATCTACGAGACGCCGGCGAGCCGCTTCGTCGCGGATTTCATCGGCGGGGTGAACCTGCTCGAGGGGCGCGTGCTGAGCGCCCATGACGGGCTCATCGAGATCAAAAGCGCGGAAGCGGGCGGGACGCTCGTCGTCGAGCATCCCGCGCTCGCGACCGGCAGCGCCGTGGCGATCGCGATACGGCCGGAGAAGATCGCCTTCGCTCCACCCGCCGCCACGGCCAATCGGCTCGATGGGCGGGTGCTCGGTGTCGCCTATCGCGGCGAGGCGTCCACCTATGAGGTGGAACTCGCCAGCGGCAGGGTGCTGCGCGTGACGCAGGTCAATACCGCGCCCCGGGCGCAGCCTTATGCCGCGGGCGACGGCGTCCTGCTAGGCTTTGCGCCGGCGGCGGCGGTGGTGCTGCCGCCATGAGCGCGGCGATGCGGCGGGGCGCGGTGCTGGCGCTGCCTTACGCTTGGCTGACGCTGTTCTTCCTCGTGCCTTTCCTGATCGTGCTCAAGATCAGCCTCGCCGACAGCGTGATCGGCATTCCGCCCTACACGCCGCTGCTCGACGCCGGCGCGCTCCACGTCAGCGGCGAGAGCTACCGCCGGTTGGCGAGCGACGATCTCTATGCCCTGGCCTATCTCAATGCCATCAAGTTCGCCGCGGTCTCGACCGTCTTCTGCCTGCTGCTGGGCTATCCGCTTGCCTATGGCATCGTGCGCGCGCCGTCCCGCTGGCGCAGCCTGCTGCTGCTGCTGGTGATCCTGCCGTTCTGGACGAGCTTCCTCATCCGCGTCTATGCCTGGATCGGCCTGCTGAGCGGCAACGGGCTCATCAACAACCTGCTGCTTGCCCTGGGCGCGATCACGGAGCCGCTGACGCTGCTCAACAACGCCTTCGCCGTCTATGTCGGCATCGTCTATTCCTACCTGCCGTTCATGGTGCTGCCGCTCTATGCGCAGCTAGAGAAGCTCGACCCGGCGCTGCTCGAAGCCGCGGCCGATCTCGGCTGCCGCCCGTGGCGGGCCTTCGCCCGCGTGACCCTGCCGCTGTCGCTGCCCGGAATCGCCGCCGGCGCGCTGCTCGTCTTCATCCCGGCGGTGGGCGAATTCGTCATCCCGGATCTGCTCGGCGGCCCCAATACCTTGATGATCGGCAAGGTGCTGTGGGACGAGTTCTTCGAAAATCGCGACTGGCCCATGGCGGCGGCGGTGGCCGTCGCCATGCTGGTGGTGTTGATCGCGCCCATGGGCTTCATCCGCCGATTGCTGCAGGGGGAGACCGCGTGACCCATCGGCTCTCGGCCTTTCTCGCGGCGATGCTCGTCCTGGGCTATGCCTTTCTTTACGGGCCGATCGCCTCGCTCGTGGTCTATTCCTTCAACGCCTCTCGGCTGGTGACGGTATGGGCCGGCTTCTCCACTCGCTGGTACGTCGAGCTCATGCATAACGAGGCGATCAAGGGCGCGGCGCTGATCAGTCTCGAGATCGCGCTCACCGCCGCCACCGGCGCCCTGCTGCTCGGCACGGCGGCGGGCTACGCGCTACAGCGCTACCGCCGCTTCCGCGGCCGCGCGCTTTTCGGCACGCTCGTCACCGCGCCGCTGGTGATGCCGGAAGTCATCACCGGCCTCTCGCTGCTGCTGCTCTTCGTGGCGCTGGAGCAGGCGGTGGGATGGCCGCAGGGCCGCGGCATGTCGACCATCGCCATCGCCCATATCACGCTCGGCACCGCCTATGTCGCGGTCGTGGTCGAGGCGCGGCTCGCCGCCTTCGACCGCTCGCTCGAGGAGGCCGCACTCGATCTCGGTGCGCGGCCGTTCAAGGTGTTCCTGGTGATCACCCTGCCGCTCATCGCGCCGGCGCTGGCGGCGGGCTGGCTGCTCGCCTTCACTCTCTCGCTGGACGATCTCGTCATCGCCAGCTTCACCTCGGGCCCCTCCTCGACGACCTTGCCGATGGTGATCTTCTCCAGCGTTCGCCTGGGCGTAAGCCCGCAGATCAACGCGCTGGCGACGCTATTCTTGGTCACCGTCGCGGTGCTGGTGACAGTGGCGGGGCGGTTGATGAACCCTCGCGAGCCAAAAGGCTGATATGCACCAAAAATTTGTATGATCCGGCGATTATTTCAATCCGGTTGGCAAGGCGAAGGCAATGACGCTCCCGGACGATCCTTTTGACCGGACCAGGCTCGCCTGGCGGTTCGAGCCGCGGCGCCGGCAGGATGGCCCCCGCCAAAAGGGCGGGGGCAGCGATGAACGCTATTCCTGGTAGTCGACGATCGAGGTGAAAGGCACGTCGAGACGCTTGCGGCCATTGAGAAAGCTCAGCTCGATGATGCAGGCGGCGGCCAGCACCTCGCCCCCCACCATGCGGCAGAGGCGGATGGCGGCGCTGAGCGTGCCGCCGGTGGCGAGCAAATCGTCGAGCACGATTACCCGCTGACCGGGCCGGATCGCATCGGCCTGGATCTCGACGGTGTCGGTGCCGTATTCGAGGTCGTAGGTATAGCGGATGGTGGCGCCCGGCAGCTTGCCGCGCTTGCGCACCATGACAAAGCCGCAGCCAAGGCTGTAGGCGAGCGGCGCCGAGACCAGGAAGCCGCGGGACTCGATGCCGACGAGCAGGTCCGGCTGGTAGGGCCGCAGCGCTTCGTCGAGGCGCTGGACGGTCTTCTGCCATGCCTCGGCATGCGACAACAATGTAGAAATGTCGTAGAACAGGATCCCGGGCTTGGGAAAGTCGGGAATCCCTCTGATATGCTGCTTCACGTCCATCCTTCGCTCCCGGCTGCCGTATTTGTGCAGACTATTACTCACTTTCGCAATTGGCCGAGCCGGGCATCCCTGTGCCCCCTGACACCCGTATCAGCCACCGCCAACTCCGGCTACCACTCTAACCAATCCGGAGCGCCATGAAAGTACCATTTATCGGCGAGGTTGCCTTCCCGTGTAGGGCGCGGCGCCTTCGCGTGTAGACTGTCGCGCGATGCAGTCGGACGAAGCCGAGCTTGACCTGCGTGCCGAGGGCGATGGGCTGGTGCTGCGCGCCGGCGGAAGGTGGGTCGTCGCCTCCGCCGCCGCGCTCGACCGGGCGCTGCGCCAACTCGATGGCGTGGCTGCCGGCACCAGGCTGCGCATCGATTTGGCCGGGGTGGAGCGGCTGGACACGGTCGGCGCCTGGCTGGTGCTGCGTACCAGGCGCGAGCTTGAGGCGCGCGGCATTGTCACCAGCCTCGAGAATGTCGACGCCGGTTTCGCACCGTTGCTCGAGCAGGTCGCCAAGGGCGAACCGCCCGCGCCGGAAGAGTCCCGGCCGCCTGGCCTGAGCGAGGCCATCCTGTCCGCGGTTAGCCGGATCGGCGAGAGCACCGTCCGCGCGCTGTTGGCGGGCTACGACCTCCTCGGCTTCTTCGGCCTCGTCCTCGTCACGCTCTTGCGCACCTTGCGCGAGCCCGCCCGGCTCAGATCCATATCGCTGGTGACGCAGATGGAGCGCACCGGCGTTACCGCGTTGCCGATCCTCGGCCTGCTCTCCTTTCTTATCGGCATCGTGCTCGCCTATCAGGGCGCCGACCAGCTCCGGCGCTTCGGCGCCGAGATCTTCACGGTCAACTTGCTCGGCGTCGGCATCCTGCGCGAACTCGGCGTCCTGCTCACCGCCATCATCGTCGCCGGCCGCTCGGGCAGCGCGTTCACCGCCGAGATCGGCGCCATGGAGGTCCATGAGGAGATCGACGCCATGCGCACCCTGGGCCTCGATCCCGTGGAGGTGCTGGTGCTGCCGCGCCTCTTCGGCCTTGTCCTGACTTTGCCCCTGCTCGCCGCCTATGCCGACTTCATGTCGCTGTTCGGCGGCGCGCTGATGTCCTGGGTCGCGCTCGGCATCGCGCCGCCGCTCTTCGTCCGCCAGCTCCACGACGCGATCGGCGAATGGACTTTCTGGGTGGGCATCTTGAAGGCGCCGTTCTTTGCTGCCACGATCGCGCTCGTGGGCTGTCACGCCGGGTTCACGGTGTCGCGCAGCGCCGAGAGCGTCGGCCGGCTCACCACCCTTTCCGTCGTGCGCTCGATCTTTCTCGTGATCATCATCGATGCCGCCTTCTCCATCCTCTATTCCCGCCTCGGCATCTGAGCGGCCGATGGTCCGCGTGCGCGGGCTGACGACCCGGCTCGGCGGCCGCGTGCTGCACGAGAACCTCGACGTCGAGCTTCGGCACGGCGAGGTGCTGGGCGTGGTCGGCGGCTCCGGCAGCGGCAAGTCGGTGCTGCTGCGCACCATCATCGGCCTCATCGCGCCCGAGGCCGGTTCGATCGAGGTGCTCGGAGAAGACATCCGCGCGCTCGACGATGTCCGGCTGCGCGCGCTCGAGTCGCGGTGGGGCGTGCTGTTCCAGGACGGTGCGCTGTTCAGCTCGCTCACCGCGGCGCAGAACGTCGCGGTGCCGCTGCGCGAACAACTGGCGCTGCGGCCGCCGCTGCTCGACGAGATCAGCCTGCTCAAGCTGTCGCTGGTCGGGTTGCCCGGCGATACCGCGGCCAAGTTTCCCTCGGAGCTGTCGGGCGGCATGCGCAAGCGCGCGGGGCTCGCCCGCGCGCTCGCCCTCGACCCGCAGCTACTCTTTCTCGACGAGCCTACCGCCGGCCTCGATCCCATCGCCGCCGGCGCTTTCGACACGCTGATCCGCGACCTTCGCCTCAGCCTCGGTCTCACGGTTTTCATGGTGACGCACGATCTCGACAGCCTGATCGCGATTTGCGACCGGATTGCGGTTCTGGTCGACAAGCGGCTGATAATCGGCACAATGGCCGAGCTTCTGCGCAACCCCCATCCCTGGATCCAAGCGTATTTCCGGGGGCCGCGCGGACGCGCCGCGTTGGCGGGCAAGAACGGGCAGGCAGGCTCCTAAGGCATGGAAACGCGCGCAAATTACGCGGCCGTCGGGGCTTTCGTGCTCGCCGTGCTGATCGTCATCGTGGTGGTTACGCTATGGCTTGCCCGAGTCGAGTTCCGCAGCGAGTTCACCTATTACGACATCTATTTCACCGGCTCGGTCACCGGCCTCGCCCAGGGCTCGGAGGTGCGCTACAACGGCATCCGGGTCGGGCGCGTCACCGAGATCCGCATCGACCCGCAGAATCTTCAGCAGGTGCGCGTCACGGTCGAGCTCGACCAGACGGCGCTGATCAAGGCCGACGCGGTCGCCTCGCTCGAGTTCCAGGGCCTCGCCGGCACCTCCTATATCGAGATCAGCGGCGGCAGCCAGAAGGCGCCGCCGCTCGAAGTGCGGCCCGGCCAACGCTATCCCGTCATCGCCTCGCAGCAATCCGGGCTGCAGCGCGTCTTTGCCAGCGCCCCCGAGGTGCTGGCCCGCCTGCTCGACATCGCCGACAGGCTCAATGCCATCCTCGACGAGCGCAATCGCGCCGCCATCGCCGAGACGCTGGAAAATTTGCGACGGCTCACCGCCGTGGCTTCCGCCCGCGCCGGCGATCTCGACAGCGTGATCGCCGACGCCGCGACGGCGATGCACGAGTTGAGCAATACGTTGTCCGTGGCCGACCAGACGCTGGTCGAGCTGCGCCAGCTCATCGGCGAGAAAGGCGACGCGCGCGGCGCCTTGCAGGCGATCGAAGGCGCCTCGCGCAAGCTCGACAAGCTGACGACCGATCTCGACGCGCTCGTGCAGGAAAACCGTCCGCCGCTGCGCGATTTCACTCAGCGCAGCCTCAACGAGCTGAACCAGCTCATGGTCGATGCGCGCGCCCTGGTGGGCGAGCTGACGCGACTGAGCGAGGAGATCGAGCGCGATCCCGCGCGCTTCCTGTTCGGCGGCGAACGCCGCGAGGGGTATCAACCGCGATGACCCGCCTGCCGCGCCGACTCGTCCTCGCCGTTCTGGCGTTGACGCCGGCCTCCTGCAGCGGCCTGCTGCCGCAGGGCGCCGCGCCGCCCAAGCTCTACACATTGACCCCGGCAAGCGATTTTCCCGCGGACGGGATCCGCGTCTCCTGGCAGCTATTGGTCGACGTTCCGGCAAGCCCCGCCGCGCTCGACAGCGAGCGCATCGCCTTGAGCCGCGGTCCCACCACCATCGACTATTTCGCCGATGCCGCTTGGACCGACCGCGCGCCCCTTATGCTGCAATCGCTGTTGGTCCAGTCCTTCGAGAATTCCGGCCGCATCGGCGCCATCGCCCGCGAGTCGCTGGCGCTGCGCGCGGACTACATCTTGCTGGCGGAGGTTCGGGACTTCGAGGCGGAATACGCCGGGGCTGCCGCCCCCGTCGCCCATCTGCAGCTCGGCGTCAAGCTGATCCGGATGCCCGACCGCGCGATCGTCGCGCAGCAGCGCTTCGACGCAACGGCGCCGGCCGCGGCGAACCAGATGCCGGCCATCGTCGAGGCCTTCAATACGGCCTTCCACCAGGCGGCGCGGCAGATCGTCGATTGGGCGCTCGCAACCGGCGGGTGACGGCTTGCCAGCTTTGTCCCGCCGGGCGATAAGAAGTAGGAGCCTAAGGGGTCGTCGCATGGTGGATTTCGCCCGCTTGGACCGCGCCACGCTCGAGGTCATGGCGACCGCGGGCGGCGAGGTGACGGAATGCCAGCGGATGCTGGCAAGCGGCGGCAATACGCCGGTGAGCGAGGCGCTCGGCGGCGCACCGGGGGCGGTCGAGTGGAATCACTATCCCCCCGGCGACGTCTACGACCCCCTGTCGCATGCGCAGTATTTCTATCACCTCCATCCAACGGCGCAGCGGGCGCTGGGCGAGCACGGCCATTTCCACGTCTTCCTGCGGCCGCGCGGGATGCCGCTGGGGACGCGGCCGCTGATCATGCCCGAGCTTGCCATCGCCGACGCGCCCGCGGCGCCGCCGGCGCCGCAGCCCAATCAAGGCGCCGACAATGACGAGTTCAGCCATCTCGCCGCCATCGCCATGGATGCGGCGGGAGAGCCGGTGCGGCTGTTCACGACCAACCGCTGGGTCACCGGCGAGACCTGGTATGCCGCCGCCGACGTTGCCGCCATGCTCGACCGCTTCATCATCGACTTGCCGCGGCCGTCCTTGACGCTGAACCGCTGGATCACCGCGCTCTTCGCGCTGTTCCGACCGCAGCTTATCGAGCTCGTTCATGCCCGAGACCGGGCCGTCATGTCGTTTCGCCGGCGCCGACGCGGCAAGGTGCATGTGTTCGAGGACCGCCGGCTCGAAGTGACGTCTACGGCCGACATCGACGTCGACGACCAGATCCGCCGGGTGGCGCTGGCCTTGAAGCAGGTCGCCTAGCTGGTGCGGGAAACGCAACCCCGGCGCCGTGGTTAATAGCGACGCTAACCATGATCGCCGCGCCCGGTCGCGGCGCTTAATCAAACATTAGGGCTCCTTGGGGCATGATGGGCGCGCCAACCGACGCGTCTGGCGTCGGCGCAGTCAAGGTGTATCCGAGACCATGACGAATTCCCTCTCCGCATCGGATGTCGAGCGGCTGTTGCGCGATCCGTCGGCGGAGGCGCGCGCCGACGTCGCGGCCAAGGTGGCGCTGCAAGTGGGCGGCTCCAGGCTCTCGCCCGAAGAGCGCACCATCGCCGAAGACATCGTCCGCGTGTTGACGAAAGACGCGGCGATCCGCGTGCGCCAGGCGCTGGCCGAGCAGCTCAAGGAGAGCCGCAGCGTGCCGCACGACGTGGCGGTCGCGCTCGCGCATGACGTCGACGAAGTGTCGCTGCCCATCCTCACCCATTCGCTGGTGCTGAGCGACGAGGACCTCGTCGAGATCATTCGCTGCAGCGGCGGCGCCAAGCAGACGGCGATCGCCGGGCGCGGGCACGTCTCCGCCGCCGTCGCCGAGGCGATCGTCGCGGCCGACGAGCCCGCCGCGCTGGCGACGCTGGTCGGCAATGACGGCGCCGAACTCAAGGAAGATGCGCTGCAACGCGTGCTCGACCGCCATGGCGGCAACGACCTCATCAAGGAGCCGATGGCGCGGCGCGCGCAGCTACCCGTCACGGTGCTCGAACGGCTGGTGGTGGCGGCTTCCGCCGGCATCCGCGACATCCTCTCCAAGCGCAACGACCTGCCGAGCCATCTCGCCAGCGACCTCGTGCTCAACACGCGCGAGCGCGCCACCGCCAGCCTCTTGTCACCGACCTCGCCGGCGGCGGAAGCGCTGCAGCTAGCGCAGCACTTGCAGCGCAGCGGCCGGCTCACGCCGTCGCTCATCATCCGCGCCATCTGCCTCGGGGATCTCGCTTTCGTCGAGGCCGCCTTTGCCGTGCTCGCCGATATTCCCGTGCACAACGCGCGCCTGTTGATGTATGACGCGGGTCCGCTCGGCTTCAAGGCGGTGTTCGAGCGTTGCCGGCTGCCGGCGGAGTTCTTCGAGCTGTTCCGCATCGGGCTGCGCGTGGCGCAGCAAACCGATTTCGACGGCGGCGAGAATGATCGCGAGCGGCATCGCCGCCGCACGCTCGAGCGCATTCTGACGCAATACGAGACGCTCGGCGATATCGGCGCCGAGGATCTCGACTATCTCCTCGGCAAGCTGCGCGCCGCCGCCAACGCCGCCGCCTGATCTCGCCGGACCGGCGTGCGCGCGGGTCCGAGGCAGAGGTTACTGTGATCGGCTCGGCTCGGTTGCTTGCGGCGCGGGGGGCGTCGCGGCGGCTTCGCCCGGCAGGTTGCCGGTGCGCAGGCAAGTTTGCCGCGCCGCCTCGCGCTTGGCGTTCGATTCACGGGTGTAGTCGGGATAGGCCTTGCGCGCCGCGTCGGTGCATTTGTCCATCGCCTTCCAGACGGCGCTGCTCGTCTTCCAGTTCTGATCGGCCGCCGCCGGCGGCGCCCCGGCCAGGAACAGTGCCGCCATTGCCACGAGTGCGCCGCAGAGCTTCCCGGCCGTCATCCGATGACGCATCATTGCGCCGCCCTCCGAGGGGAGCCGACCGCCGGCTGACGGCGGCGAATCGCCCAGCCAAGCGGCAGATAAATCAGCAGATAACCCAGCAACGGCGCCTCGATCAGCAGCACCGACTTGCCCTGTTGGCTGGCGACGAGGCGGCGGCCGGTGATGCGCGCTTCCGCCAGGCAACTCGCCGCCGCCGGACCGATGCGCTGGCCGCAGCTCTCCTCGACGTAGTCGGCAAAGCCGATCAAGCGGCCGTCAACCCGCAGCGCGTCCCCGAACTGCGGATAAATCCGCCATGTCATGGCGACGATCCAGAGGGCGGTCAGGACAATGAAATAGCGCGACAACCGCACGCCGTCTTCCTTCTTCCGTGTCTCAGCCATAAGCCGCTCGACAACGCCGCTTGTCAATCCCGCGCCGGGCGCTCCGCCGCTCGCTCCGGAACATTAACATATGGAATAGGTTCGCCCGCGGCCGACCGTGCCCACATCCTCGCGCCAACGCGCGAACCCCGCCATTGAGCAGAATGGCGGGGTTCAAATCGGGTGGCTCGCTGAGCTCACCGCCCGGTCACACGACCGGGCCTGGGTTCCGGCGCTCATCAGCAATGATCCGGTGGAGCCATGCTTGTTGGGCACCCTCCAGCCTTGTTGCGCCACTGTTACACTTAGGCGCAAAAAACCTGCGATCAAGACAGCCCTCGTGAAAGTTTATTGCTTCTTTTTGACGCGCCTGCGCCCTCCCGCGTCCTGCAAATTGGAAGAGTTCGTCTCTGCGCGCCAAGCGTCTGTCGGCTCACCGCTTTACATCGGCGGCTTGACGCCGTTCTGCTCGGCGACCGCCCGCGCGGCGATGATGGTGCCGTCCGGCTGCCGGGTGGGGCGCGGGATGAAGATCGTCGCGCCCGGCTTCAGCAGGCTGAGATCGGCCGGCTTGAAGGTCACGACCGGCGTGCGCGAGGAAATCAGGATCTCCTGCTCGCCACCCTTGTAGGCGAGCGTCAGCGCGCGGCTTCTCGACTGGTTGACGATGCCGGAAACCGTGCCATTGGTCATAGTGTCGTCCTTGCCCCGGAGATCCCAGGCATAGTGACCCTCACCGGTGCCGCGTGCCGCTTCCGGGAAGATCAGGACCTCCTGAGCGTGGAGCTTGCCGTCCTTCCCCGGCGCCGCGGCGATGCCGATGAAATCGCCCTGTTTGATGTCGGCGCGCTTCGCCTTGAGGATGCCCAGCACGGCGAAGTCCGGCGCCAGCGTTATTTGCAGCTCCTGGCCCTCGCGCGATTTGAGCATCAGCTTCCGGCCGTCGAGGCTCTCGACCTTGCCGCGGATGTTGCCCGGCATTTGCGCCAGCGCGGGAACGGCAAGGAGCGCGCAAAGCGCTCCGGCGATCAGCGATAGTGTCTTCATCGGCTTCCGGCTCCCCGGGGAAGGTGTTCGCGCGACGGCGCGCGCACGGGTCCTAGCATGAGCGCGATGGTTGCGCGCGGTCGAGGCGCTCACTTCTTCGTGAGGCTTGGCGGTTGATTTCGCCGGTATCGGGCTCTAGAGAGCCGCGCCATGGATCAGCTTGCCGCCGAGATTGCCAGACGGCGCACCTTCGCCATCATCTCGCATCCCGACGCCGGCAAGACCACCCTCACCGAAAAGCTGCTGCTGTTCGGCGGCGCCATCCAGCAGGCCGGCGAGGTCAAGGCGCGCGGCGAGCGGCGGCGCGTGCGCTCGGACTGGATGGAGGTCGAGCGCGAGCGCGGTATCTCCGTGAGCTCGGCGGTGATGAGCTTCGAGCATGGCGGCCTTGCCTTCAACCTCCTCGATACTCCGGGCCATCAGGATTTCAGCGAGGATACCTATCGCACGCTCACCGCCGTCGACAGCGCGGTGATGGTGATCGACGCCGCCAAGGGCATCGAGGCGCAGACGCTCAAGCTGTTCGAAGTCTGCCGGCTGCGCGACGTGCCGATCATCACTTTCATCAACAAGCTCGACCGCGAGGGCCGCGACCCCTTCGATCTCATGGACGAGATCGAGCGTCTGCTGGCGCTCGAAGTGACCCCGGCGAGCTGGCCGATCGGCATGGGGCGGGATTTTCTCGGCACCTATGATCTCTTCGCCGACACGCTGCTGTTGTTCGCGCGCGGCGGCGGCGATCGCGTCGTCGAGCCGGTGCGGTGCGCCGGGCTCGATGACGAGAGGCTCGCCGCGCTGCTGCCGGCGGCGGCGCTGGCGAAGCTGCGCGAGGAGGTCGAGATGGCGCGCGGCCTGTGCCCGGCCTTCGCGCGCGAGACCTATCGCCAGGGGCATATGACGCCGGTGTTCTTCGGCAGCGCGCTCAACAATTTCGGCGTGCGCGAGCTGCTGCGCGGCATCGCCGATCTTGCGCCAGCGCCGCGGCCGCAGCCGGCGCTGCCGCGGCCGATCGATCCCGCAGAGGCCGCCGTCACCGGCTTCGTCTTCAAGGTGCAGGCCAATATCGATCCGCAGCATCGCGATCGCGTCGCCTTCCTGCGGCTGTGCTCGGGGCGCTTCCGGCGCGGCATGAAATTGCGCCACGCCCGCAGCGGCCGGACGATGAGCATCCAGAACCCGGTCTTCTTCCTGGCGCGCGAGCGCAACCTCGCCGAGGAGGCCTGGCCCGGCGACATCATCGGCATTCCCAATCACGGCACGCTGCGCATCGGCGACACGCTGAGCGAAGGCGAGGCGGTCCGCGTCACCGGCATTCCCAATTTCGCGCCCGAGATTCTCCGTCGCGTCCGCCTCGAGGACCCCTTGAAGTCGAAGCATCTGCGCCGCGCGCTCGAGCAGCTTGCCGAGGAGGGGGTGACGCGCATCTTCAAGCCGCTCTCCGGCGGCGACTGGATCGTGGGCGTGGTCGGCGCGCTTCAGCTCGAGGTATTGGCGGCGCGGATCAAGAGCGAGTACGAGCTCGCGGTGCGCTTCGAGCCGGCGCCTTACGAGACGGCGCGCTGGGTCGAGGGCGAGGCAGCGGAGGTGAAGCGCTTCAGCGAGGCCAACCGCGCCGCGCTCGCCGAGGACCATGACGGCGCCCCGGTCTATCTCGCCCGCAACGCCTGGGAGCTCGCCACCACCACCAAGGATTGGCCGGCGCTGCGCTTCCTCCGCACCCGGGAGCAGGCTTGACGCCGCTTCCGATTCTGCGGCGATTATCCAATATAGGAAGCTAAAGTTTTCGAATAAATTCGATTTTTTCAGGTAATTATATTGAATTGTTGCCTGATGTCGCTGGTTTTTATTGATCTTATGCTTGGTTCCTAACCAATTCTTATTGCCTCCTGCGGCCTAATCACCTATCCGTAAAAGCTCGATTTGGCTTTTGCCGAGAGATGCTGAGGCCGAGAGGGCATTGGCGATGAGACTATTTCGACGATTCGCACGCGATCGGAAAGGCGCCGTCGCCGTCGAGATGGCGATGGTCGGGCCGCCTTTCCTTCTCGTCATGCTGGCGCTGCTCGATTTCGGCCAGACCTTGCTGACGCAATCGGTGCTGGACGGGGCGGCGCGCGACGCGGCGCGGCTGATCCGGACCGGCCAGGTGCAGAGTTCGGGCAGTCCCATCACGACATTTCAGACCCTGCTGTGCTCGGATATGAGCACGCTGATGTCGACGGCGACCTGCGACAGCGATGTGCTGTTCGAGGTGCAGACCTTCTCCAGCTTCGGTTCCGTAAGCTTCACGTCTTGCACCTACAACAACAACGGCACCGGCACCGGAACGAAGTGCGCTTTTTCACCCGGCAACGCCGGCCAGATCATCGGCGTGCAGGTGAGCTATGCGCGCCCCTACATCGTGCCGTGGGTCGGCGCCTGCCTCACCGGCGGCAATTGCTGGACCAGCGCCTTCATGAAATCCAGCAGCGCCCAGGGGACGCAGACGACGACGCTGATGTCGACCGTCATCTTCCAGAACGAGCCGTTCGGGTCGTCATGAGCGCGCGCAGGCGACAGGCGCCCTGGCGCAGCCTCGGCGCGGACCGGACGGGCACGGCGGCGGTCGAGTTCGCGCTGCTCTTCCCGATCATGGTGACGCTGTTCATCGGCAGCTACGAGGTCGAGAACGTGCTTCTCGCCCAGCTCAAGCTGACCGCCGCGGTGGAGACCGCCGCCGATCTGGTGGCGCAAACCACCATCGCCGGCGGCGCCAACGGGAACGGCACGCTACAGACCAGCGATTTCACCAACTTCACCAACGCCACTGCGGATGTGCTGACGCCGCTGCCGACGGGCACGAACAACAGCCTGGTCAAGATCGCCTATGCATCCGTGACCTACAGCACCGGCACGCCGGTGATCGACTGGCATGTCGAGAAGAACGGCGCCACCGCCATCTCGCTCACCAACATCCCGAACAACGAGGCGCTGACCAATCTCGGCAACGCCAGTGCCGGCTCGCTGGACAGCGTGATCGTGGTGCAGGTGCAATACACCTACACCTCGCCGATCAGCTATATCCTCAACGCGTCCTACACGCTCACCGAAGCCGCTTTCAACCGTCCCCGCTACGTCACTTGCATCCCCAGCGCCGCGACGACCACCAGCGACACGGCGGTCTCGGGTTCCTCCACCAACCAATACCAATGTCCCTGAGGCGCAGATGAAGAAAAGAGCACGCGACATGCTCGGTCCGGTGACCACTCTTCTCGCCAGCCTGCGCCGGCTTGCCGGGCGGCGCGAAGGCAACATCGCCATCCTGTTCGGGCTGAGCGCCATCCCCCTGGTTATCGGCGCCGGCATCGCCATCGACACGGTGCGCGCCTATTCGGTGAAGACGCAGCTCGGCGCCGCCCTCGACGCCGCCGCTCTGGCCGTCGGGTCGGAGATCGGTCTGAGTTCGACACAGCTCACGACCTCCCTGAACAACTACTTCGCCGCGAACTATCCCGCGAGCGCGCTGGGCGGCGCGACGGCAACGGTGACGGCCGTGCCTTCGAACGAGAATTTGATGAATTCCACCGTCAATTTCCAAGCCTCGGCGACGGTGCCGATGACTTTCATGCAGCTCGTCGGCGTCAACAACATCACCGTCACCGTGACCGCCCAGATCAAGCGGACCTCCGGCATCGAGCTCGTGCTCGCCCTCGACAACACCGGCTCGATGCTGTGCGGCCCACACTCCGGCGCGCCCAACTACAACAACTCGGATTGCTCGGAAGATGTGGTTACGTCGGATACGAACTGCACGAACGCGAGCGACCAGTCGCGCATCTGCACGCTGATGAACGCTTCGACCAACTTCGTCAACATCCTCGCCAACGCCATGTCCTCGTCGGACCAGCTCTATATCGGCGTCGTTCCCTACGTGACCACCGTCAACGTCGCCGGCAGCTTCTGCACCGGCGCCTTGAGCTGCAACTCCAACATCGCGACGGACTGTAGCGGCAGCTCGGCCGTCGTCAGCGACACCGGCGACCCCGTTTACGATCCCAACAAGGCGGTCGCCCAGCCCGCCACCACCTTCACCGGGACGACGACCAGCAACAGCGCGACCATCACCAACGTCTCGCCGAGCCCCACCAACCTGTTCGCCGGCATCCCCATCACCGGCAACGGGATCCCGTCCGGTGCCACCGTCTCCAGCACCACTGCGACGACCATCGTTCTCAGCAGCAAGGCAACCGCCTCGCATACCGGCGAAACCCTGACGGTGACGGGGATCTACGGAAACACGACCAACGGCAGCACCACGGTCAAGATCTTCCCGCCGGTGAGCACGATCTCCGCCATGGTTGCCGGCGAGGTCGTTACCGGCCCCAACCCGCCGGCCACCACCACAGCCAATGCCCAAGGCATCGGCGTCGCGAATTCGGCGGGCTATCCCTACAGCACCTCGATCCAGAGCGTGAGCAGCGCCAACAACACGATCACCCTGTGCGATCCCGCGCTGCAGACCAACGCGGCCGTAGAGCTCAATCTCTTTCCGCCGCTTTCCTATGACACGACGCACACCGCCACCACCGAGAACTGGATGGGTTGCGTCGTCGAGCCCACCAGCTCGGGCGAGAACAGCGCCGTTTCCGGCGTGATCAACTCGTCGACGACGGACCCTGACTACACGGAGCCGACAGCCTGGCCGGCATGGTATGCCTATTGGTGGTATCCGGCCGGCCCGAACGGCGGCAGCGGCACGAACAGTTGGACGACGAGCAACATCACCGCGCAGAACAACACCGACGAGATTCTCGGCGCGGTCACGACCGACTGGGACCATTTCCCCGGTCCCAACCAGGGCTGTCCGGTGCCGCTCCTGCCGCTCACCTCGGTGAGCAACGCCAAGAGCACCGTACTCTCGACCATCTCGAGCATGTGGCCGCGCGATGCCGGCGGAACGCAGGTCGATATCGGCGCGATCTGGGGCTGGCGCGTGCTGTCGCCCAACGGACCCTTTGCGTCCAATAACGGCCATCCGCTCAGCTATGCCAACGCCGCCAGCACGGCCTGGCTCAAGGTGATAGTGCTCATGACCGACGGTGAAGAGGAATGGCCGGCGACCACCCAGCTTACCGGCCTCGGCTACATCGCCGACGGCAAGATCGGCACCACCAGCAACACGAGCACCGCGGTGACCAATCTTGGCACCCGCCTCGCGGATACCTGCACCAACATGGCGAAGGACGGGATCATCATCTACACCGTGGGCCTCGGCGAGGACGGCTCCGAGGGAGCGAACAACACGCAGCTCCAGAACTGCCCCGCGAATGGCGGCTATTTCATTCCCGCGAACCCGTCGACGCTCAACACGGCTTTCACCCAGATCGCCCAATCGCTGCTGGCGCTCCGCCTGAGCCAGTAGGAGCGAGCGCATGACCGGCGATCCCGAGGACAGCGCGGCCGACCGGCGGCGCCGGCCGCCCGCGTCGGGCAGGGCGCTGCGCTATGCGCTGGTCATGCTTTTCGGCTGGATCGTGCTCGGCGTCGTCATGGTGGCGGTGATGCGCGTGATGCTCGGGCCGGTGCCGCCTCCGTCGAAGGCCGCCGCCCTGCCGCGTCCCGGCGCCGCCGCGGCGCCGGCAAGCGCGGTGAAGGCCCCGTCCAACACGCTCGTCTTCGCCGCCGACGCCAAAGGGCATGTCGTCGTCGACGCCTCGGTCAATGGCGCGCCGGTGCGGTTTCTCGTCGATACCGGCGCCAGCATGGTCGCGCTGACGCCGGCCGACGCGCGCGCCGCCGGCGTTACCGCCGGCTCCGGCGACACGCTGACGATCAGCACCGCGCATGGCGCGGCGACCGCGGCGCGGGCGAGCCTGCGCTCTCTGCGCCTCGGCCAACTCGAGCTCGAGGACGTGCCGGCGGTGGTGATGGACGAGTCGCTGCCGGTGTCGCTGCTCGGCATGAGCTTCCTCAGCCGGCTCGAGGGCTACCAGATGCGCAACGGCATCCTCACCATCGATTGGTAGCGCCGCGCGGCGTCCCCAAGGGCAAGGGACGCGAACGAAGGTGTCGCCCGGCGGCTGCCGCGAGGAGGCGACAGGCGCCCCTCCGATCTGCTAGGAGTGGCACGGCGGTCAACCTCTCGAGCCGGATCCGATCCCGTGGCGGCACAACCTCCGCTTCAAGGCGTCATCATTCCCGTGACGCCGTTTCAGCAGAACTGCTCGCTGGTCTGGTGCGGGCAAAGCCGACGCGCCGCGGTCGTCGATCCCGGCGGCGAGATCGACCGCATCCTCGCCACCGCCGAGACGCAAGGCGTCGTCATCGAGAAGGTGCTGGTGACGCATGGACATCTCGATCATGCTGGCGCCGCCGCGGCGCTCGCCGAGGATCTCGGCATCCCCATCGAAGGTCCGCAGCGTGAGGATACATTCTGGATCGACCGCATCGCCGATCAGGGCGCGCGCTACGGCATGGAGTCGTGCCGGCCCTTTATCCCCGAGCGCTGGCTCGAGGAGGGCGACAGCGTGACCATCGGCGAAGAGACGCTGTCGGTCCGCCATTGTCCCGGCCATACGCCGGGGCATGTGGTGTTTCACCATGCCGGCGCGCGCCTGGCTTTCGTCGGCGACGTGCTGTTCCGCGGCTCGATCGGCCGCAGCGACTTTCCGCGCGGCGATCACGCGGCCCTGATCCGCTCGATCACGACCAAGCTCTGGCCGCTGGGCAATGACGTCACTTTCGTGCCCGGGCACGGCCCGCTTTCCACCTTCGGGCGCGAGCGGCTGGACAACCCCTTCGTCGCCGACCGGGTGCTGAGCGGCTAAATCGCCGTCAAGCCGATTCCCGGCTATGATGCCGGCTAGGAGATTGCGCTCAGCCCGGAGCCGGCGCCCTCATGCCCAGCCTTCAGACAGCGGTTGTCTTGCCGCTGGTCGACTGGTTCATTCCCGGCGAATTGCGTCGCGACGCCACGGTCCATCGCCGCGCGCGGATGTATGTCGGCGCGCATCTTTTCGGCATGCCGCTGGGACTCGTTCTCGCCGCCTGTCTTGGCGCCATCGACCCGCATCCCGGCCTCGGTTACTGGATCATCGTCGGGCTGATGGCCGGCTTCTTCGCCTATCCGTTCGTCCTGAGGGCGAGCGGATCGCTGCTGGTCCTGGCGCCGGTCTCGGTGCAGCATCTCGCCTTTCTCATCCTGTTCGGATCCTTTGAATATGGCGGGGTCAGCTCGCCCTTTCTGACATGGATCGGCGTGGTGCCGCTGGCCGGCGCGCTCTATCTCGGCGGCCATGCGCGGCTGCGGCTGCTGACCCTGGCGCTGGTCTTCCTGCAAATTCTGGTCTTCTACGCGCTCTACGAGGAGGGCGTGCCGTTTCCCGAGCACGTGCCGCTGGCGGCGCTGTCGGGCGTCGGCATCGTCTCGACGCTCTGCACCTGTCTCTTCGTGGCGCTGCTGGCGCTCTATTATGCCGGCATCGTCGTCGCCCAGCAGCGGCGGTTCGAGCGCGAGGTCGAAAGCCACCGCCTGACCGAGATGAAGCTGCGCCGCGCCAAGGAGGATGCCGAGCGCGCCGACCGAGCCAAATCCGCCTTTCTCGCCAATACCAGCCACGAGCTGCGCACGCCGCTGAACGCCATCATCGGCTTTTCCGAGGTCATCCGCGGCGAAACCTTCGGCCCGATCGACAACGCGCGCTATCTCGAATACCTCAAGGACATCCACGACAGCGGCCGCCACCTGCTGCGCATCATCAACGACATCCTCGATCTCTCCAAGATCGAGGCCGGCAAGGCGGCGCTCGACCGCGAGGAGCGCGTCGATATCGCGCCGACGATCGAGGCCGCGATGCGCATGGTGCAGGCCCAGGCGGCGGCGGAGAACATCGCGGTCTCGCTCGATCTCGACCATCCGCTGCCGGCGGTGATCGGCAGCGGCCGCATGCTGCAGCAGGTGTTCATCAACCTGCTCGCCAATGCCGTCAAATTCACGCCGGCGGGCGGCAAGGTCGCGGTGCGCGCCGACACCGATGGCGAGGGCGACGTGGCGGTCACCATCGCCGATACCGGCATCGGCATGAGCGAGGAAGACATCGAGATCGCGCTCACCGCCTTCGGCCAGGTCGACGGCACGATGACGCGGCGCTACGACGGCACCGGGCTCGGCCTGCCGCTCGCCAAGGCGATCGTCGAGCTGCATCGCGGCCGCCTCGCGATCGAAAGCCAGCCCGGCCGCGGCACCACCATCGCCGTGACCTTGCCGCGGCTCGGCGAGCGGAGCGGGCCGTCGGCCGGCGAAAGCGCGACACGACCCGCCGCCGCGGTCGACGCGGGGTCGCGGCGCAGCCCGCGGAACCCGTGACAATGCCGCGGGAATGGGCGCTGATGCTAATGATCGGCCGGCTCGGCCGGTGCGACCTGCAGCTCGTCGCCGCGACCACCGGCGCGCAGCTCCTCGGCGGCCTCGCGCAGCTTGCGATAGGAGCGGATGCTGAGGGGAATCGAGCCGAGATAGAGCGCGCCGATCACCAGCAGCGTTCCCCAGGGCTCGGTGGTGAGAAAGGCGGCGAGCGCGCCGATCACCAGCAGCATCGGCAGTACCCACTCGCCGGGGACGCGGAAGCGCTTGAACGAGAAGGTCGGCACGCGGCTCACCATCAGCGCCGCGACGCCGGCCAGAACGACGCCGTTGAGATAAGGCGAACGGAAGAAGGCAAAGCCGAACTCGAAGCTGACGAACATCGGGATCATGACCAGCCCCGCGCCGGCGGGGGCGGGGACGCCGGTGAAGAAATTATAGGCGTAAGGCGGCAGCTCGGCGCCGATCTGAGTGTTGAAGCGCGCCAGCCGGAGCGCGCAGCACACGCCGAAGAGCAGCACCAGCACCCAGCCGATGCTCGAGAGCTGGGCCATGGTCCAGACGTAGAGAAGCACCGCCGGCGCGACGCCGAAGCTGACGAAGTCGGACAGCGAATCGAGCTGCGCGCCGAAAGGCGAGGTGCCTTTGAGCAGGCGCGCGATGCGGCCGTCGATGCCGTCGAGAACGCCGGCGATGATGATCGCGGCGGCGGCGGAATGGTACTTGTCGGTGAGCGCCAGGCGAATCGCCGTCATGCCGGCGCACAGCGCCAGCAAGGTCAGGATGTTCGGGATCAGCCGGTTGAGCGACAGGCTGGTGATCGGCTTGACCCGGAGGCGGCGGCGGCGCGCCATCAATGGGTGACGCCGCGCCGCGGCGGCTCCCGTGCCTGGGCATCGGCGATCACCGTCTCGCCGCCGACGACGCGCTGGCCGAGGAGGACGAGCGGTGTCCAGGCTGCCGGCAGGTAAACGTCGGTGCGGCTGCCGAAGCGGATAAGGCCGAAACGCTGGCCGGCGACCACCTCCTGGCCTTCGCCCAGCGTGCAGACGATGCGCCGGGCGACCAGCCCGGCGATCTGCACCACGGCGATGTCGGCGCCCTCGCTGCTGGCGAGCCGTATCGCCATGCGCTCGTTCTCCGCGCTCGCCTTGTCGAGGCTGGCGTTGAGGAACTTGCCGGCGTGATAGGCGAGCTTGGTGACGCGGCCGCTCATCGGCATGCGGTTGACGTGGGCGTCGAATATGTTGAGGAAGATGCCGATGCGCAGCATCGGCGCATCGCCCAGGCCCAGCTCGGCCGGCGGCGGCGCCGGCGCCAGCGACACGACGCGCCCATCGGCGGGCGCGATGACCAGCCCGTCGCGCGTCGGTGTCACCCGCCAGGGATCGCGGAAGAAATAGAGGCACCACAACGTCAGGACGACGCCCAGCCAACCCAGCGGCGCGGCCAGCCAGAACAGCAGCAGCGTCACCGCCGCGAAAATGGCGACGAAGCGCCATCCGTCCGGATGTATGGGTGCCAGCACCTGTCTCAGCAAGTTGGGCCCGCCTCCTTGCGCGGGCGCGGGCGACCTTATCCGAAAAGCCCGGGGCGACGCAAAGCGTTATCACCCCGGCGGGGGCGACCGGCGGTTGCCCCTGGGCTATTGTTTGCGACGGCTTCGCCGGGACGGTGAGATGATGGACGAGCCCACGGACAGCGCCGAGAGCCCGTTGCCGCGGCTGCTCGGCCGCGAGATTCTTCTCAGCGAGCGCCGGCGCGTGCTCGGCCTCGCCGGCCTGCTTGGTTTCATCCTTGCCCTGTTGCTGCTGATGATGGGTCTGGCCCCCGGCCATGTCCGCGCGATCTTCCATGGCCGGCTGCCGCTCAGCCTCGCGCTGACGGTATTCCCGCCCTTCATCGCCTATGAGCTTTTGGCCGCGGGCGTGTTCACGATCCTGCTGCGGCGCGGCCGCAACTTTCCGATCGTCGGGCGCCATATCAACGCCTTCATCGAGACCAGCTTCCCGACGCTGCTGCTCTACAGGCTCGCCGGCGATCTCGACCCGGCGATCGTCTTCGGCGCGTGGCCGGCGCAGCTCTATTTCCTCTTCATCATCCTCTCGACGCTCAGGCTCGATTTCGTGCTTTCGGCCTTCACCGGGGCGGTCGCCGCGGCCGAGTTCCTTGCCCTCGCCTATGTCGTGCTGCTCCGCCACGGGCAAGGCGCAGACCTCGATCTCGGCCTCGCCTATTATTTGACGCGCAGCGCGGTGCTGCTGGCGGCGGGCTTCCTCGCCGGCGCCGTCGGACTGACGATCCGGCGCTATTTCGAGCGGGCGACCGCCGCCGCCTCGGCCCGCGACCGGGTGACGAACCTGTTCGGCCAGCACGTCTCGCCCCAAGTGGTCGAGCGGCTTCTCGCGCTCGATGCGGCCGAGCTCGGCGAGATGCGGCAGGTCTGCGTCATGTTCGTCGACATCCGCGGCTTCACCGCGGCGGCGCGCGGCCGCAGGCCGGCCGAGGTGGTCGCCCGCCTCGACGACGTCTTCGCGATCCTGGTCGAAATCGTCGACCGGCACCATGGCATCGTGAACAAGTTCCTGGGCGACGGCCTGCTCGCCATCTTCGGCGCGCCGCTCGAGGATCAGAGGGCGGCGGCAAACGCCGTCGCCGCGGCGCGCGAGATGCTGCGCGCGCTCGCCGCGGACAATACCGGCAGCCCCTGGCCGATCCGCATCGGCATCGGCATCCATCTCGGCGAGACGGTGGCCGGAACCGTGGGCTCGCCGCGCCGCAAGGAATACACGGTCATCGGCGACACCGTGAACCTCGCCGCGCGGCTCGAAAGCCTCAACAAGGAGATGGGCTCCGAGCTCCTCGTCTCCGACGCGGTGCGCGCCGCCGCGGGCGACGCCCTGGGCGAGGCGCATTCGCTCGGCCCCGTCACGGTGCGCGGCTACGCCGATCCGGTCACCGTCTGGCGGCTCGCATAGGCGCGGGCCCGACGCGCCGACAGAAGCGCGGATCTACGATGGTCGGTTCTACCGTCCCTCGCGCCGCCAAGCGGCGACAAAGGTGCCGAGCGCCAGCAGCAGCGCGAGAAGGCCCGGCAACAGCGGGATCTCCTTGACCCCGGTGACGATGTAGTCGCCATTGGCGCGGAAGCCCATCCAGGAGCGTCCGGCGCTGGTGCGGTCGGGATCGACGCGGCGCACATCCGGCAAGGCGCCCGGACCCACCCAATAGATGCCGCCGCCGGTCGCTTGCGCCGCCGGCTTCAGCTTCGCGTCGGTGGTGCGGACATCGGCAAGCTCGATGGGGTTCAAGGCGCCGGCGGCGGCCAGCGCGGTGCGCGTTCCGTCGCTGACGCGGTAGAGGCCGCTCTCGGCGATCGGCAGGCTGCCGCTGCTTTGCCCGGCATGGGTCGGGACGAGGTTCAGCGTCTCGAGCCGGCCGCCGGGGCCGGTGACCTGCACCGGCCGGTCGTCCGGCTCGAGCGACTGGCGCGTCACCACCAGCCGGTTGCCTTCGACCACGGCGCGCAGATCGTTCTCCTCGAGATCCGGCTCCTTCATCAGCCAATAGACGACGCGGCGCAGCAATTCGGCCTGTGGCCCGCCGCCCTCGAAGCCCCGCGTCCACAGCCAGAGCTCGTCGGAGAGGAGCTGCGCCACGCGCCCGTCGCCCTCGCGGTCGAGCACCAGCAGCGGCCTGTCCTGAAAGCCGCTCATGACGTTGACGCCGCGATGCGGCTCGGCCTCGACGTGGCGGAACCAGCGGCCCCATGTCGGCGGCGTCTTGCCGTCGGCGGAATCGCCGGGGAGGCCCGCGGTCACGGGATGACGATGACCGACATCGGTGACGCGCGGCAGGAAGCCCTCCTCGAAGACGTTGCCGGTGGGTTCCGCCGGCAACACCATGCCGAGGGGGGTGCGGTAGAGGCTCAGCGGCGTGCCGAAGGTCGGACCCGCCGCTTCGAGCAACGCGCCGCCCTTGCGGACGTAGCGCGCGATGTTCTCGAGATAGACGGCGGGCAGAATCGTGCGGCGGCGGTAGCGGTCGAAGATGATGAGGTCGAATTCGTCGATCTTGACGTCGAACAGCTCGCGGATCGGAAAGGCGATCAGCGAGAGTTCGCGGATCGGCGTGCCGTCCTGCTTTTCCGGCGGGCGCAGAATGGTGAAGTGGATAAGGTCGACCGACGGATCGGATTTCAGGATGTTGCGCCAGGTACGCTCGCCCTGATGCGGCTCGCCGCTCACCAGCAGCACCTTCAAGCGGTCGCGCACGCCGTTGATGATGAGCGCGGCGCGGTTGTTGTCGAGGGTAAGCTCGTGCGGTCCGGCCTCGACCTCGAGCTCGACGACGTTGGGGCCGCCGTGATCGATGGCGACGCTCAGCGGCACGTCGCGTCCCACCGGTACCAGCCGCGTCGTCGGCGGCCCGCCGTCCTTGCGCAAGGTGAGCCGCGCCTGCTGCCCCCCTTGCGCCGCATCGCCGAGATCCTCGATGCGCACCGTGAGCTGCAGCTCCTTGCCCACCAGGCCGAAGCTCGGCGCGTCCTTGACGACGAGGCGCCGGTCCGCCTCGCCCGGCCGTCCCGTCAGCAGCACGTGAAGCGGCGCCGACAGCGCCAGCCGGTCGGCCGGCGGCACGTCGTGCACCTCGCCGTCGGTGATCATCACGGCGCCGGCGACGCGCTGGCGCGGCACGTCGGCAAGGGCGTGGGTGAGCGCGGTATAGAGCTGCGTGCCGTTATCGGCGAGCACCGAGCCGGCATCAGGCGCGCCGGCATGCACGACGCGCAGATCGAGATCGTGGAACTGCTCCAGGCGGCCGGTCACGTGCTGCAACGCCTCGTCGGCGTAGCGCCGGCGGTCGCCGATGCGCATGCTCGGGCTGTCGTCGACCACGACCACGGCAACGTCGTGCTGCGGCTGGCGCTGCTCCTCGACCAGCGAGGGGTTCGCCAGCACGAGCAGCAGCAGCGCCAGCGCCAGCAGACGCCAGGTGAGCCCGCGAGCGCGGCGCCATGCGCCGAAGGCGAGCAGGAGCGCGGCGGCGGCGGCGAAGGCGATGATCGCCGCCCAAGGCAGCAGCGGCGATGTCGCGATGCTGTAGCCGGCGATGGTCATTGGCCGAGCCTTTCCAGGATCGCCGGCACATGCACCTGGTCCGTCTTGTAATTGCCGGTGAGCGCGTACATCACGAGGTTGATCCCGAAGCGATAGGCCTGCTCGCGCTGCGGCTCGCCGCCGGGCACGACCGGATAGAGCGGCTGGCCGCGCTCATCCATCGCCCAGGCACCGGCCCAATCCTCGCCGCCGACGATGATGCTGGCGACGCCGTCATTGACCTGGTCCTCGACCGGCTCGACCCAGAGCGTGCCGCCGGACCAGCGGCCGGGGAACTCCTGCATAAGATAGAAGGACTTGGTCAGCACGTGGTCGGGCGGCGCCGGCACCAGCGGCGGGATGTTGAGGCCGGCGGCGAGGCGGCGCAGCCGTTGCTGCATCGCCGCGCCGGAAAACGCCGTGCGCTCGCCCTGGTCGCGGGTGTCGAAGAGAATGGTGCCGCCGGTGGCGAGATAGCGGTTGAGACGTTCGATCGCTTTGGCGGAAGGTAGCTGCTGTCCGTCCGCCACCGGCCAATAGAGCAGCGGAAAGAAGATCAGTTCGTCCTGCTCGATGTCGACCGCCATCGGCGCCGCCGCCTCGACGGCGGTGCGGCGGTTGAGGATCTCGCTGAGCCCCGCCAGCCCGGCGCGCGATTCCTCGTCGATATCCGCGATGCCGGTGCGCACATAGGCGAGGTGCAGCTCGCTCGTTGCCTGGATGGTGAAGCTGTCATCCGCCTCGGCATGCACCGGTGCCGCGACCAAGCTCGCTGCCAGCAGCGCCGCGCCCAGGCTTGCGCCCTGCCGGCGCAGGCGCGGCAGGCGCGGCAGAAAGCCGCGCAACGCATAGGCGATGACGAGGTCGATGAGCGCCAGCGCCATTGCCGCGCCCAGCAGCCACGGGCGGAAATCGATCTCGTTGCTCCGCGCATAGGTCTCGCGCGCGGTGCCTGCCGGCAGCTCGCCCAGGACGGCGAAGCGCGTGACCGCGCCGGCGAGATTGAGCGCGCGACGCTGATCGGGAGTGCCGTAGAAGCCCGGCGGATGGGCGGGCGAGGCGCGGGTGCCGGCAAAGGCGCCGGCGGCGACGGTGGCGGCGCTCGAAGGCGCGCGCTGCAACCGGCCGAAGCCGTCCAGCGTCTCCACCGGCGGCAGCGCCATGTCGGTGTTGCCGGCGATGCCCTGGCTCAGCGCCACGACGCGGCGGAGCAAGTCGACGAAGAGCCCGGAGATGGCGAGGTTCGACCATTCGGGATCGGCGGTGGTGTGCACCAGCACCAGCCAGCCCTTGCCGCGTTTCTCGGCGGTGACCAGCGGCGTGCCGTCGGTGAGCCGCGCCCAGGTCTTGCCGCCGAGATCGATGGTGGGTTCGGCCAGGACCTGGCGCGAGACGGTGACATCCGCGGGAATATCGAGGCCGGCAAAGGGACTGTCGGCGGCAAAGGGCGCGAGCTTCGCCGGCTTCTCCCAGGACAGCGCGCCGCCGAGCGTGCGCCCGCCGCGCCGCAGCGTCACCGGCAACAGGTCGTCCTCCGGCTGCTCGGCAAGATGCGGGCCGGCGAAGCGAATCACCACGCCGCCCTCTCGCATCCATGTAACCAGCGCCGCTTTCTCTTCGGTGCCCGCGGGCGGCACGTCGGGAAAGGCGAGCACGGCGATGTCGCCCTTGAGCAGCGTCGGGACGTCGCCGCGCCGCACCTCGCTGAACGGCGACAACGCGCGTTCGAGGTAATAGGCGCCGCTCAGCAGCGGTTGCGCCGTAGAGCCGCGCTGGCCGGCGACGACGCCGACCGGGCGGCGGCGCCAGCGCTCGTCAAGGAGCAGCACCGCGCCGGCCGATGCCTCGCCTTCGATGGCGATGGCCGCCGCCCGGTTCCTGAGCTCGCTGGGGAGCGCGAGATGCGCCACGCTGCGATCGACGCCCGGCGCCATCGCGATTTCCTGGCGCGCCAGCAGGCGCCCATCATCGCCGATGGCGCGCACGAAGAGACGTTCCGGCGCGGTGGCGTCGGCGCGGCGCACCGTGGCGGTCAAATCCTTGTCGTCGGTGTCCGCCGGCGCCAGCAGGCGCGGCAGCTCGCTCGCGCCGTCGGCGAGCATGCGCAGGCTGCCGAAGCGCCGCAGCCCCGCGGCGAATTCCCGACCCGCGCCGTCCTCGATGCCGTCGCTCAGCCAGACGATGCCGGCATCGTCGATGCCGAGCCGGGCGAGACGCTCCAGCGCCGCCTTTCGGTCGGCGGGCCAGGGCTCGGGCGCAAGCTTGTCGGCCTCGGCGCGGGCGTCGCTCGGCCGCAGCACCGACAGGGCCGGCGGCGCGGTTTCGCCCGGCGGCGGCGCGGTGCCGAAAAGAATGACGCGCCGGCCCTCGCGCTCGGCCTGGTCGAGCAGCCGGTCGAGCGCGGCGCGACGCTCGTCCCAATGCCGCGCCGCGGTCCAGCCGTCATCGACCGCGAGCACCAGCGGGCCATTGCCGAGGAGCGTGGCGCTGGGATTGAGCAAGGGGTGGGCCAGCGCCAGAATGACCAGGGCGATCAGCGCCATGCGCATCAGGATGAGCCAGAGCGGCGTTTTCGCCGGCGTTTCCTCCTTGGGGGTGAGCCCGAGCAAGAGGCGCAGCGCCGGAAAGCGGATGCGCCGGGGCGCCGGCGGCGTCACCCGCAGCAGCCACCACAGCACCGGCAAGACGGCGAGCCCCAGCAGGAGCCAGGGGGAAGCGAAGGCGAGAGCGCCCAAGGACCACATGCCCTATGTCCCCCGGGGCTCGGCGAGCGTGCCGTAGAGCGCCAGCAGCGCGGTATGTGGCGGCCGGTCGGTGCGATGGGTGCCGAAGCTCCAGCCGGTGGCGCGGGCGATGGCGGCAAGCCCGGCGCGATGCTCGGCGAGCTTCAGCGCGTAATCCTCGCGCACGGTCTCGACCCGGCTGATCAGCAGCGAGCCTTCCTGCTCCATTCCCTCGAAGCGCACGCGGCCGGCAAAGGGCAAAGTCTCCTCGGCGGGGTCGAGCACCTGCAGCAAATGTCCGCGCAGACCGGAAGCGGCGAAGCGGCCGACCAACGCCTGGATCCGGTCGAGCGGCGCCAGGAAATCGCCGATCAGCACGAGCTGGCCGTAGCGCGGCAGCGGCTCGAAGTCGGGCAGGCCGGCGCCGGGCGATGGGCGCTCGAAGGTCAGCGCCAAGCGACCGAGCACGGCGCGGCCATTGGCCGGGGCAAGGCCGGTGCCGAGCAGCGCCACGCGCTCGCCGCCGCGGATCAGCAGGGCCGCCAAGGCCAGCAACAGGAGATCGGCGCGCGCCCGCTTGGTCGGCACCGCCGCCGCCGAGGCGTAATCCA
Organism: Allostellaceae bacterium; assembly: GCA_035623985.1. Classification (GTDB taxonomy): domain Bacteria; phylum Pseudomonadota; class Alphaproteobacteria; order ATCC43930; family CGMCC-115725; genus DAHUYF01. The sequence goes on along the minus strand of DASPSJ010000011.1, from coordinate 10,662 downwards.
TCGAGGCCGAGCTGTCGCGCCACAACCAGACGCTCTGCGCCGCTTCCCACTCGGTCTCGCGGATGTAGAGCCGCATCGACTTGGCGCTCTCGCGCCAGTCGATGCGCGGCACGGGATCGCCGGGCTGGTATTGCCGGAACTGCCAGAAGGTCTCGCCGGTGCCGACCCGGCGCCGTCCGTGCACGCCCTGCGCCACGGTGGTGGCGACGCGTTCGGCCGCCACCAGCAGCGGCGGCAGGCGTGCCGCGAGCTGCTCGGCGCGATGTTGCAGGGCGGCCGCGGCCATCAGCGGAACGGCGCCACGAGGCGGTCGATGAGCTGCGCCATGGTGACGCCGTCGGCGCGCGCCGCGAAGTTCAGCGCCATGCGGTGGCGCAGCACCGGCGGCGCCAGCGCCACGACATCGTCGATCGACGGCGCGAGCCTGCCGTCGAGCAGCGCGCGCGCGCGGCAGGCGAGCATCAGCGCCTGGCTCGCGCGCGGGCCGGGGCCCCAGGCGACATGCTGCCTCGCCTCGGCGATGTCGGTCTCGTCCGGCCGGCCGGCGCGCACCAGCTTCAAGATCGCCTCGACCACGCTCTCGCCGACCGGCACGCGCCGCACCAGGCGCTGGGCGGCCAGCAGCTCTTCGCCGGAGAGCACGGTGCCGATCGGCTCCTCGGCGATGCCGGTGGTGGCGATGAGCATCTCGCGCTCGGCGGCAAGGTCGGGGTAGCCGACATCGATCTGCAGCAGGAAACGGTCGAGCTGTGCCTCGGGCAGCGGGTAGGTGCCTTCCTGCTCGAGCGGGTTCTGCGTCGCCAGCACATGAAACGGACGCGGCAGGGGGTGGTATTGGCCGGCGACCGAGACCCGTCCTTCCTGCATCGCCTGGAGCAGCGCCGATTGCGTGCGCGGGCTGGCCCGGTTGATTTCGTCGGCCATCAAGAGCTGACAGAACACCGGCCCCGGGATGAAGCGGAAGGAGCGCCGGCCGCTCTCGCTCTCCTCCAGCACCTCGGAGCCGAGGATGTCCGCCGGCATCAGGTCGGGGGTGCATTGAATGCGCTTGTCTTCGAGCCCCAGCACGGTGCCGAGCGTCTCGACCAGCCGCGTCTTGGCCAGGCCGGGAACGCCGATCAGCAGCGCATGGCCACCGGCCAGCAGCGTGATCAACGCTTGATCAATCACCTCGCGCTGGCCGAAGATGACGCTGCCGATGCGCTCGCGGACCTGCGCCAGGCGTTGACCCAGAGCATCGATCTCGGCAACGAGGTCGCCGACGCCGCCAGTCTCGGGCAAGTTTTCGATGATACTCACGAGATCGGCTCCTTTTGCTGCATTTAGGAGTAGATCATGACGGATAAGTCGGCGCCTTCAAAGGATCTCGATCTCCTTGCCGCCAAACTTGGCGTGTCTTCTCCTGCATCTTCCGTGCCAGCGACTCGCCAACCCCTTGATTGCGGCCATTTCGACCTCGCCATCGCGCGGGACGGAACCTGGTTCTATCGCGGCTCTCCCATCCGCCGCCCCGCCCTTGTGCGCTTGTTCAGCACCGTGCTGAAACGCGAGGCCGACGGCAGCTATTGGCTGCAAACCCCGGTTGAGCGCGGTCGCATCACGGTCGAGGACGCGCCTTTCGTCGCGGTCGCGGTCGACCGGCGGGGCGAGGGGCAGCAGCAGGAGCTGATCTTCCGCACCAATGTTGACGACACTGTGGCGGCCGATGCCGGCCACCCGTTACGTGTGGTAAACGATCCTGCCACGGCCGAGCCCAGCCCTTACATCCTCGTGCGGAACGGGCTGGAAGCACGGCTCAATCGGCCGGTATTCTATGAACTTGTGGCGTTCGGGCAAGAGGAGCGGGTCGGCGACGCGACCCTGTTCGGCGTATGGAGCAAGGGCCTGTTCTTTCCGCTGGGCCGTCTGGACGGAGTGCCTTGACGGCGGAGGAGGTGCGCCGGCGGCTTGCCCATGCCGTGGCCGCCCAACGCGCCAGCGATCCCGCCACCGTCGCGGCGATGCGCGGCGACCACTCGCTGGTGCCCGGCGGCGCGCCGCCCGCCGCCGCGCTCACCCCGGCGGCGGTGCTGGTGCCGCTGGTGGTGCGGCCCGAGGGGCTGAGCGTGCTGCTGACCCAGCGCACCCAGCACCTTGCCGCCCATGCCGGCCAGATCTCCTTTCCGGGGGGGCGGCAGGAAACGAGCGATCGCGACTCGGTCGAAGCGGCGCTGCGCGAGACCGAGGAGGAAGTCGGTCTGCCGCGCGACCATGTCGAGGTGATCGGCCGGCTCGACACCTATATCACCAGCACCGGTTTCGAGGTGACGCCGGTGGTGGGGCTGGTGCGCGCGCCTTATCCGGTCAAGCTCGACCCGTTCGAGGTCGCCGAGGTGTTCGAAGTGCCGCTTTCCTTCATCCTCGATTCGACAAACCACCAGCGTCACAGCCGCGAGATCAGGGGACGCCGGCGCACCTTCTACGTGCTGCCCTATCGGCAACGCTACATCTGGGGCGCCACCGCCGGCATGCTGGTCAATCTCGCGGAGGTGCTGGCAAGGTGAGGCGACGATGATCCGCATCCTGCTCACCGTCGTGTTGCCGCTGCTGCTGCCGACGCTGGTCTATCTCTTGTGGCTGGCGGTGGCGCAGCGCGCGCCGCTCGGTGCTCCCGCGCAGTGGCGCGCCCTGCCCTGGCCTTGGCTCGTCGGCATCGGGCTCGCGCTCGTCGCGGCGATGCTGTATTTCATCGGCACGCGCATCGGCGGCTCGCCCTTGGGCGTCTATGTGCCGCCGCAATATATCGACGGCCAGGTCGTTCCCGGCCATGTCGTGGCGCCGGCGGCGCGCTGACGGCTCTCGCTTGCCCGCCCCCGACATTCCCGTCGACCGCATCGGCGTGCAGCCCTGGATGAGCGCGGCGCCGACGCGCGCGGTGCTGGCGGCGCTGGGCGGCGACGGCCGCTTCGTCGGCGGCTGCGTGCGCGACGCGCTGCTCGGCCGCGCCATCGGCGACGTCGATATCGCCACGCCGTTGCCGCCCGAGGACGTGATGCGCCGGCTCGAGGCGGCGAAGATCAAGGCGGTTCCGACCGGGCTTGTCCACGGCACGGTGACGGCGGTGGCGCCGCCGCGGCATTTCGAGATCACCACCTTGCGCCGCGACGTCGAGACCGACGGCCGCCATGCCCGTGTCGCCTTCACCGCCGATTGGGCGGCCGATGCGGCGCGGCGCGATTTCACCATGAACGCGCTCTTCCTTGACGCCGAGGGCAACGTCTTCGACCCCGTCGGCGGCCTCGCCGATCTGCGCGCCGGCCGCGTCCGTTTCGTTGGCGATCCCGCCACGCGCATCCGCGAGGACGTGCTGCGCCTGCTGCGCTTCTACCGCTTCCACGCGCATTACGGGCGCGGCGAGGCCGATGCCGCGGCGCGCGCCGCCTGCCGCGCGCTCGCGCCTTTGCTGCCGGGCTTGTCGGGCGAGCGCGTGGCGGCGGAGACGCTGAAGCTGCTCGGCGCGCCGGATCCGCTGCCGAGCCTCAAGATGATGGTCGAGGACGCCGTCCTCCCAATCCTGCTGCCGGAGGCGCTGCGCCTCGACCGGCTCGCGGCGCTGCTGCCGCTCGAGCCGGCGCCCGATCCGCTGCGCCGGCTGGGCGCGCTCATCGCCGGCGATCCCGGCGCGCTCGCCGAGCGCCTGCGCCTTTCCAACGAACAGCGCGCGCGCCTTGCGGCGCTCGCGGCGCCGCCCTGGCCGGTCGATCTCGCCGGCGACGACAAGACGCAGCGTCGCGCGCTCTACCGGCTCGGCGCCGCTCGCTACCGCGATCTCGTGCTGCTGAGCGCCGCCGAGGCCGGCCGGCGCGACCGCCTGCCGGCGCTTCTCGCCCTTGCCGCCGAATGGCAGCCGCTTGTCTTTCCGCTCAAAGGCCGCGACGTTACCGCGCTGGGCGCGCCGGCGGGCAAGGAGGTCGGGCGCGTCCTCGCGGAGCTCGAGCAATGGTGGGAAGCCGGCGACTATCGCGCCGATCGCCGCGCATGTCTCGCCGAGCTCAAGCGGCGGCTCGGAAGGAACTGAGCGGCGGCGGATCGAGACCGGGCCGCGCCCTAACACGGCGCTTCCGAGGATCGACCCACATACAATCGTTTCCTTCCTTTGTCATGCCCCGGCCGAAGGCCGAGACCGAGGCACGTGTTGCGACGAGCGCGCTGCGAGACGATGCGCGGGTCAAGCCCGCGCATGATGGGGTGCCCCGCACCTCGACAAATTCCGCGGGTTCACACATGCTGTCAACGCAAAGACGTGTATGGCAATCATTCGGATGTCGGCAACCTTGGACTATACGGTTGTTTTCGAGCCCCAGGCTGAGGGCGGATATACCGTGTCCGTTCCGGCACTTCCGGAGGTCGTGACCGAAGGAGAGACGGAGGCGGAAGCGCTTCAAATGGCCAAAGAGGCCATTTGCCTGGTCCTCGACTACCGCCGCGACCATGGCCTGCCGCTTCCTGCCGACGCGCCGCCCACCGTGCGAAAAGTCACTGTTCCGGCATGAACCAGCGTGTTCCCGCCGTCTCCGCGCGGGAAGTGATTGCGGCGCTTCGCAAGGCGCGGTTTGTCGTCGATCGCTTCGCGATCGAACCCAAGCGGGGCCGACCGCAAAGCGGTCGGCCGGGTTGCGGGCGCGAGCGCAGCGAGCGGGTGAGGAGGGTGCCGATGGCAGAAAGATCGTGCGACGAAGAGACACTTCACCCTCCCAGTCGCTCAAGCGAGCGACGGGAGCGACCGCTTTGCGGTCGCTCCCTCTCCCCGCTGGCGCGCGGGGTGCGCCGAATTTCGCACGCGTATTCCCGCGGGAGCGCACTGAATTCAAATTTTCTTGCCGGCGCTGCGAGGAATTCATCTGGATAGGCGCGTTTGGCGCCTATCTGAGCATTTTCCTGCTCGTCGATATCGATGCGGGCGCGCACGGATTGTCGCGGCCTTTCGCCGTCAGCTCGGCATCCGGAAACCCTGCCGGGCCAGAAGCTTCCATCGGCCGTCCTGCTTCGCCCAGACCTGGAGCTCGCCGATCTTGGCCGTGCCGGGCTTGCCGTCGCTCTCGAACTCGGTCGAGAAAACGTCCCGCACGATGGCGTTGCCGCCGGCGATCGTGATGGCGGAGTCCGACAAGGTGATGGTCTTGTAGACGGTCTTCTTGCCTGCGATCACGTCGACGAACTCGGTCTTGGTCTGGATTACGCCGCCCGAATGGCCGTAGCTTAGCTGGTCGGCGACCAGCGCCTCCAGCTTGGCCTTGTCTGCCTCCAGCATCGCCGTTCTGAGAGCCTCGACCGCTTGGGCAACGGCCGCCTCGTCGCCAGATTGGGCGGCGGCCGCGGGGACGAGCAGCAGTCCGGCCGCGGCGAGCGCGAGCGCGCTTACGGCGGCGAGATGACGACGCGTGAGCCTCATGGTTTCCTCCGCTGCGTGGCTGTTATTGACGTTAATCAGCCATTTTATTGTTATAATCAAACAGATAGCAACTCAGACGCCGACCCCCGGAAGGATTATTTCTATGCGTAGCAGTCTGATGGACCAAATCAAAAATACTGATCGTGAATCAACCGAAAAATGGCTGCCGAATTCGGCAGTGCAGCTGAACCCTCGCCCAGAGCCATGATCTTCTCCTCTCCGCCCCATTTGGGGCGGAGAGGCCGGGTGAGGTGGAGCTGGCAATGCCCTTGAGAGCGAGAAAAGAGATCGCGCGGCGCCTCCGCCGAGACGCCACGGATGTCGAAAGCATACTCTGGCGACACTCGCGAATGCTGCTGCGCGGGGGTACGCTGCAAAAATTTGCAGGGCCTCCAGCTTCAGGCTTTTGCGTCAGCAGAGCCGCTAAATTGCTCGGACATAATTCGGGCGGTGTGTGAACCGGAAGAGAATTGCGAACTCGCCGCCGTCAATGTGAGCACTTGAGCGAGTCTCTATCGGCGAACCTCCCCGTTGCACGTCTGAAGATAGTCAACGCGAGTGCTGGTGTTCATTCGACGCATAATGCGATAGTTGACACACCCCTCACGGTCCAGGTTGCTCTCGGCCCGCCGCACATTCCCCTCATGACCGTTACTCGGGTTTGACCAGCTCACGAGCGCCACCGTTTCTATTCTTTCCGCGGTCCGCACGGCTGCGAGTACGAACGGCCAGTCGGATAAGTCAAACAGCTTAGCTAGCCGTTGTGGGTACGGCAGCCCTTGATCCTGCTCTAAAGCTGGTACAGTTGAACTAGGGCCACCGCCAAGCTGAGTTGACTCTGTCATCTTCGTTGGATGAGATAACAAGGGCGGTGTTTCACGCGGTTGCCCAGTGAACGCCCTCGACTGTTCAGGTGCAGCAGCGGGTAGCTTGGGTGCATCCTGATGCGACCCAGTGGGCGCACTCGGCTGTTCGGACGCAGCAGGCGACGGCGGGGGTGTGTCTTGCTTTTGCACCCGGGAAAAATCCCGCGCGACGGGGGGAGGAATGCTCGTCGGGCTATGTGGTTGCTTCAGAATAAACAGCATAATCGCCACGGCCAGCGCGCTTGCGAACGCGAAAGGCGCAGAGCCAGGAGACTCAACGACGACCGAGTCAGCTTCAGCCTGAGCCAGCTCTTTGCGCAGGCGGTCGGCTTCGGCTTTAATCACGGCTCTTCGGTTGCGTATCTGCTGGGCAACTGCTGAAAGCTGATTAGCTCCTTGCGTCAGCGATTGCTCAAGCTGCGCCTTTTGCCGCATAAATTCCTGCTCGACTTTCATTTTATCGTTGGGATCTACTCCTCGATTCGGGTCGAACCTGAACCGAGCCTCCTGTTTATGCCTCCAATCAATTAGATTGCTTACCAAACTCTCTCCGAATCCAGGAATGGCGAGAATTCGGTTTTCTTCTATGTCGGCTGCGGTTTCTATATTGTGCGCAAGTAGGACGGCTTTCCTCCCGTCCCCGATACCTTTGATCCGAGCGGCGGCCAGGAAACACTTATCTAGGAATGCCCGTTTCTGTGCAGCGTGCCGATTTATTTCCAGCTCGCGTAGCCTGCGCATCCGTTCCTGTGGTAAGCTCTCGTAGAGGGATTTTGTTCGCTCGAGCTCGGAGCGTTCGTGGGCGAACGCCTTATTACCCCCCTCGAGCTCCCACCGTTGTTCGATTTGATGCCAATGCTGACGCGCGATGTCGACGCGTTGGCGAAACGTTCGGATCTCATCTTTGCGGCCACCAAACGCTACCGCGTAAAATATCAAGCCGGTTAATACTAACGCGATCGCATTGGCCATGTCCGTGAACGTAAGCGCGATAGCAAGATAGATAATTGGTAATGACGCAGCAGCAGCAGCAAACCGCTTGCGACGGGAACTCCTGGTCGTTGCCGCTGCTGGCGAAGCGACGGTCTTGACGGACAAGGCAGTCGATAAGGAAGGAGCGGCGCCGGGGTCAGGTATCGAACTTACGCGCTGCCATAGTGCCGCGAGGTTGAACGCGCCCTCGCGACCGGCGGGAACAAACACGACGGGAAATAAGGCGAAACCTCCGTAGGCTTCTATATCGCACCACGGGCATTTCGAGAGACTGGACCAGAACCGGTGTCCTGGATTGGCGGTGCAAATTTTGATCTGGTTCGAAAGCTCGTCCAGTCCGGATATCCACTCGCTTGGACCAGGACGCCCATCGGGCTGCGATCCTTGGCGAGCAAACGCTCGCTCAAAAAGGGCGGACAGGGCGGGCGAGATATTGCTCATGCTGAGACTGCCGGGCGGTGGTCGCATCTGCATTGCGCCCGCGTTCACGCCATATGCAAATCTGTATTCTTTGACGGCCCTTTCGACGGGCATGTCGCCTTTTCCGAGAAACTGACCGATGAACGGGTGGCGACCCATGAATAGAAGACGGAAAGTGAGGACCGCCAGGCCAAAATAGTCGTGATTTGGCCGACGTTCAGCCGTACCAAAGCTTACGCCTTGCAACTCGGGTGGTTGGAATTCTGGCACCCCAACTTCACAAAGCCACTGCTGAGAACCCGCTCGTACTTGGAAGCTGTCACAGTCAATGAGTTTTACTGTTGCGTCCCTCGCGATTAGCAGATTGCCGTGGTTCACGTCACCTATGATGCTTCCTGCATCATGGATAACTCGAAAGGCTCGTGCTGCATTTGCCGCACAACGAATCAGGAAGGGCCAGCCGGCAGTGGGAAATTCCTGTAGACGGCATTTGGGACTGTAAAGCTCAAACACCGGCTTATGGCCGCTGACGTTTGGCATCGCAAACCCGACCACAGGCCCCGCTGGCGCTGAATGGACAGTCTCAAGCGGCCACGCAGCCAGGGCTGTGAGTCTCTGGTTAGCTAATCGCGTCATCGCAACAATCTTCGCGACTTTATTCGCAGTGGGCGGCCGATGATATACCTTTATTGCGCGATCCTGCGCCTCTGCGAGAGCGAAAACGCTACCCTCCCCTCCTGTCCCAAGCCTTGGCCCGAGCCGGATGAGCTTGCCGCGTTGATCAAACAGGTCGGATCGATGCGATGTCGCCACTGCGCCACCTTGCTCAACCCTGCGACCGTGCGCGGCGTGTCGCAAGTATCAGTGTTTTGTCGTCGTCGGTTCGGTCGCAAATAGCGCCCGATGAGAGGTATCTGGTCACTGTAGCCGACTGCGTACTGTCCTCGGAGGTGCGAGCAAGCCACTCGAAGAGCGGACGAAAAAATGGCACATGGGCCGTGTGTTCTGCAATGTTCAGCACGAGGCGTTCAATTCCATCGGTGAAGATCGCGACCTCGTCGTAACGCGTTGCCATGCTCGCAAATGCGAGAATCTCCGGTGTGTCATCTTGAATGATGAAGTTAGTAGTATTCGCAAATTTGCCATGCTGAGGCATAAAGATAGGCTTGTATTCGTCGGCTTCACCGTGTTCCGCTATTACAATAGCGCCATCGCCGATCTGGAAAAATACCGCTTCGTCCTCGCCGACCATGGCGCCCAAGGCCGTGCACGCGAACTCACGGGACGTACACAGCAAGTCTGTAGCGTAGCGGCCGATTTCTTCCTTTACGCTTAATATCCACTGATCGACGAACGCGCGATCGAAAGCAGCCATGCCGAGGGTGCGGCACTGTTCCTCGGCATAGTCCAGAAAGAGATTGACTGTAAGCCGGGCTCCTTCCTCTGACCGAATTGCGCTTCCGGCCCCATCGGATGCGATCGCCAATAGAACTGATTTGCCATCTGGTCCACAAACGACCCGACAGCCGCACGCGTCTTGGCAAGGCAGAGAATCTTTTTTGTGGGACGTTCCCGTTACCGAAGCGAGAGCATATTTCCAGTCGTGAGGCATTACACCGCGGCCCATCCTCCCGGGATAGTAGGATTCTCTATCGGCACGACGTCGCCCGGTGTCGATCGAGCCACGCCCCCGAGCGACCGCGAAAGCCAAGAGAATAGATCGCGGAACCGAAGCCCTTTTAGCTTGAGCGGTTGACGCACGCTGATTTGCTGGAGGATTTCGAAGTTAGCGCCCTCAACTCCCACCGCGAAAAATGAGAACGTTTTTCGCTGATCGTTGTCACCGGCATGCACTAGGGCGGCCGCGTTCTTCCACGCGTCGGTCGGCGCACCATCGGTAATCAGAAATACCCACGGACGGTAGTAGCTCATACCGTTGCTTCGATATACTTGTTTCCGAAGGTCGATAACATTGAGTCCTTGTTCAATGGCGGCGCCCATTGGTGTGTCACCGCCTGCGTGTAATTGAGGCGGCAGCCAAATGTCAGGCGTCTGGAAATCATTCAGCACTTGGACGGGGCCGAAAGTAATCACGCTTAGCTCAACGCGGAGCATTGCCATTTTGTCAGCCATAAGTTCGTCTTTAAGCTGCACTAAGCCCTGGTTTAGCTCCGCGATCGGCTGCCCTTGCATCGAACCGGAGGTGTCCAGGAGGAGCACGCATGGACAACGTTGCTCTGGATTACTCGCGAACTCTGGCTGAGTGAATGGAAGCTGATCATCGGTGGTCATTTCGGCACTCCCTGGTCTCACGTGCGATGAAAGTCAAACATTTCATTTGACAAGCGCGGCAAAGGCAATTGCAGCAAGTGTCAGCACAATAATAATGACCGCGGTACCTAGAGTGCGATAACCACCGTTGGTGCCCGTTGGTCTCGCACCAGAGGAGTAGGGTTTGTACGTGCTATATGAGATGCCCGAACCGGGTAGCCCTATTGTCGTACGCGTGCCACTTTTGCCGAAATTCGTTGTTAGGCCGCGCCGCCCAACTGATACGCTGAATCCTCGTTTGGCAATGTTTAGCCGAAGTCCGGGCAGCAGCCTGAATGATTTGCGGAAGCGAAATCCCATAGTGGCCCCCAACCGTTCTCTGAATGCTAGAAAAAAATATAGGTTCGTGCAACTCTCATGCTCATGATGTGGCCCAGCACGTCCAGTGACGCTCCGCGCTCCGCCCCCCTGCGCGCAGAGAGGGCAGTAGGTGCGCTTCTGATTCGTTATGAACGGCAAATGATCCAGACGCCGCTGGCGCGCGCGCGGCGATCGCTTTACGCCCGCACCCCGCCGCCATCGAGGATCTCGCGGAGATAGGCGACATGCTCGGCAAACGCGCGGCGGCCCGAGGGCGTCGGCTTGATCCGCGTCTGCGGCTTCTTGCCGACGAAGCGCTTC
>DASPSJ010000059.1:0-109959 GCA_035623985.1 Allostellaceae bacterium | reverse complement strand
TTGCACTCGCGCTCGAGGCGCAGGTGCGCGGCCATGCGCTGTTTCATTACCTGCCGACGGCGCTGACCCTGCGCGACGGGCGGCTCTACACAAAGGGCCGCAAGCTGGAGGTCTTTCGCCGCCATGGTGACCATCACAGGTTCGGCGAGTTCGAGGAGTTGGACCTCGATGGCGTGGACGTGATCCTGATGCGCCAGGACCCGCCCTTCGACATGTCCTACATCACCGCGACGCATCTGCTGGAGCATGTGCGCGAGGACGTGCTGGTGGTGAACGATCCCGTCCACGTGCGCAACGCGCCGGACAAGCTTTTCGCCACCCATTTCGACGGCTTGATGCCGCCCACGCTCATCACCGCCGACCGCGACGAGATCCTCGCCTTCCGCCGCGAGCACGGCGAGATCATCCTCAAGCCGCTGTTCGGCAATGGCGGCGCCGGCGTCTTCCATCTCCCGCCCGCGGACGACAATCTCAACGCGCTGCTGGAGCTCTTCACGCAGCTCTACCGCGAGCCGATCATCGTCCAGCGCTACCTGCCCGAAGTGCGCCAGGGCGACAAGCGCATCATCCTGATCGAAGGCGAGCCGGTCGGCGCCATGCTGCGCGTGCCGCCTCCGGGCGAGGCGCGCGCCAACCTGCATGTCGGCGCCCAGCCGATGAAGGCGACGATCACGGCGCGCGAGCGCGAGATCTGCGCCGCCATCGGCGAGACGCTGCGCGAGCAGGGAATGATCTTCGTCGGCATCGACGTCATCGGCAACTACCTCACCGAGGTCAACGTCACCTCGCCCACCGGCATCCAGGAGATCAACCGCTTCGACGGCACCCGACTCGAAGCGGGGATTTGGGACGCGATCGAGGCGCGCCTGGCGGCCCGCGGCGCCCGCCCCCGCGCCTGACAGATCGCCGCGGCTGCGCCGCGCGTCATACGCAAGCGTGCGCCACCGCTGTTTGATTGAGGTTTTCGCGGGTGCGGCGTCGAATCGCCCCGTCGGAACCACTCCCTGATCGTCGTATCCGAGCCATTCGATGCATATGACCAATTGAAGTCATACGACTTCCGGGTTAAGTTGTCTGGCCGGAAATGGCGCCCCTTATGGTAGAAAGTGGCGTCAAACACTTGGCTAGGGTATCGCCGCCCGCATAAAGCGAGCCCGACCGCGCAAACTGGGAACGGAGGATTTACATTATGACGCAGTCGAAAAACGAGTCTGCCGCGGACACCCAACGACGCAAACCGAGGAAACGCCGCGCCAATCAAGTTGACCTGTCAGTCGGCAGCCGTTTGCGCCAAGCGCGGCTTCTCGCCGGCGCCAGCCAAGAAGAAGTCGGCGACGCCATCGGCGTGAGCTTTCAAGCGGTGCAGAAATACGAGAACGGCGAGAATCGCCTGTCCGCCGGCCGATTGGCTGCGGCGGCGAAGTTTCTCGGCGTGCCGATGTCGTTTTTCTTTCAGGACGACACCGAGCAGCAGGCGGCAACGGACACCGCCGGCTTCACCACCAAGGAAATCGAACTGGTCCGTCATTACCGCGCCATCCGCAGCGATGACATGCGCGAGCATCTGCTCCGGTTGACCAAGATCATCAGCGAGCAGAACCTGAGCGGGCGCTGACCCGCCCATCGACCACGTTGCGCGCTTGCCCGCGAAGCGCGCGCGTGATTGATCGCTGCGCCCGTCCGCCCGGCCCCGGGGCGCCGCGATCACAAAAATGCTACCGCCACTTTTGGTAGCAGCCGGAATGAGAAGGCGATAGGATGTCGCCTTCCTCGGCATCAGGCAGGGCACCTTTGTCATGAAGCGGGAAAGGAACTTCAGCGTTGCCGCGCGAAGCAGCGGGCCGTCGCGACGTCAAACGGGCAAGCGGCGCGTCAACCAAGTCGATCGCCTGGTCGGGCGGCGGTTGCGCGACGCGCGCGTCATGGCCGGCGTCAGCAAGGGAGAGCTTGGCGCCGTGCTCGGCACCAACGCGCAAATGGTGCAGAGGTTTGAAAGCGGCACGCGGCGCCTCTCCGCGGTTCAGGTCGCCGCGGCGGTGAAGTTCCTGCACTTGCCGATGGCCGACCTGTTCAAGGAAGAGGTGGCGGCGGAAGTGAGGATGCAAGACGCCGGCCTCACCCCGATGGAGATCGAGCTGGTGATGAGTTTCCGCGCGATTATTCACAGCGATTTGCGCGAGCGCGTGCTACGCTTGGCCAAGGCGGCCAGTACGGAGACATATAGAAACATATAGTAGGGTGGATTGAGCCGTCCGCAGGCGGCTGCGGCGCGTAGGGCAGAAAGCCGGAGGGAAATCATGGCTGATGGCATCCTGATCGACGAGAAAGGGCAAAGCTCGACCGATTATTCCTGGGACCTCGTGCGGCGCTTCGGCCGGTTCAGCGCGCATCCGGACCCGGTCGCCCATGTCGTGCGCGACTGCGGCTTCATCCACATCCGGCGGCACGGGACCGGCGCCCGCGTCGCCATGCATGTCGGCCATTTCGGCGTCGAGACCCTGGCCGGCACGATTTACGCGCTCAAGGATCGGCAGTTTCCGCGCATCATTATGGCCATGCTGCGCGAGGACGAGTGGTCCTATGAGATCGTCGCCGACGCCGCGGCCTTTGCCGTCAGCGCCGAGCAGCTTATGGCCGGCGGGATCGACGACTGGTGTCATTCCTGGGTCGCGGTCGAGCGCAAGCTGACGGCGCTGGACCGGCGGGAATTCGCGAAGGTACGACCGCTGGTCGAGTTTTGGCGTACCTGCCGCGGCCGCATGCCCGAAGATATTGATGGCGTGCTTGGCAGATCGCGGCTGCGGGATCGCATGGTCCTGGTACGGCGCCGTCCGAAAACGTCGCGGCTCGTTTTCGCGCATTTCGGCGCCGGGATTGAATGCCGGCAGCCGGGTGAAAGCGAACGCTTGGTCGATCACGACATACACGATCATTATGATCAAGCATACGGCGCCTGGGCTGCTACCGCCTATGCCGAGGCTATGGCGAGCGATAGTCCTCAGCTTCGGTCAATCCGCGCCACGATCCACATCTCCGATAAGATCATGGCGCGGGGTCGTTATGACCGGCTGATTCTACCGTGGCGCTCCTCGAGCGGCGACCGTCTCTTGATGGGCATATCGCTCACTCGGGATCATCGTTGCTTCGACGCTGGCAGCCAAATCCTTCAGCAGCGCTTCGGTAGTCATCCATAGCAAAACCGTCGGTAGATCACCGCGGAAAGGAAGCCGGACAAGCAATCCTTCGGCCGCCGCATGCGGACCATAGGCGCGCGATAAGCCGCGTGCATGCATCCGTGGCTCCATGAATCCCCATGTGAATTCAGTATTCCAGCGCGTGTGCCCATAGGCGGCGCAGATGTGTGAAATGATCCGGGTCAGACCGTTACGGCGCCAATCTGGCCGAACCCATATTGCGCCACCGTACATAGTTCGTCCGCGAACGACCTTTGCCGCCGGAGCATCGATCTCGACGCGCTCTCCAGCGGCAAGATGCGGTTCAGGGTGCTCGTAGTAGACTCTGAGCGAGCGTATCTCGTCGACGACGTTGGTATTCTTGAAATCGAAGAACCGAGCGAATTCCGTCACCACCGTCTCGCCGCGATAGTCGAGGCCATCGAGCCAGAATGCCGAATCGCTTCGGAGATCGCTGTGCTTCGGGTCGCATATTGGCGGCAACGGCGGCCAACTATCGCGGTTCTCGCGGTTGAGTTCCATCAGCGCGTCGAAGTCGCTGCGCAGCCTGAGGCGCAGGCCCCACTCGCGCGCCGCGGCATCGGCCTTCATGAAATGCCGGCCCAAGAGCTCGTGCGGGCCATGCACCAGCGTGATCTGATCGAGCAAGCTTCGCGGATTGTCGTACATCGTTTCTCTCCTCTTGCTTGCACCCCCCTCGCATCGGCGGGTGTTCGGCAATAATAGAAGAAGAAAGGAAGTAGCAATGCGCCGGGAATGAAATACTGGCACGAATCTCCAACTACACCGCATGTAACGCCGAGAAGTTTATCAATCGACGCGCCCGAGAATCCGTCACAAGAGCAAATATTACTTGAAAGCCACCAATAATAGTTTGCGCGCGGCGCGGGATATAGTTGGCGCGAGGGGCATGTCGACTGGCAATTTCTGGAGCAGACTGCATTTATAAAGGGCGTGATCGCCGATTTCGCCCTCCCTGGCTTCGCCGGGGGCGGTCCCCTAAAGTGGCCCCGTGGATTGAGCGGGAGGCGGCGTGGTCGCGCGGGTGCATACGGTGGCGTTTTCCGGCATCGAGGTGCTCGAGGTCGACGCCCAAGTCACCATCGCCGCCGGGCTGGTCGCCTTCACCGTCGTGGGCTTGCCCGACAAGACGGTGGCGGAATCGCGCGAGCGGGTGCGCGCCGCGCTCGCCGCCCTCGGCCTTGCCGTGCCGCCGCGGCGCGTCACGGTGAACCTCGCCCCGGCCGACCTCGTCAAGGAAGGCAGCCATTTCGACCTGCCGATCGCGCTGGGGCTGCTGGCGGCGATGGAGGTGCTGCCGGGGGACGAGCTCGAGGGCTACGTGGCGCTGGGCGAGCTGGCGCTCGACGGCGCGTTGCTGCCGGTGGCGGGCGTGCTGCCGACGGCGATGGCCGCCGCCGCTTCCGGGCGCGGCATCATCTGTCCCGCCGCTTCGGGCGGCGAGGCGGCCTGGGCGGGCGGCATCGAGGTGCTGGCGGCGCCGAGCCTGCTGGCGCTGATCAACCACTTCAAGGGGACGCAGGTGCTGGGCCGTCCCGAGCCGCGCATCGCCGAGGCGCCGGCCTCGCCGCTCGACCTCCGCGACATCAAGGGCCAGGAGACCGCCAAGCGCGCGCTCGAAGTGGCGGCGGCCGGCGGCCACAATCTGCTGATGATCGGCCCGCCGGGGGCGGGCAAGTCGATGCTGGCGGCGCGGCTGCCCGGCCTGCTGCCGCCGCTCGACCCGGCCGAGGCGCTCGAGGTCAGCATGATCCATTCCGTGGCGGGCCAGTTGCGCGACGGCAAGCTGATGCGCCGGCGGCCGTTCCGCGACCCGCACCATTCCGCCTCGCTGCCGGCGCTGGTCGGCGGCGGCACGCGCGGCCGGCCCGGCGAGGTGTCGCTGGCGCATCTGGGCGTGCTCTTCCTCGACGAGCTGCCGGAGTTCCAGCGCGCGAGCCTCGAGGCGCTGCGCCAGCCGCTGGAGAGCGGCCGCGCCAGCGTCGCGCGCGTCCACGCGCATGTGACCTATCCCGCGCGCGTGCAGTTGGTGGCGGCGATGAACCCCTGCCGCTGCGGCTATCTGGGCGACGCCGCGCTCGCCTGCGGCAAGGCGCCGCGCTGCGCGCAGGAGTACCAGTCGCGGATTTCCGGCCCGCTCTTCGACCGCATCGACCTGCACATCGACGTGCCGGCGGTGCGGCCGGCCGATCTCGCGCTGCCGCCGCCGGCGGAAGGCTCGGCCGAGGTGGCCGCGCGCGTGGCCGCCGCGCGGGCGCGGCAAGGCGCGCGCTACGCGCGGCTGCCGGCGGACCGCCGCATCCGCACCAACGCCGAATTGGACGGACAGCTCCTCGACGAGCTGGCCGCGCCCGAGGCCGAGGGCAAGCGGCTGCTGATGGAAGCGGCCGAGCGCCTGCGCTTGTCGGCCCGCGGCTATCACCGCGTGCTGCGCGTGGCACGCACGCTCGCCGACCTCGACGCCAGCGACGCCGTGCGGCGGTTGCACGTGGCGGAGGCGCTTTCCTATCGGCGGATCCTGCTGGGAGGCGACGTGCTTGGGCGGTGATCGTCGGCGAGATCGAAAAGCTGCTCCGAACCCCGTTTTACGAGTTCCTGCTTTGCCCAGCTTTCCGCAATATGATCATGTGGCGCTCGAAAGGAGCCGCGCTTGCCACAATGGACCAATCCGCCGCTGCGGGTCTATCACGGCACCGACAGCAACTCCATCGGTCTTGCTGGCCGCGGCGTTTCGATACCGCCGTTCGTGGTCAACCTGGCGCTCTGTCGGCCCTATACCGACTTCGGGCAGGGCTTTTATACCACGACACGGCTCCATCAAGCGAAGCAGTGGGCCAATATACGCGTTCTTCGCACCCCTCAGCGGCTCAATCCCTTCGCCGTTGTGATTCGCTTTGACCTTGACCGCGACTGGCTCGCGAATCTCGACGCCCTTGCCTTCGTGCGACCAATCCGCGACTTCTGGCGCCTGGTGACGGATTGCCGCCATGGTTTTCCGCCGCATCAGCGCGTAGCGCCGCACCCGACGGCCTATGATATCGTCTACGGTCCGGTTACCCTTTGGCCGCAGCAACTCGTGATCGCCGATTGCGACCAGATCAGCTTTCACACGCGGCGCGCGGTCGCCGGCTTGGGGAATGCCGTTCTAGAGGCAACACCGCCCGCGACTTCGACGTTGTTCTAGTGCTATTGTGGTATGATACGAGGCTAGGAAATTATGGTACCCGACGAAGACAACGAGCAGGGCTACCGTAGCATCAGCGACCCAAGAGATTTGGGTCCCGACGAGATGCGGAAGTATTGGAATCGCGTGCAAAAGACGCTGACGGACGTTTTCAAGATATCGGACCGCGAGGCGGCGAAGGCGGTTGGCGAACTGCAAGAACGTCTTCACAAGACCGAGCCTGACGCCCAGCTCCACTTCTACCACGCCGATCCGTTCCAGGTCGCAGCCGACACCGCACGACCCGGCGGCGAGGTTACGCCGGAGGAAAAGGATCGCTATCTTGAGGTCCTCAAGCGCGAAGAACAGGACCAGCACGATTGGCCGAGCTCCGGCTCCTTGCGCCGCGCTCTGCCGGACGATCCGCCGCCAAAGGATTGAGCCTCCGAATCGCGCCGGTAATCGGCACCCAGCATGCATCAGTGGGATCATGTGTCAACTTGTCCCACCCCGATTTTCCCGCGCGAAACTCGCGGTAGTCGCGCGGGGCGGTCAAACGGGCATGAGATCCCGGGCGACGTTGCGGCCGATATTCGGTTTGAGCGCGCGGCGCGAAACCAAATCCACCTTGCGGCCGGCGAGCGCCGTCAGCTCATCTTCGAGCGCGAGGAAGGTGGAGAGGCTCACCGGTCGGCTGAACTCGACCAGGATGTCGAGATCGCTCGCATCGCCGGCATCCCCTCGGGCAAATGAGCCGAACATCGCCAACGATCGGATTGGATAGCGCCGCGAGAGCGCCGGCAACGCCTGTCGTAGGCACGCCAGAATGGTATCTCGGCCGCTCATCCCTCACCGCCCATGAAACTTTCCTGCAACGCTACCACGCTTACGGGCTCGACGCGACCAAAGATCGCCGGCGACCCGGAGATGGTCGGCAAGCCGGCCGAGGGCCACAGACTGCTCGCCGGGCGGCAAGGCCGCGGCTCGCGTAAGCCCGGGCGTCGAAATGCGCGCAGGAGTACCAGTCGCGGATCTCCGGCCCGCTCTTG
This sequence comes from Allostellaceae bacterium, assembly GCA_035623985.1. GTDB lineage: Bacteria > Pseudomonadota > Alphaproteobacteria > ATCC43930 > CGMCC-115725 > DAHUYF01. The sequence goes on along the minus strand of DASPSJ010000059.1, from coordinate 102,532 downwards.
GACCGCATCGACCTGCACATCGACGTGCCGGCGGTGCGGCCGGCCGATCTCGCGCTGCCGCCGGCGGCGGAAGGCTCGGCCGAGCTGGCCGCGCCCGAGGCCGAGGGCAAGCGGCTGCTGATGGAAGCGGCCGAGCGCCTGCGCTTGTCGGCCCGCGGCTATCACCGCGTGCTGCGCGTGGCGCGCACGCTCGCCGACCTCGACACCAGCGACGCCGTGCGGCGATTGCACGTGGCGGAGGCGCTTTCCTATCGGCGGATCCTGCTCGGGGGCGACGTGCTCGGGCGGTGATCGTCGGCGAGATCGAAAAGCTGCTCCGAACCCCGTTTTACGAGTTCCTGCTTTGCCCAGCTTTCCGCAATATGATCATGTGGTGCTCGAAAGGAGCCGCGCTTGCCACAATGGAGAGATATGGATGTCCCCCGATCTCGGACCTTGGCTGATACGTTCTCGGGCAGGATTTGACAGACCAGCGCGTCGGAGTACTATGCAAATACGAAATGCGTAATTTCGTATTCACGTGACCAGACCGATGGAGCGTATGGAAATGGCGCTGATGCGCGTGCGCCGAGCAGCGCAGCTCACCCTTCCCGCGGAGGTGCGACAGGCCCTCAACGTCAAGGAAGGCGATTTTCTCGAGGCCCGCATCGTCAAAGGCGGCGTGCTCCTGAAACCGGTTTCCGTCGTCGAACGAAAGCGCGCCTGGGTGGGAATCAAAAACGTGATGTCGCGGGTCCGGGATCGCAGGCCGAGAGCTCACGAGGACAGCCGGACGAAGGAAGAAGCCATCGCCAAGGAGGTCAAAGCGCTGCGCCGCAAGCATGCCTAAGGTGGTCTTGGACACCACCGTACTCGTGAGCGCGCTTCTTAACCCCGTCGAGGGCGGAGCGTCATACGATCTTCTACGCCAGGCGGATGAGGGATCGTTCGAGCTCATTCTCTCCGACGATATTCTGGAAGAGACTGCCCAGGTGCTCCTCACCGGCAAACGCTTGCGCAAGCGCTATCGCTACGCCGATGAAGACGTCGTGGAATATTGCCGAGAGCCGGCCCGGTTCGCCGCCGAAGTACTCTCGGATGTGCCGGAAATCCGAGTGGTCCGAGATCCCAATGACGATATGATTCTCGCCTGCGCCATTGCGTCAGACGCCGACGTACTCGTATCGAGAGACAAGGATCTGCTCTCGCTCGGGAGCTACGAGGGCGTCGCCATCCTGACGCCGGAAGACTTTCTGGGCATGCTTCGCAAGGCCGGAACCGACCGGCGCTCATGAGCGATTGGACCAGGACTTTGATCTCGATGGCATGTCCTGAAATCGTAATCGCCTGACAATATCAGTGGGGTATCAACTTGTCCCAACCCGATTTTCCCGCGCGAAGGTCGCGATAGCCGCGCGGAGCGGTCAAACGGGCATAAGAGCCCGTGCGACGTTGCGCCCGATGGCCGGTTTGAGCGCGCCGCGGAGGCGCTCGGCTACCGGCGGATCTTGCTCAGCGGCGACGTGCTCGGGCGGTGATGCAGGCGATCGTTGTACATCGGAGCAGTTGGAGAATAATATACTGAGTATGAGAGCATCTGTTCTGTCCGTCCGCCCGGACGTGATGGGCGGCACCGCGGTATTCTCGGGGACGAGAGTTCCCGTGCAGACGCTGCTCGATTACCTTGAGGCCGGTGAATCGATCGACGATTTTCTCGAAGGATTCCCCGAGGTGAGCCGACAGCAAGTCATCGCTTTCCTCGAGGAAACGACAGATCGAGCGATCGAAGCCGCCTCGTGAGAGTATTGCTGAGGTGAACCGGGTATTCAGAGACGCGGTTGCCGAGGCAGCGAGGCTGCCGAAGGCGGCGCAAGAGAAGATCGGCCGCGAGCTGCGGGCCCATGTCGAGAAGCTCCATCGTCTGCGCGGCGACATCGAGCAAGGTGCCCGCTCGCTTGACGCCGGCGCAGGCAAAGCCGTCGACATAGAAGAGGTCATAAAGCGCGCCCGCGCGCGAAGGGCGAGGACGACGCCGCGCCGGCGCCGCCGGAACGACGTAAATCGACGCGGATCCCGGAACGGAAACTGAAAAGTCGGTTGTCGCGCCGGGGGCGACGATCCCTCATTGTATGCTCAAGCTGCTGGACTTCGCGAAGCGCGCCGGTGAATCATTCGACGGGCGCAACGGGTCGTACCTATTAAGACACGCCGGAACGACGGCAGGAGAAGCCGATGACGCAATCAGGGCATGGAATTGCGGTCGCTGACGGCGACGCAGAGGCTGCGCGGCGCGCGGCCCGGCCGGAGAGCAATCGCAACCGCAGCATTGTCGCCGATGCCCTCAAGCAGATGGTTCTCGTCATCATCTCGCTGGGCTTCGCGAACGCCGTCCAGATCCTGGCCGAGCCGGGCAAGACCGCGGAAAACGGTCCGCATGTCGTCGAATGGATATGCCTGCCCGCAAACAAGAGCTGCCACGGCTTCGCCTTGGACGATCTATTGATCTTCGCGATCTACGTCCTGGTCGGCGCGCGCTTCCTGCTGACCAACTGGCTCTATCTGAGCACGACGTACCGAGAGGACAGTCCGAAGGATCTGAAGATCCTGCCGGACGCGATCGGCATCTTCCTGACGGGCGTCGTCATCGGCGTGCAAAGCTCGTATGTGACGGCAAAGTCCGGCAGCCCGATCGCGGACTTCTTCCTGCTGTTCTGTCTGATCCTGAGCGTCGACGGTGTCTTCTCGGTGATATCCCTCGCGGTGAATTGCAGCGTGCTCGACTATGACGATCGGGCCCAGGAGTGGCGGTGGCTCCGGAACAACGTCTTTTTCGGCATCCTCAGCCTGGCCCTCGTGTTTTGGCGGCCTCCGCTCGAGCCGTCGAGTTGGCGCGTTTACGCGCTGATATTCCTGGCGTTCCTGAACTGCCTGATGTCGTTCCACGCCACCTATCGCGGCTACTTCGAGCCGACACGGCACATTCGCCGCTAGCGGGCGAGAAGGGCGGGATCAAGTCCGCGGCCGGCATTCGTGAAATCGACGGTGCCCGGGAAGGCGGCGGCGAGACCGCACGGCAAAAGCGTCGAACGAGCGAAGGCCGGGCCAAGTCAGCGGCGCCCGCCTCTGAGGGGATCGAGGCCGGCGCCGCTGTTCCGCGCCGCCTAGGCGGCGCGGATCTTGGCGAGGAAATCGTCGACCTGGGAGCGCAGCGTCTCGGACTGCTTGGACAGCTCGCCGGAAGCGCCCAGCACTTGGCTTGCGGCCGCGCCCGTGTCGGCCGCCGCCTTGGTCACGCCCGTGATGTTGGAGGTCACATCGCTGGTGCCCGCCGACGCCTGCTGCACGTTTCGGGCGATCTCCTTGGTCGCCGCCGCCTGCTGGTCGACGGCGGAGGCGATCATGGTGGCGATCCCGTTGATCTGCGCGATCGTCTCGCCGATCCCCTGAACCGCCTGCACCGAGGTGCCGGTCGCGGCTTGCATCTCCGTGATCTTCGAGCGGATCTCCTCGGTCGCCTTGGCCGTCTGGTTGGCCAGGCTCTTGACCTCGGAGGCGACCACCGCGAAGCCTTTGCCGGCCTCGCCCGCCCGCGCCGCCTCGATCGTGGCGTTGAGCGCCAGCAGGTTGGTCTGGCCGGCGATGTCCGTGATCAGCTTCACCACGTCGCCGATCCGTTGCGCCGCCGCGGCGAGACCCTGGATCTGCGCGTTGGTCTGGTTCGCCTGCTCGGCCGCGTGGCCGGCGATGCGCGCGGACTCCGCCACTTGCCGGCCGATCTCCGCGATCGAGCCCGACAATTCCTCGGCGGCCGTGGCCACCGTCCCCACGTTCGTCGCCGCCTGCTCGGACCCGGCGGCGACGGCCGTCGCCTGGCGGCTGGTCTCTTCCGCCGTGCTCGACATCGATTGCGCCGTGGTCTGCAGCTCGGTCGACGCCGAGGAGACCATTTCCAGCACGCTCGAGACCGAGGTGTCGAAGGCGCCGATATAGCCTTCGACCGCCTTGGCGCGCGCTTCCTTCTTCGCCTGCTCGGCCTTTTGCTGCGCCGCCAGCTCGTCGCCCTTGATCATGTTGTCCTTGAACACCTGCACGGCTTTGGCCATGTTGCCGATCTCGTCGCCGCGCTCGGCGCCTTCGATGGTCACGGACAGGTCGTGGTCGGCGAGCTTGCCCATGATCCCCGTGGTGCGCACGATCGGGCGCGCCACCGTGGCGACGATGAGGAAGCCGGCGAACACGCTCAGCAGGCCGGCGAATACCAGGGCGCCGACGATCCAATACCGCGCCGAGACATACGCCTGCTCGCCGCTGTCGGCGGCCTTCTTGCCCTCGTTGACGTTCAGCTCGAGGTCCTTGGTCAAAGCGCCGACGAACTTCTCGTTGAAAATCTCGGACATGTCTCCCATGAACAGGGCCTCGGCGCCCTTGAGGTCGCCGGCATTGACCATGGCCGCCAACTTGTTGGTGTCGGCGACGTAATCCGCCCAGGCGGCCTTGATCTGGTCGGCGAGCCGGCGCTCTTCGCCCGAGGTCACCGTCGTCTCATAGAACGCCCAGACTTTTTCGGCCTTGGCCTGGAATTCGGCGGCCCCTTTCAGGGCCTTGGCGCGGGCTTCCGGCGTGTCGGCCATGATGAGGTTCGCGCCGCGCAGACGATAGTATAGCGTGTTGAAGGAATAATCCCCCAGCGCGCGCGTCGCCGGCAGCCAATTGTCGCGCATGTCGGCCGCGGAGTCGTTCACCAGCGACAGCCGTTGCAGGGAAAACAGCCCGAGAAAAACGCAAACGAGAAGCACGAATCCGAACGCGGCCGTCACCTTCGTCCGGATCTTCAGATTTTGGAACTTCGACATGGACGCCCCTTCTCTAACGAATATGCTTCACCGCGGTCGATGCAGCGACGGCAGTATGAGATCGGCAACGCGCCGTCGCGATCATTCAAAAGTATGAACCGTCTGCGGCGCGGCGCGCTTCGCGCGCATTTATCGGCCGTCAAGCGGCACCGCCGGCGCGCCGTTGCCGGATTTTCTCAAGCCGCCGGCAATTGACGGAGGTTTTTGAAATCCTCGCGCGCCGCCGCGATCGGTTCGGCGGCCGGAAGCGTGATCGTGAAGCTGGCGCCGCCGCCCGGCCGGCTCTCCACGTCGATCCGGCCGCCCCAGGCATTGACGATGCCGTAAACCACCGCGAGGCCGAGCCCGGTCCCGCCCGAGGGCGCCTTCGTCGTGAAAAACGGCTCGAAAATCCTGGCGCGAACCGCTTCGCTCATCCCGGGACCGTTATCGGCCACCCGGAGTATCGCATCGCCCGAATCCGAGCGGGAGACGGCAACGACGATCCGCGGCTTCCGTCCCGCCTGCGGGCCGGCCTCGAGCGCCTCCACCGCGTTCTTGAAGAGATTGGCCATCACCTGAGCGAGGCCGAGATCGTCGAAGCGGGCCTCGATCCCCAGCGGCGCCTCGCATTCGAGATCCACCCAGTCGGGCACCAGAAAGCGCAAGTGCTCGGTCGCCGCATGCACCTGTGTGCCGATGCTGTGGCGGTGCGAGGAGCGCTTGTCCGCGCCGCAGAAAACCAGGAAATGGTCGGCGATGTCCGAGGCCATCGTCGCCGCGTCGTGAATCCGCTCGAAATACTCTTTCAAACGGTCCGGCGGCGCTTCGGGCTGCGCGGCCAGGCGATGGCGGCCGAGATCGCTCAGGGTTTTGATCGGTTGAAGAAGATTGTTGAACTCATGCGCCACGCCGCCGGACAACCGCGCCAAGGCGTCCAATTTCGAGGCCTGCGCCTCCAGCTCGGCAGCCCGCCGCTCGGCGAGCGCCGCCGCCGCCCGGCGCTCGACCTCGATCCGCGTCCTGACCTGGCGGCCAAGAGCGCTCATGACGGCGAGGATGAACGCGATGACCAGCGCCATGCTGGCACCGATCGGCCAGGCGCGGCCGTACCAGGGAGCAAGGACGTCCTTCCAGTCCCTTGCGACGCTGACCGCCAGCGCATAGCGCGCGATCCGGTAAAATCCCACCAGGCGATAGGCCCGGTCCGCCGTCGTTCGCGTTTTCGCGATTTCATAGCTCGGGGTCTTCGCGAGCCAGTGGACGAGAGGATCGAACTGACGCAACGGCGGTCCTCTCAGGAATCCTTCGTCATAGGGGTATCGCGCGAGCGGCGTGGCTTCGGCGCCGTCCTCGCTCACGTGCAGGAGCGCGACCGCCTCCGCCGCGCCGGGCTTGATTTGCGCGAAATAAGCCGCGAGGTCCCGCGCGTTGACGATTTCGGCAATGACCCCCAGGAATCGATGATCGCCGCTCTCGACGCGGCGGACGAAGACGATCGTTTCGGGCGCCTCTGAGGGGGCGACACGAGCCGGCCCCAGGATTCCGAGCCGCAAGCTCCGGTCCGCGCGCCCCCACAGGAATCCCGGCCTCGAGCTGAGGTCGGAGCCGTCGGGCACCCGCTCGAGACGGGTGTCCAGCAACCGCCGCCCATCGGCGGACCCGAACACGAACGCCGCCGGGAGGGGAAGCCTCCGGCTCCATTCCCGGAGCAGGGATTGCATGTCGTCGAGGTTGGTCAATCTTCCGCCGGCGTCGAACGCCATCTGCTCCGAGGCGGTGGCCAGGAAGATGTCCGTGGCGCTCACCAATTGCTCGACGTTCTCGCCGAGAATGGCCGCCTGATTGCCCAGGGACTGCGACGCCTCCGCCAGCTCCGTCTCGTAGGATTGATTGAGCATCCACGCGCCGAGCACGATTACCGCCAGGATCAGCAGCCTGCCGGCGAGGCGAACGCTGCGTATCGGGTTCGGAACGACGCTCGGACGGGCCGCCGCGGCGCCGGTGCCGGCGCGTTCCGTCACGCTCTGTGTCCCTTGATCGCCGAGCCCAGCGCCAGCATGAGCTCGGCGTTGCCGAAAGGCTTGCGCAGGCAGACATCGGCGCCCCGTCGTCCGGCAAGGTCGAGCGGCAGCTCGGGATCCACGTTCGGCGTCCCGCCGGAAATCGCGATGACGGGGCAAGCCGGGAACAGCTTTTTCGCCGCCGCGATGACCTCATACCCCAGTATGTCGTCCATGACGAGATCGATCACCGCCGCCGCCGGAGCGATGCCTCTTTTCGCAAGATCGGTCAGCGCGGCGATGCTTTCGAGCCCGCCGGGAAAGGCCATGACCGAATATCCCGACGAGGCGAGCAACTCGCTCAGGGCAAATCTGATTTGTTCGGAGTCGTCGACAACGATCAGCAACTTATCGTTTCTGTACATAATCGCCGTCGCCCGGTGTACACTATCTGTGCCGTCCCATTGACGTTAAGCATTCCTTCGGCGTCTCGGAATCATGCAAAAGTATGACGGCAGCGGGGCGAGGGCCCGATATTGGTTGCCAACCTTAGAGGGCAACGTGAATATCCTGGTTGCCGACGACCATGAATTGTTCAGCGAGCTGATAAAGACCGTCGTCGAGGCGCGCGGTCTTGCGGCCTCCGTCAGCACCTTCAAGGATTTCGAATCCGCCCATGCCGCGGTCGGCACCCGCAAGATCGGCGCGGGTCGAAACTTCGACGTGATCATTCTGGACATGCGGATGCCCGGCATGAACGGCCTGAGCGGTCTGCGCCGGATGCTTGACGTGGCGGACGGAGCCGCCGTCGCGATCATGTCCGGCATGCTGAGCCCCGCCGAAGCGCGGGCGGTGATGCGCGACGGCGCCGCGGGCTTCCTGCCCAAAACCATGCCGCTCGACGAGCTGGCGGACGCGATCAAGACCCTTGCCTCCGGCAAGCGCTACATTCCAAAATTCCTCATGAGCGGGGGCGAGGCGGAAGCCGTGGCCCGCCCGAAGGGATCGACGCTCGCGGAGCTGACGGACCGCGAGCAGCAGGTCCTGAACGAGCTGATGCAGGGCTGGTCCAACAAGCAGATCGGCGAGAACCTCGGCATCAGCGAGATCACGGTCAAAAGCCACCTGATGAATCTCTTCCGCAAGATCGGCGCGAGAAATCGCACCGACGCGGTTCGCATCGGCCATTCCCTCAAGACGCAGGGGCCGACCGCCCCATGACCGACCGCGCCGCCGCCTCCGGTCGTTCAGCGATGCGCCCGCTGCCTCCGGAACGGGCCACGGCATACCGGCCGTTGGCGACGATCAAGACGAAGCTGCTCGCGGTCCTGTTCGTCCTCACGGCGGCGTTGGCGGCCACCGCCGCGGTTGGCTGGATCAGCCTCCGCTTCGACGACCACGTGCTGCGGACGATCCACGACGATCGGGTCGTGTGCCTGAAGCAGCTCAAGACGGTCTCGGACATGTACGCGGTGAACATCGCCGAAGCCGCGCACAAAATCCGCAGCGGCGGCATGGACTGGGACGCCGGCCGCGAGGCCCTGGACGCGGCGACGGCGGAAATCGGGCGCCAGTGGACGGCCTACCTCGCCACCTACCTTACCCCCGAGGAAGAGCAACTGGTCGCCGAGACGAAAGCGCGCATGCGGATCGCCGATGCGTCCGTCGCGAAGCTGAAAGGACTGGTCGCGGCCCGCGATCGAGCCGGCCTCGACCTTTACGCGATCAGCGAGCTTTATCCGTCGATCGAGCCGGTCCTGGAGAAGGTCGGCGAGCTCGTCGACCTTCAGCTCCGCGTGGCGTCCGAGCAGTATTTTTACGCAAGCCACGTCGACCGCGTCGGCAGAGCGGTCCAGGGCGCGCTCGTCGTGTTCGGCCTCATCGCGGTCGCCTTCGGCATATGGGTCATCGTCGGCAGGGTGATCAGGCCGCTGGGCGCCATGACCGAGACCATGACGCGCCTCGCCGGCGGCGACCTTGCCGTGCCCATTCCCGGCGCCGCGCAACGCGACGAAATCGGCTTCATGGCGCGCGCGGTCGGCGTCTTCCGCGAGGCCACGATCCGGGCGAAGGACCTCCAGGAGCAAAACCAGCAGCAGCGCGCCTGGCTGCAGCGCGTCCTCGACGAAATGCCGGTGGGGGTGACGATATTCGACGAGCACGACCGGGTTACGCTGCGCAACAGCGCGATGAACCGGATGCATCCGCATCCGTTCCCGGACCGCGTCCTCGGCCGCGACCTCCACGGCTTGCTGCGGGACGTCATGCGTTCCGAGGCGGCCGACGGGCGCGCGGACCGGCAGGCGGAGCTCGAATCCTTCGCGGGCGAGATCGAGGAAAAGCTGCGATCGGCGCCGGAAGGCCGCTTTGAAGCGACCTATCCCCACGGCGTGGATATCGACAGCAGCTTCCGGTGGATCGACGGCAAGCGCCTCATCGTCATACAGACCGACGTCTCGGCCCTGCGCGAGGCGGAGCGCCGCTCGACGCTCGCCGAAAAGCGGCTGCACGAAATCGTCGAGGGCTTGCCCATCGGCTTTGCCTATTACGACCGCGACGAGCGCGTCGTCATCCAAAGCGAGCGGCTGCGCAGCCTGGTGCCGCCGGCCGAGGACCTCGACGCCGATCCGGCCCGCCAGAGCGCGATGCTTCGCCGCCTGGCGATCGACGAAGTCGTCGCGAGCGACGGCGGAAGGGCCGAGAGGGAAGCGGTCGCCGATTTCTTGGCCGATTATTACCGCGCCCATGCGGAAGGCCAGCTACGCGCCCGCCTCGTCAACGGGCGGCATGTCAGCATTCACTTCAGAAACCTGGCCATCGGCGGCCGCGCCATCGCCGTGACGGACGTCACGGATTTCGTCACGGCCCAGCAGGCCGCCCAAACCGCCGAGCAGCGGCTGTCGAACGCCGTCCTGGCGCTTCCGGTCAGCTTCGCGCTTTTCGCGCGCGATCGAACGCTTCTCCTCTTCAACGAGGAATTCCGCAGGGAATATCGCTGCATCGCCGACCTGATCCGGGTCGGCGTCAACGCCGGCGACATCATCGGCGCCTATATGGATGCGTCGCATCATCCGGTCCCGGTGCTCGACGGCCGCGAGGGCTGGAGCCGCGCCAAGCCGGATCCGGCGCGACGAGACGAATATCTCGCCGCGCTCACGCGGATGTTCCTTCGCCTGGGGACGGGCGCCGAGGACATCGAGCGCGACTACGGCACCTATCGCCCGACCAGCGTCGGGCTGCCGAACGGCGAGATCGTCCGGGTCTCCACCGATATCACCGACCTTCGGAACAAGGAATCGGAGATCCGGCGGCTCGGAGAATCCGCCCTGGCGAAACGGACGGCTCTGCTGCAGGAGATCATCGACAGCCTTCCCCAGGCGATCGCCGTCTTCGACGGCGGGCGGCGGCTTCGCTTCGCCAACAGGTCCCTGTCGGTCATGATCGGGAATCACGATGCCGTCGCGCAAAGCTGGGGACTGGACCGGATCGGCGCGGCGCTCGGAACGAATCAGCGCCCGCTCGCGGCGCTGATCGCCGGCGAAAAGGAGCTCGAGGTGGTATCGTCCGACCACAAGCCTCTTCGCCTGAAAAGCACGCCGATCACCACGGGCGACACCCTGGTGGTCGTTTCCGACCTTTCCGAGCAGCGCGAGGCGGAGATGGAGCGCCTGGAGCAGCAGCAGCGCCTCCTCCAGGCCGAAACGAGCCAGGCCATCGTCACGCTCGCGGGCTCCATCGCGCATGATTTCAACAATCTGCTGGCAGTCATCCTCGGCTTTTCCTCGATCGCCCTTCACGGCAGCAAGACGCTTTCGGAGACGCAGCGCCTGGCGCCTTCCGACGAGAAGGAGATGGCGGAAGTCTCCTCCTCGCTCAGCAAGGTCATCGTCAGCGCCGAGCGGGGACGCAACATCGTTGCCTCGCTGAATTCGCTCACCCGGGAGCAGCGTCCGAGCACGGCGCGGCTCGACATGCGCGAGATCGTGAAGGACGCGGAGCAACTGCTGCGCGTCCTCTTCCCCACCTCGGTGCGGCTGGAGGTGCGGGTTCCGGACTCGCCGTGCCACGTCTCGGCCAACGCGACGCAGATCGAGCAAATCCTCACCAATCTTTGCGTCAACGCCGTCCACGCGCTCAAGGGCAAGGCGGGAAGCGTCGGCGTCAGCGTCGACATGGTGGATATCGACGGAAGCCGCGCCCAGCGCCTGCAGATGACCGAAGCCGCCGCGCGGCGGCACGGCGTGCACGCCGAAGTCGGTTCGGACGGGGCGGTCGACGTCTTCGTCGGCGTCCTGACGAAGGGTCCCTATTGCCGCATTCGCATCGTCGACAACGGCGAGGGCATGACGGAGGCGGTGGCGCGCGAGATCTTCAAGCCGTTCTTCACCACGAAGGGCGCGGGAGGCACGGGGCTCGGCCTGAGTTCCGTCCTGACGCTGGTCAACGCCCATCAAGGCGGGATTCACGTGCGCACCCAAAAGGACGTCGGCACCGCCTTCACGATCTTCTTGCCCCCCGCGAAGGCGGAGCAGCGGATCTCCGCGCCGAAGCCTCCGCCGGCGGCGCTTGGCCTGGCCAGGCCGGAGTCGGAAGCGGACATGCGCACGGAAACGCGCATTCTGGTGATCGACGACGAGCCGCTGCTCGCCGAGCTTGCCGCGAAAATTCTCCGCCGGAACGGCTACGAGGTCGACCGCTTCAGCGATCCCATGGCGGCGCTCAACCGCCTCCAGGAGACGCCTCAGGCTTTCGACCTGATCATCACGGATCAAACGATGCCCACCATGACCGGGCTGGAATTGATCGAGCATATCCAGCGCGTCAATCCCGGGCTTCCCATCATCGTCTGCACCGGCCGCGCGCCGGATCTGGAGCGGGACGAACCCCTGCCGGCCGGCGTGAAGTCCATCCTGCTCAAGCCTTATGAAATCTCGGCTCTCTGCGAAAGCGTGAAGAAGGCCCTGGCGGTTTGAGGCTCGACGGCCGATGCGGCGGGAGGGCCGCCTGGGGAGGGCGTCGCTTAACAACGGCGTCGACCGGCGGACGACCTCGCCGGCCAGGATATCGAGGCCGCGCGTGGAATGGCCGCTTAATCTCCGGCGGCATCGGCGACCAGAGCTTCGATCGCCTCTATGCGCCCGCGAATTGACTCGATATCGAATAGCACAACGCGACCCGCCCGGGAGGCTTCAGGGACGAGATCCAATTGCAAGCCGCTAAAATTATGGGTGCGGCTTAAGATTGCCCTTCCCGGTCATGCCGCCGCGATCGGCTCGGCGCTGTCTCCCGACAGGAGCAGTTGCGGCACCTGGGCGAAGCTCCAGCCGCCCGCGGCGGAGGGGCGATCGAGAACCCAGACGAGATCGAAGCGCGCGCCCGGCCATTTCTGCGGGCAACTCGTGCTGTTGCCAAGGATGCGGTTCGCGATGTCGGGAATCGCCTCGTGCTCCCAGGCGATCAGCACCGGCCCTTCCGCGGCGAGGGCATCGGCGACCAGGGCCTTCTCGTCGTCCTTGGCATGGCGCAAGTCGAGCTTCAGCTTCAATACCGTCGCCAGCTCCAGCACCGTGTGCTGCGGCCGCAGGCTGTTGCTGTGCTTGGCGACCGCGGAGGCGAAAATGACGCGGGGCGTCGCCAGCCGCCGGTCGGCGAAGGTGCCATCGCGCGGCGCGAAGAAGCGGACGAGGGCGCCCGAGCGTTGCCAGCCGCGCACGATAAGCTCTTCGGGGTCCGGCGCGCCCGCCGCCGACACGCCTTTCACCTTGCCGTCCTCGCTCGGCTTTTCCGCGTGGCGTATGAGCATGATCTTGGTCGCTGGCATTGCCGTGCCTCCTGATGCTTCGCCCGCCTCCGCTCGACGGACCGCGCTCGCGCCGGCGTGACCCGGTCGGCCGGCGGTCCCGCGGGCCGGCTAGCCCTTGGCGACGCGCAGCCGCCGCTGCCGCCGCCGCGCGTTGGGCGTGATCTGCTCCTGCTGGTTTTGCGCCACCATGTGCTCGGCGATCAGCTCCGCCTGGAAGCGTTTCACGGAGTCCGCATCGGTGAAGATCGTCTGGGTGTTGTTCTGCGCCTTGTAGCCGCGCCCGCCCGGCGTTCCCGTGACGACGAAGGTGCCTTCCCCCGCGGCGGACCAATTCACCGATCCCTCGCCGCCCACCACGCCGTCCGCCACGAAGCCCTTGGTGTGGCTGATCTGGTGCGTCGAAGATTGGCCGATGGCGAAGTGGGTGTTGAAGGCGGCCAGTTCGTGTTGTCGATCGGCGTCCAGCAACGCCTTCTCGTGCTTGCCGCCGGCCTGACTCTTGTCCAGCGTGATCAGCATGGTGACGTTCGGATCCAGCACTTTCGCCATCAGGATGGCGTTGAGCTCCTCGTCGTCATAGCCGAACATGTTCAGGTACAAGGACACCCGCACGCGCGACAGCACGTATTTCAAGATGTCGTGGACGTCGTCGCGCCCCACGAAGAACAGGTGGAAGTCCTTGCTCGCCGTCGCCGAATAGGCCTTCTCCTGCGTGTATTGCGCGAGGTCGAGAAGATCGAAGCCTTGCAGGCTCTGCGATGAATCTTTGACGGCGTTGCTGGCCGACCGCGTCGTCGGTCGCCTGGTTCGTGCTCTTGCCATGGCCGCGCCCCCTTCGATGATGCCCGCGTCTCGTCCGTTGGCACCGCCTATCATGGCGACTTTTCGTTACGAAGGCAACGCCAGGTTGTGCGGCAGCCTCGAGCAGGGCTCTCGGCGCGAAGGGGGCGCAGCCCGCCTTATCTTACCTTGAGGTAGCGGGGCAGCGGTCCCAAGGGCTCGATGCGCTCGCGCGACCGGAAGCGGTGCTTGCGGCAGGCGGCGCCGAAGGCGCGGAAGATCGAGCGCGAGACCTCGTCGCCGTGAGCGCACCATTCCGGATGCCATTGGACGCCGAGCGCAAACGCGGTCGCATCGAGAACGGAAACCGCCTCGACGAGTCCGTCCGGCGCCTTGCCCTGGACCTGAAGCCCGGGCGCTACCGTCCGCAAGCCGCGCCGGTGAAGCGAGTTCACCGTGATCGCGTCGCTGCCGGCGATCTCGCGCAGCAGGCCGCCCGTGACGTGCAGGTCGTGGCGCGGATGGTGCCGGCCGTCGCGCGCGGGCGTCTCGTCCTCATGGTGCCTGAGGAAACCGCCCTCGGCGGCAAGGTCCTCGTGCAAATCCCCGCCGAGGTACAGGTTCAGCTCGTGCAATCCCCGACCGATCGCGAGAATCGGGATGCCGGCTTCCAGAGCCGAAGGGAGGAGCGACGGCGCCGTCAGATCGCGCGCCGGATCGAGCCGGGTGCCGTTCGCCCGCGGCACGGCGCCGGATCTTTCCGCCGCCGCCTCGGGGCGATCGCCGGCAAGGATGAGGCCGTCCAGGATCTGCAGCACATTGGCGGCGGCCTCATCGTCTCTCACGAAATTGGGCAGGATCACCGGCAGGCCTTCGGCCAGCTCGTAAGCGGCGGAGAGATAGCGGCACCGCGCGGCGTCATAGTCGACATCCTCGTTGGTCACTCGCGAAGCAGACACCCCGATGATTGGTCTCATGTCATTTCCCCACCTCGGCCGGGTATTGCGTGGCAACCGCTTATGGGCTTTCGAAAGCCCCTCGCGCCCGCCCGCCGGCCGCGGCCGGCCGGCTTCGGCGTTCCAAGACCTCAGGGCTCAGCGCGCGCGAGACGGTCTGGACTTGCTTCCTGGCGTCGAATTTTCGGAACGGCTCTACGAGGCGATGGCTCACGGTCGCTTCACTGCACTTCATGATGACCGCGGCCTCCCAGCAGGTCTTGCCCTGCGCCATCCATCCGAGAACCTCGAACCGTCCGGCAAGAGCGTGATCGGCCCGTCTCCCGTCCGGACAATTAATAATAGCTTTACGATTTATGCTACACCGTTATCGCGACTGTATGTCAAGTGGTATTCGATCCGCGGCCTGTCCCGGCATTGTGGTTTTGCCGAGGACCGAGAGCACGCAAAACCTGCTGCCCGTCGCCTCGCCCGGCTCGAAACGGTGCAAGGGCCACCGGCAAGCCCGACGCCAGGCGCACATCCTGAAGCCGGCTTTGTGACGCGCCTTGGGAAGCTAACCGAAGCTAAACCTTTTCCCGGTTCGATCATGCCCGGGTGTGCAGCCGCCTGGCTGGGGGGACAGCCGCGCGGGCGGCAACCTGCCTCTCATGCCGGTCGCTACCGCCGCCGATGAACCCCGCGTCCCTGGAAAAACGGTGCACCCGGTCATGTTTCTCGATGCTATCGGCCTCGATCGGCTGAAGATCTCGACCAGGATCTTCGGCGGCTTCGCCTTCGTTCTCGTCTTGGTGGTCGCGATGGGCGTCGCGAGCGGTCTCGCCTCTCTCTGGGTGCTCGACCGTTTCGACGATTACGAGCGGGAAACCGCGATCACCACCGAGATCCTGCGGATCGAAAACGACATCGGCGACTTCGACCGCGGCGCCCATCAGCTCGTCGCAACCGGCAGCGAGGTCGACGCGCGCGGCGCGGCGGCGGCCAAGGAGCGGCTGGCGACAGAGATCCGCGAGCTTCTCGCCCGGCTCGCCGAGCCCGAGCGGCGGCAGGCGGTGAGCGCGCTCGAGGGGAGCGTCGCGGCCTATGGCGCAAAGCTCGACACCGTGGTTCAGCTTCACAGCCAACGCCGGCACCTCGTCGCCGAAACGCTGCCCGCGGACGGCGATGCGGCGGCGCAGGCGATCGCCGCCGCCATCGCCGCCGCGAAGAAGGCGGGCGAGCTGAGCGGCGCCGCCTTCGTGGAGGCGGCGCAGGATCAGTTCGCAGCGCTCAGGGACCAGGTCGAAAAATACGTCGCCCGGCAAGACGACGCGCTTGTGCCGCCTCTGGCCGAACTCGAAAAAAAGCTGGACTCCACGCTCAAGGACGCCGCCGAGCAGGCCGACGACGCCGGCGTCAAATCGCAGATCGAGGCCCTGGCCAAACCCTATGCGGCCTATGCGCAAAGCCTCGGCGCGCTCCTGGCGGTCGCCGCCAAGGCCGATGACGTCGTTGGCAAGCAGCTCCAGCCGGCGGGCCAGACCATGCTGCAGGCGGCCCAGCGCATCCGCGACGAGGCGGTGAAAGGCCAGCTTCAGGCGCGCGAGGCGTCCAAGGCGGAGATGACGCGGTCGCAAATGCTGATGCTCGGCCTCGCCGCCGGTTGCATCCTGCTCGGCGTGACCCTCGCCTGGTGGATCGGGCGCAGCATCACCTCGCCGATGAACGCGATGATCGCGACCATGCGGCGGCTGGCCGAAGGTGACACCGGCGTCGCGATCGGCGGCGCCGACGGCCGGGACGAGATCGGCGAGATGGCGCGGGCGGTCGCCGTGTTCAAGGAGAACGCGCTTGAGAATCAGCGGCTCCAGGAAGAGCAGCGCTCCGCCTCGGCGCGGCGGCGCGACGAGCGGCGGCAGCTCGCCGACGGTTTCGAGGCGGCGGTAAGGACCGTGGTCGAGACTCTTTCGATCGCGGCGAACGAGATGCGGGACACGGCGACCGCGATGGCGGCGACGGCCGAAGAGACGACGCGCCAGTCGACCGCGGTCGCCGGCGCCTCGGAGCAGACCACCAGCCACGTGCAGACCGTCGCCGCCGCGGCGGGCGAGCTGTCGCAGTCGATCGGCGACATCGGCAGGCAAGCCGCGCAATCGACCGACATCGCCGGCAAGGCCGTCGAGGAAGCGCGCGGGACGAGCGAGACGGTGCGCAGCCTCGCCGAAGCGGCGGCGAAGGTCGGCAAGGTGATCGAGATCATCGGCACGATCGCCGCCCAGACCAACCTGCTGGCGCTCAACGCCACGATCGAGGCGGCGCGCGCCGGCGAAGCCGGCAAGGGCTTCGCCGTGGTGGCCAGCGAGGTCAAGGCGCTGGCCAACCAGACCGCCAAGGCGACCAAGGACATCGAAGCGCAGATCGCCGGGATGCGCGAAGTAACCGGCCAAACGGTGGCGGCCATCGACCGCATCGCCGCCACCATTCAAGAGGTCAGCACGATCGCCTCCGGCATCGCCGCTTCCGTCGGGAAACAGGGGACGGCCGCCCGGGAGATCACGCATACCGTGCAGCAAGCGGTGTCGGGCGCGCAGGAGGCCACCATGAACCTCGCCGGCGTGATGCGCGCGGCGGTCGATACCGGCTCCGCCGCGCATCAAGTACTGCATGCCGCCGCCGCCCTCGCGAGCCAGTCCGACAGCCTCCGCCAGGACGTGCATCAGTTCGTGTCGCGGATCCGGGCCGCCTGACCGCGCCCGGCCCCGCGCGGGCCGGGCCGGCGGGTGGACAGGCGGCGGCGCGGCGGTGATAACAACTCCATCATGCCGGAAGCCGACCCCCGCCCGACGCTCGCGGCGCCCGATGACGACCCCTATCTCTGGCTCGAGGAGGTCGAGGGCGCGCGGGCGCTTGCCTGGGTGGAAGCGCAGAACCGGGCGAGCCTCGGCCGCTTCGGCGATGCGCGCTTTGCCGCCGACCGCGACCTGCTGGCTGCCATTTTCGACCGGCCCGACAACATTCCCGGCATCGCCCGGCGCGGCGCGCGCCTGTTCAATTTCTGGAAGGATGCGGACCATCCGCGCGGTCTCTGGCGCACCACGACGCTCGAAAGCTTTGCCGGCGAGCAGCCGCAATGGCAGGTGCTGCTCGACCTCGATGCGCTCGCGCGCGCGGAAGGCGAGGATTGGGTTTGGGCCGGCGCGGAGACGCTGCCGGCGAGCCATGACCACGCCATCCTCAGCCTGTCGCGCGGCGGCGGCGACGCCGTGGTGCTGCGCGAGTTCGACCTCGCCGCGCAGGGCTTCGTGGCGGGGGGATTCCACCTGCCGGAAGCCAAAGGCGACGCCCAGTGGCTCGACCGCGACACGCTGCTGCTTGCCTCGGCGCTGGGCGAGGGGATGGCGACGGAGGCCGGCTATGCGCGCACCGTGCGGCGCTGGCGGCGCGGCACGGAGCCGCTCGACGCGCCGGTGATTTTCGCCGTGGACGCGGCCTCCATGAGCGCTTCGGCCGGGCTCGACCGCGGCGCCGCCGAGGAGCGCCTGTGGTTCGTGGAGAAGCCCGGCTTCTTCGATACCATCGCCTGGATCGGCGACCGCGAAGGGCCGCGCCGGCGCCTCGAGCTGCCGACCGACGCCTGGTTCCGCTGGCACCATGACTGGCTCGTCGTGCGGCCGCGCACGCCCTGGACGGTCGGCGGCAGCCGCCACGCGCCGGACAGCCTGCTCGGCATCTCGCTGTCCGCCTTTCTCGCCGGCGAGCGCCGCTTCGCGAGGCTGTTCGAGCCGGGGCCGCGCCAGGCGCTGCAATATTTCTTCTGGTGCGGCGACAGCCTCGTGCTGTCGCTGCTCGACGATCTCCGGCCGGTCTTCGAGCGGCTGACGCCCTCGGCGCAAGGCTGGGCGCGCGCACGCATCGGCGGGCTGCCGCAAAGCGGCACGGCGCAGGTCTGGAGCCTCGACGTCGAGGAAGAGGAATCGACCGGCGAGCTGCTCGCCAGCACGCAGGATCCGCTGACGCCGCCGGCGCTTTTGCTGCTCCGTCCCGGCGCTGCGCCGCAGGTGCTGAAACGCGCGCCGCAGGTCTTCGACCCCGCCGGCCTCGCCGTGACGCGCCATGAAGCGGTGTCGAGCGACGGCATCGCGGTGCCCTATATCCAGATAGGACCGCCGGGCGAGACCGGCGAGGCGCCGGTCCATCTCTATGGCTATGGCGGCTTCGCCATCCCGATGCTGCCGGCCTACAACTCCGCCCTCGGCAAGCTCTGGCTCGAGCGCGGCGGCACCAGCGTCATCGCCTGCATCCGCGGCGGCGGCGAGTACGGCACCGCCTGGCACGAGGCGGGGCGGCGCGCGGGCAAGCGCCTGTCGCACGACGATTTCGCCGCGGTCGCCGCCGACCTCGTGCGGCGCGGCCTGACGCGTCCCGGACGCATCGCCGCCGAAGGCGGCTCCAACGGCGGCATCCTCATCACCAACATGCTGACGCGCTATCCCGAACGCTTCGGCGCGCTGTTCTGCACCATTCCGCTGATCGACATGCGCCGCTACGCCAAGCTCCATGCCGGCGCGAGCTGGATCGCCGAATATGGCGATCCCGACGATCCCCGCGATTGGCAATTCCTCGCCGGCCTCTCCGCCTATCACGCTGCGGCGCCGGGCCGGGCCTATCCGCCGATCCTCCTCGCCACCAGCCGCCGCGACGATCGCGTCCATCCCGGCCATGCGCGCAAGATGGCGGCGAAGCTGCAAGCGATGGGCTATGCCGCGTTCTTCTACGAGCCTGCCGCCGGCGGCCATGGCTATGGCAAGGACAATCGCGAGCGCGCCGCTTTCACCGCCCTCGGCTACGCTTTCCTGCGACGCATGATCGGCTGGGAGAAGGATGCCGGAGCCGGCGCCGCCGCCTCGCCCACGCCGCTTTGGCCGACGGCATCGGCCTGACGCGACGGTCTCTCAGCGCGGCAGAGGGCCCGCGGCGGCGATCACCGCGGGGATCGCCGCCGGGTTCTGCGGCGCCATGAGATGCGCGCCGGCGATGCCGGGGATGGTGGCCAGCTCTTGCAACAGCTCGGCGCAGATCGCCACGCCCTCGCGCCGCGGGTCGGCCGCCTGCTCCAGCCGGGCGATCACCGCATCGGGAATGATGGTGCCGAGGAGCTTCTCGCGCATCCAGCGCGCCGAGCGGGCCGAGGGAAGAGGCGCGAGCCCGATCAGCAAATTGAGCCGCCGGGTCAGGCCGTGCTCGCCGAGCCGAGCCGCCCAACGGCGCACCACGCCCATATCGAGGCAGAACTGCGTCTGAATGAAGCGCGCGCCGGCCTCGGCTTTGGCCAGCAGCCCGCTCGGGACCCAGCCGGGCGGCGGATCGACGGGAAGGTCGCTGGCGCCGAGAAAGAGCGTCGTCGGCCCTTTGATCGGCTGGTCCGGCGGCAGCGTCCGCTCGCGGCTGATGCGCCGCGCCAGCGCCAGCAGCGCGCGGCTGTCGAGATCGAAGACGGGCTTGGTCTCGGGCTGGTTGCCGGCCTTGGGATCATCGCCGGTCAGCACCAGAACGTTGCGCAGGCCCGAGGCGAGCGCGCCGAGCAGGTCGCTTTCGAGCGCGATCCGATTGCGGTCGCGGCACGTCATCTGCAGGATCGGCTCGATGCCGCCCTCGAGCAGGATGCGCGCCGCCACCAGGCTCGAGAGATGGGGGCGCGCGCCGGCGCCGTCGGTGACGTTGACGGCGGTGGCCAGGCCCTTCAGCGGCAAGGCGCGGGCCAGCACCTCGGCGGGATCGGTCGAGACCGGCGGCACCAGCTCGGCGGTGACGACGAAGTGCCCCGCCGTCAGCGCGCGCGCCAGGCCGCTGACCGAGGCTTCGTCTTCCGTGTTCTCCGTCATCTGCCGCCTCCGCTCGCTGCTCAATTAAGCCCGATGCGCGGCGCGGAAGAAAGCGCGCTCAGGCGCCGAAGCGGCGCTGGCGCTCCTGGAAGCTGCGAATGGCGCGCAGGAAGTCGAGCTTGCGGAAAGCGGGCCAGAACACGTCGGTGAAGTAGTACTCGCTGTGCGCGCTCTGCCACAGCAGGAAGCCGGAGAGCCGGATCTCGCCGCTGGTGCGGATGATGAGGTCGGGATCCGGCAGGCCGGCGGTATAGAGGTGGCGCCCGATGGCATCGGGCGTGACCGCGGCGACGGCCTCGCCGAGGCTTTTGCCTTGCCCCGCGGCGTCGCGCAGGAGCTGCTGCACCGCATCGGCGATCTCCTGGCGGCCGCCATAGGCGACGGCGATGTTGAGATCCATGCCGTCATATCCCGCCGTGGCGCGCTCGGCTTCGGCGATGGTCGCCAACAGCGAGTCCGGCAGCAGCGGCAACCGGCCGATCGCCTTCACCCGCACGCGGCGGCGGTGGATCAAGGGGTCGTGCGCGAGCGTCGCAAGCTTGGTCTCGATGGCGGCAAGGATGCCGGAGACCTCCGAGGGCGGCCGGCGGAAATTGTCGGGCGAGAAGACCCAGAGAGTGACGGCGGGGATCGACAGCTCGGCGCACCAATCGAGGATGTCGTCGAGCTTCTCGGCGCCGAGGCGATACATCGCCCGGGGCTTGACGATGCCGTGGGCGCGGCCATGCCGCCGGTTGCCGTCGAGGATGATGCCGACATGGCGCGGCATCGAACGTCCCGCGACTTGGCGGCGCAACCGCGCCTCGTAAAGGCGATAGAGAAGACGCAGGACCGGCGACACCGAGCCACCCTTTCGTGGAGGATGACGCTCCTAGCACAGCGGGACGGCGCCGGGCAGGGGCGGCCTCATCGGCGCCGGCGGAGAGGCGGCGCGGCGCGAGGCCGGGCGGCGGCATCTTGGGCAGGCTCGCTGCCGGCCGCGTCACGCCGGCGGCGGCGCGCGGCACCACGACAGCGCCCGACAGCAGCCAGCGAACCTGCTGCTCGAGCGTCTTGATCCGATCGTCCAGGAGGGCATCCGGCCGATCCGCGAGCAAGGCGGCGAGCCGCGCGCAGAAATCGCTATCGCTGCGCAGCTTCTGCGCCACCCGAACGACAAGGTGCCGGTCGCTTTCGGCGACGCGCAGATTGGTCTGCACGGTCTTCATGATCCCCCCTTGGCAGCCTGCCAGCGTATGCTCAGAGGGTTTGGTTAACGCCAGGCTGCGGCGTGCAGGGGCATCGCTGTAACAAATCCGTCCAACAGTATTTGCTAGGGTCCGGCGCAAAGCTTTATGGAGGTGACGATGCGCGTTGCCCTGGTCGCGCTGGTGCTGCTTGTCATCGGCCTTGCCGGCGCCGCCTCGGAAGCGGCAGCCGATCCGCCGCACAACGTCATCCTCTTCGTCCCCGACGGGCTGCGCGCGGTCATGGTGAGCCCCGAGACGGCGCCGGCCATGGCGGCGCTGCGCGAGCGCGGCGTCAACTTCACCAATCCGCACGCGCTCTTCCCGACCTTCACCACCCCCAACGCCTCGGCCATGGCCACCGGCCATTACCTCGGCGATACCGGCGAGTACGGCAACACCATCTATCCCGGCTTCCCCGTGCCCAGCGCCGGCGGCAGCTTGACCCCCTTCATGGAAAGCGACCCGGTGCTCGGCGACGTCGACGAGCATTACGCCGGGGACTATCTCGACGAGACGACGGTGCTCAAGGCGGCACGGGACAAGGGCTTCGGCACCGCCGCCATCGGCAAGCTCGGCCCGACGCTGATCTTCGATCACACCGACCGCAGCGGCGCGCCCACCATCGTTGTCGATGACGCCACCGGCAGCCCTCGCGGCATCCCGCTGGCGCCGGCGGTGATCGACGCGCTCCAGGCCGCGGGCTTGCCGCTCGCAGCGCCCCCGCGCGGCGAGAACGGCCGTCCCGGCGACGCGACGACGCCCGGCACCAAGCAAGCCAATGTCGAGCAGCAGAACTGGTTCGCCGATGTCGCGACGAAGGTGGTGCTGCCGCTGCTCAAGGCGCGGGGGCAGCCGTTCGTGATGGTGTTCTGGTCGCGCGATCCCGATGGCACGCAGCACTTCCAGGGCGACAGTCTCGGCCGGCTCACTCCCGGCATCAACGGCCCGACCTCGCTCGCCGCGATCCGCAATGCCGACGACGATCTCGCCAAGCTCGAAGCGGGGCTCGCGGCGCAGGGCCTCGCCGAGACCACCGACATCATCGTCGCCGCCGATCACGGCTTCGCCACCATCGCCAAGGAAAGCAAGACCAGCGCCGCCGCCCGCGCGCATTACGCCGACGTGCCGGCCGGCATGCTGCCGCCGGGCTTTCTCGCCATCGACCTGGCGGCGGCACTGGGCCTGCCGCTGTGGGACCCCGACGACCACAACGCGCGCCTTGCGCCCGGCCAGCACGGCAAGATCAGCAACGGCCTTATCGGCACCGATCCCACCCATCCGGTGGTGGTGGTGGCGGCCAATGGCGGCTCCGATCTCGTCTATCTCCCAAGCGGGAACAAGGCGCTCGCCCGGAGCGTCGTCGCGGCGCTGCTGGCCGAGGATTACGTCAGCGGCCTCTTCGTCGACCCGGCGCTCGGCCGCTTTGCCGGCACTTTGCCGCTCGCCACGATCAATCTCAAAGGCTCGGCGCTGACCCCGATGCCGGCGATCGCCGTGAACTTCCGCAGCTTCGCCACCGGCTGCGAGGCGCCGCTGCGCTGCACCGTGGAGATCGCCGATACCGGGCTGCAACAGGGCCAAGGCATGCATGGCAGCTTCTCGCGCGCCGAGACCATGAACTTCATGGCGGCGAGCGGCCCCGATTTCAAAGCCGGCTTCGCCGATCCCGCGCCGGTGAGCAACGCCGATATCGGCAAGACGCTCGCCTACCTGCTGCGCCTCGACATCAAGGCCAAGGGCAAGCTCCTGGGCCGCGTCATCGCCGAGGCGATGCCGGGCGGCACGCTGCCGCCGGTGACCGCGCGCCGCATCGTTTCGGCGCGCGCGGCCAACGGCTTGCAGACGGTGGTGGAAGAGCAGCTTGTGGGGTCGACGCGCTATTTCGACGCCGCCGGTTTTCCCGGCCGCACCGTCGGGCTTGGCTCGGGAAGCAGGGATCAGGTATCAGGGATCAGATGAACCCATTCCTGATCCCTGGCTCCTGATCCTTGCCTACGCCGCCCGGATTCCGCGCAGGAACTTCTCGACCTCGGTGTGCAGCCGATCCGCCTGGGTGCCAAGCTCCGTCGCCTTGGACAGCACGCTCGCCGCCAGCGTGCCGGTCTTGCTGGCGCTGTCGCTGACGCTGGCGATGTTGGACGTGACCTGGCCGGTGCCCTTCGCGGCTTCCTGGGTGTTGCGGGTGATCTCGCGCGTCGCGGCGCCTTGCTCCTCGACGGCCGAGGCGATCGAGGCCGAGATTTCGTTGATCTCGCCGATGGTGCCGCCGATGCCGCTCATCGCCGCCACCGCGGCGTTGGTCTCGTTCTGGATTGCCGTGACCTGACCGGCAATCTCCTCGGTCGCCTTCGCGGTCTGATTGGCGAGCGCCTTGACCTCGCTGGCGACCACGGCGAAGCCCTTGCCGGCCTCGCCGGCGCGCGCCGCCTCGATCGTGGCGTTGAGCGCGAGCAGGTTGGTCTGGCTGGCGATGTCGTTGATGAGCTGCACCACCTCGCCGATCCTGGTCGCGGCATCGGCCAGCGCCTTGATCATTTCATCGGTCTTGCGCGTCTCGCCGACGGCGCGGTGCGCGATGCCGGAGGCGTGCGACACTTGTCGCGCGATCTCGCTCACCGAGGCGGTGAGCTCCTCCGACGCGGTGGCGACGGTGCGCACGTTGGCGGAAGCCTGTTCGGACGCGCCGGCGACGACGACGGCGCGCTGGCTCGTATCCTCCGCGGTCCCGCGCATGCTTTCGGCGAGGCCGCGCAGATCGCTCGAGCTGGCGGAGACCGCCTCCACCACCGCCTTGACGCGCGCCTCGAACTCGTCGGCGAAGTGCAGCGCCGCCTGGCGGCGCTCGCCCGCGGCGCGCTGTTCAGCATCGCGCGTTTCGGCGGCACGACGCTCCTCTTCCGCCGCTTCCAGGCGCACCGCGTGGTCGCGGAAGACCTCCAGCGATTTCGCCAGCTTGCCGACCTCGTCGCGGCGCCCGGTGTAAGGCGTGGAAATCGTCATGTCGCCCTCGGTCAGCCGATGCATCGCTCCGGTCATCACCGTGAGCGGCCGGGCGATGGAGCGGCCCAGCAGGACCGAGCCGGTGATGACCAGCGCCAGGATCAGCACGCCGAGCGCGCCGACCCGTTGCGCCTCCGACCAGAAAATAGCGTCGACGTCGTCGAGATAGACGCCGGAGCCGATCGACCATTTATAAGGCTCGTAGCTGACGGTGAAGGCGACTTTGGGCAGCGGCTTGTCGCTGCCGGCGCGGGGGTAGCGATAGGCGCTGAAGCCGCCGGCCTCCGTGGCGTGGTTGATGAGGTCGCGGGCAAAATAGATGCCGTCGCTGTCCTGCGAATTCCACAGATTCTTGCCTTCCACCCTCGCGTCGCCATGGGCGGCCATCAGACCGTCGGTTCCGAGAGCGAAGAAATAATCGGTGCCGTTGAACCGCAGGTGGCGCACGATGTCCTTGGCCCGCTCCTTGGCGTCCTCTTCGTTCATGCCGGCCTTGATGGCCTGCTGATGATCGAGCTCGACCATCTGGCGAACGACGAGCACGAGATCGCGCACCTTGGACTTGCGGTCTTCCAAGACGTTGTTGCGCAGCGTCCACAGGCCGAGACATGCCACGGTGACAATGCCGAGGACGGCAACGGCGACCATCACCTGAAGCTTGTGAGATATCTTGAGATTGCCGAACATAGGTGCCCTCCCTCTCCGCGGCGGTCGCGGTAGGTGGCACAACAAGTAAGTGAGATTTTATGAAGAAATCGTTATTTCGGCGGACGGGGGTAGGCACTCTAAAGTATTATACGGGGTAGCATCAGTTCTCATGCCCTGAGAACAGCGTCAGGCCTTTCCTCTCGTCAAGGCAAGCCGGCCGCCCGCTCGCGGCTGGCGCCGTCCAGGCGCGCGCCATGAAGATGGGCGCCGTAAAAGGTGGCGTCGTCGAGCTTGGCATCGTCCAGCCCGGCGTTCGCCAGATTGGCGTGGGAGAAATCGGCGCCGGCGAGGTTGGCGCCGCGCAGATCGGCATTGGCGAGATTGGCGCCGGCGAATTTGGCGCGCTCGAAATTGGACGGCAGCTCGCGGCGGCTTTCGCCGACGTCGCGCAGCGGCCCGAGTTGCGCGCCCGCCAAATTGGCCTCGTTGAAATGCGCCCGCTGGAACACGGCGCCGCGCAGATCGGCCTCGCGCAGATCCGCGCCGCGCAGATCGGCGCCGGAGAAGTCGCCCATGGCCAATTGCGCGCGAACCAGCGAGACCCGCCGCAGCCGCGCGCCCTTGACGATCGCCAGCACCAGCCGAGCGCCCTCGAGCCGGCGGCCGGAAAGGTCGACCCGCGGCAGGACGGCGCGCTCGCCCTCGCGCCCTTGGGTATCGAGCCAGCGCGCGTGCTGGCGCAGCAGGGCGGTCATCTCGTCGTCGGATTTGCCGAGATACTCGGTGCGGATGGCGCCTTTCATCTCCTCCATCGCCTCGGCCGAAGGGTCGAGGATGGCGTCGCGCAGGTCGGCGCCGCTGAGATCGGCGCCGCCGAGATCGACGCCGGTCAGCACCGCCGAGCGGAAGGTGGCGCCGTACAGCTTGGCTTGAGCGAGATTGGCGCCCTCGAGCATGGCGCCGGTGAAATTGGCGTTGCGCAGGTCGCCGCCGCGCAGGTCGGCGCCGCGCAGAACCGCATCGGTGAAATCGGCGCGCACTTCGACCGCGCCGGAGAGCTTCGCTTCGCTGAAATCCGCGCCGCGCGCTTCGACGGAAGTCAGGTCCGTGCGCGCCTCGTGCAGCGCGCCGAGTATCACCGCATGCTGCTCGTCGAAACGGCCGAGCGCGGCCTCGCGCAGATCGGCCTTGGCGAGGATCGCCTTGTTGAGCCTTGCGCCGCGGCAGCAGGCGCCGCGCAAGTCGGCGCCGGCCAGATCGGCGCCGTCGAGATTGGCCATGCGCAGATCGGCGCCGAAGAGCGTTGCGCCGCGCAGCACGGCGCTCATCATCAGCGCGCGGCTGAGCCGCGAGCCCGTGAGGTCGATGTCGCTGAGCTCGCGGCAGATGAGATCGGCATCGGAGAGGTCGTGCAGGCTCAGCAGCGCGCGGCGGCCGCCGGGCTTGCGCTCGACGAAACGCTCATGCAATTGCAACGTCTGCTCGAGCTCGCCGGGGCCGAGACGTTTCCAGCGTTCCAGCCCTTTTGCTTCGACGGCTTTCATCGCGGCGCGATCTTATCAACGACCCTTTAAGATTTCGCTACTGCTGCGCCGTTTTCGCGCGATCGTCGCCGACCGTCGCATGCAGCGCGTCGTTTGCGCGGCGCTTCGGCCGTTTTCGATTGTCGCCCCGCGCCGCCGGCGCGCCCGTCGCGCGAATCGTCCGCGCGCGGTCGCGCGGCAACGATGCTATCGCGCCGCTCCCTCGGCGGCGGGCTTGGCGTCGCGCGCCAGCAGCGCGTCGACGCTGATCGGCTTGATCTCGCTCTCGAGATAGAAATCGACCCAGGCCAGCAATTGCGCGCTGTCCCAGGGCAGCGCGACGGCGATGAGGTCGCGGGCGTCGGCGAGAATCGCCGCGCGCAGCCGCAGCGGCATGTCGGGTCGCATCGCCAGCGCGCGCTTTACATCGAGCTCGTCGCGATAGGCGGCGACGACGTCGCCGCGCAGCACGGCGTCGAGCAGCTCCGGCTCCCAGCGCGGATATTCGCGCAGCCGGGCGCGCGGCAGCAGACGCCGGGCATCGTCGAGATCGGCGGCGGCGCCGACCAGGCCAACGGCGGCGTCGAGCTCGCCCATCACGTCGATCGGATCGCGTCCCTTGGCGATCTCGGCGATGCGCGGGCGGTTGAACAGCAATGCCCGGTGCAGCACCAGATAGGGCCGCGAGAAGCGCACCCGCGCGGCGCGGTCGAGTGTCTCGCGGAGCTTGGAGACGGCGAGATCCGCTTCATGGCGCGCGACCAGGTCGATGACCTCGTCGAAGCTGCGCGCGCGCCGATCGAAACCGACGGCGACGCCGAGCGCCTTGGCCATTCCCAGGGCGAGGTCGATATCGCTGCCGTGGACCTCGCCATCGGCGCCGGTGACGACGAAGGGCGGCGCCTCGAAGCCGGCGACGGCGACGAGAAGGCGGCCGCGATCGAGAATGCGCTTGATGTCGGGCGCGAGCGGCGGCGGGCCTTGCGCCGCCGCGGGGCCGCGCCGACCGCTCAGCGCCGCCAAGGCCAGGCCAAGAAGCGCGCGGCGAGCCAGCATGGGCGGGATATTAGGGAAAACCGCCGCGCTTGGCCCGGAAAATGCGCCCCGACCGCGACGCCCGCGAACCGCTCTCCTAAAGCGCGAGCCGGCCGCCGACGACGATGAGCGTCGCCGCGAGCGTGAGGCGCAACACCACATCGGGCACGCGGGCGGCGATGTGGCTGCCCAGCATGATGCCGGGCAATGAGCCCAGCAGCAGCGAGCCGAGCAGCGTCCAGTCTATCGAGCCGAGGAGCCAGTGGCCAAGGCCGGCAACGAGCGTCAGCGGCACCGCATGGGCGATATCGGAGCCGACGATGCGCGCGGTGGGCAGCTCGGGATAAAGCAGGATGAGCGCGGTGACGCCGATGGCGCCGGCGCCGACCGAGGTGATCGGGACCACGACGCCGAGCATGCCGCCCATCGCCACGGTGAGCGCAGCGGTGCGGCGAGGTTCGAGCCTGCCGACGTGCCGGGCGTAAAATGCAACAAGCTGGCGGCGCAGGATCAGCGCCGCGGCGGTGGCGAAAAGCGCCGCGCTCAATACCAGCGTGATGACGCCGCTGGCGGCGTTGCCCGAAAGCTCGAAGCGCGACAGCACGAAGAGCGTCAGCGCCGTCATCGGCACGCTGCCCGCCGCCAGAAGCGCGACGATGCGCCATTCGATCGTGCCGCCGAGGCCATGCATCAGCGTGCCCCCGGTCTTGGTGGCGGCGGCATAGAGCAGGTCGGTGCCGACCGCGGTAACGGGATGGATGCCGAACAGCAGGATCAGGATCGGCGTCATCAGCGAGCCGCCGCCCACGCCCGTCATGCCCACCAGCATGCCGACGCCGAAACCCGAGAGGGAATAAAATAAGTTAATCACCTGCATCCTTTTGGCGCCCGGCGGCGAGACCGGAGGCAACCACTCCCCGGAACCCGTCCCGCCATCATAGGGCGCGCCCCCACGCCGCGGCGAATCTCGCGCCTCGGCGCCTTGAGGTAAAGTCCTTTTAGAGAGTCAAAGCGCGTTTTCCAGCTTGCGCGTTCCGTGGATGCCGCATTCGCTCTTGTCGAGCCCGCGCCATCGCCCGGCGCGCGGCGCTTCATGACCCGCGACGCGGTCGGTGCAAGGCATGCAGCCGATCGAGCGGAATCCCTCCGCCTGCAACGGATGCGGCGGCAGGCCGCGCTCGGCAAAACCGCGGGCCACGCGCTCTTGCCCGTAATTCCACAACGGGTTGACGCGGATCAGCCCGTCGGCGTAGTCGATCGCCGGGAGATCGTCGCGGCTGCCGCCGTGATGGCGCTTGCGGCCGGAAATCACCGCGTCGAAACCGCCGAGCGCGCGCTGGAGCGGCTCGACCTTGCGCAGACGGCAGCATGCATCGGCATCGCGGCGCCACAACATGCCGTCGGGATCGCGCCGCGCCAGCTCGGTCGGATTGGGCGCGAGGCTGCGAATGTCGGCGAGGCCGAGACGCTCGACGAGCGTGTCGCGATAGCGCAAGGTCTCGCCGAAAAGCTTGCCGGTGTCGAGAAAGATCACCGGCGTCGTGCGGTCGATCGCCGCCACCATGTCGAGGAGGAGCGCCGCTTCCGCGCCGAAGGAGGAAAGCAGCGCAATGCGTCCTCGAAGCTCGCGCTCGATCAACGGCGCGAGCAGCGCCTCGCCTTCGAGCCGGCCATAGAGGCCGGCGAGGCGCGCCGCCCGGCTTTGCTGGTTATTCTGGTCGACAGCCATGGCGCGTCTCCGAACTTCCCGAGCAATAAAAAATCCGCCGCAGCTCCGGCGAAGCTGGGCGGATTCCGGCCTCGCTTTAGCGGTATTTCTAAAGCGCCCGCAAGCTGAAGCTCAAATCGGCGCTGTGGTTTGTTTTATATTGCGCAATTGTAGATGTCAATAACTATATAATAACATAATATAACAGTAGTTTATCGCCGCGCGACGAGGGCAGCCGGACGTCGTCACGGGCGGCGGGGCTCAGCCCGGGGCGATCGGATGGGAAAGAGGGGTTGGCCGGAGGATGCGGCTGGGCGGCAGCCAGATGGTGGCGATGGTTCCCTGGCCCGGCGCGCTGTCAAGCTCGAGCTTGCCGCCATGCAGCTCGGCCATGGAGCGCGCAAGCGGCAGGCCGAGGCCGGTGCCCTGGTATTTGCGGGCGAGCCGGCTGTCGATCTGGCCGAAGGGGCGCATCGCCTTCTCGAGATCCTGCTGGGCGATGCCGATGCCGGTGTCCTCGACGGTCAGGCGGAAACCGTCCGTTGCGTGCTGGCCGGCGCGGATGGTGACGCGCCCGCCGGAGGGGGTGAACTTGACGGCGTTGGACAGCAGGTTGAGCAGAATCTGCTTCAGGCGCCGGCTGTCGGCCTGGAGCTGCGGCAGGCCGGGCGGCAGCTCCTGCACCAGGCGGATGCCGGCGGTATCGGCGCGGTCGCGCATCAGCCGGGCGCAGGATTCGACGACCGCGGCGACGTCCACCGTCTCCTCGATCAATTCGACCTTGCCGAACTCGACCTTGGAGACGTCGAGCACGTCGTTGATGAGGTTGAGGAGATGCAAGCCGCTGTCGCGGATGTCGCGGGCGTAGTCGCCATAGCGCGTATCGCCCAGCGGGCCGAAGATCTGCCCCATGAGGATGTCGGAGAAGCCGATGATGGCGTTGAGCGGGGTGCGCAGCTCGTGGCTCATATTGGCGAGGAATTCGGTCTTGCTGCGGCTCGCCAGCTCCGCCTCGTCCTTGGCGCGGCGCAGATCGCCCTCGACGCGCTTGCGCTCGGTGATGTCGGCATAGGTGAAGAGCATGCCGCCATCGGGCATCGGACTGCGCCGCACTTCGATCACCGTGCCGGTGTCGCGGTAGATCTCGAGGATGCCGGCGTCGTGGCGGCGCAGCTCCTCGATCCGGCGCTCCGTCAGCGCATCGATCTCGCCGGGGCCGAATTCGCCGCGCTCGGCGCCGATCCTCACGATCGGCGCCATCGGCAAGCCGACGCCGATCAGCGGGCGGGGAACGTCCAACAGCTCGATCCAGCGGTCGTTCCACATCTTGAGGCGGAACTCGGCGTCGAGCACCAGCAGCCCCTGCCCCATATGCTCGAGCGTCGCGCGCAGCAGCGCCGTCTTCTCGGCGAGCTCCTGTTCGCGGCGCTTCACCGCGGTGATCTCGGTCTGCACCACCACCGTGCCGCCGTCGCGGGTGTGCTCTTCGCTGATCTGGAACCAGCGCTCGCCGATCTGGCGCTCCTCCACCGCGAAAACCGGCGCGCGGTGGCGCGCGAGGCGGTCGCGCACCCATTCCTCCTGCCGCCCCTTGGCCGCTTGCGGCAGCTCGGCATAGGCGCTGGCGCGGCAGATCTCCTCGAAGGGCGTGCCGGGGACCAGCACATGGGCGATCGGCTCGTGCAGCTCGCGGTAGCGGCTGTTGCACAGCACCAGCCGGTCCTCCTTGTCGAGCAGCATGAAGCATTCCGGGATGGACTCGATCGCGTCGGTCAGCCGCGACTGGGCGATGGCGGCGCGCTCCTCGGCCTGCGTCTCCTTGGTGAGATCGCGGCCGGTGCCGCGGTAGCCCCGGAAGCGGCCTTGCGCATCGAAGATCGGAACCCCGCTCACCGCGAGATGGCGCAGGCTGCCATGGGCGGTGCGGCGGACGAAATGGAACTCGCGGAAGGGCTTGCGCTTTTCAAGCGCGCTCAGCAACGGCCGCCAGTCGATCTCCTCGAAACCCGGAAGCCGCACCTCGTCGATGCGCTTGCCGAGGAAATCGGCGGCGAAGGAGGCGACCTGACCGTCGATGCCGGAAGACATGTAGCAGAAGCGGAGCTGGGCGTCCTTCTCCCAGAACCAGTCCGAGCCGATCTCGGCGAAGGCGCGCAGCCGCTCTTCCTCCGATAGCGTGGCGGCGGGTGGCGCTTTGGCTATGGATTGGCTCGGCTTCGGCATCGAGGCCCAGGTGTTCTCCGCGGTCAACCGCCCGCCTTCCTGCCCAAGCAGGCGGTTTGGCTCTCGATGCTAAAAGGCGATCGTTAACAGATCGTCAACCAATGCCTTCGCTGTCTTCAGCTAAGCCTTTGAAATCATTCGTCCGAGATCTCGGCCGCCGAAAATATGAACATGAAAATGCGGGACTTCCTGATGGGCGTTCACGCCGTGATTGGCGAGCATGCGATACCCGGACCGGTCGACGCCCTGAGCGCGGGCGATCTCGCCCACGGCGCGGGTGAAGGCGACGATCTCCGCCTCCGAGGCATGCGCCGAGAAGTCGTCCAAGGAGACATAGGCGCCTTTGGGAATGACCAGGATGTGCACCGGCGTCTGGGGATTGATGTCGTGGAAGGCCAGGACGTGTCCGTCCTCATAAACCTTCTTGCACGGGATCTCGCCGCGCAGGATACGGGCGAAGATATTGTTGGGATCATAGGCCATCGGTCGCTCCGAGCTCAGGGTGTGCCGCGGGAACGCTTCTCGTCGATGCCGGAGGTGCCGCCGCGGCGCTCGAGCGCGCGCCAGACCTCGCCCGGGACGATACCGCGATCGGCCCACAGCACCAGCAGGTGATAGAGCAGATCGGCGCTTTCGGCGACAAGGCGCGGGGCGTCGCCGCGCACCCCCTCGATCACCACCTCCAGCGCTTCCTCGCCCAGCTTCCGGGCGATCCCGGCCGTACCCGCGGCGAAGAGCTGCGCGGTATAGGAGGTTGCGGGATCGGCGCCGCGCCGGCTCTCTATCACGGCATAGAGCCGGTCGAGCGCGCTGCCGTCGATCTCTGCCATGTCCCTCTCCGCCGAAGCCTCGCGCCCGGGGTAGCAGATCGGCGGCGGCGTGTCACCGCCGCACCGGGATCCCCGCGGCGGCGAGATGCGCCTTGGCCTCGCCGATGCTGAAGGTGCCGAAATGGAAGATCGAGGCGGCGAGCACGGCCGTGGCGTGGCCGTCGCGGATGCCTTCGACGAGATGCTCGAGCGTGCCGACGCCGCCCGAGGCGATGACCGGGATGGTGACGGCGTCGGCCACCGCGCGGGTGAGCGGGATGTCGAAGCCGGCCTTGGTGCCGTCGCGGTCCATCGAGGTCAGCAGGATCTCGCCGGCGCCATAGGCGGCCATGCGCTTGGCCCACTCGACCGCGTCGATGCCGGCGGCGCGGCGCCCGCCATGGGTGAAGACCTCCCAGCGTCCCGCGCCCGCCGCCTTGGCGTCGATGGCGACGACGATGCATTGGCTGCCGAATTTCTCCGCCGCCTCGCGGACGAAATCCGGCCGCGCCACCGCGGCGGTGTTGATCGAGGTCTTGTCGGCGCCGGCCAGCAGCAGGCGGCGGATGTCGTCGACGCCGCGCACGCCGCCGCCCACGGTGAGCGGCATGAAGCATTGCTCGGCGGTGCGCGCCACCACGTCGTAGAGCGTGTCGCGATTGTCCGAGGAGGCGGTGATGTCGAGGAAGCACAGCTCGTCGGCGCCTTCGCGGTCGTAGATCCTGGCCTGCTCGACGGGATCGCCGGCATCGACGAGATCGACGAAGTTGACGCCCTTGACGGTGCGCCCGTCCTTGACGTCGAGACAGGGAATGACGCGCATCTTCAGCATGCCCGCCCCTCGCAGACCGCCAGCGCCTCGGCAAGATCGAGGCGCCCGTCATAGAGCGCGCGGCCGCAAATGACGCCGGCGATCCCGTCCGCCTCATGCGCCTTCAAGGCGCGGAGGTCGTCGAGCGCGGCGACGCCGCCCGAGGCGATGACGCCGGTGGTGAGGCGGCGCGCCAGCGCCGCGGTCGCCGCGACATTGACGCCCAAGAGCGCGCCGTCGCGCTCGATGTCGGTGTAGACGATGGCGGCGGCGCCGGCATCCTCGAATTCGAGCGCGAGATCGAGCGCCTGCCGCTCCGACGCCTTGGCCCAGCCCTCGACGGCGACGCGGCCTTGGCGCGCATCGATGCCGAGAACGACGCGGCCGGGATGCGCGCGGCAGGCGGCCTTGACCAGCGCGGGATCGCTGAGCGCCAGCGTGCCGAGGATGACGCGCGCGACGCCGGCCTCGAGCCAGCCCTCGATGGTGGCGCGGTCGCGGATGCCGCCGCCGAGCTGCACCGGAACGCCGGCGGCGGCGACGATCGCCGTGACCGCCGCGCGGTTCATCGGCTTGCCGGCAAAGGCGCCGTCGAGATCGACGACGTGCAGGAAGCGGCAGCCGGCGGCGGCGAAGCGCCGCGCCTGCCCCGCCGGATCGTCGCTGAAGACGGTGGCCTCGCTCATCTCGCCGCGCAGCAGCCGCACGCATTGCCCCGCTTTAAGGTCGATGGCGGGAAAGAGAATCATTGCGGCGATGCATCCTCGCCGGTCAGCCGCTTGTAATAGAAATAGCCGGGCAGCGTGACGCCGGCGACGCGGGCATAGGCGGGGTGCACGCCCCAACGCTGGTAGCCCAGGGATTCATAGAGCTGGATCGCCGCCTCCTGCGTCGCGCGCACATCGAGATTGAGGATGTCGAAGCCCGCCGCGCGCGCCGCTTCCTCGACGGCCAGGACGATGCGCTTGGCAAGGCCATGACCGCGTGCCCAGGGCGCGATGAAGTTGCTGGTGAGCTGCGCCGCGAAGGACTGCGCTTCGTTGTTGCGCGGCGGCCGGGCGAGCTGCGCCGAGCCGCAGATGGTGTTGTCGAGCCGCGCGACGAAGATGCGCCGCTCCGGCACCAGCAGCACGCCGCGCCAATAGGCTTCCATGATGTGCCGCGGCGGCGCCACCACCCAGCCGAAGCCGCCGCCCGCCTTGATCGCGTCCTCGGCGGCGTCGCAGAGATCCTCGAGATCGGTGCCGGTAAAGGCCACCAGGCGCTCGACCGCGGTTTTCGGCGCGCGCATCTCGCTCATGGCCGCCACCGCAGGAAATTGGCAATGAGGCGCAGCCCCGTCGCCTGGCTCTTCTCGGGATGGAATTGCGTGCCGACGAGATTGTCGCGGCCGACCACCGCGGCGATCTCGCCGCCGTAATCGGCCGTCGCCAGGAGGTCGCGGCGCTCGCGGCAGGCGAAGCCGTAGCTGTGGACGAAATAGGCGTGCGCGCCGCCGGCGATGCCGTCGAACACCGGGTGCGGCTTGACAATCGCGAGCTCGTTCCAGCCCATATGCGGCACCTTGAGCGCGGGGTCGGCCGGCGCAAGCGCCGTCACCTCGCCCTTGATCCAGCCGAGCCCTTCCACTGTCTCGAATTCGAGGCCGCGCTCGGCCATGAGTTGCATGCCGATGCAGATGCCGAGGAAGGGCCGGCCGCGGCGCACCACCGCCTCTTCGAGCGCCTCTTCCATGCCGGGAACCGCGGCGAGCCCGCGCCGGCAGTCGGCGAAGGCGCCGACGCCGGGCAGCACGACGCGCGCGGCCGCGCGCACGGCGGCGGCATCGGTGGTGACGACGACGTCCTCCTCGCTCCCGCTCTCGCGCGCCGCGCGTTCGAACGCCTTGGCGGCGGATCGGAGGTTGCCCGAGCCGTAATCGATAATGGCGGTGATCATGGGTCGGCTCTTAGAGAACGCCTTTGGTCGAGGGCACGGCATCGGTGCGGCGCGGATCGATCGCCACCGCCTGCCGCAAGGACCGCGCCAAGCCCTTGTAGCAGGACTCGACAATATGGTGATTGTTCTCGCCATAAAGAGTCTCGACGTGGAGCGTGACGCCGGCGGATTGGGCGAAGGCCTGGAACCACTCCTTGAACAGCTCGGTATCCATGTCGCCGAGCTTGGGCTTGGAGAATTTGACCTTCCACACGAGATAGGGCCGGTTGGAGAGGTCGAGCGCGACGCGGGTCAGCGTCTCGTCCATCGGCACGAGCGCCTCGCCCCAGCGCGCGATGCCGCGCCGGTCGCCAAGCGCCGTCGCCACCGCTTCGCCGAGGACGTAGCCGGTATCCTCGGTGGTGTGATGGAAATCGATGTGCAGGTCGCCTTTTGCGTGCAGCGCGAGGTCGATCAGGCTGTGGCGCGAGAGCTGCTCCAGCATATGGTCGAGAAAGCCGATGCCGGTCGAGACGTCATAGGCGCCGGTGCCGTCGAGATTGACGGCGCCGCGGATCTGGGTCTCTTTGGTCACGCGCTCGACCGTGGCCTTGCGCGCCGACGGGGCGATCGCCTGGGACCGGGCCTGGGCCACGGCGTCTCTCCTTGCCGAACCGTATGCCGCGGGAGATGGGGCGGCGGCGGTCTTTTAGCAAGATCGCCGGGGCGAGGCCAGCGCCGCCGCGGCTCGCCGGGCGCCGCGAGCCTCTTTCCCCTGCGCCTTGGCAGCGCGCGGGCGATGGGGTCTACTTCCTCGGCCGAGATAAAGGGGAGAAACATGACCTATGCGGGAGCGGCCGGGATCGTGGCCGCGCTGCTGCTCCTGGCGGCCGGCGCGGCGGGCAAGGAGCTGACGCCGCCGGCCGGCGCGCGTCTGCTGTTCAGCGCCGCGGCCGACGGCGTCCAGATCTATGCCTGCGAGGCGCAGGGCGGCGGCTTCGCCTGGGTATTCAAGGCGCCCGAGGCGGCGCTGTTCGACGACAGCGGCCGGCAGGTCGGCACGCATTTCGCCGGGCCGACCTGGCAGGCGAGCGACGGCAGCGCGGTTGCCGGCGAGGTGATCGACAAGGCCGAGGCGTTCGGCGCCGTCCCTTGGCTGTTGCTGCGCGCCAAGACGCATCAAGGCGAGGGCCGGCTCGCGGCGGTCGCCTATATCGAGCGCCGCGACACCAAAGGCGGCCTGGCGCCCGGCACCGGCTGCGACGCGGACCATCGCAGCGCCGAAGCGCGCATGCGCTATTCCGCCACCTACCGCTTCTACGCCGCGCCCTGACGACGGGAAGCGGGCGCCGCCGCCGCCGGGCGCCCGCGTCCTTGCCGCTTGATCGATGTCCGGCTACACCCACATCTTCTGCCAGCCCTTCCAGCCCAAGGCCCCATGCAGCACCTGGCTTCCGAGACCTGGCACGGCACGACCATTCTTTGCGTGCGCAAGGAAGGCAAAGTGGTGATCGCCGGCGACGGCCAGGTGTCGATGGGCCAGACCATCGTCAAATCCAACGCCAAGAAGCTGCGCCGGCTCGGCAACGGCACGGTCATCGCCGGCTTCGCCGGTGCCACCGCCGATGCCTTGACGCTCTTCGAGCGGCTGGAGACCAAGCTTGAGCAGCATCCCGGCCAATTGCCGCGCGCCTGCGTCGAACTGGCCAAGGATTGGCGCACCGACCGCTATCTGCGGCGGCTGGAAGCGATGATGGCGGTGGCGGACCGGCAGGTGTCGCTCATCCTTTCCGGCACCGGCGACGTGCTCGAGCCCGAGGACGGGCTCATCGGCATCGGCTCCGGCGGCGGCTACGCGCTCGCCGCGGCGCGCGCGCTGCTCGACCAGCCGCTCGAGGCCGAGGCGATCGCGCGCAAGGCAATGGCGATCGCCGCCGGCATCTGCGTCTACACCAACGACAAAGTCACGCTCGAGAGCCTATGACCGCCTTCAGCCCGCGCGAGATCGTCTCCGAGCTCGACCGCCACATCGTCGGCCAGAACGACGCCAAGCGCGCCGTCGCCATCGCCTTGCGCAACCGCTGGCGGCGCCAGCAGCTATCGGAGGAGCTGCGCGAGGAGGTGCTGCCCAAGAACATCCTGATGATCGGCCCCACCGGCATCGGCAAGACCGAGATCGCCCGCCGGCTGGCGCGGCTCGCCCAGGCGCCGTTCATCAAGGTCGAGGCGACCAAGTTCACCGAGGTGGGCTATGTCGGCCGCGACGTCGAGCAGATCGTGCGCGACCTGCTCGAGATGTCGATCCTCATGATGCGCGAGAAACTGCGCAAGGAAGTGGCGTCCAAGGCCGAGCTGCACGCCGAGGAGCGCGTGCTCGACGCCCTGGTCGGCCAGAGCGCCGGCGCCGAGACGCGGCAGAAATTCCGCAAGCTGCTGCGCGAGGGCCAGCTCGACGACAAGGAGATCGAGGTCCAGGTGCAGGAAGGCGCCGGCATGAACCTGCCGACCTTCGAGATTCCCGGCATGCCCGGCGCGCAGATGGGCATGCTCAATCTCGGCGAGATCTTCGGCAAGGCTTTCGGCGGGCGCACCAAGCCCAGGCGCATGAGCGTGCGCGAGAGCCACGCCGTGCTGATGGCCGAGGAGAGCGACAAGCTGCTCGACCAGGAGAAAGTGGTGCGCGAGGCGATCGCCGCGGTGGAGCAGAACGGCATCGTCTTCATCGACGAGATCGACAAGATCTGCGCCCGCAGCGAGCAGCGCATCGGCGCCGATGTCAGCCGCGAGGGCGTGCAGCGCGACCTCCTGCCGCTGATCGAGGGCACGACGGTCGCCACCAAGCACGGCGCGGTCAAGACCGACCACGTGCTGTTCATCGCCTCGGGCGCCTTTCATCTGGCGAAGCCCGCGGATCTGCTGCCGGAGCTGCAGGGCCGCCTGCCCATCCGGGTCGAGCTCAAGCCGCTGACGCGCGAGGATTTCCGCCGCATCCTGACCGAGCCCGAGGCGAGCCTGATCAAGCAGTACAAGGCGCTGATCGCCACCGAGGGCGTGAGCCTCGACTTCACCGAGGACGCGATCGACGAGATCGCCAGCCTCGCCGAGGAGATCAACACCGCGGTGGAGAATATCGGCGCGCGCCGGCTGCACACCGTGCTCGAGCGCCTGCTCGAGGAGATCAGCTTCACCGCCTCCGACCAGCCCAAGGGCACCGCCGTCACCATCGACCGCGCCTATGTGCGCGAGCATGTCGGCGCGCTCGCCAAGAACGCCGACCTGTCGAAATTCATCCTTTAGACGCGCCCCTCCAGCCGACGCTGGCAGCGATGGCGGCGCTGTGCGAGACTGGCGCCGGGTTGTCTCGGCGAGGTCCATGCGATGGACATCGTACTCATCAATCCGCGTTTCGAGGTGTCGTTCTGGGGTCTCGAACACGCCTTGCCGTTCATCGGCAAGCGTGCGGCGCTGCCGGTGGCCGCGCTGCCGCTGCTCGCGGCGCTGACGCCGCCGGAGCACCGCGTCACCCTCATCGACGAGAATGTCGAGCCCATTGATTTTGCACGCTGCGCCGCCGCCGATATCGTCGGCGTCACCGGCATGGTGGTGCAGCGCCGGCGCATGCGCGAGATCCTGGCGGAGCTGAAGCGCCGCGGCGCCTATACCGTCGTCGGCGGTCCCTGGATCAGCGTCAGCGAGGACTATTTCGGCGATCTCGCCGATGTCGTCTTCGTCGGCGAGGCGGAAGAAACCTGGCCGCGCTTTCTCGCCGAGCATGCGGCCGGCGCGGTGGCGCGGCGCTACGAGCAAAGCGACCGGACCGACATGACGCGCGTGCCGGCGCCGCGCTTCGATCTCCTCAAGATGCGCCATTACGCTTTCGGCAGCGTGCAGTTCTCGCGCGGCTGCCCTTTCCAATGCGAGTTCTGCGACATCATCGTCGTTTTCGGCCGCCGGCCGCGGCTCAAGTCTGTGGCTCAGGTCGTCGCCGAGCTCGAGGCGCTGCGCGCCGAGCGCGTGCCCTATGTCTTCGTCGTCGACGACAACCTCATCGGCAACAAGCGGGCGGTGAAGGAGCTGCTGCGCGCGGTGATCGCCTGGCAGCAGGCGAACGGCTTCCCGCTCACCTTCGTCACCGAGGCCTCGCTCGACCTCGCCGACGACCGGGAGCTGATGCGGCTGATGACCGAGGCCAACATCGCGGTGGTCTTCGTCGGCATCGAGAGCCCGAACGAAGAGGCGCTGCGCGAGGCGAAGAAGCTGCAGAACGTGCGGCGCGGCGGCAGCATCGTCGACAAGGTGCATCGCATCCAGGATGCCGGCATGGAGGTCTGGGCCGGGATGATCGTCGGATTCGACAGCGACGATGCCGGGGTCTTCGCCGCGCAGCGCCGCTTCCTCGAGGCCGCGCGCATTTCGACGGCGATGATCGGCATGCTTTCGGCGATTCCGAAGACGCCGCTCCACGCGCGGCTCGCCGCCGCCGGACGGCTTGACCGCGACGATGACCCGGCCGAGGGCACCAACGTGCTGCCGCTGCAAATGAGCCGCGCGGCGCTGAGCGAAGGCTATGCGCGGCTGATGGCCGAGCTTTACGAAGGCGAGGCCTATTTCGACCGGCTCGACGCGCTCTTTCTCGCCGGCGGGATCGTCGCCGAACGCGGCTGGCTCGGCTATGCCGCGCGTCACCCCTGGCGGCGGCGGCGGCGGCAGGCGCGGCTGCTGCTGGAAGCGGCGGGACTCGCCGCGCGGCTGTTGTGGCGGGTGCCGGAGCAGGGCCTGCGGCGGATCTACCGGCGCCGCCTGTGGCGCGCGCTGCGGCGGCGGGCCGACCCGGCGGTGCTGCGCGTCTATGCCATCAAATGCGCCATGCACTATCACGTCCACCGCATGGTCGAAGCGTTGCAGAGCCGCAGCGGCGGGCTGATCAACACCTTTTGACCGAAACCACGGCCCGCAACCGCAGATCAGGAGCGATTGACGGGTAGACGCGGCACAACTACATGTCGCCCGCCGCGCGCGAGGAGCGTCATGACCGATCTTTCCGTCGATGCCAGGCTGATCGCCGATCCGCCGGCACGCCAAGCCGAGACCAACAGCCGGATCGTGACGCTGGCGCTGGTGGCGCTGGCAGCCGGCGCGGTCGCCCTTGGCGCGGCCTATGGCTGGCGCCAAGGCGCGCTCTTCCTGCTGGGCGGTGGGCTGGGAGTGGCGCTCTATCACGCGCTTTTCGGCTTCACCTCGGCCTGGCGCCTGTTCATCGCCGACCGGCGTGGCGCCGGCCTGCGCGCGCAGATGCTGATGCTGGCGCTGGCGGTCGTGCTGTTCTTTCCGGCGCTGGCGCATGGCTCGGTAATGGGCCTGCCGGTGCATGGCGAGTTCGGCGCGGTCGGCGTCTCGGTGCTGGTCGGCGCCTTTCTCTTCGGCCTCGGCATGCAGCTCGGCGGCGGCTGCGCCTCGGGCACGCTCTATACCGCCGGCGGCGGCAATACGCGCATGCTGGCGACGCTCGCCGCCTTCATCGCGGGCTCGGCGCTGGGCGCCTATCACTTCGCCTTCTGGGAAGGGACGCCCAATCTCGGCCGCATCTCGCTGATCGAGCGGCTCGGCTGGATCCCGGCGCTGCTGCTGAGCCTGGCGCTCTTCCTTGCGGTCGCGCTTGCCAGCATGCTGCTGGAGCGGCGGCGCCACGGCGCGCTGAAGCCCGCCAATCGCGCGCGCGTCGCCGGCTGGCGCCGCCTGCTGCAAGGGCCGTGGCCGCTGGCCTCGGGCGCGGCGGCGCTCGCCATCGGCAATTTCCTCACCTTGCTGCTCGCCGGCCGGCCTTGGGGCATCACTTCGGCTTTTGCGCTTTGGGGCTCGAAGCTTGCCGCGCTGGCCGGCGCCGATGCCGCGCATTGGTCCTATTGGTCCTCGCCGGCGCGCGCCGCGCAGCTTCAGGCGAGCGTCTTTTCCGACATCACCTCGATCATGGATCTCGGCATCATGCTGGGGGCGCTGCTCGCCGCCGGCCTTGCCGGCCGGTTTCATCCCGCTTGGCGCGTGCCGCCGCGCTCGCTGGCCGCGGCGGTCATCGGCGGGCTGCTGCTCGGCTATGGCGCGCGACTCGCCTATGGCTGCAACATCGGCGCCTATTTCAGCGGCATCGCCTCGGCGAGCCTGCATGGCTGGCTGTGGTTCGCCGCGGCGCTGGCCGGCAGCGTGCTCGGCACGCGGCTCAGGCCGCTGTTCGGCTTGAGCGTCGAACGCGGCACCCCATGACCGCCACCGCCGCCGCTCTCCGGCGCGTCGCCGCGCCGCTCCTTGCGGCGACGCTGCTCGCCGGCTGCGCCGCGCGCGCGCCGGAGGTGCC
Source organism: Allostellaceae bacterium (assembly GCA_035623985.1). Taxonomy (GTDB): domain Bacteria; phylum Pseudomonadota; class Alphaproteobacteria; order ATCC43930; family CGMCC-115725; genus DAHUYF01. The sequence continues at coordinate 61,066 of DASPSJ010000059.1, read as the reverse complement.
GCCCAGCGTCAGCTATCGCGTGCCGGGCCACAATGTCGCCGTCACCGGCGAGGAGGCGCAGAACTACTGCCTGCAATTCGACCGCGCCGCGCGTTATCAGGGCTTGCAGACGACGGCGGACGGCCTGGTCGCGGTTTATACCTGCGTCGCGCCGGCCGATGCCGGCGCAGCCCCGCCGCCGCAATAGCAACGACCGATACCGCTGAGCGCTCTCAGCGCTTGGCGCCGGGCGTCCATTTCCGCGAGCGCGGCTTTCTCGGCTCGGGATAGCGCGACGGCGCCATGCCGTCGCGGCCGAAATGGCGGACGAAATCGTCGTAGCGGCGGCGCAGCTCGGCGCGCTGCGGCGGGGTCATGTCTTGAAGATGGAGATGGGAGAGATCGGCCTGGCGCAGTGCGGCATCGTCCGACGCAGCCGCGCCGTCGCCCCTGTGCTTGCGCCGTTGAACCATGGCCGAAGCATGTCCGAGAATGCTTAACGGCGGGTTAACCCGCCGGTCAGGCGGCGAAGAGCGCGGTCGGCAGGCTGATCAAGCGGTCGACCTTGGTCAGCAGCACCTCCGGCGCAAACGGCTTGATCAGCACGTCATCGGCGCCGAGCCGCCGCAGCATGTCGGCGAAATCGACGGTGCCGCTGTGGCGGAAGGCGGTCATCGCCAGGATCTTCGCCTGCGGGCGATGCCGGCGGATATCCATGATCATTTCGATGCCGTCACGCTCGGGCATCATGACGTCGGTGATGACGAGCTCCGGCTGGATCTCCTGCCACAGCCGCAGGCCTTCCTCGCCGGAGCGGGCGGTCGCGGCGGAATAGCCGGCCTCGCTCAACAGCGTTCCGAGGCTGCGGCAGAGGGTCTTGCTGTCGTCGACGACGAGGACGGAGATGGTCATGCGCCCGGGTTCCTCGAATTAAATCTCGCGAAGTTTAGTCGGAATCGTCGGGCTCTGAAGATAAATCTCTTACAAATTTAGCAAAATTGCCGGAGAATTTTGCCGCGTTTGCGCCGCTACCGGGCTATCTTCTGCCGGCCTGGGACGGGATGCGCGATTGCCGTCATGGAGAGAGTCTTTGCACGCCATTCTTCCGGATCCGCGTCTGGACCGTCTTTACCGGCATTGGCTGAGCAAGCGGCGCGGCCGCGCCTTGCCGTGCCGCGCCGCCATCGATCCGCTGGAGATTCCGGCGGAGATCTGGCCGCACACCATGCTGCTCGACGTGGTCTGGGAAGACGGCAAGCCGCGGTTCCGCTATCGCCGCGTCGGCGACGTCTTCTGGCGCCTCGCCGGCCGCGAGCCGACCGGCCTCTTCATCGAGGACGTGCTGCCGGAAAAAGCCGGCTATCGCCGCTACGTCACCGGCATTTACGAGGAAATGGCGACGCGGCGGGCGGCGATGTACACCGAGAACAGCTTCACGCTCGCCGGCCGCGGCATGCAGATGCTGACGCGGCGCGTCAGCCTGCCGCTGTCCAATGACGGCGAGGCGGTGAACATGGTGCTTGCCGGCCACGTCTTCGAGCACGGCAAGCTGCCGCGCGAGACCGCCTTCTCGCTGGTGAGCGACTTGAAGGAGCTGCGGCGGACGGTGCTGGAGGATCCGGTGCCGGCCTGACGCGCGCGCCGCGCGGCCTTATCCGGTCGGCGCCACGCCGCGCCGCCGGCGCTTGGGCGGCACCATCGGCGTGCTCTTCAAGAGATCCAGCAGGTGCTCGGCGCGCTCCGGCGGGAGCTTGCGGATGCGCTCGGCGAGGAGATTGGCGAGCTCGGTGGCGGCCGGGGCGAGTCCCGCGGTGTCGACGGTGACGCGCGGATGCGACAGCCGCGCCAGGCGGTGCAGCTCGTCGGCCTCGTCCCAGATGATGTTGAGCTGCGCGCAGATGGCGACCACCATGGCATGGGTCGGCCGGCCGCGGCGGCCATGCTCCAGCGCCGAGAGATAGGCGGCGGAGACGCCGAGCGCCTCGGCCATCTGCTTCAAGCTGATGCCGCGCTCGGCGCGCAACTGGCGCAGGCGCTCGCCGAAGGGCGTCATCGCCGGCGCCGCAGCAGCAGATAAAGCGCGCCGGGGCCGCCGTCGCGCGGCTGCGCCGGAGAGAAGGCGAGCAGCCGGCCGCGGTTGGGCGCCTCGTTGAGCCAGCGCGGCACCGTTTCGCGCAGCACGCCGCTCTTGCCGGTGATGACCAGCAGGCAGCGCTTGCCGCCGTCCTGCGCGCGGGCAATGAAGCGGTCGAGCGCGCGATGCGCCTGATCCTGCGTCATGCCGTGAAGATCGAGCCGCGCCTCGATCGCGCGCTGGCCGCGGCGTAAGCGCTCGGCGCTGCGGCGGTCGAGCCCGGGCGCGGCATCGGCGGCGAGATCGTCGGGCGGGACGGCGACGACAAGCGGCGCCCGCGCGCGCCGCGGCGCCGGCTCCGGGGACGGCGGGAGCGGCGCGTCAGCGGCCTCGAGCGGCGCCACGCCGCGCATGGCGGCGCGCCACAACGCGCGCTCCTCTCGGCTAGGATGACGCCCCGTCATCAATGAGCAGGATGTGGAGACGGCGGGGGCCGTGGACGCCGACCTCGACGCGCTGCTCGATATCGGCGGTGCGCGACGGTCCCGTGATGAAGTTGACGGTGCGCGGCAGGTCGAGGCTGCCATCGGCGCCGCGCCGCGCCGCGCGCAGCCGGCTCCAGCCTTCCTCGTAGCTCGCCGCCACCTGCTCGCGGCGTAGCACGACGATATGCGTGTCCGGCAGCAAGTTGTTGCGCGTCGGGCTTTGCGGGCCCGAGAGCAGCATCAAGGTGCCGGTCTCGGCGACGCCGGCAAAGCACGCCGTGACCCCCACCTGATCGGCCTCCTCGGCGCGGCCGCGGCGGACCTCGAGCATCGGTCGCGCGCTCCAGGGGATGTCGTCGAGCTGCGGGTCCGGCGTCACGACGAGGCGCGAGGGCAGGTTGTGCAGCGACAGGTAATCGGCGACCGCCGCCGGCACCTCGGCGGCGCTGGTCACCCGGACCAGCGTGGCCTGGACCTCTTCCGCCATGCGCTGGAAGAGGTCGACCTGGCCCCTGTGGTCGAGCGAGGCGGCGCGCGCCGGCACCAGATTGCGCTCGTGAGCCGCAAGCCGCGCCGCGACCGCGGCGCGTTCCGGCTCGTCGAGCGGTCCGCGCTTCAACGACCGTCGAATCGCCCCCAGGATCTGTCCCCGCGCCTCGCTCATGCGCTCCTCTTGCGCCGCTCGGCCCAGAGGCTCATGAAGCTGCGGCCTTGGGGCGCCGGCAGGTCGCGGCCTCGGGTCCAGCCGCCGGCCAGCGGCAGCGAGCGGAAGCGGCCGCGCGGCGCGCCGACCCAGCCGAGCACGCGGCTCATAAGCGTGGTGGCGAAGCGGTAGAGCGGCGGCCGCGCGGCGACAAACGCCCAGGCTCTGAGCGCGTAGCGGTGGGGCGGCGGCGACAGCTTGCGCTGGAACTCGCGCTCGCGCCAATGGCGCATCATCCGGGGCAACGGGATCTTCATCGGGCAAACGCTTTCGCAGCGCCCGCAGAAAGTCGAGGCGTTGGGCAGATGGCCGGCCTCGTCGACGCCGATCAGGGTCGGCGTCAGCACCGCCCCCATCGGACCGGGATAGACCCAGCCATAGGCATGTCCGCCCACCACACCATAGACCGGACAATGGTTCATGCAGGCGCCGCAGCGGATGCAGCGCAGCATGTCCTGGAATTCGGTGCCGATGACGGCGCTGCGGCCGTTGTCGAGAAAGACGACATGGTACTCGGCCGGCCCGTCGGTATCATCGGGCCGGCGCGGGCCGGTGGACAGCGTGGTGTAGGTCGAGAATTCCTGGCCGGTGGCCGAGCGCGCCAGAAGCCGCAACAGGGTCGAGAGGTCCTCGAGCGTCGGCACCAGCTTCTCCAGGCTCGCCATCACGATATGCGCCTTGGTGAGGCTCTGCGTCAGATCGCCGTTGCCCTCATTGGTGACGATGACGGTCGAGCCGGTCTCGGCGACGCAGAAATTGGCGCCGGTGATGCCGACCTCGGCGGCGAAGAATCTTTTCCGCAGCACGGTGCGCGCTTCCGCCACCAGGGTCGAGGCTTCCCCCAGCGGGCGCGCCGGGTCGAGGTCCTTATGCGTCTGGCGGAAGCTGTCGGCGATCTGCTCCTTCACGAGATGCATGGCCGGCACGATGATGTGGCTCGGACGCTCCTTGCGGATCTGGATGATGTATTCGCCGAGATCGGTCTCGACCGGCGTCACGCCGTTCTGCTCGAGATAGTCGTTGAGGGCGATCTCCTCGCCGATCATGGACTTGCCCTTGGTCACCGTCTTGGCGTCAAGGCGCCGGCAGATCGCCAGCACCGTCTCGCGCGCCTCTTGCGGCGTGCGGCACCAATGCACCTGCCCGCCGCGCGCGACGACGTTCTGCTCGAAGATCTCGAGATAGAGATCGAGATTCGCCAGCACGTGATCCTTGATCGCCTTGCCCTGCTCGCGCAGCGCGTCGAATTCCGGCAAGCGCGCCACCACGGCGGCGCGCTTGGCGGGAAAGCCGGTGCGCATCATGCCGAGCGCCTTCTGCAAATTGGCGTCGCCAAGCGCCCGCTGCGCGTTTTCCTTGAAGGCGCGGCTGGTCGGCTGCATCAGGAGCGCTCCGCCGCGGCGCCGATGGGCGGGGTCTCGCCGGCCATGCCGGCGAGCACCTCGGCGACATGACGCACGCGCACCTTCTTGCCGAGCCGCGTCAGCTTGCCGGCCATGTTGAGCAGGCAGCCCATATCGCCGGCAAGCAGCGTGTCGGCGCCGGTGGCGGCGATATCGGCCGCCTTGTCCGCCACCATGCGATCGGAGATTGCAGGGTATTTGATGCAGAAGGTGCCGCCGAAGCCGCAGCAGATCTCCGCGCCCGGCAGCTCCTCAAGGCGCAAGCCCGCGACCGAGCGCAGCAGCTTGCGCGGCTGTTCCTTGACGCCGAGCTCGCGCAAGCCGGAGCAGGAATCGTGATAGGTGGCGACGCCGTCATAGCGCGCCTCGACGCGGTCCAGCTTCAGGACGTCGGTGAGAAAGGAGATGAGCTCGTAGGTGCGCTCGGCCAGGTGCTGCGCGCGCCGGTGAAGCGCCGGCTCGTCGGCGAAGAGCGCGAGGTAATGCTGCCGGATCATGCCGCCGCAGGAGCCTGACGGCGCGACCACGTAATCGAAAGCCTCGAAGGCGTCGATGACCTGGCGCGCAATCGCCTTGGCGTCCGCCTTATCGCCGGAATTGTAGGCGGGCTGGCCGCAGCAGGTTTGCGTCAGCGGCACCTCGACGGCGCAGCCGGCGGCCTCGAGCAGCTTCACCGCGGCGAAGCCGACGCTCGGGCGGAAGAAATCGACAAGACAGGTGACGAAGAGACCGACGCGGATCGGCGGTGCAGACATGGCGCGTTCCTCGGCCAGCCGGGCTCGGACACCTTCCGGCGTCCTTCTGTCGCTCCCTCAGCATGGTCAGGCCGGAGGCGGAAAGCAAGCAAACGCCTGCGCGGTCTCGGACTTCCTGGGCCGCGCGGCTGTCGCGCCGGTTGCGCAAGCGCCGCCGGACAACCCGCTCGATCGCAAAGCGGTCGGCGGGTTGCCCCAGGAAGCGCGGCGCGCCCGCGAAGCGATCAGCGCGGCGGAGGCGGAGGCGGAGGCCCTGGCGGCGGGGGCGGCGGAGGCGCTGCGCCCGGCGGCGGCGGTGGAGGCGCCATTGCCGGCGCCGCGACGAAGCCCGGCACCTGGTTGCCGCGCGAGTACATGCATTGCGAATAGGCGTTGTCGTAGAGCTGCTGCGCGGTGTAGGTGCCGCGCGCGGCCTCGCCCGAGCCCACGGCCGTGCCGGCGATGGCGCCGGCGCCGGCGCCGATCGCCGCGCCGCGGCCGCCGCCGGCGGCGGCACCAAGCCCGGCGCCCAGCAACGTGCCGATGGCAGCGCTGCCGAGCTGCGCATTGTTCGCCTGCTCGGCGACGCCGGCGCTCTGCTGCTGGGCGAACTGCCGGCAGACGGCATCATCCTGCTGGAATACGTCGAAGGGCTTGCCGGGCGCCGGCATCACCGCCACCCGCGGCCCCATTGGCGACTGCGCGCAACCGGCGAGCAACGCCAGAGCGGTTGCGGCGGCAATGGCCGCTTTCGTCTGCTTCAAGATGTTCTCTCCTCAATGTGCCGGTTGCGCCGGAACCTGCCGCCAGCCGGAACCGCAGCTCTGAACGTTGGGATAATAGCCCGGCGGGTTGTCGCAGTAGTACCAGCTCTGGACCGGCTGCTGCATATAAGCCGGCGCGGCCGGTGCCGGGCTGTAGACCGGCGGCGGCGCATAGACCACCGGCGGCGGATAGTAATAGGGATAGGGGTAAGGGTAGGTGTAGGGATAACCCCAGGGCCCGTAGAACGGCACGCCAATGCCAACGCCGACGACCACGCGCGCCGCGGCGGGGGCGGTCGGGAGAGCGATCGCCAATGCCAGGCCGACAAGGGCAAGCGCCACGGCCGTTGCTGTTCGCTTTACCATCTTCCTCCTCCAGGAGTCGGTGGCGATTTGTGGGACATGACCATTATACGACGATACCGCCGATTTTCTCCCCGTCAGCGGGTCGCCGGCACTTGCCGCCAGGGACTGTTACAGGTGCTGACATAGGGGTAATAGGCTCTGCTGTCGTCGCAATAATACCAGAACTCGACCGGCGGTTGTCCCGTCGGCGCCGGCGGAGGCGGAGGCGGCGCGACAACCACCGGGGCCGGCGGCGGGACCGGCGCCCCCGGCACCACGACTGCCACCGGCGGCGGCGCCGGCGGCACATAGGTCGGAAAGGGATAGATCGGCTCCGGATACCAGTACCAATAGCCGTCGACGACCCACCACCAGCCGTACCGGCCGCCATACCAATCATGCACCCAGCCGCCGTGGTGCCAAAGCTCCAGCTCGAAGGGCGTGAAGTGGCGGAAATCATGCCCGTGAAAATCATGATAGGCATGATGCTCTTCATGGCGATCGTGGTGCTCGTCGGCGATTGCCGGCGCTACCGGAGCGGCCAAGGCCAGCGTCAGCAGCGCGGCCACGAAGTGCATGCGCGTCGTCATCGAATGGTTCCTCGGGGCTCTATCCGTTGGGCCGTTCCCTTGCCGGCGGCAAGCAGCGGCCCAGTGAGACAACGAATGATGCGATACTCTATTTCCCGCGGCCGGTGCCAGATCAATTTGCACACATTTTCGCGAATGGCGCTTCGCCTCGATCCCGCCACAATCGCACAACCGTCACGACGCGGGAGCCACGTCCTTCGGCAATAGAAGATAGTAAACGCCCCGCGCGCGCATCGCGCCGGCGCGCGCTTCGGCCTCGGCGCCGGCGCCCCAGAAGACGTCGCCGCGCACCGGCCCGCGAATCGCGCCGCCGGTATCCTGCGCCACCATCAACCGCCGCAGCCCGGGACCGGCATCGAGGAAGACCGGCACGCCCAGCGGCACGAAACTGCGATCGACGGCAAGGCTGCGGCCGGGGGTGAGCACCACCCCCTCGCTGCCGACCGGCCCGTCGCCGGCGATCTCGCGAAAAAAGACATAGGAAGGGTTCTCCGCCATCAGCGCCTTGCCCGCCTCGGGATGCGCCTTGATCCAGGCGCGGATCGCCTGCATCGAGACGTCATCGGCGGCAAGCTCGCCGCGATCCACCAGCAGCTTGCCGATGGCCACATAGGGCTGGCCGTTCTGCCCGTCATAGCCGACGCGCACGAGGCCGCCATCGGGCAGGCGCACGCGGCCCGAGCCTTGGATTTGCAGGAAGAAGGCGGCGACGGGATCATCGACCCAGAGAAAGGCAAGGTGATAGCGGTCGAGCGCCCCCTGCTCGATCGCGGCGCGGCTCTCATAGGGCTTGAGCCCGCCGTCGACGACGCGGCCGGCGATGCGCTCGCCGCGCCAGGCCGGACGGAAAAGGCCAAGCTCGACCATGACGAGATCAGGGGGGCGGCTGAGCAGCGGCGTGGTGAAGGCGCCGCCCGGCCGGCGCGCGCCGTCGAGCTCCGGCTCGTAATAGCCGGTGAAGAGGCCCTCGGCGACGCCGTTATTGCTCGCCCGCCAGGGCCGGAACCAGGTCTCGAAGAACCCCTGCGCCGCCGCGGCATCGGGCGCCGACGGCAGCGCTGCGCAGGGCGCCTGCCAGGCGGCGGCGGCGCCGGCGACGCCAAGCGAGGCGGCGGCCGGCGCTTTCAACAGCACGGCGCAGGAGCGAGCAAAGGCCGCAAGCGCCGCCTGCGGCTTATCCTGCCGCCACTCCTCGAGATCGGAAAAACCCGCCGGCGCGAGGCTCAGGCGATCGGGCGGCGGCGGACGCGGCGTGCAAGCAAAGAGCGACAGCAGGAGGAGGGCGGCAGCCGTCCCGTTACGGGCTGTGCGTGGCAACGAGCGTCCAATTGGGATCGCGCGAGCGCAGCGGCCGGGCGAAGGTCCAGAGATCGGTCTTCTCCTCGACCTGATCGGGATGGCCTTCCACCACCGAGCCGTCGGCGGCGCGGGTCACATTCATCTGCTCGGAGACGAACTTCACCGTGACGTGGGCGATGGTGCCGTCCTGTCCGGCATCGGCGATCTCCACCGCCTTGAGGCCGAGCAGGTTGGTCTCGAGCGTCTCGTGCTGCGCCCGGCGCGCGGCGATCGCCTGGGTGAACGAAGCAAAGACCTGGTCGCTGAGCAGCGGCTGCAGCGCCGCCGCGTCGCCCTTGGCGAAGGCGTTGACGATGATCTCGAAGGCGCCGCGCGCGCCGGCGAGGAAATGCGTTTCATCGAAGCTCTTGTCCGCGGCTTTGAGGGCGGCGACGCCGGCCGCGGGCTGTGGAGACGCCCCGGCGGGCGGCGGGCGATCGCGCCCCAGGGGCAACGGCACGACCTTCTCCGGCGGAGTCGCGCCGGCCGGCGGCGGCGCGAAGGGGTCGCGGCGGCGCTCATTGCCGGTGCGCCGGCCGAGGACGCTGCGCAGGCGCAGCACCAGCAAGCCCGCGACCACCGCAAACACGACGATATCGAGGAATTGATAGCCGTCGCCCATCGATCTCAACCGGAATAGGAGCCACGCGCCCCCTCGTACATAGGCTCGAACCGGGGAAAGAGCAAGCGCGAGGGCGGCGGCCCGGGCTTTCCGCGCGGATTCCCCCTCGGCGGCTTCCGCCAAGCGCCTCGGCCGGCCGCCATGCCGGCGCGTGAAGGGTTAACGACGGAACGCTCCGCACGCGCCACGGGTCCGTCACATAATCCCGCGCCGCGGCGAGGGTTGTGCGCCTGATGCATCCGTGCTAGCCAGCGGCCATCGGGGTCGAGGAGGGGCGCTCATGGCGGATCAGAACGGCGGCGCGGCGATGCCGGGCGGCAACGGCGCGAGCGCGCAGCAGCTCATCGTCAACGCGCAATACATCAAGGATTTCTCCTTCGAGAACCCGCGCGCGCCGCACAGCCTGATGCAGCAGAAAGAGCCGCCGGAGGTGCAGCTCGGCGTCGACGTCAAGGCGCAGGCGCTGGGCCAGGACATCTACGAGGTGGTGCTTACCATCAACGCCAACGCGAAAGCCGCCGCCGAGGCGGTGTTCGTCGCCGAGCTCGCCTACGCCGCGGTGGTGACGGTGCGCAACGTGCCGCAAGAGAATCTGGCGGCGATGCTGCTGGTGGAGACGCCGCGCCTGCTCTTCCCCTTCGCGCGCAGCATCGTCGCCAACGCCACGCGCGAGGGCGGCTTTCCGCCGCTGCTGCTCCATCCCGTCGATTTCGCGGAGCTGCTGCGCCGGCAGCAGGCGATGCAGGCCGCGAGCCCGGTCGCGACGGCCTGAGCAAGCGCGCAGCGCGTTCATCCGCGGCGGCGCCGGCGATTGCGCAAGCCATCGCGAAAGCCGCTCTTCCCGGCCCTGCTCCCTATCGGACAATGTCATACGACATTGTCGAAAACCGCGGCGCGCAAGACCGTCCTAGACCGAGCGCGTCCAGAGCGGCTCCTTGAGCTTCGCCAGCATCGCGGCATGGGCGGCGCTTTCCGCGGCGCTGGGCGCGTGCGGGCGCGGCGGGCGGGAAGGACGTTCCAGCGTATCGAGCGCAGCGCCGGCGACGCCGGCGACGGCCAGGTCGAGCCCGGGCTGGCGGCCGCCGATCAGCTCGAGATAGACCGCGGCGAGAAGCTCGCAATCGAGCCGGGCGCCATGCTTGGCGCGGGCGGTGAGATCGATGGCGAAGCGGCGGCAGAGGGCGTCGAGGCTCGCTGGCGCGCCGGGATAGCGCTTCCTTGCCAGCAGCAGTGTGTCCTCGACCTCGCCGGCGAGCGCCGGCCGGCCAAGGCGCTTCAGCTCGGCGTTGAGAAAGCGCAAATCGAACTCGGCGTTGTGGATGACCAGCCGGTCGCCGCCGATGAAGGCGAGGAACTCCTCGGCGATGACGGCAAAAGGCGGATGCTGTGCCAGCATCTCGGCGGTAAGCCCGTGCACCTCGACCGCGTCGGCCGCGACCTCGCGCTCGGGATTGACGTAGCGGTGGAAAGCGCGGCCGGTCGGCACATGGTTGAAAAGCTCGATGCAGGCCAGCTCGACGATGCGATGGCCGTCCGCCGGGTCAAGCCCGGTGGTCTCGGTGTCGAGCACGATCTCGCGCATGGCGGCGAGTGTGCCTCAGCGCGGCGAGTCGAGGCAAGGCTCGGTTGATCGCGGCGATTTGATCCCGCCCACGATGCGTTTCAAGCGGCGGAAGGTGACGGCCCGGCCGAGGCCGCTGGGGACGACATGATCGGCGCGGCGGCGCTTATGCGCGTCGGGCACCTGCTGCGCCAGGATGGCGCTGAAGCGCGCTTCGCTCATGCCGGGACGCGCCAGCACGCGGGCGCGCTGGAGGAAGGCGGGAGCGGAGACGACGACGACCTCATCGCAACGCCGCGTGCCGCCGGTCTCGAAAAGCAAGGGAATGTCGAGCACGACCAGCCTCAGCCGCCGGGCGCGCGCACGCGCGAGAAAACGCTGCTGGCTCTGCCGCACCAGCGGATGGAGGATGCGCTCCAACCGCCGCAGCGCCGCGGGATCGGCGAAGACGCGGGCGCCGAGCTGGGCGCGGTCGATGCCGCCCTCGCGGCTCTGCACGCCGGGAAACGCCGCCGCCACCGCGGCCACCGCGGCTCCCTTCGGCGCCAGCAGGCGGTGGACCGCGCCGTCGCTGTCATGAACGGCGACGCCGAGGCGGCGCAGCATGAGGGCGGCGGTGCTCTTGCCCATGCCGACCGAGCCGGTGAGGCCCAAGACGATCATGGCGCCGCCAGGCTGGCAAGAACGCGCGCGCGCAGCGCCGGGCTCACCTCCGGCCACAAGCCGAACCAGGCGGCGAAGCCCGGCTGTGCCTGATAGAGCAGCATGCCGAGGCCGTCCACGGTGGGGTTGCCGCGGGCCTGCGCCGCGGCGAGCAGCCCGGTGCGCAGCGGCACATAGACGATGTCGCTCACCACCGCGCCTTCCGGCAAGGCATCGAGCGCGAGATCGAGCGGCGGCTGGCCCGCCATGCCGAGGCTGGTGGTGTTGACCAGAAGCGCCGCGCCGGCGAGCGCGTCGGCACGGCTCTCCCATGCCAGGATATCGATGCGCCCGCCGAGCGCCGCCGCCAGCGCCTCGGCGCGCGCGCTACCGCGGTTGACCAGGCGGATCTCCGGCGCGCCGTGATCGAGCAGCGCCGCCACCACGGCACGCGCGCTGCCGCCGGCGCCGAGCACCACCGCCGGGCCGGACGCGGCGCTCCAGCCGGGCAAGGCAGCGGCAAGACTGGCATGGAAGCCGAAAGCGTCGGTGTTGCTGCCTTCAAGCGCGCCATCGGCGGCGGCGACCACGGTGTTGACGGCGCCGATGCGGCGCGCCGTCGCATCGACGCGATCGAGGAGCGCCAGCGACGGCTCCTTGTGCGGCAGGGTAAGGTTGCAGCCGGCAAAGCCGCGCCCGGCCAAGGCGCGCAATTCGCGCTCAAGCGCCTCGGGCGGCACCGGCAGCAGCGTGTAATCGCCCTCGATTCCATAGTGCTCGAGCCAGAAGCGATGCAGCACCGGCGAGCGCGACTGCGCCACCGGCCAGCCCATGACGCCGGCGCGCTTCATGCGGCGAGCGCGCCCAGGCCGCGCAGGCAATCGAGCAGCGGCAGCAACGGCAAACCCAGGATCGTGAAGTAGTCGCCCTCGACACGGGCGAAAAGCTGCACCCCCGTGGCTTCGAGCTGATAGGCGCCGGCCGAGGCCAGCGCCCCGGGACCGGCCGAGGCGAGATAGGCGTCGAGGAACGCATCGGAGAAATCGCGCATGACCAGGACCGGGCGCTCGATGCGCCGCCACAGCAACGCGTCGTCGCGTCGCAGCGCGACGGCGGTGACGAGCTCATGCCGCCGGCCGCGCAGGCTGCAAAGCTGGCGGCGCGCCTCGGCGAGGTCGGAAGGCTTGTCGAGCCAAGCCTCGCCGCAAACCAGAAGCTGGTCGGCGCCGATGACGAGCGCTCCGGGATGACGCGGCGCGACGCGCGACGCCTTGGCCTCGGCCAGCGCCATGGCGCAGCCCGCGGCGTCGCTTCCGTCGCGGCGGAAAGCGGCCTTGATCTCGGCCTCGTCGAGGCCGGCGGGATCGCAGACGACGGCAAGGCCGGCGCGTTCCAGCAGCAGAGCGCGAATACGGCTCGCCGAAGCAAGGACGAGGGAACTCATTTGTGCCGGGCCTGGCGGCGGGCGACCAGCTTGAGAACCGCAGCCGCGGTCTCCTCGATCGACCGGCGGCTTACATCGATCACCGGCCAGTGATGCTCAGCAAAGACGCGACGCGCCAACGCGACTTCCTGGTGCACCGCCTCGATGTCCGTGTAGAGAGTGCTCTCGTCCTGGTGCAGCATGCTGAGGCGGTTGCGCCGCACCTGGATGAGGCGCTCGGGGTCGTTGGTGAGGCCGACGATCAGCGGCTTCGTGGCGGCGAAAAGCTCGGGCGGCAGCGGCAGGCCGGGCACCACCGGCACATTCGCCGCCTTGACGCCGCGGTTGGCGAGATAGATGCAGGTCGGCGTCTTCGAAGTGCGGGAGACGCCAACCAGAATGACGTCGGCCTCGTTGATCGCCCAGAGGGATTGGCCATCGTCATGATTGAGGGCGAAGGTCATGGCGTCGATACGCTGAAAATATTCGGTGTCGAGCAGGTGCTGCTGGCCCGGCAAGCCGCGGCTCTGGCGGCCGAGAAAGGTGGCAAGCGCGCCGATGACCGGATCGAGCACGGGAATCGCCGGCACTTGCAGCTTGCGGCAGCCCTCGACCAGCGGCGCGCGCAGGGTTTCGTTGACAAGGGTATAGAGCACCACGCCGGGATTGGCGGAAACGCCCGCGATCACCCGCTCCACCTGGTTCTTGGTGCGCACCATCGACCAGATATGCTCGATCGCCTCGGCGCCTTCGAACTGCACGAGGCAGGCGCGCGCCACCGAATGCACGGTATCGCCGGTGGCATCGGAAACGAGGTGAAGATGGAAACGTGTCATCGACTTGTCCCTACAACACCGTGGAAAAGACGCGGCAAACTTTCGACATATCCCCCGCTTGCCCGTGCCGGCCGATTCAGTCCCCACTCGGCTTCGCCGAAGGCGCAGCGCCATCCTCTTCGAGACAAGTTCACGACATTGCGCGCGAGTCCGGGACAACCTGCCGTGCCGGATCGACCATCCCCGCTTCGCACCTCATTCGCCTTCATGCACGACTCGCTGTCAAAGCCCCATTACCCTCACCCGTCCCCGTCTTATACACCGTCCCGGCACTCTATACAGGCGAGGCAAGACTTGCGTTGGATGATAGAGCGGAAAGAATCAATCCCCGCTTTCCCGGCCCCAGCTTCCTACCACTACCTTTAGATTCCTAAAAAGAAGAGCTAAGAGACGCCATGAAGGAAAGGGTCAGAAGCACCTCGGGGGGACCGCAAGGCTTGATGGGGTTATCGCCGGAGAAGCAAGGCAAGCCGCTGCTGCGAGTGTTGGCCGGGGAGACGCTGGCGCTGCCTCCGGTCTGGCTGATGCGGCAGGCAGGGCGGTACTTGCCCGAGTACCGTGCGTTGCGCCAGCGCGTGCCGGGTTTCCTCGACCTCTGCTTCTCGCCGGCGCTTGCTTCTGAAGCGACCTTGCAGCCAGTACGGCGCTTTGGTCTCGATGCGGTGATCCTGTTCTCGGATATCCTCGTCGTGGCGCATGGGCTTGGCCAAAGCGTGGGCTTCCGCGAAGGCGAAGGACCGGTGCTGACGCCGATACGCTCGGTCGAGGCGGTTCAAGGGCTGTCGCTCGATGGTTTTGCCGGGCGGGTAGCGCCAGTCCGTGAGACGGTTGCTCGCGTCGCCGCGTCGCTGCCGGCGCAAACGGCATTGATCGGCTTTGCCGGAGCGCCTTGGACGATGGCCTGTTATATGGTCGAAGGCGGCGGCAGCCGGGATTTTGCCGCGGTCAAGGGCTGGGCCTTTGCCGATCCCGAAGGGTTCGGCACGCTGATCGACCGGGTGACGGAAGCGACGATCCTTTACCTCGCCGGCCAGATCGCCGCCGGCGCCGAGGTGGTGCAGCTCTTCGATAGCTGGGCCGGCATACTGCCGGAAGCGGCGTTCCGCCGCTGGGTGATCGCGCCGACGCGGCGCATCGTGGCGGCGCTCAAGCAGACGCATCCGCATGTGCCGGTGATCGGCTTTCCCCGCGGGGCCGGGTTGATGTACCGCGCCTATTTCAGCGAAAGCAGCGTCGATGCGCTCGGCCTCGACAGCGCCGTGCCGGTAGAGATCGCGCGCAAGACGTTGCAATCGATCGGGCCGGTGCAAGGCAATCTCGACCCGCTGTTGCTGGCGGCGGGCGGCGCGGCGATGATGGAGAGCGTGACGGCGATTCGCCGCGCGCTGGGCGGGGGTCCGTTCGTGTTCAATCTTGGCCATGGCATCGTGCCGGAGACGCCGGTCGAGCATGTGGCGGCGCTGGTGACGGCGCTGCGCCAGCCGCTTGTGCTGCCGTGAGCCGGGTCGCGGTGGTGTTGCTCAATCTCGGCGGTCCCGACCGGCCGGAGGCCATCGAGCCTTTCCTTTTCAACCTTTTCAACGATCGCGCCATCATCGCGCTGCCGCAGCCGCTGCGCTGGCTCATAGCCCGGCTGATCGCGCGCCGGCGCGCGCCGGTGGCGCAGGCGATCTATCGGCGGATCGGCGGCCGATCGCCGCTCTTGGCCAATACCGAGGCGCAGGCGCGGTCGCTCGAAGCGGTGCTGGGCGAGGGATTCCGCGTCTTCATCGCCATGCGCTATTGGCCGCCGCTGAGCGAGGACACGGCGGCGGCGGTGGCGGCGTGGCAGCCGGATGAAATCGTGCTGCTGCCGCTCTATCCGCAGGCTTCGACGACCACCACGGCGTCTTCGCTCGCCGCTTGGCGGCGCGCCGCGGCAAAGGCCGGCCTTGCCGCGCCGGCGCGGGCGCTCTGCTGCTATCCCGAGGCGGCGGGGTTCATCGCCGCGCTGGCGCAGGCGACGCGCGAGGCGCTGGAGCGCTGGCCCAAGGGCGAGAAGGTGCGCGTGCTGCTCTCGGCGCACGGCCTGCCGCGGAAAATCGTCGCCGCCGGCGATCCCTATCCCTGGCAAGTGGAGCGCACCGCGGCGGCCTTGCGCCAGGCGCTGGCCTGGCCCGGGCTCGACAGCGTCATCTGCTATCAGAGCCGCGTCGGCCCGCTGGCCTGGATCGGCCCCGCCACCGACGATGAGATCCGCCGCGCCGGGCGGGAGGGAATCGGCCTCATCGTCGTGCCGGTGGCCTTCGTCTCGGAGCATTCCGAGACGCTGGTGGAACTCGATATCGACTACCGTCACGTCGCGGAGAAGGCGGGTGTACCACGCTATTTCAGGGTGGCGACGGTTGGCACTGCCGCCGCCTTCATCGCCGCGCTGGCAGTCCTGGCGCGGGACGCAAAGGAGGGGCCGTGCCCGGCCGGCGGCGCGCGGCTTTGCCCGCCGGCGCTCGTCGGCTGTCTCTGCGCCGGCGCGAGCGAGGTAGCGGCATGAGCTCCCTCGCCGCGGCCTATCTCTGGATCAAGGTGCTGCACATCCTCAGCGTCGTCGCCTGGATGGCGGGGTTGTTCTATTTGCCGCGGCTTTTCGTCTATCACGCCGGGGTGGGGCCAGGCTCGGAGGCGTCGGAGACTTTCAAGCTGATGGAGCGCCGGCTGTTGCGCGCCATCATGCATCCGGCGATGGCGGCGAGCTACGTCTCGGGGCTGCTGCTGGCGTTCACCCCGGGCGCGGCCGATTGGGGCGCCGGCTGGTTCGATCTCAAAGTCGCCGCGGCGGTGGGGCTCGGCATCTTCCATTTCCGGTTGGCGGGCTGGCAGCGCGACTTTGCCGCCGACCGGAACCGCCATTCCGGGCGTTTCTTCCGCTTCATCAACGAAGTGCCGACCCTGCTGCTGATCGCCATCGTGATCCTGGTGGTGATGAGGCCTTTTTGACGCGAGCGCCGAAGGCGCTGGTCGTTGGCGGCGCTGGCGCCGGCGCAAGCGACCGCGAAAGCCGCACAGGACGGACGAGCCGCGCGCGGGCCTTGACTCCGGTTTTGGCGAATGCCATTTGACTCGCATGCCGCTTTTCGCTAAGGGTGGCGGCGCCCGATCGCGGCGCCTTTCGTTTCCCAAGCGATAATCCGGAGCAACAGGTACGTTCGGTCGCGCGCAAGCACCGCTCGTTCCTTCCGACACAAGTCCCGCGTCTCCTGCGGGCCCCCTTTCCCCGTCTTTCAGCCTTCAGGCGACCACACCCCGATGAACCTCCAGGAACTCAAGCGCAAAACCCCGGCGGAGCTGTTGAATTTCGCCGAAGAGCTGCAGATCGAGAACGCCTCCACGCTGCGCAAGCAGGACATGATGTTCGCCATCCTCAAGACGCTCGCCGACAACGACCAGGCGATCTATGGCGACGGCGTGCTCGAGGTGCTGCAGGACGGATTCGGCTTCCTGCGCTCGCCGGAGGCCAATTACCTGCCGGGGCCGGACGACATCTATGTCAGCCCGAGCCAGGTGCGCCGCTTCGGCCTCAGGACCGGCGACACGGTGGAGGGCCAGATCCGCTCGCCCAAGGAGGGCGAGCGCTATTTCGCGCTGCTCAAGGTCAACCAGATCAATTTCGACGAGCCGGACAAGCTGCGCCACCGGATCAACTTCGACAATCTGACGCCGCTCTATCCGGAATCGAAGATCAACCTCGAGATCGGCGATCCCACGCGCAAGGACCTCACCACCCGCGTCATCGACCTGATCACGCCGCTGGGCAAGGGCCAGCGCGCGCTGATCGTCTCGCCGCCGCGTACCGGCAAGACGGTGATGCTGCAGAACATCGCGCATTCGATCGCCGCCAACCATCCCGAGGTCTATCTTCTGGTGCTGCTGATCGACGAGCGGCCGGAAGAGGTCACCGACATGGCGCGCACGGTGAAGGGCGAAGTGGTGAGCTCGACCTTCGACGAGCCGGCGGTGCGCCACGTGCAGGTCGCCGAGATGGTGATCGAGAAGGCGAAGCGCCTCGTCGAGCACAAGCGCGACGTGGTGATCCTGCTCGATTCGATCACGCGGCTGGCGCGCGCCTACAACACGGTGGTGCCGTCCTCGGGCAAGGTGCTGACGGGCGGCGTCGACGCCAACGCGCTGCAGCGGCCGAAGCGCTTCTTCGGCGCGGCGCGCAACATCGAGGAAGGCGGCTCGCTCACCATCATCGCCACCGCGCTGATCGACACCGGCTCGCGCATGGACGAGGTGATCTTCGAGGAGTTCAAGGGCACTGGCAATTCCGAGATCGTGCTCGACCGCAAGGTGGCGGACAAGCGCGTCTTCCCGGCGGTCGACATCACCAAGTCGGGCACGCGCAAGGAAGAACTGCTGGTGGACAAGGCGGTGCTCTCCAAGATGTGGGTGCTGCGCCGCGTGCTGATGCCGATGGGCCCGATGGACGGGCTGGAATTCCTCATCAGCAAGCTCAAAGAGAGCAAGAACAACGCCGACTTCTTCGAGGCG
Organism: Allostellaceae bacterium; assembly: GCA_035623985.1. Lineage (GTDB taxonomy): Bacteria > Pseudomonadota > Alphaproteobacteria > ATCC43930 > CGMCC-115725 > DAHUYF01. Next base: position 43,040 of record DASPSJ010000059.1, on the reverse strand, counting down.
ATGAATACCTAGCGAACGCGCGAAGCAGTGAAGTCGTCAGTTATCAGTCATCAGTTTTCAGTGAACTGACAACCGATAACTGACGACTGATAACTCCCTATACCGTAAACACCGTCGAGCCCGTGGTCTTGCGCGATTGCAGGTCGCGGTGCGCCTGTGCCGCCTCCTTCAGCGGATAGGTCTGGTTGACCTCGATCTTGATCGCGCCGGAGAGCACGGCGTCGAAGAGATCCTTGGCCATCGCCAGCATGTCGGCGCGCTTGGCGGCGTAAGTGTTGAGCGTCGGCCGGGTGAAGAACAGCGAGCCCTTCTGGGCAAAGATGCCGAGATCGACGGGTCCCACCGGACCCGAGGCCTGACCGAAGCTCACCATGATGCCGAGCGGGCGGATGCAGTCGAGCGACTTCATGAAAGTGTCCTTGCCGACGGCGTCATAGACGACCGGCACCTTCTCGCCGCGGGTCAGCTCCTTCACGCGCTCGACAAAATCCTCGCGCGTGTAGACGATCGGGTGGTCGCAGCCATGCGCCTTGGCGAGCGCCGCCTTCTCGTCGCTGCCGACCGTGCCGATGACGGTGGCGCCGAGTGATTTCGCCCATTGGCAGGCAATCAGCCCGACGCCGCCGGCGGCGGCGTGGAAGAGGATCGTGTCGCCTTTCTTCACCTTGTAGATCTGGCGGATGAGGTATTGCGTGGTGAGGCCCTTGAGCATCATCGCCGCGCCTTGCCGGTCGCTGATGCCCTGCGGCAGGGCGACGAGCCGGTCGGCGGGGATCAGGCGCGATTCGGCATAAGCGCCGAGCGGGCTGCTGCCATAGGCGACGCGATCGCCGGTTTTGAGGTCGCTGACGCCGGGACCGACCTCCTCGACCACGCCCGCGCCTTCGGCGCCGAGCCCGCTCGGCAAGGGCGCGGGATAGAGGCCGCTGCGGATGTAGGTGTCGACATAGTTGAGGCCGATGGCGGTGTGGCGCAGCCGCACCTCGCCGGGGCCGGGCTTGCCCACCGGCACCTCTTCCCAGCGCAGCACCTCGGGGCCGCCGGTCGTGTGGAAACGGATGGCGTGGGGCATGAGGCTTCCTCCTCTCAGCCGAGATGCTTCTTGAAGAACTCGGCGGTGCGCCGATTGGCGAGATCGGCCGCCACCTTGTCGTAATGCTGGCCGCCGAGCCGCGCGAAGGCATGGTCCTGCTGCGCGTAGTCGTTGATCGTCACCTGCGAATTGCCCTTGAGCCCGTCTTTGACCTTGGCCTGAGCCTCGGGCGGGCAGAATTGATCCTTGCCGGCGACGTGCAGCAGCAGCGGCTTCTTGATGTTCTTGGACTCGCCGAGGGCGCCTTCGATGCCGACGCCGTAATAGCCGACATTGGCGTCGCTGTCGCTGCGCGTCGCCATGAGATAGGCGAGCTTGCCGCCGAGGCAATAGCCGACCGATCCGGCCTTGCCGTTGCAGGCGGGATGCGCGCGCAGGCTCGCCAGCGTCGATTTGAGGTCGTCGACGCCCTTGTCGACGTTGAAGCCCTGAAACAGGCTGAAGGCCTTGTCCCATTCCGCCTTCGACTGGTCGGTGATGTCGATGCCGGGCTCCTGGCGCCAGAACAGGTCGGGGCACATCACGGTGTAGCCCTGGGCGGCAAAGCCGTCGGCCAGGTCGCGCATCACCTTGTTGACGCCGAAAATCTCCTGGATCAGCACGATCCCGGGGCCATTGCCGCTTTTGGGCGTGGCGAGATAGGCCTTGAAGCTGCCGCCATCGGCGGCGCGTATCGTCACCTCGGTCATAATTCCTCCGATTTGTCTTGTGGCAGCGTGATGCGGCGGAAACCGCGAGCTTAGCCGCGGCGGCGGGCATTGTCACGCCGGCGGCGCGCGGCTTGCGGGCGGGCGGGGCGGTGTCCTATGCGTGCGGCTCGGGACGGGCAGGGCAGCCGGCGATGACAGCGAGAGGCGAGGAGATCGACGGGCTGCCGCCGCCGCGCCGGCGCTGGGCGATCCTCACCGTGGCGCTCGCCATCGCCATGTCGGTGATCGACGGCGCCATCGCCAATATCGCGCTGCCGACCATCGCGCGCGAGCTGCAGGCGAGCCCGGCCGCCTCGGTCTGGGTGGTGAACGCCTATCAGCTCGCGGTGACGATCCTGCTGCTGCCGCTGGCCTCGCTGGGCGAGATCTGGGGCTTCCGCCGCATCTATGTCGCGGGACTCGCCGTCTTCACCCTCGCCTCGCTGTGCTGCGCGCTGTCGCACGCGCTGCTGGCGCTGACGGTGGCGCGCGTCCTGCAAGGCATCGGCGCGGCCGGCATCATGAGCGTCAACGGCGCGCTCGTCCGTTTCATCTATCCGCGCCGCATGCTCGGCTACGGCATCGGCATCAACGCCGTGGTGGTGGCCATCTCCGCCGCCATCGGCCCGACGGTGGCGGCGGCGATCCTGGCGGTGGCGTCGTGGGAATGGCTTTTCGCGGTCAACGTGCCGGTGGGGCTGGTGGCGCTGGTGGCGGCGCGCGCCTTGCCGCTGACGCCGCCGGCGAAGCGGCGCTTCGACACGCCGAGCGCGCTGCTGAACTCGCTGTTCTTTGGCCTGCTGATCACCGCCATCGACGGCGCCGGGCACGGCCAGGGATGGCCGGCGGTCGCCAGCGAGGCGGCGGCGGCGGTGATCGCCGGCGCGGCGCTGGTGCTGCGCCAATTGCCGCAGACCTCGCCGCTGCTGCCGGTCGATCTCCTGCGCCTGCCGGTCTTCGCGCTGTCGATCGCCACCTCTGTCGCCTCTTTCGCGGCGCAGATGCTGGCCTATGTCGCCCTGCCGTTCTTTCTCCAGGACACGCTCGGCCAAAGCCAGGTCGCGACCGGGCTGCTGATGACGCCGTGGCCGCTGGCGACGGCGATCGTGGCGCCGCTTGCCGGCCGGCTCGCCGACCGCTATCCCGCGGGGCTGCTGGGCGGGCTCGGGCTCGCGGGCTTCGCCGCGGGCCTCGCCGCGCTGGCGCTGCTGCCAGCGCAGCCGGCGACGGGCGACATCGTCTGGCGGATGGCGCTGTGCGGCGCGGGCTTCGGCCTTTTCCAGACGCCGAACAACCGCGCCATCATCGGCTCGGCGCCGCGCGAGCGCAGCGGCGGCGCCAGCGGCATGCTCGGCACGGCGCGGCTGCTCGGCCAGACGGTGGGCGCGGCGTTGATGGCGCTGATCTTCGGGCTGGCGGGCGAGCGCGCCACCGGCCTGGCGCTGGTGGTCGCCGCCGGCTTCGCCGCCATCGCCGCCGGGGTGAGCTGCCTCCGGCTGATCGAGCGCGAGCCATAGCCGCGCCGCCGGTTATCGGGCGGCGGCCTCCAGCGCAAACAGCTCGAGCGCATGCTCCTTGCCGCGCAAGGCCAGCGGGCCCAGCGCGCGACAGGCGATGCCGGCGGGAAGCGCGGCGATGCGCTCGATCAGCGCCGCCGAGGCAAGCACGCGATGGCCGGTGTCGCGGCAGGCCTGCTGGATGCGCGCGGCGGTGTTCATGGTGTCGCCGATAAGCGCGATCTCCTTCTTGAGATAGCCCAGCTCGCCGACGACCACCGGCCCGTAATGGAGTCCGACGCGAAAATCGGCGCGGAAGCCGAAATCGCGCTCATAGGCGTCGGCGTGCGCCGCCAGGCGGTCGAGCGCGGCGAAGCAGGCGCGCACCGAGTCCGCGCCGGCGTCGGCGGCGCCGGGCGCCCAGGTGGCGATGACCTCGTCGCCGACATATTTGTGGATCTCGCCGCCGGTCTCGGCGATGGCGAGCGACACATCGGTAATGAAGCGGTTGAGGAAATCGAGGAAGCGGGCTTCGCCGAGCCGCTCGGCGATCGCGGTGGAGCCGCGCATGTCGATGAAGAGCAGCACGCGCTCTTCCAGCCGCGGGCGATGGTAACGGCCGGCGACGAAGGCGAGGAGCACGCCCGGGCCGAGGAGCTGGTTGACGCCGAGCAGTAGATTGTAGCCGAAGGCGAGGCCGAGCGAGAAGGCGATCTCGACGCGGCGGACGACGAAGCCGCGGGTGTCGCCGATCGGCATCAGCCAATGCCCGGTCGCCAGCACGATCAAGATGACGCCGAGATAGATGAGCGAGCGCAAGCAGAGATAAATCAGAAACGGCATCTGGCGAAAGCGTATGCCGGCGGCGCCGCTCAGCGCCACGATTTCGAGGGACGAGAGCACGCCCGCGATCAAGGCGCCATCCACGGCGCCGAGCCAATAACCGGCGCCGCCGGCATCACCGCCCTGCGCCAGCGCCTGGGCATGGCCGAAAAGCGCGCCCAGCAGCGCGCTGCTGAGCGTGATCCAGAAGATGAGGCGGGGCGGCATCGCTCCTAGACGAGCAGGGCGCCTTCGAGGATCAGCAACCGGCGCTTGGTGTCGACGCCCCGGCCGCCGCTATAGCCGCCGAGCGCGCCGCCGGCGGCGAGCACGCGATGGCAAGGAATGAGGATCGGCAAGGGGTTGCGGCCGCAGGCCTGGCCGACGGCGCGGGGCGCCGCGGCGAGCGCCGCGGCGAGATCGCCATAACTGCGCGTCTCGCCATAGGGGATCTCGGCCATCAACCGCCAGACGCGCCGCTCGAAAGCGGAGCCGCGCGGCGCCAGCGGCAGGTCGAACTCGGTAAGCTTGCCGGCGAAATAGAGATCGAGCTGGCGCTTGGCGCGGCGCAGCAGCGGCGTCGGCTCGCCGCTCGCCCGCTTGCCGCCCCAGTCGAGCGCGGCGAGCGCGCCGTCCTCCTCGAACAAGGTGAGGCGGCCGAGCGGGCTTTCCAGCGTCAGGCGCGGCATTCAGCGCCTCCGGGCGAGATCGGCGGCGAGCGCGGCGGGATCGGCGAGCGGCAGCGAGCACACCGCGCCTTCGCAGACATAGGCGGTGGCGCGGCCCGCGCTCTGGCCCTTGCCGAAGGCGGGATGGCCGGCGGGAAGCGCCGCCTCGGGCGGCACCACCGACAGCACTTTGTTGGGCAGCCCGACGCTCGCCACCGCGCGCAGCAGCGCCTCGGTGTCGCCATCGCCGCGCCGGCCGCGGATGACGATTTGCAGCGCGCGCTGCAACAGCTCGCTGGCGTTGATGAGCGCGGCGAAGCCGAAGATTTGGCGCTCGGCGTCGCCGGCAAAGGTCGCGACGATGCGCTCGGCGCGCGCGCGATAATCGTCCTTGCCGGTGAGATGGAAGAGCCGCGCCAGCACGCCGGTCATGACGCCGTTGCCGGAAGGATTGGGATTGTCCTGCGCGGTCTTGGTGCGGGCGATGAGCGCCTCGGTGTCGTCGGCGGTGAAGAAATAGCCGCCGCCTTCGGCGTCCCAGTAGTGCCGGTCGGCCATCGCCACCCAGCCTTCGGCGCGGGCGAGATAGGCGCCGTCGCCGGTCGCCTCGTAAAGCGCCAGCGCGGCGCGCGCCATATTGGCGTAATCGTCGAGCACCGCGGCATGGCGCTTCTTGCCGGCGCGCCAGGCATGGAACAGCCTTCCCTCGCCGTCGCTCATCGCGGCGGCGATGAAGGCGAAGGCGTCCTCGGCGAGGTCGAGCCAGTCCGGCCGCTCGAAGACGCCGGCGGCCGTCGCCAGCGCGGCGATCATCAGCCCGTTCCAATCCGCCAGCACCTTGTCGTCGAGGCCGGGATGGACGCGCTCCTCGCGCGCATGGAAGAGGACGGCGCGGCAAGCGGCAAGCTCGGCCTCGGCGGCGGCCTCGGCGAGCGCCGGATGGTCCAGCCGGTTGAGGATGGTGTGGCCTTCCCAATTGCCGTCGGGAGTGACGTCGTAGACCGGCTTGAAGCGCGGCGCGCGCTCGCCGAGCAGCCGGTCGATCTCGGCTTCGCTCCAGACGTAGAACTTGCCTTCCTCGTGCTCGCTGTCGGCATCGAGGCTCGAGGCGAAAGCGCCTTCCGGGGTCAGCATCTCGCGCGCCGCCCAATCGATCGTCTCGGCGACGCGCATCGCATAGAGCGGCTTGTTGTCGTCCTGCCACACCAGGGTCAGGAGATCGATGAGCTGCGCGTTGTCGTAGAGCATCTTCTCGAAATGCGGCACCAGCCAGCGCGCGTCGACGGCATAGCGCGCATAGCCGCCGCCGACATGGTCGTAGATGCCGCCTTGCGAGATGCGCTCGAGCGTGCGCTCGACGGCGGCGCGGCAAGGCTCGCTCCGCCGGCGCTTCCAGGCGCGCCACAGCAGCTCGAAAAGCCCGGTTTGCGGGAATTTCGGCGCGCCGCCGATGCCGCCATTGACGGCATCAACCTCCTGCACCAGGCGCTCGGCCATCCGGTCGATCAGCGCCGCCGGCAGCCCGTCGCCGCCTTGCGGCATGGCCAGGCGCCGAAGCGCGTGCTTGAGCGCGTCGACGTTCTTCGCGACTTTCTCGGGCTCGTTCTTGTAGGCGTGATGGATGGCGCGCAGCACCTCGGGAAAGCCGGGCCGGCCCCAGCGCGCGGTCGGCGGGAAATAGGTGCCGCCCCAGAACGGCTCGCCGCGCGGGGTCAGGAACATGGTGAGCGGCCAGCCGCCCTGCTCGCCCAGCAGCGCCAGCGCGTGCTGATAGATCGTGTCGAGATCGGGACGCTCTTCGCGGTCGACCTTGATCGGCACGAACAGCGCGTTCATCAGCCCGGCGATGGCGGGATCCTCGAAGCACTCATGCGCCATGACGTGGCACCAATGGCAGGCGGCATAGCCGACCGACAGCAGGATCGGCTTGTCCGCGGCGGCGGCGGCGGCCAGCACGGCCGGGCTCCAGGCCTGCCAATGCACGGGATTGTCCTTGTGCTGAAGCAGGTAGGGACTGGTTTCCTCGGCGAGGGCGTTGCGGTCCATGCGTGTGGAGCAAAGGGCGGTTGAAAGGCGAGCGTGTTGCGCCGGGCGTCTGCCGACTATACTGTGGTGCCCGCCCTTTGCACCAACCCTATCATTGTGCCCTCATGCCCGCCGATCCCGCGCTCTTCTACCGCCAGCACGTCTTCTGTTGCACCAACACGCGGCCGCCGGGGCATCCCCGCGGCTGCTGCAGCGCCAAGGCCAGCGAGAAGCTGCGCAACTACATGAAGGTCCGCGCCAAGGAGCTTGGCCTTGCGGACGTCCGCATCAACGCCGCCGGCTGTCTCGACCGCTGCGAGTTCGGCCCGAACATGGTGATCTATCCCGAAGGGGTCTGGTACTCCTATCACGGCACCGCCGATATCGACGAGATCCTGCAACGCCATCTCGTCGAGGGCGGCCGGGTCGAGCGGCTGATGCTGCACCCGGACCAGAAGAACCCGGGAGACTAGGGACGATCTTCCCGTCGCGTCAGGCGCCTGGCACGCCGAAGCGCGCGCTTCTGGCGCTGCGGATCACCGCATCGAGAAACGCGAAGACGATCTCGACGCCGTAGCCCACGAGGAACGCCGCCGCCAAGGGCGACAGCAGCAAGCCCTTGGTGAAGTCGCTGAACAACCCGATCACCGAGCCGGTCAGCGCGGCGAGCATGAGCCGCATATAGGCGCGCGCCGCGGCAGTCCTTTGCACCGTCGAGGTGGCGATCTCTTCGGACAGCGCGCGCAGGCCGAAGGCGGTGGCGCCGAGCAGCGCGTAGAGCACGGGCAGGATGTAGCCGCCGATCACGCCGTAGAAGATGCGGTTTTGCGATTGCACCTTGGTCGTGGTCGCCGCCAGCACGTAGAAGTGGGCGTATATGTTCGTGACGGTGGCGATGTCGGCGATCTCTTTGGCGATTTCATCGTGGTTGGCGCCGCGGCCCCACCAGAAATAAATGTCGTTGAGCCAGACCAGGTGGTAGGAGATGAACTGCGCCGCTCTGAACAACGCCCAGTCGGTTGCCGTCCAATCCTTCGTCGCAGACGCCGGCGCGCTCGCGGCGGTTGCCGGCGCATTGTCGGCCGGAGCGGGAGCGTCGGCAGCGGGAGCCGCGGGACGCAAGAGAGGCTGCGGCGGCGACGGGCCGGGGCCGAGCGTCGGCCCGCATTGGATCAAGGTGCAGACGCTGGCGGCGGCGGTGTCGATGTCGTTGGAGATCGCCGAGGAAGCGAAGGACAAGATCGACAGCGGCACGATGAGCACGAGCAAGAGAAAGGAGAGGGCGTAATAGGCGTGACGCCGGCGGGCCGCGATCCTGATCGCGGCGGGGCGGATGCTGTCGATGGTCGCCGGATGAATAGCCGCCGCGAGCGCGTTGACCGCGCGCCAGAAGGCGACGCTCGTCGCGGTGTCGATGGCCTCGCGCCGCGGCGCGTCGAGCACGGCAATGATCGGCGCCGTCACCTCATGGGTCAGAGCGCCGGGCCGTTCCGCGGCATAGCGCAACAGTCGGGCGGCATCCTCGCAATCGGCTGTCGAGACGCTGTTCATGGGGTCCCCCGTTTCGCCGCTGCCTCGCCAGTATCCGGGGAGGCTTGAGCCTGCGCAATATCGGCCCGAGCGGTCGCCGCGCCGGCATTGACAAGCGCGTCCCGCCGCGCGAGGGAGCACCGCCGTGACCACCATCTTCGCTCTCGCCACCGCGCCCGGGCGCGCCGGCATTGCCGTGCTGCGGCTTTCCGGGCCCGAGGCGCGCGCGGCGCTGGAAGCCGTAGCCAGCACCGTGCCGCCGCCCCGCCGCGCCGCGCTCGCTCGCTTTTGCGACCCCGCCAGCGGCGAGGCGATCGATGACGGGCTGGCGCTGTTCTTTCCGGGCCCGCGCAGCGTCACCGGCGAGGACGTGGCGGAATTTCACATCCACGGCAGCCGGGCAGTGGCGGCGGCGCTGCTGGAAGCGCTGGGCCGCCTGCCGGGCCTGCGGCTCGCGGCGCCGGGCGAGTTCACGCGCCGCGCCTTCGAGCACGGCAAGCTCGACCTCACCGCCGCCGAAGGCCTTGCCGACCTCGTCGCCGCCGACACTGCGGCGCAACGCCGCCAGGCGCTGCGCCAGCTCGCCGGCGAGCTTGGCCGGCTCTATGAGGGCTGGCGCGAGCGGCTGATGCGTGCGCTCGCCCATCTCGAGGCGGAGATCGATTTCCCGGAAGAGGGCCTGCCGGAGGATCTGCGGCAGGGGGTGCGCGCGGCGGCGGCGGCCTTGCGCGCCGAGATCGCGTCTCATCTCGCCGACGGCCATCGCGGCGAGCGGCTGCGCGACGGCGTGGCGGTGGCGATCCTGGGTCCGCCGAACGCCGGCAAGTCGAGCCTGATGAACGCCCTGGCGCGGCGCGAGGTGGCGATCACCGCGGCAAGCGCCGGCACCACGCGCGACGTCATCGAAGTGGCGCTCGATCTCGGGGGCTATCCGGTGCTGCTTGCCGATACGGCGGGACTGCGCGCCTCGGGCGATGCGGTGGAGGCGGAAGGCGTGCGCCGCGCCCGCGCCCGCGCCGCGGCGGCGGATTTGCGCCTGATCGTGCTCGATGCCGCCCGGCCGGAAGAAGCGGCGGCGGTGGCCGGGCTGATGGACGAGACGGCGCTGGTGGTCGCCAACAAGATCGATCTCGCCCCGGCCGCCGGCTGGGCGGACGCGCTCGGCGCCGGGCCGGCGCTGCGTCTCTCGGTGCGCACGGGCGAGGGCATGGCGGCCTTGCTGGCGCGGCTCCAGGCGGAGGTGGCACGCCGCTTTGAGCCCACCGGCGCGCCGCTCATCACCCGCGCGCGCCATCGCCAGGCGCTCGAGGACGTCGTCGGCTCCCTCGACCGCTTCGCCGCGGCGGAATTGCCTGAGCTTGCCGCCGAGGATTTGCGCTCGGCCGCCCAGGCGCTCGGCCGCATCACCGGCCGGGTCGATGTCGAAGCGCTGCTCGATATCATTTTCGGCGAATTCTGCTTGGGCAAATAACGGTTCAAATTATTTGTATCGGTTATCCTTTTTTCGGTTATATCGCCAGTATTATTAGATAATTTTTTGTTTGATTTCGCTATAAACCTAATTATGATTATTTTTGTTTTCCATAATACTCATCAATCCCATATTTAAGTGATAGTACATTGCTGGTTGATTTCGCTAACCCATTATACCGGCAACAGACAGGTCGCCGTCCATCCCATCCCGGAATCGCGCATTTGGCCCCTAAAATTGGGTCCGGTGCCTGGTTTCGCCGGCTTTTCCCGCCAGAATCAGGGCAAACAGCGCGAAAACGCTGCCGAGAGCCTCGAATCCGGCGCCGGCGAGGTAAAGCGGCACGTAACTGTGCAGGCGATCATAGGCAAAGGCCATGGCGTAGCTGCCGACGGCCTGAAAGAGGCCGAAGACCAGCGTGGCGAAGCCCCAAGCACGGGTCTGGAGACCGGCGGGCGCCAGAACGATGATGCGCGCGGCGCAGAGCGCGGCAATGCCCGGGGTGAGCGCGCCGACCAGAACCGAGGAGAGCGCCAGGAACGGCAGCGCCGTGACCAGGCCCGGCAGCCCCACGGCCAGGCTTTTGACGGCAAAGGCCAGGATCAGAGCGCGGCCGAGCCCGACGCTGTCGCCGATGCGTCCGGCCAAGGCCGGGCCGATGGCCGCGCCCAGCCCCAGCAGCAGCCATTGCGCCGCGCCGATGTCGGTGCCGAGCCCGAGCGGCCGGGCGATATAATCGACCCAGAACAGATTGTGCGGCACGAAGCCGACGCCGTCCATGCCGAAGGCCAGCGCCACCAGCCCCGCGGCGAGGCCCAGCCGCGGCCGGCCGGCGAGCACCGGCGCGACGGCAACTTGGCCGTGCCAGTATCGCCACGTCGTTGCCGCGGTCAGAAAGGCGCCGAGCGCCAGCCCCGCCCAGACGCCGGAAAGGCTCCAAGCGGCCAGCGGCGGGACCGCCAGGCTCGATAAAGCGATGCCCGCGCCGACCCCGGCATAGATGATGCCGCTGCGCCGGCCGCGGTCGCCCGGCGGCGCGTCGGCCAGGAGGAGGCTTGGCGCCAGCACCATCAGCGCCGCGCCGGCCGCGCCCGCCAGGAATCGCCAGGGGAAATACCACCAGAACCCCCCTGGCCAAGCGCAGGCGCCAAGGCCGAGGACCGACAGCGCGAAACACATGCGAATGGCCCTGGCGATGCCCAAAAGCCCCGCCAAAGGCGCCGCGCCGGCCGCGCCGGCCAAATATCCGGCAAGATTGGCGGCGCCGAGATAGGCGGCGCCGCTGTCGCTCACCACCCCCGCGCCAATCATGAAGGGAATAAGCGGGGTGTAGGCGAAGCGGCATAGGCCGACGCCGTCCAACGTCGCGAGCAGGCCGGGCCAGGATTGGCGCCAGGACCGCATCGGCTGCATCCTTCCGCGGCTCTCTGCTCTTGCGTCGGAGGGCTGACATTGTCAATAGCTAGGCGGATGAATCCACAATCCACTAAATACAGGAGAATGTTTCACGTGAAACATCCACATCCCTTGGGATAACTCGACCTGCCCGGCTTGCGGCGGAAGCCATGGACACTTATAAGAGGCGCCATGGCCTTCGACGTCATCGTCATTGGCGGCGGACACGCCGGTTGCGAAGCGGCGGCGGCGGCGGCTCGGCTCGGCGCCCGCACCCTGCTGCTGACCCACAGGCTTGCCACCATCGGCGAGATGTCCTGCAATCCCGCCATTGGCGGCCTGGCAAAAGGGCATCTGGTGCGCGAGATCGATGCGCTCGATGGCATCATGGGCCGCGCCATCGACCGCGCGGGCATCCAATTCCGCCTGCTCAACCGCAGCAAGGGTCCGGCGGTGCGCGGGCCGCGGGCGCAGGCCGACCGCACGCTCTATCGCCGGGCCGTGCAGGCGCTGCTCGCGGCGCAGCCCAATCTCGTCATCCGCGCCGCCGCCGCCGAGGATTTGCTGCTCGATGCCGGCGGTGCCGTGGCGGGCGTGGTTACTTCCGCAGGCGAAACGATCGCGGCCGGGCGGGTGGTGCTCACCACCGGCACCTTCCTGCGAGGGCTCATTCATATCGGCAGCGAAACGACCCCGGCGGGCCGGGTCGGCGAGGCGCCGTCGCTTGGCCTCTCCGCCACGCTCGCCCGCGCCGGCTTCGCGCTCGGCCGGCTCAAGACGGGGACGCCGCCGCGGCTTGACGGCAGGACCATCGATTGGCAAGGGCTCGAGGCGCAGCCGGGCGACGAGCCGCCGGTGCCGTTCTCTTTCTTGACCGAGCGCATCACCACGCCGCAGCGTCCTTGCCATATCACGGCGACCACGCCCGAGACTCATGCGGCGATCCGCGCCAGCCTGCATCTCTCGCCGATCTATTCCGGCCAGATCGAAGGCGTCGGGCCGCGCTATTGCCCCTCGATCGAGGACAAGGTGGTGCGGTTCGCCGGGCGCGAGCGCCACCAGATCTTTCTCGAGCCCGAGGGCCTCGAGGACGACACGATCTACCCCAACGGCATCTCCACTTCGCTGCCGCGCGAAGTGCAGGCGGCGCTGCTCAAGACCATTCCCGGGCTCGAGCGGGCGGCGATGCTCCGGCCGGGCTACGCCATCGAATATGATTACATCGATCCGCGCGAGCTTCGGCCGAGCCTGGAGACGCGCCGCGTGGCGGGGCTGTTCCTGGCCGGGCAGATCAACGGCACCACCGGCTATGAGGAGGCGGCGGCCCAGGGAGTGGTGGCAGGTCTCAACGCCGCGCTTTCGGCGGGGGGCAGCGAGGCTTTCGTGCTCGACCGCGCCAGCTCTTATATCGGCGTGCTGATCGACGATCTCGTCACTCGCGGAACGACCGAGCCCTATCGGATGTTCACCTCGCGCGCCGAGTACCGGCTGGTGCTGCGCGCCGACAATGCCGATCAGCGGCTGACCGCGCTGGGCGAGCGGCTGGGTTGCGTCGGGCGGGAGCGGGCGGCGGCCTTCGCGCGCAAGCGCCAGGCGCTCGACCAGGGGAGGGACTTGCTGCATCGCCTCTCCATGACTCCCTCGGCGCTTCGCGCCCGCGGCTTTGCGGTGAACGCCGACGGCATCGCCCGCAGCGCCGCCGAGCTGTTGGGCTATCCCGGCATGGAGATGGCGGCGCTGGCGCGGCTTTGGCCGGAACTGGCGGTAATCCCGGCGGAAGTGGCCGAGCAGCTCGAGATCGACGCGCGCTATGCCGGCTATATCGAGCGGCAAGAGGCGGATATCCGCGCCTTTCGCCGTGACGAGGCGCTGCGCCTGCCGCGCGACCTCGATTATGATGCCATGGGCAGCCTCTCCAGCGAGGTCCGCGCCAAGCTGCGCAGTGCCCAGCCCGAGACCCTGGGCGCCGCCGCGCGGGTGTCCGGCGTCACGCCGGCGGCGCTGGTGGCGCTGCTGCGCTTCGTCCGCCGGCAGCCGGTGGCGGCGGAAGTTTAGGCTGGAACGATAATGCCCGCTGCCGTCAATTCCCCACCTCACCCCAGCCCTCTCCGCCCCCAGGGGCGGAGAGGGACCCGCGGAGCGGCAGGGTGAGGTGGGGGGATTGCTAGCTCATGGCCGGACCCAGCCGGGCGCCCTTGGGGATAGCGGGTTTCGCCAAGCTCACCGGCGTTTCACGTGAAACACTAGACCGATTAGCCAAGTATGTAGAATTGCTTAATTCCTGGACGCGCCGCATTAACCTTGTCGGGCGCGACACGCTGGGCGATGTCTGGCGCCGCCACATTCTCGATTCCGCCCAGCTCTTTCCGCTGATCCCGCGTGAGGCGCGCAAGCTGGTGGATCTCGGCAGCGGCGCAGGATTGCCGGGGCTGGTTCTGGCCATCATGGGGGTCCCGGAGGTCCATCTGATCGAGTCCGATGGGCGCAAGGCCGCCTTTTTGCGCGAGGCGCTGCGGATCACCGGAGCGCCGGCCGTCCTTCATGCCCAGCGAATCGACCGCGTTCCCGGTTTTGCCGCCGATGTCGTCACGGCCCGCGCGCTCGCCCCTTTGCCGGAGCTGCTGGCGATTTCCGAGCGATTCCTGGGGCCGCACACCATCTGCCTCTTCCTCAAAGGGCGAAAGATCGAGGAAGAATTGACCGAAGCGGCCAAAACATGGCATATCCGCGAAAACCGCCAGCCCAGCCTGACCGACCCGTCCGGCTGCATCTTGCGCCTGGAGGCCATTGCCCGTGACCCTCGCGCCGGCACCGCTCGATCCTCTCGCTCCTGACGCCGTGCCTTTGCCTCGCATCATCGCTATTGCCAATCAGAAGGGTGGGGTCGGCAAGACCACCACCGCGATCAATCTGGCGACCGCCTTGGCGGCGGTGGACAAGAAAGTGCTGTTGCTGGATCTCGACCCCCAAGGCAATGCCAGCACCGGCCTTGGCATCCCGCGCCAATCCCGCTCGGTCACGTCTTATCAGGTGCTGATCGGCGAGCAGCCGGTCGGCGCGGCCACCGTGCCGACGAAGGTGCCCCGGCTTTCCGTCGTTCCCGCCTCGGTCGACCTTTCCGGGGCGGAGATCGAGCTGGTGGGTGCCGAGCAGCGCGAGTACCGGCTGCGCCAAGCGCTGGCCGGCGCCGCGCTGCCTTATGATTATGTGCTGATCGACTGCCCGCCCTCGCTCGGCCTGCTAACGCTCAACGCGCTGGTGGCGGCACAAGCTGTGCTAGTACCGCTGCAATGCGAATTCTATGCGCTCGAAGGGCTGAGCCATCTGATCCGCACCATCGAGCGCGTCAAGCGACACTTGAATCCGACCTTGGAAATACAAGGTGTAGTATTGACCATGTTCGATAAACGCAACAATTTGAGCGATATGGTCGCCGCCGACGTCCGCGGGCATTTCGGCGACAAGGTCTACGAAACCGTCATCCCGCGCAATGTCCGCATCTCCGAGGCGCCGTCCCATGGCAAGCCGGTCCTGCTCTACGATCTCCGCTGCCCGGGCTCGCAGGCTTATCTGCATCTTGCCGGCGAGGTGCTGCGGCGCGAGCGGGTCCGGCTCAGCGCCGCATGAGCGAAGACCCGCGCCGCAGCGCTCTCGGCCGCGGGCTTAGCGCGCTCTTGGGCGAGGAAGAGGGCGAGGGGGCGGTGGCGGAAGCGCCGCACGGCCCGCGCAGCGTCGCGGTGGAGCTGCTGCATCCCGGGCGCTATCAGCCGCGGCGCAATTTCGACGCCGAAAGCCAGCAGGCGCTGGTGGACTCGATCCGCGCCCAAGGCATCTTGCAGCCGCTGCTGGTGCGCCGGCATCCCGAACAGGAAGGCCATTACGAGATCGTCGCCGGCGAGCGGCGCTGGCGCGCGGCGCAGACGGCGCAGCTCCACGAGGTGCCGGTGCTGCTGCGCGAGATTGCCGATCGCGAGGCGCTTGAGATCGCGCTGGTGGAGAACGTCCAGCGCCAGGATCTCAACCCGCTCGAGGAGGCCGAGGGCTATCGCCGCCTTCTCGACGAGTTCCGCCACACGCAGGAAGACCTCGCCCGCGCCGTCGGCAAGAGCCGCAGCCACATCGCCAACATGCTGCGCCTGCTGGCGCTGCCCGAGGAGGTGCAGGAGCTCATGCGCGACGGCAGGCTCACCGCCGGCCATGCGCGCGCGCTGATCGGCCTGGAGAACGCCGCGTCGCTGGCGCGCCAGGTGGTCAAGAGCGGGATGAGCGTGCGCCAGGTCGAGCGGCTGGCGCAGGCGCGGCACAAGGACAAGGACCGGCTCGACCAGCCCGCGAGCCTCGCCGGCCCGCGCGACACCGACACCGCCGTGCTCGAGCGCGAGCTGACGCAGCTTTTGGGGCTCAAGGTGCAGATCGTGTTCAACGGCCAAGGCGGCATCCTCAGCGTGCATTACCGCACCCTCGAGCAGCTCGACGACGTGCTCCGCCGTCTCAACAGCCTGCCGTCGCAGCCGCGCGCCTGAGCGCGCCGACGCTCCCGGAAAATCCGACGGTCCTTGAAGTGTACGCCTGGATGGCGTGCATTTCCGGCGCTACGGACGATGGGGAAGCTGCGGATGAGCCGGGTCACCGGAGCAAAACGCGATCGCATGCATCTGCGCCTCGACGCCAAGACGAAGCGCAAGCTGGAGCGGGCGGCGGCCTATGAGGAAACCAGCATGAGCGATTTTGTGCTGGCGAATGCGGTCGCGGCGGCGGAGCGCGTCATCGACTCGCATGAGAAGGTCACTTTGTCCGCAAGGGATTGGGACGCGTTCCACGACGCGCTGGTCAACCCGCCGAAGCCGAACGCGAGGCTGAGGAAGGCGGCCCGCCGTTATCGCGAGCGCATGGGTGGATGAGCCTTCTCTCGTCATCGAGCCGCTCGGTCCGCAGCACGATCGTGCCGCCTTCTCCTGCGGGGAACCGGCTCTCGACGCTTACCTTCAGCGGCAGGCCTCGCAGGACATGCGGCGGCGCGTGGCGCAAGTATTCATCGCCGTCGTCGGCGAGCCGACGGGGAGGATTGCCGGCCATTATAGTCTGAGCGCCGCGAGCTTCCAGCGAGATGAATTGCCGCCGGCCGCGGCGAAGCGTCCGCCGCATTATCCGGTGCCGGCCGCGATGCTCGGCCGCCTCGCCGTCGATCGCCGACAGCAGGGACGCGGACTCGGCGAGATGCTGCTGCTCGATGCGATCCGCCGCGTCCTTCGGGCAAGCGCGACAATGGCCGTGCATGCGGTCGTCGTCGATGCCAAGAACACGCGCGCGCAGGCGTTCCATGAACGTTACGGCTTCCGCGTCTTTGCCGGCAGGCCGCACCGTCTTTTCCTTCCGCTCGAAACCTTCGAAAAGCTCGGGCTGTAGCGCGGTCCCTCCGTCAACAAGTCTTTCCGCTTCGGTGGATAGGACACAAGATCAACGGCCGCCTGCGGGCGGCCCAACCTTTTTGCATCTTGCGTCGGTTGAGCCAATATGGCGCAGAACAACCAAAAAATGCCGCGCTCACACCTCACCAGCGGATGTGGTACAACGCGAGTACACTGGCCCGGCTGGGATTAGGATCGGCCGGCAAGGTATCGCCGATGATCACCTCCGCTTACGTCCGCACCATGGCGGCCTACAACGCCGAGATGAACCGGCGCCTCTACGCCGCCGCCCAGCGCCTTTCGGATGCGGAGCGGCGCGCGCCGCGTGGCGCCTTCTGGACATCGATTCACGGCACGCTGGCTCACCTGCTCTGGGGCGACTGCATGTGGATGAGCCGCTTCGACAACTGGCCGCGGCCGGCGACGCCGATCCGGCAGAGCGCGCAGTTCATCGCGGATTTCGCCGCGCTCTGCGCGGCGCGCAACAAGGCCGATGACGATATTTCGCGCTGGGCCCAAAGGATCGACGACGCCTGGTTGAGCGAGGATCTGCTCTGGTTCAGCGGCGCCGCCCAACGCGAGGTGCGCGCCTCGAAGCGTCTTCTCGTCGCGCATTTCTTCAATCATCAAACCCATCACCGCGGCCAGGCGCACGCGCTGCTGACGGCCGCCGGACAGGATACGGGCGATACCGACCTGTTCCTCGTTATCCCGACCATGATTGCCTGATCGCGGATTGGCGGCGTCGCTTCTTTTGCCATCTCGGCCGGGCCGCGCCAGAATGAGGCAAAAGAACCGGGAGGACTCATGACCGCTCTCTGCCGGCCGGCGCGGCGCAGCGTGAAGGCGCCGAGGGAAAAGGCGCCGGCGCAATCCGTCGATTGCCATTTCCACATCTTCGGCCCCGATGCGCGCTATCCCTATGCGCAAAAGCGCGGCTATACGCCGCCCGAGGCCCTCGTCCCGCAATACGAGGCGATGATCGCCGCGCTCGGCATCGAGCGCATGGTCATCGTCCATCCCAGCGTCTACGGCACCGACAACCGCTGCTCGCTCGACAGCATGGCGTTGCTCGGGCGCGAGCGCTGCCGCATGGTCGCGGTGGTGGATGAAAACACCGGCGAGGCCGAGCTCAAACGCATGGACGCCTTGGGCGTGCGCGGCGTGCGCTTCAATCTCTTCAATGTCGGCGGGCCGTCGCGCGACGCGCTCGGCACCGTGGCGCGGCGCATCGCGCCTTTGGGCTGGCACCTCCAGGTCTATGTCGAAGGCGCGCAGCTTCCCGAGCTTGCGCCGCTGCTGGCGGCGCTGCCGCTGCCGGTGGTCATCGATCACATGGGCCAGATCATGACCGCCTGGGGCGTCGATCATCCCGCGGTGGGCGCGCTGCGCCGGCTGATCGACGGCGGCCGCGGCTGGGTCAAGCTCTGCGGCTATCGCAGCTCGAGCGCGGGCTATCCCTTCGCCGATGTCGGAGCGCTGGCGCGCGCGCTCATCGCCGATGCCGCCGAGCGTTGCGTCTGGGGCACCGACTGGCCGCATCCCAATTTCGCCGGCACCATGCCCGATGACGGCGAATTGCTCGATCTGCTCGGCGACTGGGCGCCGGCGCCGTCGCTGCGCCGCAAGATCCTGGTGGAGAATCCGGCGGCGCTCTATGGCTTCCCGCTTTAAGCCACCCGCGCCGCCAGCCGTTTCGGCGCGGTGAGGCGATAGCTGCGCTTCACCACCACCGCCACCTCGCGCCAGTCGACGCCGCGGTCGAGCCACATGCCGATCCAGCCCTTGGGGCCGACGTAAGGCGGCACGAAGAAGCGAGCGGGATCGGCCTCGACGAGGTGCGTCTGGTTGCCCGGCGGCGCCTTGCACCACAGCGCCGGCCGGCCGTCGCCGTCATCGGCGATGTGCATGGCGAAGATCTTGTCGCGCACGCGAAAGGTCTTCTCCTCCCAGGTCTCGCGCTCTTCCGCCTCGGGAAGGTCGAGGCAGATGCGGCGAAGAGGCGCGAGACCGCGCCGTGCCATCGCGCGTTCTATCGCCGGGCCGCGGCGCCGCGGGCGATGCGCAGCAGCGCGTCGCGGCACACCGCCTCCGGCGGCAGGCCGGTGCGCTTGGCGTTGAGCTCGGCCTCGACCAGCAGCTCCAGCACCTGGCGCGCGCGCCGCTCGGGCCAGAGGCGGAGCTGGCGGCGGAAGCGGTCCTGCTGCTTGAAGAACAGCGGCGGGCGCAGGCTCTTCAGCGTCTCCTCCTCGCTCATGCCGGCGGCGAGCCGCGCCTGGGCGAGATGCAGGCGCTGGAAATGCCGCATCAGCGCGCGCAGCAGCGAGACCGGCATCTCGCCTTCCTGAAAGGCGCGTTCGAGCGCGCGTTCGAGCGCCGGCGCGTCGCCCTCGGCGGCGGCGAAGACGACGTCCTCGACGCCGAGCGGCGCGCTGTCGCCGACCACGGCGCCGGCTTCGGCGAGGCCGACCTTGCCGTTGTCGCCGACGAACAGCGCGAGCTTCTCCAGCTCGCGCCGGCTCAGCATCCGGTCGCCGCCGAGATGCTCGGCGAGATAGGCCAGCGCCTCGCCGGCAACCGCGATGCCGCGCGCGCCCAGCACCTCGCGCGCCAACTCCTCGAGCGCGCGGCGGTCGTCGCTGTAGCAGGCGATGGCGGCGGCGTTGCCGGCGCTCTCGAAGGCGCGGCGCAGGCTCGAGCGCTGGGCAAGCTCGCCGGCCTCGACCACGGTGACGCTGTCGCCCGGCGGCGGGTCGGCGAGAAAGCGCTCGAACAGCGCGCCGACGCCGTCGCCCGCCTCGCGCACGCGCAGCAGCCGCCGCCCGCCGGTGAGCGACAGCGCCGCCGCCTCGTCGTGAAGCCGCGCCGGATCGGTGGCGAGCGCGGCGGCGGCGAGATCGCTGACGCGGAAGGCGTCCTTGAGATCGCCGGCGACCGCCCGCGCCAGGCGGTCGGCGCGCTCGCGCACCAGCCCGGCGTCGGCGCCGTAGAACAGCGCGGCGCGGATCGCGGCGTCGGGCTTGGCGAGAAAGGCGGCGAGACGGGCGGGCGGCAGCTTCACGCGCTCAACCCGCGCCCTGCTGCGGCTGGCGCGGCCGGTCGCGCAGGAAGAGGGCGAGCCGCGTGCGGATCTCGGCAGTGAGGTCGCGCACGGTGCGCGAGCGCGCGTCGTCCTCGGCGACCTGGGCGGCGTAGGCGTCGGTGAGGATGTTGAAATAGGCGGTGGATTGCGTGCGCGAGGTATAGATGGTCTTGCTGGTGTCGAGCTGCACCAGCGTCATCGTGGCATAGGCGTCGATGCGGCCGCTGGTCGAGGTGGCGTTGATCTGGATGCCGAGATCGATGCGGTTCATCGTCAGCGCGACGTTGAGCCGATAGCGCGGCGAGGCGGCGAGGCCCTGCGGGTTGAGCGCCTCGCGCAGCGACAGTTCGAGCTGCTGGCCGACGCGGTTGGGGATCGGCCCCACGGTGATCGCCGCGAGCTCGGGCGCATCGAGCGCCATCTCGCGCTCGCTGTACATCGGATGAAAGCCGCATCCCGCGAGCGCCAGCAGCGCCAGCCCGAGGAGCGCGCGCCTAGACCACGACATTGACGATCCGGTTGGGCACGAGAATGATCTTGCGCGGCGTCTTGCCCTCCATCGCGCGCCGCACTGTCGGTTGCGCCAGCGCCGCCGTCTCGGCTTCCGTCCGGCCGCTGTCGCGCGGCAGCTCGATGGTGGCGCGCAGCTTGCCGTTGACCTGCACCGCGAGGGTCACCGTCTCCTCGACGACCAGCGCCGGATCGGCCACCGGCCAGCTCTCGTCGGCGAGCAGGCGGTCATGGCCGAGCGCTTGCCACAGCTCCTCGGCGAGATGCGGCATCATCGGCCCGATCAGCCGCACCGCCGTCTCGACGCCTTCGCGCATCGCCGCGCCGGCGCCGGGCCCGTCCTCCATCGCCTCCAGCAGGTTGGTGAGCTCGCGCACGCGCGCCACGGCGCTGTTGAAGCGGAATTTCTCGATGTGGTCGGTGACGGCGGCGACGGTGCGGTGCGTGGCGCGGCGCGCCTTCTCGGCGGCGGGCGCGAGCGATGCCGGCATCGGCGCGCCGCGCGGCGCCAGCGGCACCGGCGGCTGCGTCACCAGCCGGTGCAGGCGGCTGACATAGCGCCACGCGCCCTCGATGCCGGCGTCGGTCCATTCGAGGTCGCGCTCCGGCGGGCTGTCGGAGAGGAGATAGAGCCGCGCGGTGTCGGCGCCGTAGCCCTCGACGATCGCCTCGAGGCCGACGACGTTCTTCTTCGACTTGCTCATCTTCTCGTTGCGCCCGGCGGTGACCTTGCGGCCGCGCGCGTCGACGAGAGCGCCTGCGTCGTCGCGCCGGACCTCCTCGGGGAAGAGCCACTCGCCGTCGGCGGATTGATAGGTCTCGTGGCAGACCATGCCTTGGGTGAAGAGGCCGGCGAAAGGCTCGCTGTGGTCGAGATAGCCGCAATCGCGCAGCGCGCGGCTGAAGAAGCGCGAATAGAGCAGATGCAGCACGGCATGCTCGATGCCGCCGATATACTGGTCGACCGGCATCCAGTATTCGACGTCGTCGCGCTCGAAGGCCCGGTCGGCGCGCGGCGAGCAGAAGCGGTAGAAATACCATGCGCTCTCGACGAAGGTGTCGAACGTGTCGGTCTCGCGCTCGGCCGCGCCGCCGCAGGCGGGACAGGTGGTGCGCTTCCAGGTCGGGTGTCGGTCGAGCGGATTGCCGGGCTGGTCGAAGGTCACGTCGTCGGGCAGCAGCACCGGCAGGTCGCGCTCGGGCACCGGCACGATGCCGCAGCGCGCGCAATGGATCACCGGGATCGGGCAGCCCCAATAGCGTTGGCGCGACACGCCCCAATCGCGCAAGCGATATTCGATGGTGCCTTGCCCCGCGCCCAGCGCGGCGAGCCGGTCGGTTATGGCGCGCTTGGCCTCCTCGACGCCGAGGCCGTTGAGGAAGTCGGAATTGATCATCGTGCCGTCGCCGGTATAGGCCTCGGTGCCGATGGCGAAGCCGGCGGCGTCGACGCCCGGCGGCAGCACCACCGGAATGACGGGAAGGCGGTATTTCCGCGCGAAATCGAGGTCGCGCTGGTCGTGCCCCGGGCAGCAGAAGATGGCGCCGGTGCCGTATTCCATCAGCACGAAATTGGCGACGTAGAGCGGCACCTCGCGGCCCTTGACCAGCGGGTGCAGCACCTTGACGCCGGTGTCGAAGCCCTTCTTCTCCGCCGTCTCCAGCACCGCCTCCGACGTCCCCATGCGGTTGCACTCGGCGATGAACTCGGCAAGCGCGGGATCGGTCCGGGCGAGTTCCGCCGCCAGCGGGTGGTTGGGCGAGAGCGCGCAGAAGGTGCAGCCGAACAGCGTGTCGGGGCGCGTCGTGAAGATCTCGAGCCGGTCGGCGCGGCCGGCAAGGGAGAAGACGATGCGCGCGCCCTGCGAGCGGCCGATCCAGTTCTCCTGCATCACCAGCACGCGCTCGGGCCAGCGGTCGAGCGTCTTCAGCGCGTCCAGGAGATCGTCGGCATAGCGCGTGATGCGCAGGAACCATTGCGCCAGCAGCCGCTTCTCCACCAGCGCTCCCGAGCGCCAGCCGCGGCCGTCGATCACCTGCTCGTTGGCGAGCACGGTGTGCTCGGCCGGATCCCAATTGACCCAGGATTCGCGGCGATAGGCGAGGTCGGCGGCGAGGAAGTCGAGGAACATCTTCTGCTCGTGCCGATAGTATTCGGGATGGCAGGTGGCGACCTCGCGCGACCAGTCGTAGGAGAGCCCCATGCGCTTCAACTGCTCGCGCATGACGGCGATGTTGGCGTAGGTCCATTCGGCGGGATGCACCTTGCTCGCCATCGCCGCGTTCTCCGCCGGCAGGCCGAAGGCGTCCCAGCCCATGGGATGCAGCACGTTGAAGCCCTGCGCGCGCTTGAAGCGCGCCACCATGTCGCCCATGGTGTAGTTGCGGACGTGGCCGACATGCAGCTTGCCGGAGGGGTAGGGAAACATCTCCAGCACGTAGTATTTCGGCCGCGCGGGATCGGTCTCGACCGCGAAGGTCCCGCGCTCGCGCCAGATCCGCTGCCAGCGCGCCTCGGCCTCGGTGAAGTTATAGCGCGCCATGGCGCCGCATCCGCCCTCTTCGCGGTGAAATCGGAACCGCTGCGCCGGCGGCTACTTGGTCGACGCCGTGCTCAGCCGCATCTGCCGCGCGCGGGTCAGGATGGCGTCCTCGATGTCGACGCCGGTCTTCTGGTCGACCGGCGCGTCCGCCCATTGCCCGCCGGCGTCGCGCTTCTGGCGGAAGACGGTGCAGCGCACGCCGTCGGCGCGCAGCTCGCGTCCGAGGATGAAGATATTGACCTTGAAGCGCTCGTTGGGCGTCTCCGCCGGCGCGAACCAGTCGGTGATGATGACCCCGCCGAAGGGATCGGCCGAGGCCAGCGGCATGAAGGAGACGGTGTCGAGCGTGGCGCGCCAGAGATAGGAATTGACGCCGACCCCGGGCGGGCCGCCGGTGTCGCCGCCGCCATTGCCGTTGGTCTTCTTGTTGTCGCCCAAGCCGAACATGTCCTTGATCATCGTGAAGCCGCTTTCCGAACCCTCCTGCGTCTTCGGGTTGTAGCCGACATAGGGATTGTATTTGGGGTCGGTATGATAGGGGTCCTCGGCGCGTTGCACCGCGTCGGTATCGGTCTCGGTCTGCGCCGGCCCGCCGAACCAGCTACAGCCGACGAGCAGGCTCGTCAGCAACAGCGCCGGCGCAATCCTTCCGCTGGACATCTACTCTCCTCCACTGCCCCCGCCGGAGGTAGAGCCTCCCCCGCGGACGGGCCGATCCTACACCCTCGGCCTGGAGAATCCAATTCCCGAGCCGGGGGGCTCAGGACAGTCGTCGGTTGACAGTTGTCAGTTGTCAGTCGGGGGCCTCTGCTGGTAGCTGACGACCGACGACCGACAACTGACGACCGCCCCCATGCCCGACATCGCCGCCAACCTCGTCCTTCTCCATGCCCGCATCGCCGCCGCCGCCCAGGCGGCGGGGCGCCGGAGCGAGGAGGTGGCGTTGGTGGCGGTGAGCAAGACCCATGATGCGGCCGCGGTGGCGGCGGCGATCGCCGCCGGCCAGCACCGCTTCGGCGAGAACCGGGTGCAGGAGGCGCAGGCGAAATACCCCGCCCTCAAGGCGCGCCATCCCGGGCTCGAGCTGCATCTCATCGGCCCCTTGCAGACCAACAAGGTGAAGGAGGCGGTCGCCCTTTTCGACGTCATCGAGACCCTCGACCGGCCGAAGCTCGCCGAGGCGCTGCTGCGCGAAGGGGCGCGCCAGCAGCGGCTGCCGGCGCTGTTCATCCAGGTCAATACCGGCGAAGAGGCGCAGAAGGCCGGCGTGCTGCCCGAGGCGGCCGACGGTTTCATCGCCCAGTGCCGCGGCCTTGGCCTGGCCATTGCCGGGCTGATGTGCATCCCGCCGGTCGACGAGGCGCCGGCGCTGCATTTCGCGCTGCTGCGCGAGATCGCGCGGCGAAACGGCATTGCCGGGCTCAGCATGGGGATGAGCGGCGATTTCGAGACCGCCATCCGCTTCGGCGCCACCCATATCCGCATCGGCACGGCGATCTTCGGCGCCCGTGCCGCCGGGCCGGAGGCCGGCGCTTAGCCCGCCTGCCGCGAGATCACGACGCGCGAGCCGCCGTCGGCGGTGCGCAGCACCGCCAGCAGATCCGGCAGCGCCAGCGCGACGCAGCCCTCGGTGGCGGCGTAGCCGTCCCGCGCCACATGCAGAAAGATGGCGCTGCCATGGCCGGCGATGACGGGGTCGTCATTGTAGCCGAGCGGCACGATGAGATCGTAGACCCCGTCCTCGCGCCACAGCGCCTCGGCGTGCGCGCCATGGGGAAGCGTCACCGGCCGGTTGTAGCGGGGATCGGCGGGCTCGTCGCACCAGCCGTCCTCGGGCGCGAGCGGCGCCACGGCCAGCCCCGTCTCCGGCCGGGCGAGCCGGTCGGGGCGATAGAGCAGCCGGCGCATCGGCCAGGCGCCCTCCGGCGTCAGCCCGTCGCCTTCGCGCTTGCCGGCGCCGACCCCGCCGCGGCCCAGCGCGCAACGCAGCCGCCGCCCCTCCCAGAGCGCAACGCCGTTGGCGAAGACGAGAAGGTCGGTCATCGGTTGTCAGTCGTCAGTCGTCAGTTATCAGTTATCGGTTGCCGAACTGACAACTGACAACTGACGACTGACAACTTACGGCGCCACATCCACCTGCTGCCCCCGCTGCTGCTGGATATGGGCGTATTTGTCGAGCGCTTCCATCATGCGCTGGGAAATGTCGACCGGCGGGTTTTGCGGCAGGGCCGAGAGATCGATTGTCGGCGCGGCGCTGGCGCCGTCGCCGGGGGCGGCGGGCGGGGCCGCCGGGCGCTGGAAGCGCTGAGGCAATTGCGGGCCGGTGAGCTGGAGCGGGACGGGGTTGTGCACCGGCGGCGGCGCGCGGTCGCCATAGGCGCTGCGCTGAAGAGCGCCGTTTTGTCCGATAAAGGCTTGCTCGGCCGGGCTCATCGGACCAGGCGCCGCCGGCGCTGCCGAAGGCGGCGTCTTGAACAGCGACATCATCGGCACGGGCGCGGCGACCGGCGTCGCCATCGCGGCACTTGCCGGCATGGCGGCCGGGGCCGCCGGCGCCGCCGCTGCGGCCGCGGCTGGGGTGGTCGCCGCGGCGGCGGGCGATGGGCTGCCGAGCTTCACCCGGGCGTCGTCGCCGCTGAGCAGGGACAGCACCATCTCGCCGGGATCCTTGCCGGTATCCTCTTTCACCGCAACGTTGAGCATGCCGGTGGCAAAGCCGAGCGGCCCGCCGTAAATCCCGTCGCCGAAGACGCGCGCGATATCGCCGGGCTGGTCGCCGGTGATCCAGCGATAGAGCGTGCCGATGACGGGGAGGTGCTGCAGCGGGTTCAGGGTGTCGAGCACGTCGTGGAAGCTGAAGTCGCCGTTCTTCCAGATATGGGAAGCGCCGGACCCCCCGGTTGCCGGGGTGGTGCCGTCATAGAGGCTCGCTGTGATGGGCGCGGCGTACATGGTCGAAGCCTTCTTAAGCAAGCCCGATGCCAGTTGGAAAAAAGCGCGATATCAATGGCTTGAGACGCCGCACCGGCGGCTTTCGGCAAGAAGTGCCGGGAGCGCCGGGCCGAGGCGGCAACAATGCCCGCCGCCAGCTTGCCGCCGCCCGGGGCCTGCGATAGGGTTGGGCGGTCATTGGGGAGTAGCCGCCCTCCCGGCACCCGTCGGCGAGGGGCCCGCGTCAACAGGCTTGGCCGCCTTCGGGCGGCCATGGCGCGGGCGGCGCACGGTTGAGGCGCGCGCGTGGCGAGACCTTTGGCATCGGCGTCGATCGCCCGGGCCGGGCGGAGGATGCCGACGCCACCGGTCCCTCCTCCGCCCGGCCCGCCATCGCCCGGTGGAAGCCTTCCTCACCTCCTTCGCCATCGTCGCCGTCGCCGAGATCGGCGACCGCACGCAGCTTCTCGGCCTGATGCTGGCGGCGCAGTTCCGCAGGCCCGTCCCGATCATCGCCGGCATCTTTCTCGCGACATTGGCCAACCATGCGCTGGCGGCGCTCGCCGGCGCCTGGATCGGCGACCTCTTGTCGCCGGGGCTGTTGCGCTGGGGGCTCGGGCTTTCCTTCATCGCCATGGCGGTCTGGACCCTCGTCCCGGACCGGCTCTCCGAAGAGGCCGCCGCGCCGCCGCGGCACGGCGCCTTCCTTGCGACGCTGATCGGCTTCTTCCTGTGCGAGATCGGCGACAAGACGGAGATCGCCACCGCGGCGCTCGCCGCGCGCTTCGAGCTGCTGCTGGCGGTGATCCTCGGCACGACCTCGGGCATGATGCTGGCCAATGTGCCGACGGTGCTGTTCGGGCATTATGCCGGGCGCCGCGTCGGCGCCGGCGCGGCGCGCTATTTCGCCGCGGCGATTTTCGCCGCCGAAGCGGCGCTGACCTTTGCCGGCCACGGCCTCATGTGAGGCCGTCGGTCAAAGCAGATGGCCGCTGCGCGCCGCCTTGCTGCGCAGATAGCGCTCGTTGTGGTCGTTGGCGGGGAAGATGTGCGGCACCCGCTCGACCACCTCGATGCCGCAGCGGATGAGCGCCGCGACTTTCTCCGGGTTGTTGGTCAGCAGCCGCACGCGGTTGAAGCCGAGCTGGCGCAGCATCTCGGCGGCCGGGAGATAGACGCGCTCGTCGGCGTCGAAGCCCAATTGCTCGTTGGCGTCGAAGGTGTCGAGGCCGGCGTCCTGCAGCTCATAGGCGCGCAGCTTGTTGACGAGGCCGATGCCGCGGCCTTCCTGCGCCAGATAGAGCAGCGCGCCGCTGCCGACGCGCGCGATCTCGGCGATCGCGCCGCGCAACTGGTCGCCGCAATCGCAGCGCAGGCTGGCGAGGAGATCGCCGGTGAAGCATTCCGAATGGAGCCGCACCAGCACCGGCGCCTTGGGATCGGGATCGCCGATCAGGATGGCGAGATGCTCGATGCCGCCGTCGCTCGGGCGGAAGGCGATGATGCGCGTGTTCTCGGCGCCGCTGAGCGGCACGCGCGCCTCGCTCACCGGCCTGAGCGAATGCGCCGCCACCGCCTGATAGGCGAGCACGTCCGCCGCCTCCAGCAGCATCAAGCCTTCGCGCTCGGCAAGCGGCGGCGCGGCGCGCGGGCTCACCGTCGCCACCACCACCGCCGGCAGCAGGCGCGCGAGCTTCACCAGCTCGACTGCGGCGGCGGCGGCGCCGGCGGCGGCGATCACCGCTCCCGGCGGCGCGCTCCCGGCGGCCTCGGCGCCGGGGTCGGCAAGGTCGCGCAGCGCTTCGGCGTCCTGGTCCGCCGGCAACAGCAGCAGCACCGCGCCCCCCTTCCCGCTCGGCGGCTCCGCCAGTCCCAGCGCCGCCGCGCGCCGCCGCGTCAGCACCAGCGACAGCGCCTCGCCCGAAAGCGTCTTGAGCCGATCGAGGCTTTCCGGCGTCACCGCTTCCGCCGCCTGGACGGCGAGCATCGCCGCGCCGTCGCGCAGCAGCACCAGCCCGCCGCGGCGGAGATCGGTGATGGCGCGGTCGACCTGGCGCAGCGCGCGCTGATCGGGCGAGGCCGGCGGGGGGACGGGCTCAGCGTTGAACAAGGACAGGCTCCAACCCCTCATGTAGTGATTGCCGCTTCGCCTCGCCGCCCCCGCGCCAGCAGCAAGGCGGCGTCGGCGCCGAAGGAATAGCAGAGCAGCCCCAGCCCGGCCAAACACAGCAGCCCGGCCGGGCCCGGCGCCAAAAGCGGCGCCAGCGCCGTGAGCAGCACCGCGATTCCCGCGACGCAAATACCCTTGCGGCGGAAGCTGGGCGGCAACGGCGCCGCCAGCGCCGGCCGGAGCCGGCCCGCCCCGAGAAAGATATAGCGCAACAGCCCTGCCGTCAGCACCCACGCGCCCGCCTGCCCCGCACGCCAGACCAGCGCCGCCAGCACGAGCATGAAGAGGGCATCGACCTCCATGTCGAAGCGCGCGCCGAAGCGGCTCTCGAGCCCGGTCCGGCGCGCCGCCCAGCCGTCGACGCCGTCGAGCAGCAGCGCCGCCGTGCCGGCGAGCGCCAGGAAGCCGCGCCCGGCGGGGGTCAGCGCCGCCCCTTCGGCAAAGACCCCCAGCATCACCGCGACCATGGCGGCGCGGGTCAAGGTCACCATGTTGGCGGCGCCGAACCGGCGGTGCGGCGCGTGCCGCGCGAGCCCCGGCAGCACCAGCGCCGCCACCGCGCCGTAAAGCGCGAGCGCCGCCGCTGGCGCGCGCCAGCCGAGCCCCGCCAGCGGCATCAGCGCGAGCCCCGCCGCCGCGACGCCGGCGCCGAGCAGCACCAGCCGCCAGCCGGCATCGATCAGCAAGGGGCGCGGTGACAGGGGGGCTTGGGGCACGGGATCCGGGATGCTGCCCCGCTGGGGGGCGAAGGCGACAATGGCGCGAAACGGCAGGGATCACAAGGCGCGCGGGGAAAGGCTCGCGCAGAGGTGAGGAAAGCCGGGTATTGGCGCCGGTCCGCGGCGATCATCGCGTGCGCCGCCGGGCGAAATATCGCCGGCGCACTCGGCCCGCTCTTCCTGGACGAGGCGCCGGAGTTTCGCGGCATTAGGTAGCAAACTCAGGTTCTTGGAAATGTCCCAAGACACTGGGATTTTTATCACCTAACACCGTGGAGTCCCAGCATGAAGGTTCTTCGGGTTCGAGCCATCTATATGCTCGCGCGAGCGCTGCGCGTCCCGATTCGGGTGGCGGATGACTACTGGCTTAGCCGAAGTGGTTCCGTAGCCAGTGGGACCCTTCAGGGCGCGCGTTCTTCGTAGCCCAGCCAGCCGCCCGAGCAGGCAGTTCGACAACGCAAGCGGTGTCGTCGCTGTGCATGTGCTTCATCATGATATCGCGGATTGCTGCCGGAGTTCCGTTGAGATCCGCCAGCCAAACCGAGTCCTGAAGGTGCGACGCCTTCCACGACGTCTTCAATAGCTCGTAGAGCCGAGAATAGTCGTGGTTCTTCGCGCGGACGTCATAGGTAAGAACGAAGAGAGACATACAACTGACTCCTCTGTCAAAGTTCACCCGTCGTCCCGCGAGGATCGCGGAACCGGGTTACAAAGAGAGTTAGTTGATGCCGAGAACCATAATCGAGGAAAGCGGCGCCGTCTAGTCTTTTGTCGGGAGCGCCGCGCTCAGGTTATTGAGTGCGGTTATTCTCTGAAGGTCGGACAGGAGAGGAATCTTTGCCTGCAATGCGGCTATGATCCTATCCCTCAAGGCATCGGATATAGGGCCTCTATCTTTCGCGCCAGCCAGCTCATCGGCCGCTGCTCTTTGTACCATCGATAAATCCAAGTAGCATGCCTTTGTGCATGCCGGATGTTCTCGGGCGGCTATTTGGAGTTGACCGTGCCCATGCGCCCTCGGGGCCGAGTTGAACCAGAAGAACGGCAATTATCACTTTGACAAAGCAGGTTCTATGGGTAGCATTTGAAGGTTGCGAACGCCATGCCCGAGCACTCGAGGTCTGTCCGAGACACGCCACGCGAAATGCTGTCTGCGTGCGCTGGCGACATTTACGCCGCGATCGTTGCTGCGATCACAGACCATCAGAATTCGATTTCTCCAGGATACGCAACGCTTCCTGAATTTGAGGTGAAGCTAGTAGCTGCATACGCTGTGCAGCGATTGAGGGATTCTCGGTCTTGCCGCCGTCAAGCAACAGGGCGGAAAATCGCAGCGCAAGGTGGTACACGGTGAGAAGCTCCTGTATCGCCTCCGTGAAATCTTTTTCCTCCCATACGAAGGCTAGGTTTAGGTCGATCTTCGGAAGGGCAACCGGAACCTCTCCGCGCGCAAACGCAGCGGCAACATCGCTCATTGCCTTGTCGTGTTCGCGGATAGCGTCGGGATCGACAAGGATCAGGCGATTCGGCAAATCCTGCGAATCGCCCCAAAGCCAATGGGCCACTTTGTGGCGGTGCGCGCCAGCGCGCTTGCAAAGCCATATTAGCGCGTTGAGCACTCTTAGGTTATTCGGCGACAAAGCAACTTTTGCCGCCGCTTCCAAAACGGCCATTTGCGTTTGTGTATTAAGGATGGCTTGGTACATAGCGATGG
Organism: Allostellaceae bacterium; assembly: GCA_035623985.1. Lineage (GTDB taxonomy): Bacteria > Pseudomonadota > Alphaproteobacteria > ATCC43930 > CGMCC-115725 > DAHUYF01. The sequence goes on along the minus strand of DASPSJ010000059.1, from coordinate 12,774 downwards.
AGGGTCGTGCTTCGCCTCCGAGCATCGCGCCCAACATGCTGCCTAATGTCGCTTCGATTCGAGACCAATACGCTACGATAGTGGCAATGCATGCCGCTAACTGCGGGTGGCGACTGAGCGCAGCGGGATCAAGGCTGATCTTGGCGCTTCTGCGCTTTGAACTTAATGGCTGGGGCGGCATATATGCCTCCTAAATATGGAGCGCTAGGAACCATCGACGACAAGGAAGGCCATAACGGCGGGAGTTTCAGGGACACAATACTTAATTCCAATACTTAATTCTATGGCTACACCTATAGTCCGGCAACGGGACCGTGCATAGCGAGGGTGCTGCGACGTCTGGACGCGCTGCCCCGAAAGGCGCCGTCACATCGCGCGAGGTCAGGGATCATCCGGAGGACATTCGCGTCGTCCCTTGCCGTTGGCGCGCGCGACGGGGATCGACCAGGCGTCTTCCGGACAATGTCCTATGACATTGTCCTATACGGCAAAGGGCCGCCGATCCCGGTCCTTCCGCGCTATCCCCGTTGCCGCTGCGCCAGGAAATCGCGCACGGCTTCGCCGGTGCCGAAATTCCACGGGCGAAGCTTCTCCACCGGCACTTCCTTGAAATCCGCAAGCTCGCTGCGGTCGAGCACGATCTCGCCTTCGGCCGGCATGTGATAGGCGATGATCACCTGGTTCATGCGCGCGAAGGGATAGACGCCGACCAGCCGGCTCCTCTCGACGGCAAGGCCGAGCTCCTCGGCCACTTCGCGCCGCGCCGCGGCTTCCGGACTCTCCTCGGGCTCGAGGAAGCCGGTGACGAGGCCGTACCAGCTCTCGGGCCAGCCATGGCCGCGCACCAGGATGACGTGGCCGCGCCGCTCGACGATCGCCGCCACCACCGGCACCGGCGAGAGATAGGTGATCTTGCCGCAGCCCGCGGCGGTGCACAGGCGCTGGCCGGGCTTGTCCGCAACCGGCGCCAGCGCGCCGCCGCAAAAGCCGCAATGACGAGGCGGTTCATAGGCCATGAGCGGGCATATGGCAGGCGCTCGGGGCGCTGGCAAGGCGAATTGTCATGGCGACAATTGAAGGGGCTACAGCCTCGCACGCGCCTGCTAGACTTCGCCGCCATGAGCCTTTCGCTTGCCGACGAAACCCTCGACCGGCGTCTCGCGCGCGACGCCTATGCGTTCCTCGCCGGAGCGCAGATGCGGCCGCTGCTCGAAGCGGCGGGGCCGCTTTCGGACTGGCAGCGCTTTGCCGCAAGCTGGAACGACATGCCGGTCGATGCCTACATGGCCGATGGCGGGCGCTACCGCCGCCGCCGGCATGCGGTGTTCGAGGCGCTGCCGGGCGCCGCGATCCTGCGCGCGCCGCATCAGCCGCATTACCAGAGCCGCGAGTACAATCCGCTCCATGGCGGCATCGAGCGCTGGTTCAAGCCGACCGCGCAAGACATCGGCGCCGGCGCCAGCGTCACCGCCATTCTCGGCTTCTGCCGCGCGCTGTTCGAGCGGCTCGAGCCCGCCGTGCGCGCCTGGCACATCGAGACGCATCAGTTCCGCATCGAGGCGCGGCCGGGCGAGCCGGGCAAGCCCACGCCCGAAGGGCTGCATCGCGACGGCGTCGATTACGTGCTGGTGCTGCTCATCCGCCGCCAGAACATCCGCCGCGGCACCACCACCATCCACGCGCTCGACCGCCGCCTGCTCGGCAGCTTCACGCTCGCCGATCCCTTCGACGCGGCGCTGGTGCATGACGCGCGCGTCTATCACGGCGTGACGCCAGTCGAGCCGATCGATCCCGCCGCTCCCGCCTATCGCGACGTGCTGGTGGTGACGTTCCGCCGCAAGTGAGCCCCTCAGCGCAGATGCTCGGCGAGGAAGGCGTCGATTGCCTCCCAGCTCGCCGTGGTCGCCGCCGCGTCGTAGCGCATGAAATGGCCGAGCCGGTTGGTGCGCGCCGGCAGCGGAAAATCGAAAGCGTGATAGGCGCCGGGAAAGATCTTGAGCTCGACATCGCCGCCGTGGAGCGCGTCGACCATCTGCCGGCAGCGCCAGGCGGGCGTCCAGTCATCGGCATCGCCGATGAGGATGAGCAGCGGCGCGGAAAAGCCGTCGACCCGGTAGCAGGCGGGATAGAAGGCGATGCCGGCGGCGAAATGCTCGGGCAGATGCCATAGCCCCGCCTGCAAGGTCATGAGCGTGGTCCAGCCGCCATGGGAATCGCCTTGCAGCACCAGGCGATCGCGGTCGACGGTGGGGAGCGCGCCGAGCCAGCGCGCCGCGCTCAGCGCGTCCCAGGCGCGGCGCATCGGCGCCACCCGCATCGGCTGGCCGCAGGCGTTGTCGACGCCGCGCGGCGCAAAGCTGTCGAGCACCAGCGCGGCATAGCCATGCGCGACGTAGCGCTGCGCATAGGCCTTGGCCAGCGCCCAGCCCGGCTGTCGCGGCAATCGCCAGTCATAGCCGTTGCAGCCGTGGATCAGCACCACCGCCGGAACCTTGCCGTTGCCCTCGGGCGCGAAGAGGTAGCCGGTGACCGCGCTGTCGCGCGCATCGGGGAGGCCCTCGGCAATGAGCGGGATGCTCACGCTCTTGAAGCCGCTTTCCTCGGCCGCCGGCTGCGCCAAGGCGGGCGCGGCGACAAGCCAGACGAGAAGCCAAGCCGCGAGGACGCGCGCAAGCAGGCTGCCGCCGGAGACATCGTCTTGCGGGATGCGGACGGGCGTCATCAGAGGCTCCCAAGGCCGGTCGAGCGGCAGGATGGCAACGAGCCCGGCGAAGGGCAACCGGCCCGCGCCGCGCCGCCTTCAACATTCCCGTGAACTGACGGCCGCAGCGTCCTGTCATAGACTGGGCGGCGGAGGGGTGCATGGGGGAAGAGAGCGGTGCCTGGGAAAGCCTGCTGGCGCTGCGCCATTGCGGCGGGACGATGCCGGCGCGGCGCGGCGGGGAGCCGCCGGCGGCGGCGGCGCTGCTCGATCTCTATCTGCCTTTCGCGCAGATCCCGCGCGGACGGCGCTTCGCCGTCGCCCATCTGGGCCAGAGCCTCGACGGGCGGATCGCCACCGCGACGGGCGCCTCGCGCTGGGTCACCGGCGAGGCCGACCTCATCCACACCCACCGCATGCGCGCGCTTGCCGACGCCATCATCGTCGGCGCCGGCACCATTCGCCACGACAACCCGCAGCTCACCGTGCGGCGCTGCCGCGGCCCTCATCCCGTGCGCGTCGTCATCGACGGCGAGCGCCGCCTCGGCGCCGAGCATTGCGTCTTCCAGGATCCCTCCGCCCCCACCCTGCTGCTGGCCGCCGCCGATCGCGTGCGGCCGGGCGAAAAGCTGGGCGAGGCCGAGCTGGTGGGGCTGAAGCGCCGCGCCGACGGGCTCGCGCCCGCCGACATCGCCGACGCGCTCGCCGAGCGCGGCCTCTTTTTTCTCTTCATCGAGGGCGGCGGCATCACCATCTCGCGCTTTCTCGCCGCCGGCGCGCTCGACCGGCTGCAGATCACCGTGGCGCCCATCCTGCTCGGCTCGGGCAAGCCGAGCCTGACGCTCCCCGAGATCGCGGCGCCCCACCAGGGCTTGCGGCCGAGGCTGCGGCGCTTCAGCCTCGGCCAGGACACGCTCTATGAATGCGTCTTCCGCGACTGAGGGGGCGCGCGCCTTCTGGCTCGCCGAACCCGGCCGCGGCGAGATCCGGCCCATGGCGCTGGCGCCGCCGGGTCCCGGCGAGGTGCTGGTGCGCGCGCTCGTGAGCGGCATCAGCCGCGGCAGCGAGAGCCTGGTCTTCCGTGGCGGCGTGCCGGAAAGCCAGCGCCGGAGTATGCGCTGCCCGTTCCAGGAAGGCGATTTCCCGGCGCCGGTCAAATACGGCTATGCCTCGGTCGGCGTCGTCGAGGCTGGAGCGCCGGCGCTGCTCGGCCGGCGCGTCTTCTGCCTCCACCCGCATCAGGACCGCTACGTCGTGCCGGAATCCGCCGTGGTGCCGGTGCCCGATGCCGTGCCCGACCGCCGCGCCGTGCTCGCCGCCAACATGGAGACGGCGCTCAACGGGCTCTGGGAAGGCGCGCCGCTGCTCGGCGACCGCATCGCGGTGGTCGGCGCCGGCACGGTGGGCGCGCTGATGGCGGCGCTCGCCGCGCGCGTTCCCGGCGCCATCGTGGAGATCGTCGACATCGACCCCGGCCGGGCCGCGCTCGCCGAGGCCCTGGGCTGCCGCTTCGCGCTGCCGGCGCGCGCCGCGGGCGAAGCCGATCTCGTCATCCATGCCAGCGGCAGCCCCGCCGGCCTGGCGACGGCGCTGGCGCTCGCCGGCACGGAAGCGACGGTGCTGGAGATGAGCTGGTATGGCGACAGAGCCGTGCCGGCGCCGCTCGGCGAGGCGTTCCACAGCCGGCGCCTCAGGCTCGTCGCCTCGCAAGTGAGCGAGGTGGCGCCGGCGCGGCGCGCGCGGCGCAGCCGCCGCCAACGCCTGGAGCAGGCGCTGGAGCTGCTCGCCGATCCCGTCTTCGATCTCTTGCTCAGCGGCGATTGCGCCTTCGAGGCGCTGCCGCAGGCGATGGCGCGGCTCGCGGCCCGCCCCGCCGGCGCGCTCTGCCATGTGGTGCGCTACGCCTGAGCGTGGAGCGCGTCCGCGGCTTGTCATCGCCGGCGCGGCATTCTATCTCGACGGCAGGAGGGTCCGGCCATGTACAGCCTCGCCGTCAGCGACCACGTCATGATCGCCCACAGCTTCATCGGCGAGACCTTCGGTCTGGCGCAGCAACTGCATGGCGCCACCTATGCGGTCGAGATGGAAGTGCGGCGCGCGCAGCTCGACGGCAACGGGCTGGTCTGCGACATCGGCCTGGCGCTGGCGGCGCTCAAAGCCGTGCTGAGCGAGCTCAACTACCGCAATCTCGACGAGCTTGCCGAGTTCCGCGGCCGCAACACGACGACGGAGTTCCTGGCGGGCGAGATCTTCCGCCGCCTCAGATCGCGCATCGCCGAAGGCGCGCTCGGCCCCGGCACGGCGAGCGCGCTGACGGCGATGCGCGTCAGCTTGCGCGAATCGCCGGTCGCCTGGGCCGCGTTCGAGGGCGCGCTCGGCTGATGGCGCTCGCTTTCATCGTCGCGGGGGCGCTCGACCAGCTCACCGGCGGCTATCTCTTCGACCGCCATGTGGTCGACGGCCTCCGCGCGCAGGGCCGCGCGGTCCGCGTGCTGGAGCTGCCTGGCCGCTTTCCCGATCCCGACGCCGTCGCGCGCGAGGCGGCGGCAACGGCGCTCGCGGGGCTCGATGACGGCGCGGCCGTGGTGATTGACGGGCTGGCGCTGCCGGCCTTTGCCGAGTGCCTCACCGCCGAGGCGGCGCGGCGCCATCGCTTCATCGGCTTCATCCATCATCCGCTGGCGCTCGAGACCGGCTTGCCGCCGGCGACGCGCGAGGCGCTGGCGCTCGCCGAGGCGCGCCTCCTGCCGCGTCTTTCGGGCGTGCTTTGCCCCAGCCGCGCCACTGCCTGGCACGTGGCGGAATACGGCGTGGCGCGCGTGCTGGTGGCGCCGCCGGGCACGGCAAAGCCGGCGGCGCCGGCGCCGCCGCGCAAAAACGGGCCGCTGCATCTGCTCTCGGTCGCCACGATCAGCGCGCGCAAAGGCCATCCGCTGCTGGTCGATGCGCTGGCCGAGCTGGGCGAGCGGCGCTGGCGGCTCACCTGCATCGGCAGCCTGACGCGCGATCCCGAAGCGGTGCTGGCGCTCGAGCAGGCGATCGCGCGGCACGGGCTCGGCGAGCGCGTGCTGCTTGCCGGCGAATGGCCGCCGGAGCGGCTCGGCGCCGCCTATGCCGAGGCCGATCTCTTCGTGTTGCCGTCCTATCATGAAGGCTATGGCATGGCCCTGGCGGAAGCCCTGGCGCACGGGCTGCCGATCATCGCCACCACCGCCGGCGCCATTCCCGAGACGGTGCCGGCCGATGCGGCGATGCTGGTGCCGCCGGGCGACCGCGACGCCTTGGCGCGCGCCCTCGCCATGGTGCTCGACCATCCGGCGCTGCGCTTGACGCTTGCCGCCGCTGCGGCCAAGGCCGGCGCCGCCCTGCCCGACTGGCCCCAGGCGGTGCGCGGCTGGGCGGACGCGCTCGACCGGCTCATCGCCGCCGACTGAAGGAGCCGTCATGCGCCGAAGCGAAGGCATGATCGCGATCGTCACCGAAATCTGGGATAAGCGCTCATGAGCGCTTTCAGCCTCGACTGGCTGCGCTTGCGCGCCCCTGTCGACCGCGCCGCGCGCGATCCCGCGCTGGCGAGCCGCTTTGCCCAGGCGTTGCGCCGGCCGGCGGACCGCCCCGTGCGCCTCGTCGATCTCGGCGCCGGCACCGGCGCCAATGCGCGCGCGCTGGCGCCGGTCGTCGGCGGCGACCAGGACTGGCTGCTGGCCGAGAGCGACCCGGTGCTGCTCGGCTTTTGCGCCGCTGAGCAGATCGCCTGGGCGGCGCGCGAGGGATACGGCGTCGAGAAGGAGGCGGGCGCCGTCGTAATCCGCGCCGGCGCCGCGCGCTGGCGCTTTGCCGCGCGGCGCGTCGACCTCGCCGGCGAGCTCGCCCAATGTCTTGCCGAGCCTTATGACGGCCTGGCCTTCTCGGCGCTTGCCGATCTCGCTTCGGCGGCGTGGATCGACGCGCTGGCGGCGCAGCTCGAGCGCCGACGCATGCCGCTGCTCTCGAGCCTGATGGTCGACGGACGCCGCCAATGGCACCCGCCGGCGGCGGAGGATGCGCTCGTCCGCGACGCCTTCGCCGCGCATCAGCGCCGCGACAAAGGGCTGGGCCCGGCGCTTGCCGGCGCCGCGCCGGTCTATCTCGGCGCCCGGCTCGCCGCCGCCGGCTTCGCCGTCGCCACCGCCGCAAGCGACTGGCGGATCGGTCCCGACCAGCCGGCGATGCTCGCCGCCGTGCTCGAGGCCGAGCGCCGCGCCGCGCGCGAGGAGCGCCCGGAGGCCGCGGCGCTGATCGATCTCTGGGCCGAGCAGCGCCGCGCCGCGCTCGCCTCGGCGAGCCTCTCGCTCGCCATCGGCCACCGCGACTTGCTGGCGCGGCCGCGGGAAATGTAAGGCGGCCGTCAGGGGAAGCTGCGAGATATCCCGTCGATCGTTCCAGGGCAGCCGGCTTGCGCCCTGCCCGTTTCCGGCGAATAGTGGGGGAGAGGACGGGCATTTGACGAGGAACGGACAATGGCGAAGGCGATCTGGCGGGACAAGGTGCTGGCCGAGAGCGACCGGTTCGAGCTGATCGAGGGCAACGTCTATTTTCCGCCGGCGGCGCTCGATCGGTCCTATTTCAAGCCGAGCGCCACCACCACGATCTGTCCGTGGAAAGGCACGGCACACTATTTCACGGTGGTGGTGGACGGGCAGGAGAATGCCGACGCCGCATGGTATTATCCCGCCCCGAAGCCGGCGGCGGCGGCGATCAAGGACCACGTCGCTTTCTGGCTCGGGGTCAAGGTCGAGCGCTGAGGCCGGCGGAAGCGGATGGCGGCGCAGGAAGGCAAGGGTGCATGACCGGAGGTCGCAGGATATTGATCGTCGACGACGATGAGGCGCTGCGTCATTCCCTTGCCGAGCAGCTTCAGCTCCATGAGGAGTTCCAGCCCATCGAGGCGGAAACCGCCGCGACCGCGCTCGACGCGGCGAAGCAGCAGCATATCGACGCCATCCTGCTCGATGTCGGCCTGCCCGACATGGACGGGCGCGATCTGTGCCGGCTGATGCGCCGCAGCGGCGTGCGCGCCCCGATCCTGATGCTGACCGGCGCCGACAGCGACGTCGATACCGTTCTCGGCCTCGACAGCGGCGCCAACGACTACATCACCAAGCCGTTCCGCCTCAACGTGCTGCTGGCGCGGCTGCGCGCCCAGCTCCGCCAGCACGCGCTCTCCGAGGACGCGGTCTTCACCATCGGCCCCTATACCTTCCGCCCCTCGGCCAAGCTGCTGACCGACGAGACCGGGCGCAAGAAGGTGCGGCTCACCGAGAAGGAGACGGCGATCCTCAAATACCTCTACCGCGCCGGCGACCGGATCATCGGCCGCGACAGGCTGCTGAACGAGGTCTGGGGCTACAATGCCGGCGTCACCACCCACACGCTCGAGACGCATGTCTATCGCTTGCGCCAGAAGATCGAGCGCGATCCCGCCAAGGCGCAGATCCTGGTGACCGAGCCCGGCGGCTATCGGTTGGTACCGTAGGAAGAAGTCGTCAGTTGTCAGTTGTCAGTCCGGCTCTCACTGACAACTGACGACTGACAACTTCCAGCCTCACGCCGCTCTCAGCGTCGCCAGGAACTGGTCGACCTCGTGGCGCAGCGCTTTGGCCTGGCGGGCGAGGCCGTCGGCCGCCTGCTTGACGCCGGCGGCGGCGGCGCCCGCCTTTTCCACCGCGTCGCTGACGCCCGAGATGTTCTGCGACACGTCGCGCGTGCCGCTTGCCGCCTGCTGCACGTTGCGCGTGATTTCTTGCGTCGCCGCCGTCTGCTCCTCCACCGCCGAGGCGATCGACGACGAGATCTCGTTGACCGCCAGGATGGTCGAGGAGATCGAGCGGATCGCCTGCACCGCGTTCTGCGTCTCGCCCTGGATCGAGGCGATCTGCGCCCGGATGTCGTCGGTCGCCTTTGCCGTCTGGGTCGCCAGCGACTTGACCTCGGAGGCCACCACCGCGAAGCCCTTGCCGGCCTCGCCGGCGCGCGCCGCCTCGATCGTGGCGTTGAGCGCCAGGAGATTGGTCTGGCTGGCGATGTCGTTGATCAGCGCCACCACTTCGCCGATCTTCTCCGCCGCTTCCGCGAGGCTCGCCACGCTGCGGTCGGTCTTATGACCCTCCTCGGCCGCCGTCTTCGCGGTCCCCGCCGCCTGCGTCACCTGCCGGCCGATCTCGGTGATCGAGGAAGACAGCTCTTCCGCCGCCACCGCCACCGTCTGCACGTTGCTCGTCGCCTGGTTCGCTCCCGAGGCCACCGTCAGCGCCTGCTGCCGCGTCCCTTCGGTCGAGGTCGAGAGGGCCTCGGACGTCGCCAGCATCTCCTCGGCGGCGTGCGCCACCGCGTCGACGATGCCGCGCACCCGCTCCTCGAAGCGCGTCGCAAGCTCGCCCAGCGCGCGCCGCTTCTCCTGCTCGGCCGCCTGCTTGGCCTCCGCCTGCTCCGCCTCCAGCCGGCGCATGGATTCGGCGTTCTCCTTGAAGACGCGCACCGTCTTCGCCATGCCGCCGATCTCGTCGCCGCGCGAGGCTTCGGAGATGTCCACCGCGAGATCGCCGGCGGCGAGCCGCGCCATCTTGGCCTCGAGGCTGCCCAGCGCCTGCGTGATGTTGCGGTTGACGAACCAGGCGATCATTCCCACCGCCGCCAGGATGGCGAAGCCGAACAGGCTGAGATGCAGCAGCGCCGCGTGATATTCCGCCTCGATGTCGTCGATCCACACGCCGGTGGCGAAGAACGCATTCCACGGCGTGAATTTCTTGATGTAGGTCAGCTTGGGCAGCGGCTCTTTCGTGCCGGGCTTGGGATAGACGTAGTCGGTGAGGCCCTCATCGGCGTTCTTCAACACTTCGAGCATCGCGCCGACGATCGGCTTGCCATTGGCGTCCTTGATGCCGAGCCGGCTCGTGCCCTGCTGCTCCGGCGAGGTGGGGTTGGCGATGGTCACGCCGTCGAGGGTGAAGGCGATGACGTAGTCGCGATGGTCGTCGTACCACATGCCGTAGACCGCGGTGCGCAGGCGTGCCAGCGCATCCTCCTGCGTGATCTTGCCGGCCTTGACCTGGTCCTCGAGCGCCTGCGCGACGCCGATCGCGACGTCGACGATGCCGTGCAGCTTGGCGATGCGATCGTCGATCATGCGCTGATGCATCAGATTGGCGGCCAGCACGATGGCGGCCGCCAGCGCCAACGCGCTGAGCCCCAGCAACAGGCCGAGCTTGGCTTTGATCTTGAGCCGGTCGAGAAACTGCATGGACGTGTTCCGCGCGCTGAGAAGGATTGGCGCCGAGATTAGGCCGTTGGCGGTGAATGCGGCGTTAAGGCCTCGCCAAGACGGCATCGGCTTCGTCAATCGCTTCGCAAGAATTGTCGTGTAGAAGGATGCAGGAGACGCCGGCGGAGGGAATAAGTCCGTCGCCGGACTGTCGAACAGGGAGCCCCCGGTTCTTTTTGTCGCAAGCTCTGCGGCGATGTCGTCGCGGACCGCACGCTCGGATTGTTGGCTCATGACAGACCTGCCTGCGCCGCATGATGCGATCCCCGAAAGCGAGAGCCGCCCCGGCTGGCGGCGCTTTGCCCTCGCCCTCCTGCCCGCTCTGATCTATGTCGGGTTGGTGCTGGCACTGTTCGGTGGCTTCACTCTCGACCATCTGCCGCAAAGCTCGATGGCGCGGCTCGGCATGGTCGTCAGCGGCGCGCTGACGCTGCTGCTCGTGGCTCTCTTCCTCGACCGGCGCGAGGCGAAGCGCGCGGCGGCCGAACACGCCGCAACCGCGGAGTCCGGCCCCGCATAGGCGCGCGGCGGCGGCCAGCCGCCGCGGGAGTCCGCCTAGCCTTCGAGATCCAGCGTCACCGGCACGTGGTCGGAGGCCTTCTCCCAGCCGCGTAGGCTGCGGTGGACCGCGGCGGTGCGCAATTTCCCCTGCAGCGGCGGGCTCACCCAGATGTGATCGAGGCGGCGGCCGCGGTCGGACGCCTCCCAATCGCGCGCGCGGTAGCTCCACCAGCTATAAAGCCGCTGCTCGGGCGGGATGAAGCGGCGCACGGCGTCGATGAAGCGCGCCGAGGCTTGCAGCGCGCCGAGCTTTTCCACCTCGACCGGCGTGTGGCTCACCACCGTCAATAGCTGCTTGTGCGACCAGACGTCGCTCTCGAGCGGCGCGATGTTGAGATCGCCGAGGAGGATCATCGGCCGCGCCGGGCGGCGCGCCGCGGCGAACCACGCCGTGATCTCGTCGAGGAATTGCAGCTTGTGGGCGAATTTGGCATTCGCCGCGGGATCCGGGACGTCGCCGCCGGCCGGGACATAGAGATTGTGCAGCTCCACTCCGCCCGGCAGGCGGACGATGCCGTGGCGGCAATCCTCGCGCCGGCACCAGCTCCGCGTCGCGCTCTCGGCGAGAGCGAGGCGCGACAGCACCGCGACGCCGTTATAACCCTTCATGCCGTGGACGAGCTGATGGCGATATCCCAAGGCGGCGAAGGCTTCGCGCGGAAACACCTCGTCCGGCGCCTTGGTCTCCTGCAGACACAGCACGTCGGGCTGCTGCTCGGCGATGAAGCGGCGCAGATTGTCGAGGCGCAGCCGCACCGAGTTGATGTTCCACGTCGCCAGGCGCAACGCCATGGCTCCTAACCGATCGTGATGACGAGATCCGTCAGCCCGTCGACATGGCCTTGGAGCCTGTCGCCTCGCTTCACCGCGCCGACGCCGGCGGGCGTGCCGGAGAAGATGAGGTCGCCGGGCGCGAGCGCGACATAGCCGGAGAGACAGGCGATGGTCTCGGCCACCGACCAGATGAGCTGGCTGATGTCGCCCTGCTGGCGGATCTCGCCGTTGACCTTGAGCCAGATCGCGCCCCTGGCGATGTGGCCGCATTGCGCCGCCGGCGTGATCGGCGCGCAGGGCGCCGACTGGTCGAAACCCTTGCCCATGTCCCAGGGGCGGCCGAGCTTCTTCGCCTCGCCCTGCACGTCGCGCCGCGTCATGTCGAGGCCCACGGCGTAGCCGAAGACCAGGTCGAGCGCCTGCTCCGCCGGCACGTCGCGTCCGCCCTTCCCCAGCGCCACCACCAGCTCGATCTCATGCTGAAAGTCCCTGGTCTTGGGCGGATAGGGAATGGTCGAGCCGGTGGCGACGATGGCGTCCGCCGGCTTCATGAAGAAGAAGGGCGGCTCGCGATTGGGGTCGTGCCCCATCTCGCGCGCGTGCTCGGCGTAATTGCGGCCGACGCAGTAGATCCGATGGACCGGAAACGGGTCGCCGCCGAGCACGGGCACGCTGGCAATCCTGGGCGCGGCAATCGCAAAGGCCATGAAGCTCTCCGGAAAAGAGGTGGCGCACTAAAACACAAAGCCGCGCCCGCCGACACCCCTGCGCGGGCGAGGGCAGAGCATCGACGCGCGTAGGCTTCCAAAACGCGGTATTGTAATCTTCGCGAGACGGACTGCACAATATGGGAACAGGGAGTCGACTTCTCGGGGACAAAAATAGCGGAGGGGGCAAGCACTCAATTTTTGAATCCGTCGACGATCGGCGTATTCGCGGCATGCGTTGTTCCCGGATATATCGGTATGCTGACCTACCGTTTGCGACAGCCGGGCGATTCCATCAACTTGAAAGAAGGATTTTTTGAGGCGGTTTCTTTCGGCATTGTCAATTTCATCATAACGTGGCCGTTAATTCTTAGATTTGTGAATTCGGCATTTTTGCTCCAAGCCCTGGGCGATACCCTTATCGCTTGGTTTGCGGGCGTTCTGTCGATCCTTATCACCCCGGCCGCGCTGGCGTTGTTGCTGGACAGGATTCTTGGACGATTGGAGAAGGGGGGATGGATATTGAGACGTCCCAAGAGCGGATGGGACGCGTTCTTTCTTACGGAGCAGCCGTCAAAGATTCTTATACACCGTACGCATCCGGTGAAGACCGCGGCTAAGGCGGATCTCGTGCTTTCCAATTCCACGGCAGGAGTTCATGGAGACGTTTTGCCGGATGGTCGGCGAGGCGGGCGAGAAGGTCGGCGAGCCAGGCACGGGGATCGACGTCA
>DASPSJ010000109.1:0-79165 GCA_035623985.1 Allostellaceae bacterium | reverse complement strand
AAGGTTCGCCTCCGGCCATTGCCGCGCTGCGTCACGTGATGCGGCAGGCCGGGAACAACGACGCGGGCAAGTCGAGCCATTGCGCATCGTTACACTCTCTACCCTCCGCGTCAAATTAAATGCACTGTCACCGTAATTACTACGCCACCTTCGCGGATTGAGGCGGCCTAGAACGCGACGCGGCGCAGCTTCTCCGAATCCGCGGCGCTCAGCCCAGGCGCTCGATCCCTTGCGGCCCGCCGACCGTCACGTCGAGGTCCCTCACCAGCCCGTTGGCGAGCGCATAGACCCAGCCATGGACATGGAGATCCTGGCCGCGCGCCCAGGCGTCTTGGACGAAGACGTCGGAGGCGACGTTCCGCACCTGGCGGATGACGTTGAGCTCGCACAGGCGGTCGAGCCGCACCTTTTGGTCGGCGATCGCCTCGAGCGCCTGGCGGTGCTCGCGATAGACCTCGCGGATGGGATGAAGCCAGTGATCGACGAGGCCGCGCCGGGCGCCGTCGATGGCAGCGCTGACGCCGCCGCAGCCGTAATGGCCCACCACGATGATGTGCTGCACCCGCAGCACGTCGACGGCGAATTGCAGCACGGAGAGATAGTTGGCGTCCTGCGGCGGCGCCAGGTTGGCGACGTTGCGGTGGACGAAAAGCTCGCCGGGATCGAGGCCCACGATCTCATTGGCCGGAACGCGGCTGTCCGAGCAGCCGATCCAGAGATAGTGCGGCGCCTGCTGCCGCTCGAGCCGGCGGAAGAAGCCGGCATCGGCGGCGATCATGCGCCGCGACCAGGCGCGGTTGTTGGCCTTGAGATGATCGAGCATGGGCGCCCTTATAGCGCCGCGCCGCGCAAAGGGGGAGCCGCCGGGGGCATGGAGCGCGCCCTGCGACGGTAACGCCAGCGTCATGAAAGCGGGGGCAGCGCGGCTGGACCGCGCAGGACGGCGTGGTTATGATGGGACCCTTGACGCAAAAGGTGTGGAATGCGCGCGACCTCGCGGCGGTCCACCTCCGGCCAGTCCGCTTCTTTTCTCTCGCGCCCGGTGCCGCCGGGCATCGTCGCGGCGGCGCTGCTGCTGCTGCCACTCGTCGGTTGCGTCAGCCGATACAATCCCGTGCTCTCCGACCGCGCCGTGATGCCCGGCTATTCCGCCGCCGAGGTCCGCGGCTTGGCGGGCCGCACGATCAAGGTCGAGGTCTACGGCAATCCCTTCTCCGTCGCGCCCGAGGCCTTCGCCGGCCAGGTCGCCGCCAATATGAATCAAAGCGACGCCGCGCCGGCGCATTTCGCGGCCCATCCCTCGGGCGCTTCCGCCGAGCCCTACCGCGTCGTCTGGAACTTCGCGCCGCCGCGCCAATCGATCGCGCCCAATGAGATTTGCCGGATGACCTCGGCGCCGCCCGGCGGCGGCATGCCCATCGACGTCTACGCCGCCTTTTGCCAAGGCCGCGACGCCTTGAGCTCCGTGCGCGGCGGCATCTACTACTCCGACACGCAGAACTCCGTCGAGTTCCTCGTTCTCGTCGATGCGATGACGGCGCAGCTCTTTCCCATCAACGCGCAGGGCCTGCGGCGCTCCGGCGACGCCCGCCTGGGCAAGCCGATGAGCCACCCGTTCTAGGCCCGGCGCCGGGGCCGCGCCGGCAACCGCGCGCGCGGGCTAGCGCCGCGCCACCAGCATCTTCTTGATCTCGGCGATGGCCTTGGCGGGATTGAGGCTCCTAGGGCAGGTGCGGGTGCAGTTCATGATGGTGTGGCAGCGATAGAGCCGGAACGGGTCCTCGAGCGCGTCGAGCCGCTCGCCGGTCTTCTCGTCGCGGCTGTCGGCGAGCCAGCGATAGGCCTGCAACAGGATCGCGGGGCCGAGATAGCGGTCGCCGTTCCACCAGTAGCTGGGGCAGCTCGTCGAGCAGCAGAAGCACAGAACGCATTCCCAGAGCCCGTCGAGCTTCTCGCGCTCGGCCACCGATTGCGCGCGCTCGCGGTCGGGCGGCGGCGCCGATTCGGCCGCGAGCCACGGCTTGATGGAGCGGTATTGCGCATAGACGTGAGTGAGATCCGGCACGAGATCCTTGATCACCGGCATGTGCGGCAGCGGATAGATGCGCACCTCGCCCTTCACCTCCGCGATATATTTGAGGCAGGCGAGCGTGTTGGTGCCGTCGATGTTCATCGCGCAGGAGCCGCACACCCCCTCGCGGCAGGAGCGGCGGAAGGTGAGCGTCGTGTCGATCTCGTTCTTGATCTTGATCAGCGCGTCGAGCACCATCGGCCCGCAGGCGTCGAGATCGACCTCGTAGGTGTCGAGCCGCGGATTGGCCTTGGCGTCGGGGTCCCAGCGATAGATCCTGAACGCCCGCACGCGCTTGGCGCCGGCGGGCGCCTTGAAGGTCTTGCCGGTGCCGACCTTGGAATTGGCGGGCAGGGTGAACTCGGCCATGGCTTGACGCTCTCCGCTTTGCCGCTCAGTAGACGCGCGCCTTGGGCGGGACGACCTGCACCTCGTTCGACAGCGTGTGCATGTGCACCGGCCGGTAGCCGAAGGCGACCTTGCCGTTGCCGTCGAGCCAGGAGAGCGTGTGCTTCATCCAGGCCTTGTCGTCGCGCTCGGGGAAATCCTCGCGCGCGTGCGCGCCGCGGCTCTCGGTGCGATTGAGCGCCGAATGCATCGACACCACCGCCTGCGCCAGCAGATTGTCGAGCTCGAGCGCCTCGACCAGGTCGGTGTTCCAGATCATCGAGCGGTCGGTAAGCGCCACGTCGCGCATCGAGGCGGCGATGTCGTCGATCCGGCGCGCGCCCTGCGCCAGCGTCTCCCGCGTGCGGAAGACGGCGCAGTCGTTCTGCATCGCCTTCTGCATGGCGAGGCGGATCTCGGCGACCTTGAGCCTGCCCTTGGCGTGGCGCAGGCGGTCGAGCCGCGCCACCGCTTGCTCGCCGGCCGACGCCGGCAGCGGCTTGTGCGCGGCGTCCGGCTTGATCAGCTCGGCGGCGCGATGCGCCGCGGCGCGGCCGAACACGACGAGGTCGAGCAGCGAGTTGGTGCCGAGGCGGTTGGCGCCGTGCACCGAGACGCAGGCCGCCTCGCCGATCGCCATCAGCCCGGGCACGACGCGCTCGGAATCGCTCTCGCTCGGGCCGATCGCCTCGGCGTGATAATTGGTGGGCACGCCGCCCATGTTGTAATGCACCGTCGGCAGCACCGGGATCGGCTCGCGCGTGACGTCGACGCCGGCGAAGATCCTCGCCGTCTCCGAGATGCCGGGCAGCCGCTCCTGCAGCACCTTGGGATCGAGATGCTCGAGATGCAGCAGGATGTGGTCCTTGTGCGGGCCCACGCCGCGGCCCTCGCGGATCTCGATGGTCATGGCGCGGCTCACCACGTCGCGCGAGGCGAGGTCCTTGGCGTGCGGCGCATAGCGCTCCATGAAGCGCTCGCCGGCGCCGTTGGTGAGGTATCCCCCCTCGCCGCGCGCTCCCTCGGTGATGAGGCAGCCGGCGCCGTAGATGCCCGTCGGGTGGAACTGAATGAACTCCATGTCCTGCAGCGGCAGGCCGGCGCGCAGCACCATCGCGTTGCCGTCGCCGGTGCAGGTGTGCGCCGAGGTGCAGGAGAAATAGGTCCGGCCATAGCCGCCGGTCGCCAGCACCACCATATGCGCGCGGAAGCGGTGCAGCCTGCCGGTCTCGAGGTCCCAGGCCATGACGCCGCGGCAGACGCCCTCCTCGTCCATGATCAGGTCGAGGGCGAAATATTCGACGAAGAACTCGGCGTTGTGCCTCAGGCACTGCTGATAGAGCGTGTGGATGATGGCGTGGCCGGTGCGGTCGGCGGCGGCGCAGGCGCGCTTGGCCATGCCGCCTTCGCCGTAGTCCATGGTGTGGCCGCCGAAGGGGCGCTGATAGATCCTGCCGTCCTCCGTGCGCGAGAACGGCACGCCGAAATGCTCGAGCTCGATCACCGCCGGAATGGCGTTGCGGCACATATATTCGATCGCGTCCTGGTCGCCGAGCCAGTCGGAGCCCTTGATCGTGTCGTACATGTGCCAGCGCCAGTCGTCCTCGCCCATGTTGCCGAGCGCGGCGCTGATGCCGCCCTGCGCCGCCACCGTGTGGCTGCGCGTCGGGAAGACCTTGCTGATGCAAGCGGTCTTGAGCCCGGCCGCCGTCGTTCCCAGCGTCGCGCGCAAGCCGGAGCCGCCGGCGCCCACCACGACCACGTCATGGGCGTGATCGATGATCTCGTAAGCTTGGCTCATGGCGCCTCAGCCCCCGATGGCGATCCGCAGCACGGCGAAGGTGCCGGCGACGGCGAGTGCCATGGATATGAGCCGCATCGCCACCATCGTCGAGAGCTTGCGCCATTCCGAATGGACGTAATCCTCGATCACCACCTGCAGGCCGAGCGCCGAATGGTAGAACGCCGCGATCAGCATCAGCACGGCGAGGATGGCGGCGAGCGGATGGTGCAGCCAGGCGACGACCGCGGCCCGGTCGGCGCCGGCGAGCGCGATCAGCGAGGCCGCGAACCACAGGCCCAGCAGGATCAGCGCCACGGCGCTGACGCGCTGCGCCCACCAATGCTCCACTCCCTCCTTGGCCGAGCCCAGGCCGATGGCGCGGCCGAGCGGCGAGCGCAGGCGCGGCTCCGCCACCGCTAGCCCCTGACCCAGAGGCCGGCGGCAAACGCGACGACGGCGAGCGCGCCGCTCGCCGCCACCACCGTCCAGCCCGAGGTCTGGGCGGTGCCGAGCTCGAAGCCCAAGCCCGCGTCCCAGAAGAGATGGCGGATGCCGTTGCAAAGATGAAAGAAGAAGGCGAAGCACCAGCCCAGGAGCAGCAGCAGGCCGAGCCAGGATCCGAGGAACCATTGCACCGCGGCAAAGGCGTCGTCGCTCGTCGCCGCGGCGATCAGCCACCACGCCAGCAGCAGCGTGCCGAGGCTGAGCGCCACGCCGCTCGCCCGGTGGCTGAAGGACAGCACCGAGGTAAGCTGCGGCTTGTAGATCAGGAAAGGCGAAAGCGGCCGTTCGGCGGGCGTCATTGCGGGAGGGCCTTGCGCTGCGGCGCGGCGCGCACGCCGCAGGCATCATCTAGCTCGCGCCCGCCGGCCGAGTCAACGTCGCCGCCCAAAGTCCCGCGCTGCGCCGCAAGCCTGCCGCTTGTGGAAAAGCCTGGGGATGAGACAAGGACGAATTGTGAAAATCTTGAAATTTTGTGCACAGAAATTTTCATTTGACGCAAGAAAACTTCTTGTGATGAAGCTGGATTCTGCGATCATTGGTCATGGCTCGCGAGAGCGCCGACCCCTTGATCGGGAGCCGTGGGTCCATCTGGCGGTGGGTTCATGGCGAGAGATGCGAGAGGTTCCGCGCGTAGCCCGCCGCAAGGCGGGTTTCTCCGGGTGATGGCGGCTGGCGCGTAACAGCGCGGGCCGCATCGAGGCGGGTGTCTTTGCGCCTGCCCCGGCCACTGGGCAACGCTGGTTGCCTGCCCAGGCGACCGTGCGGTGCCGGATCGGGAGTGCATTCTGCGGGGTGCGCTCGCGGTTGGTGGGCGGAGCGATGCGAGGGATACGCGCCGCGCCGGCCCCTCACCGGGCTGGCACCGGAGAAGGCGGCGTCCCGCCCGGACGCTGCAAGCGGTGGGGAAAGCCCATCCGCTCGTCGAGTCAGGGAGCCGGCAGCGGCTCCTCGAGAGGCGTCAGCGGCGCTCGAAAGAGCGCTCTGGCGCCTCTCTGCTTCCGGCGCGACGCAAAGCGTCGTCGCTGGCGCCCGCGGGCGCCAGCGATTGCGCTTGCAATCGCGAAAGCCCGCACAGTGCGGGCTAGCTCCGACGACGGCGCGGCGCGCGTCATCACTGCCTGCGGGCGTGCGGCTCCCGCGATTGCTGCGCAATCGCTGCCGCCGCCGCGGATGAACGCGCTTTGCGCGTTCACCGCGGCATCAGCGCCCAGTAATCGAGATCGAGCACCACCGCTTCGTGATAGCCTTCGCCCGCGCGGTCGGGAAAATCGGCGCAAGCGTGGTCCTTGGCGGCCACCGTGCGCAGCCGGAGCGCGCCGAGATCGCCGCGGCCCGCGATCGCCGCCTTGTCGCGCACTTCGCTCCAGGCATAGATCGTGTCGCCGGCAAAGCACGGGCCGACATGGCGCCCGCCATTGAGCGCGGCGATGCGGAAGGCGTTGGCGAGGCCGTTGAAGGACAGCGCGCGCGCCAGGCTGATGACGTGGCCGCCATAGATCAGGCGGCGGCCGAAGCGGCCCTTCGCCTCGCTGTGCCGGTTGAAATGGACCTTGGCGGTGTTCTGGTAGAGCCGCGCCGCCATGGCGTGCTCGGCCTCTTCGATGGTCACGCCGTCGACATGGTCGATGCGCTCGCCCACCTTATAATCGTCCCAGCCCTGCGCCGCGCCGGCGAGCGCGCGGTCATAGCGCGCGAGGTCGAGACCCTCGGGAACCGTCAAAGCCTCGGGCGCCACCGCCTCGGGCAGCGTCGGCACGCTTGCCGCCGGCGCCGGCGCCGTGGGATCGCGCTTTCTCACCATCACCCAGCGGATATAGTCGACGATGCTCTCGCCGCGCTGATTGACGCCGCGCGAGCGCACATAGACCGTGCCGGTCTGGCGGTTCGAGTTCTCGCGCAAGCCCACCACCTCCGAGCGCGCGGTGACGGTGTCGCCGGGATAGAGCGGCGCGCCGAAAATGCCGGCGGCATAGCCGAGATTGGCCACGGCGTTGATCGACACGTCCGGCACGGTCTTGCCGAAGACGATGTGGAAGGCGAGGAAATCGTCGAGCGGCGCCCGCGCATAGCCGATGGCGCGCGCGAAGGGATCGGCGGAATTCACGGCAAAGCGCGTGCCGGTGAGCGCGAGATAGAGCGCGGCATCCGCTTCGCTCACCGTCCGCGGCGTCGCATGCGCGAGGCTCTCGCCGAGGCGGAAATCCTCGAAGAAACGGCCAGGATCGGTCTTTCCTGTCATCGCCCTCTCATGCTCCCGCCGCCGGTTCCATCGCCGCGATCTGCTCGGCGAGCGCCACGGTGCGCCGCGCGCCGTCGACGTGCAAATTCTCGATGAGCCTGCCATCGACCAGCACCACGCCCTTGCCCGCGGCTTCCGCCTCGGCATGGGCGGCGATGATGCGGCGCGACCACGCGACTTCCTCCGGCGCCGGCGCGAAGGCGGCGTTGGCGGCGGCGAGCGTCTTGGGATGGATCAGCGTCTTGCCGTCGAAGCCGAGATCGCGGCCTTGCGCGCAGGATGCGGCGAAGCCCTCGTCGTCGGCGAGATCGAGATGGACGCCGTCGAGGATGGCGAGCCCATAGGCGCGCGCCGCCAAGAGGCAAAGGCCGAGCGAGGTCAGCATCGGCAGCCGGTCGCGCGTGTGGCGGGCGTGCAGATCCTTGGCGAGGTCGGAGGTGCCCATCACCAGGCAGGCGACGCGCGGGCTCGCGGCGGCGATCGCCGCGGCATGCAGCATGCCGAGCGGCGTCTCCATCATGCACCACAGCGCCAGATGCGCCGGCGCGCCGGCGGCGGCGAGCACCGCCTCGGCCTGGCGCACGGCGTCGGCGCTTTCGACCTTGGGCAGCAGCACCGCGTCGAGCGCCATCGCCGCCGCCGCCGTGAGATCGGCATGGCCCCAGGGCGTGGCGAGGCCGTTCACCCGCAGCACCAGCTCGCGCTTGCCGTAGCCGCCTTGGGCGAGCGCGGCGGCGACATTGGCGCGCGCTTGCGCCTTGGCGTCGGGCGCCACCGCATCCTCGAGATCGAGAATCAGCACGTCGGCCGGCAGCCCGCGCGCCTTCTCGAGCGCGCGGGTATTGGCGCCGGGCATATAGAGGGCGCTGCGGCGCGGGCGCGGCGTGACGGCCATGGCGGGGACTCCGTTCCGTCTGAAGCGAAGCCGCCACTATAGCCAGAAGCCGCGCGCGCCGTCATGATGGCGCGGGAGGAAAAATCCATGATCGAAGCATTGCGCACCCCTGACGAGCGTTTTGCCGGCCTGCCCGGCTTTCCCTTCGCGCCGCATTATTGCGCGGATCTCGAAGGCTATGCCGGCTTGCGGCTGCATTATCTCGACGAGGGCCCGCGCGACGCCGGGCGGACCTTCCTCTGCCTCCACGGCGAGCCGAGCTGGAGCTATCTCTACCGCAAGGTCATTCCCTTCCTCGCCGCCGCCGGCCACCGCGCCGTGGCGCCGGACTACTTCGGCTTCGGACGCTCCGACAAGCCGGTCGAGGAGGCGGTCTACACCTTCGACTTCCACCGCGGCGCCCTCCTCGCTTTCATCGAGCGGCTCGATCTCCGCGACATCACCCTCGTCTGCCAGGATTGGGGCGGGCTCCTCGGCCTCACCTTGCCGCTCGACATGGCCGAGCGCTTTACCGGCCTCCTGGTGATGAACACCGCGCTCGGCACCGGCGACGGGCCGCTCAGCGAAGGCTTCGTCGCCTGGGTCGCTTGGGTTGCCGCCAATCCCGACATCCCGGTGGACAGGCTGATGGCGCGCTCCTGCCCGATGCTCCGGCCCGAGGAAGTGGCGGCCTATATCGCGCCTTTCCCGGATCAGCGCTACAAGGCGGGGCCGCGGCGCTTCCCGCAGCTCGTGCCCGCCCGTCCCGACGACGGCGGCGCGGCGCTGTCGCGGCGCGCGCGCGACTGGTGGCGGCATCAATGGTCGGGGCGGAGCTGCATGGTCATCGGCATGACCGATCCCGTGCTCGGGCCGCCGGCGATGCGCGCGCTGGCGTCGGTCATCCGCAATTGCCCGCCGCCGATCGAGGTCGCCGAGGCCGGGCATTTCGTCCAGGAATGGGCGCCGCTCTTCATGCCGCAGGCGCTGGCGATGCTCGGCTGAGCGGCGCGTGGCGATCCTCTCGATCCAATCCGCCGTCGCCTATGGCCATGTCGGCAACTCCGCCGCGGTCTTTCCGTTGCAGCGCCTGGGCTTCGAGGTCTGGCCGGTGGATACGGTGCAGTTCTCCAACCACACCGGCTACGGCGCCTGGCGCGGCAAGGCGTGGGATGCGGCGACCGTCGCCGCGGTGATCGCCGGCATCGGCGAGCGCGGCGGCTTCGCGCGCTGCGAGGCGGTGCTGTCGGGCTATCTCGGCGAGCGCGCGCTGGGGGACGCGGTGCTCGACGCGGTCGCGGCGGTGAAGGCGGCAAATCCCGCGGCGCTTTATTGCTGCGATCCCGTCATCGGCGACGATCGCGCCGGCAGCTTCGTGCGGCCGGGCATCGCCGAGTTCTTCCGCGACCGCGCGCTTGCCGCCGCCGACGTCCTCACCCCCAACCGCTTCGAGCTGGCGCTGCTCGCCGGGCGCAAGGTCGAGACCGTCGCCGACGCGCTCGAAGCGGCGTCGGGCTTGCGCGCGCGCGGTCCGCGCCGGGTGCTGGCGACGAGCCTTCCCGCCGCCGCCGGCGAGATCGTCCTGCTGGCGCTCGGCGATGACGGCGCTTTTGCGGTGACGACGCCGCGCCTGCCGATCCTCGCCGACGGCGCCGGCGACCTCGCCGCGGCGATATTCCTCGCCCAGATCCTGCGCCGGCGCGGCACGGCGCAAGCGCTCGCCGCCACCGCCGCCTCGGTCTATGCCGTGATCGAGGCCACGGCGCGGTCGGGCGAGGCGGAGCTCGCGATCGTCGCGGCGCAGGAGGCATTGGTGGCGCCGCCGCGCCGTTTCGAGGCGCGGCGGATCGCTTGATCCGCCGCCGTCACTCGGCGGCGCGCGGCCGGTCCTGCCGCCGCGTCATGGCCAGCCTTTCGCAAATCGCGTGATAGTCGGGATAGTTGGTGCCCAGCGCCCGATCCCAGATGTTGAACAGCAGCATGTAATGGCCGACGAACCGGGTGTGGTGCAGATTGTGGTGGGCGCTGGTGATGAACCAGCGCGAAACCCAGGCGGGATAAAGCTCGAAGCCGAGATGGCTCACGACGTTGAGCGCCGTGAAAATGACGTAATAGGTCGCGATGGCCAGCATGTGGAGGGGCATCACCAGGAGAAGCGCGCCGATGATGGCCAGCTCGATCACGGTCTCGAAAGGGTGGAAGGCGTAGGAGGCGAAGGGCGTCGGATTGGTGAAGGCGTGATGCACCCGGTGGACGTGCCGGAACAGCAGCTTCGAATGCATGGCGCGGTGGGCGAAGTAATAGTAGCTGTCGTGGACGACGGCGATGACGACGACGCTGAAGAGGAAATACCCGAAGCCCCAGTCGCCGATGGAAGCATAGACCCTGGTCCAGCCGAAATCGGTCAGGACGCGGATGCCGCCCAGCATGGCGGCGAGCATCACGAGCGACGGGACGGAGAGGCACAGCTCGCGGAAGGGATCGGCGCGCTGGCGGGCGTCCGGCTGGATCATCTTGTGGCGGAAGCGTCCGGCGGGATCCTCCCATAAGATGCGATAGGCCGCGGCGGCCATGACGAAATACACCAGGAACGCGAAAGCGAACCAATCGGCCGCGCTCTCCAGGAATTCGGCGACGTAGAAGGACAACATGGGAAGGTTCGCCCCCTGCGATGTCCCGACGCTCCGCCCGCCGCGACGGTGGCGGGGGCCGATGGCCCCTTCGGCGCAGGGCGGATATCGCCGGCACACTGAACTATATCACATGCCATAGTCTGTTGTCGTCTCGGATAAGCGCGGATTTTCGGCCTTCCCTGGGCGGGCGGCAGGGGCGCAGGATGCATCATGACCCTTTACCGCGGCATGGATCGCACGGCGCTCGATGCCGGCTACGACAACTCGGCCGCCGTCGCCGGCAGCGCCGGCATCCTCGCCGATTGGCAACGGCGCAGCGCGGCGCTGCGCGCGCGGATCGCCGGCCCGCGCGACGTCCCTTACGCCGCCGCGCCCGCCGCCAGGCTCGATTTCTTTCCCGCCGGCCGCCGCCGCGCGCCGACGCTGCTCTTCTTCCATGGCGGCTATTGGCAGCGCAATGCCAAGGAAGGCTTCTCCTTCATCGCCGAAGGACCGCTCGCCGGCGGCATCAATGTCGCCGTCGCCGGCTATACGCTTGCGCCCGCGGCGCGGATGGACGCGATCGCCGCCGAAGCGCGCGCCGCCGCTTCCTGGCTCGGCGCCCATCTCGGCGATTGGGGCGCCGACCCGGACCGGCTCTTCGCCGCCGGCTGGTCGGCGGGCGGCCATCTCACCGCCCTGGTCATGGGCGAGACGGCGATCCGCGGCGGCATCGCCATCAGCGGCATCTACGACCTCGAGCCGATCCGCCTCTGCTATCTCAACGACAAGCTCGGCCTCGACCCCGACGAGGCGCGGCGCAACAGCCCGCTGCTGGAATTGCCCGGCCGCGCCGGGCGGCTGATCGTCGCCGTGGGCGCCGACGAGCTGCCGGAGCTGCGCCGGCAATCGCGCGACTATGCCGAGGCCTGGCGCCGCCGCGGCCTGCCCGGCGCTTTTCAGGAGCTGCCGGGCTGCCACCATTACGCTGCGCTCGAGCAGCTCGCCAGACCCGGCGCGGCGCTCGCCTGCGCGCTGGCCGAGCTGGCGGGCTGAGCCTTCCCCCCGGCCTATTCGTCGGCGCGGGTGGTGGCCTTCCAGCGATCGAGCATCTGGTTGAATTCGGCGCAGTTCGTCCCCAGCGCCGCGCAGATCCGATGCGCTTCCAGCTTGGCCCGCTGCGCCTGGAAGACGCAGCTATCATAATGGTCGAGGGTATTCTCGCGCAGGAGGCCGCCATCGGCACCGGCGGCGGGACCGCTCGCCGGCTTGCGGCTCCAGTCGCGATAGGCGAGCGCCGAGGTGCGGAAGGCGGTGCAATAGACGCCGAGCTGGAAAGGCGCCGCGGCCGCGTCTTCGGTCGCAGCGGTGCCGATGAGGCCGTCGATGCAGCTCGCATAATCCTCGGTGCTCCACACCTGCGGCGCACAGCGCTCCGCCGCCGCGATGCCGCGCGCCACTTCGCCGCGCATCGCCTCGGCCGAGGGCGCATCCGCTCCCGCCGCCGGCCAGGCCTCGGCGAGTAGCGCCGGCAGCGCGATCAACGCGCCGAGCATGGCGCGGTGGAGACCGCTCGAAGATCCGCTCATGGCAACGTCCTTTCGCGCGGAGCGGGCCGGGGATCGCCGGCAACGATACTCCAGCGGCCGATTTCCGGCATCTCCGCTCCGCGCAGCGGTGTGACGGGGGGCGCGGATTTTGCTCGTAAGACCCGCCCCCAGCTTGCGACGCGGTGGTTATGAGAGGCTTAACCGACACCGGGCTCCTCGCCCTTTTTCCGGCCTCCGGCCTTCGGCCGCTCCCGAGCCGCCCGTGACCGACAGCGCGGGCGCCTGGCCGAGCCTGCCACTGGCCGAATGGCGGGACACTTATGCCACGCTTCATCTCTGGACGCAGGTGGTCGGCAAGATCCGTCTGGCGCAAGCGCCGCTGGTCAATCATTGGTGGCAGGTGCCGCTTTACGTCACCGCCCGCGGCCTCACCACCTCGCCGATGCCTTATGGCCGGCGGAGCTTCCAGATCGATTTCGATTTCATCGACCATCGCCTGATCATCGCCGAGAGCGACGGCCGGACGGAGACGCTGGCGCTGGCGCCGCGCTCGGTCGCCGACGTCTATCGCGAGGTGATGGCGCGGCTCGAGGCGCTCGGCATCGCCGTGCGGATTTGGACGATGCCGGTCGAGATCCCGGAGGCGATTCCTTTCGAGCAGGACCGCACCCACGCCGCTTACGACCAGGATTATGCCGGCCGCTTCTGGCGCATTCTTGTGCAGTGTGAGTGGATCTTCGCCATATTCCGCGCCCGCTTCCTCGGCAAGGTCAGCCCCATCCATTTCTTCTGGGGAAGCTTCGACCTCGCCGTCACTCGCTTCTCCGGCCGCGCCGCGCCGGCCTATTCCGGCACGGCGCTCAATCTCGCGGCGCGCGCTTGCCTGACCGGCCCGGCTGGGAGACACTTGCCGCGGGGTTGCGACTTTCTCGGGAGTTTCGAAAGCCGCCGATCTCTTCGGCGCGCCGGACATCGCTCCGAGGACGTCGCTTCCCGCAGGAAAGAGAGGCGCCGCGACTGATCGCGGCCCGGGAGGCGGCCCACGGCCGCAAGCGAAGGGGGCATGGACATGACCGAGCACAAGAAAGCCGCCGGGCGGCAAGGATCGATATTGGCAGGAGCGGCGCTTGCGGTTCTTCTGGCCGCCGTCTCCGGCGGGCCCGCCAGGGCCGAGGAGCCGATCAAGATCGGCTTGGTGGCGGCGCTGTCCGGCGGCTCCGCTCAATCCGGCGAGGGGATCACCCGCGGCCTCACCATCGCCATCGACGAGATCAACGCCTCGGGCGGGCTGCTCGGCGGACGCAGGCTCGAGCTCATCCGTCGCGACGACGAATCCAACCCCGCCAAGGGCCAGATCGCGGCGCGCGAGCTCATCGACCAGGAGAAGGTCGCGGCGCTCTTCGGCGGCATCGATTCGCCGGTGGCGCTCGCCATCGTCCCGATCGCCAACCAGGCCAAGGTGCCGTTCTTCAGCGTCTGGGCCGCGGCCACGCCGATCACCCGCAACGGCGCCGATCCCAATTACGTCTTCCGCGTCTCCGCCGTGGACGTGCTGGTCGACAAGGCGCTCACCAATTATGCGATCAAGACCTATCACGCCAAGCGCCTCGGACTCATCCTGGTCAACAATCCCTGGGGCGAATCGAATGAGAAGGGCCTGACCGCCGCCGCCAAGGAGGACGACGTCGCCATCGCCGGCATCGAGAAGTTCGAGGACAACGACGTCGACATGGTGGCGCAGCTCACGCGGCTCAAAGGGGACGGCGCGGACACGCTCGTCCTCGTCGGCAACGCGGCGCCCGGCGCGCAGGTGATGAAGTCGCTGGTGCGCACCGGCTGGAGCGTACCGGTGATCTCGCATTGGGGCATTTCCGGCGGGCGCTTCCCCGAGCTTGCCGGTCCCGCCGCGCAGAAGGTCGAGTTCATCCAGACCTACAGTTTCTTCGGCAAGCAGAACGCCGTCGGCCAGAAGCTGCTCGCGGAGCTCCAGGCGAAATATCCCGACGTCAAGGGACCGGCGCAGGTGATACCGCCGGTGGGCGTCGCCAACGCCTATGACGGCATGCGCATCCTCGGCCTTGCCATCGCCCAGGCCGGCGGCACCGACGGCGACAAGATGCGGCAGGCGCTCGAGCATCTCGGCCGCTACGAGGGCCTGATCAAGACCTATGACCCGCCGTTTTCGCCGCAGAACCACGACGCGCTCTCCGCGGGCGATTACATCATGGTGCATTTCGTCGGCAGCCAGATCGAGCCGGTGACGAACTGACCGCGGGCGCCGGCGCTGGCGCCGATGGGCGCCGAGCGCCGGTGCATCCTGGACGCCCATCGCCGTGCTGATCGCCCTCGCCCTGGTTTCCGGCCTCGGACTCGGCAGCATGTACGGGCTGCTCGCGCTGGGCTTCTCCGTCACCTACGCGGTCTCGGGCACGGTCAATTTCGCGCAGGGCAGCTCGATGATGCTGGGCGCCGTGCTCTGCTACAGCTTCGCCGTGACGCTGGGCTGGCCGCCGCTCGCCGCCATCCTTCTGGCGCTGCTGCTGTGCGGCTTCTGGGGCGTGATCGTCGAGCGCATCGCCGTCCGGCCCTTTGCCGCGCGCGGCTCCAATGGCTGGCTGATGGCGACGGTGGCGCTCGGCATCATTCTCGAGAACGCGACGCTCTTTCTCTTCGGCAGGGAGCCGCGCAACTACCCTTCGGTGCTGGCCGATACGCCGCTCGACCTCGCCGGCATCCCGGTGCTGCCGCTGCAGCTTGCGATCCCGGCGGTGGGGCTCGCCGCCGCCGCGGTCCTCCATTTGCTGGCGCGCGGCACGCGGCTCGGCAAGGCGCTGCTCGCGGTGGCGCAAAACCAGGACGCGGCGCGGCTGATGGGCATCGATGTCGGCCGCGCCATTGCTCTTGCCTATGCCGTCTCGACCGTCTTCGCCGGCATCGCCGGCATCCTCATCGCGCCGCTGTTCAACGTTTCTTCCGATATGGGAACGCTGTTCGGCATCAAGGCTTTTGCCGTCGCCATCGTCGGCGGCATCGCCAGCCCCTGGGGCGTGGTGCTCGCCGGCTTCTGCTACGGCGCGGTCGAGGCGATGATCACCGCGCTCTTCGGCTCGACCTATACGCAAATCCTGACTTTCGCCGTCGTCATCCTGGCGCTGGCGGCGATGCCGAACGGCCTGCTCGGCGCCGCGGGGACGCGGAAGCTGTGAGCGCTCGCGCGCTCGCCGCGTCGGCCGCGCTCGCCGCGCTGGCCGTCGCCGGCTGCCGGCTCGGCAACGGCTATCAGGTCTATCTCATCGCCATGGTGTGCCTCACCGCCATGGTCGGCGTCGGGCTCAACGTGCTGCTGGGGCTCACGGGCCAGGTCTCGCTGGGCCATGTCGGCTTCTATGCGCTGGGCGCCTATGCGACGGCGATCCTGACGACGCGCTACGGCGTCGATTTCTGGCTCGCCCTGCCGATCGCCGGGGCGGTGGCGGGCGCGCTCGGCGTCGCGCTCGCGCTGCCGGCGCTGCGCGTCGCGGGACCTTATCTCGCCATGGTGACCATCGCCTTCGGCTTCATCGTCCAGAACGCGGCGATCGAATGGCGCTCGCTGACCGGCGGCGCCAACGGCCTCATGAACATCCCGCCGCCGATGCTTTTGGGCCACGCCTTCGCCATCAAGGACACGGCGATCCTCGCGCTCGTGCTCGCCGCGCTCCTGCTCGCTCTCTTTCATCTCTTGCGAGAGGGTGCCTGGGGACGCGCGATGCGCGCGGTGCGCGCCTCGGAAGCGGCGGCTCAGTCGCTGGGCCTCAACCTCGTCGCCGTGCGCATCACCGCCTTCGCCTTGTCTGCGGCGGCGGCGGGCCTTGCCGGCGCCGTCTTCGCGCCGCTGAGCGGTTTCATCGGGCCGAGCAGCTTCACCTTCTTTCAGTCGATCCTGTTCCTGCTGGTGGTGATCATCGGCGGCGCCGGCACCACCGCGGGCCCGCTGGTCGGCGCGATCGTCGTCGTGCTGCTGCCCCAGCTCGGCGCGCGCTTTGCCGAGTATCAGCTCCTGTGCTTCGGCGCGGCGCTGCTGCTGGTGCTGTGGCTGGCGCCGGAGGGGATCGTCGGGGCCGTGGCGCGGCGGCTGCCGCGCGCGCCGCGGGCCGCCGCGACCGCGCCCGCCGGCGACGGCCTGCGCGGCGAGAGCGGCCGCGATCTCGTGGCCGAGGCGCTTACCGTCGCCTTCGGCGGCATTCGCGCCGTCGCCGACGTGTCGTTTCGCGCGAAAGCCGGCAAGATCACCAGCCTCATCGGGCCCAACGGCGCCGGCAAGAGCACGCTGCTCAACCTGCTCAGCGGCTTCTGCCGGCCGAAGGCGGGGGCGGTGTGGTTGGGCGCGCAGGCGCTTGCCGGCCTGCCGCCTCACAAGGTCGCGCGCGCCGGCATCGCCCGCACCTTCCAGACGAGCCGGCTCTTCGCGGAGCTTTCCGTTCTCGACAACGTCGCGGTGGCGCTGCGCGGGCCGCGGCTCGGCGGCCTCTTTCCCGTTGTCTCGGGGCGCGGCGCGGCCGAAGAGCGGCGCCGCGCCGAAAGCCTGTTGCGCTTCGTCGGCTATGACGGTCCGAGCGACCGGGCCGCGGCCGATCTCGCCCATGTCGACAGGCGGCTGGTCGAGATCGCGCGCGCGCTGGCGACGCGGCCGGCCGTGCTGCTGCTCGACGAGCCCGCCGCCGGCCTCGGCGAAGCCGATACGCGCCGCCTGGCGGCGCAGCTTCGCCGCATCGCCGCGGCAGGCATCGCCGTCGTGCTGGTCGAGCACGACATGGGGCTGGTGATGGAGCTGTCCGACCGGGTGGTGGTGCTCGACGCCGGCCGCTGCATCGCCGCCGGACCGCCGGCCGCGGTGCAGAGCGACCCCGTGGTCATCAAGGCCTATCTCGGCGACGGCGACGTCCGGCCGCGGCCGCGGCCCTCGCCGCTGCCCGCCGAAGCGCCGCCGGCGCTGTCCGTCGCCGCGCTCGAGGCCGGCTACGGCGCGGTCCCGGTGCTGAAAGACATCACGATCGACGTCCGCGCCGGCGAGCTGGTGGCCGTGCTCGGCGCCAATGGCGCGGGCAAATCGACGATGATGCGCGCCGTGAGCGGCTTGCTGCGGCCCGTGAGCGGGACGATACGGGTCGGCGCGGTGGACATCGCGCAAGAGCCGGCGCATCGCGTCGTCCGCACAGGCGTGGTCCTGGTGCCGGAGGGCCGCCAGGTGTTTCCCGATCTCGCCGTCATCGACAATCTACGCCTCGGCGCCTATGCGCGCTCCGGCGCCGCGGTCGAGGCCGATATCGAGCGCCTGCTCGCGCGCTTTCCCATCCTGCGCGAGCGGCGGCATCAGCGCGCCGGACTGCTCTCCGGCGGCGAACAGCAGATGCTGGTCCTGGCGCGCGGGCTCGTCGCGGCGCCGCGGGTGCTGCTGCTCGACGAGCCCTCGCTCGGCCTCGCCCCGGCGGTCATCGCCCGCCTGTTTGCCGCGCTGGCGGAGCTGCGCGAGGAAGGGGTGACGCTGCTGCTCGTCGATCAGATGGCGGCCATGGCGCTGGCGCTCGCCGATCGCGCCTATATCCTCGAGACCGGGCGGGTGGTCGGCGCCGGCGCCGCCGCCGAGATCGCCCGCGACGCGGCCTTGCGCCAAGCCTATCTGGGCGGGCGCGAGCCCACTTCCTGAAGGCGGAGGAGCGGATGGATCTCGTTATCGCCAATGCCCGCATCTTCGGCCGCGAGGACGGCCTCGCCGATATCGGCGTCGCCGGCGGGCGCATCATCGCGATCGAGCCGCGGCTGGAAGCGGCGGCGGCAAGGCTCGATGCCGGCGGCCGCCTGGTCTCGGCCGGGCTGGTCGAGACGCACATCCATCTCGACAAGACGCGCATCATCGATCGCTGCACCGTGAGCGAGGGCACCGTGCAGGAAGCCGTCGCGCTGACCGCCGCGGCCAAGCGCCGCTTCACCGAGGCCGACGTCTACGCGCGGGCGCGGCGCACGCTCGAGCGCGCCGTCCTCAACGGCACCATGCTGATGCGCACCCATGTCGAGATCGACCCCGCCATCCGCTTTCTGGGCTTCGACGCCATCCGGCAGCTTGCGCGGGACTATGCCTGGGCGATCGACCTCGAGATCTGCGCCTTTCCGCAAGAGGGCCTCACCAACAATCCCGGCACCGAGGAACTGCTCGCCGAGGCGCTTCGCCGCGGCGCGCGCGTGATCGGCGCGGTCCCCTACACCGACAGCGATCCCCACGGCCAGATCGATCGCATCTTCGCGCTCGCGCGCGCCCATGACGTCGACATCGACATGCATCTCGACCTCGGCGACGGCCCCGAAGGCATGGACATCGAGTATGTCTGCGACGCGACCGAGCGCTACGGCTATGGCGGCCGCGTCGCCGTCGGCCACGTCACCCGGCTCTCCACCGTGCCGCCCGCGCGCTTCGAGGCGATCGCGCGGCGGCTTGCCGATGTCGGCGTTGCCGTCACCGTGCTGCCCTCGACCGATCTCTATCTCTGCGGCCGGCAGCAGGATCACCGCGTTCAGCGCGGCGTGACGCCGGCGCACAAGCTGCTCCGCCTCGGCGTCAACTGCTCGCTCTCGACCAACAACGTGCTGAACCCCTTCACGCCCTATGGCGACGCCTCGCTCATCCGCATGGCCAATCTTTACGCCAATGTCTGCCATGTCGGCGGGGCCGAGGATCTCGCCGAGTGCTTCGCCATGCTGACGACGCGCTCGGCGCGGCTGATGCGCCGCGCGGAGTACGGCATCGCCGTCGGCCGGCCGGCCGACCTCGTCATCTTCGATTGCCGCGATGCCAAAGCCGCGATCGCCGAGCTGGCGCAGCCGCTCTGCGGCCTGAAGCGCGGCCGGCTCAGCTTCACCCGCCAGGCTGGACGTCTCCACCCCGCAATGGCGGATCAAGCCCCTTGGCCGGAGCTCGGAGCGTTCGAGGCGGGGTGAGCTGCGACGCGCCTGTCCCGCGTGTACCGATCGGCGAATGTGACGGCGCTCCCGGTAAGGTCGTTGCCTGCCATTCGATCGCATCATCGAAGGTGTCGTAGGAGCGCGATGACCGAACGATATCCCAAGCGCTTGGCAGTGACCTCGAAAGGTCGCGCAACCGCTGGTAGTCGGCGCTGGTCTGGTCTATGAAAGGCGGTGCGGTCAGCGTCGGGACCAAAGATACGGGTTGACGCGGCGCCGGCATTGCGACGGGAGCCCAAAGACGGTTCGGTCGCCGGCGTGAGGGGCGCGAGGTATGCATGCTCGACTTGGTGCAGGCCACACGCTTTGACCGTGCCGCAACGTCGGGTCGGACCAAGCCGTGTTGGATAGCTTGTCGATAGGAAGGGCAAGAGGACGAGATTGAGTGTCTCGTCAAGCTATCCGCCGGCTGGGACACGGGCGTAAATGGCCTTGTACGGGAAGCGATGGCAGCCATGGTCGCTGTTGATCTCGATCTTCCGTTGCCCGAACCCTTTCTGGTGGCGATGAGCCCGACTCCCAAGAACGTCGGCACGATCTTTTTTCTCGATGCCTTCAAGCGTCACGAGCGTTTCGCTGAAAAATCCCCGTATGCGTCCCTCCAAAATCGCGTTTCCAATCACCGCGCCGTTACCCCCGTCCCCCGTTGAGCGATCTCGGGAGAGAGCACCGATGCGAGCGTATTCGTGTCAAAAGCAACCGTTGGAACCACGCGAGGCTCCGTTATCGTCGTCGTCGACTCCGTATCTCTTATTGTGAGGGACGACTGCCGCGTGTCGCTTGGTCGATCGACCGCCGCACGCGCTCGGCGATAAAGGCCGCAAATGGCCGAATATCCGTATCGATGCTGGCGCGGTCCAGCGCCGACAAATAGGCGTCCCGGTCCTCCACCCGAATCACGGTCCATGGATAGCCGCCGGAGGCAAGCATCGCATTCATGAGAAAGCGCGCCATTCTTCCGTTTCCGTCCGGATAAGGATGAATGTAGCCGAACAGCCAATGGCCCAAGACGGCGCGTGCGGCAGGTTCCTTTTCATTCTCAAGCAGGTCGAACAGCGCCGGCATGGCGTCCCGCACCGCTTCCCACCGAGGCGGAACGTAACGCGACGTGCGCAGATAGACCGCATCGTTGCGATATCCGGCGAGCGCGACTGCGGGGAGCAATCCCGCCGCAATGCAAGGCTGGAATAGTTCGCGATACCAATCGCGATGAGTGGTGCGAACCAAGGCGCCGGGGTTGGCGCCGCCGATGATTTCCGCGACATCGGCTTTGACGACCTGAAAAGCCTGCCAATAGCCGCGCGCGGCCAAAGCGTCACGGCTGTTGCGGTCGGCCTCGTTTTGAGCGGGATTCCAAGCCCCCGATCGCACCCGGTCAATCAGCTCTGGGCTGACGCGATACCCTTCGATGGAGAGCGAATGATAGGCGTCGTGCGCATAGATCTCGTCGACGAAATCCAGGTAAGCGGTTTTATCCGCCGGTAAGCCGGGCGCTTTCGGAAAAGCATCGATGACCAAGCCGCGCGTCGTTTCCCATAGGGCCTGAATACGGGCGACAATCGGAGCCTCGGCGGCCCCGCGCAGCGCGCCAAATGTTTGCTGGGGCGCGAAGGGATCGGATTCCCGGACATCGTAGCTCGCGGCCTTCATCGTCTTGACGATCTCGTCGGCGGCGTCGGCGCGGCCGACGCGGCGAAACGCGCCCGCCAGCCTGCCGGCGACGACAGAATGCCCCCCGTCAAGAAGACGACGAAGCACGTCGGTCGCGTCTCTGAGGCTCGCCAGCGCAATCTGTGCTTCTATCGGATAACGGGCGAAGAATGCCTCCGGGGCTTTCACCAAAGCCGCAGCCGGTGAAAAAAGGCGCAAGCCGTCGCGTGTGGTCAGGTTCGCGGGCGCCGGCATTTCCGGCTGCCTGAGATCGTAAAGCGACGTGCCGAACAACAGCTTCAGATCGTGGTTCGTCGCTTTCGGGCTATAGACGATAAGCTGTTGCGGGATGACCGTGTTCTCGGCGAGCAGCAGCAGCGATTGCTCGGGCGAGAGGTGCCATCGATCGCCGAAGCGGTCGTCGCAATAGCGGGCGCAAAACTCCCAGAACGAGGCATACCAAGGCGCGCTATCGCCGGCCCGCGTATCGGGGCTTGATGAAATAAGCCATCCCTTCATGACTTCCCGGAGGAAGCCGTTTCGGGTCAAGCGTTCGCGATGGAGGCGCGTGAGCTCGCTCGATCGGAAGACACGCCGCCCGCCCTTTTGGAGTTCATGAAGCGCGCTGAGCGATGCAGCGAGCTTTTCGTGGGGTGTCGGCATATGCCCCGTCTCAACTCAACTTTTGTAGTCCCACAAGCTTTTTCTGCGTATGTTTACAAGCATATCATGTTGAATTTATACAAGCAAATCATGTCGATCATTTACAATCATATTATGTCGAAATATTACAAGCGTGTTCTGCTATAAAAATTAAGCTATTATTATCAACACGGTAAATAGGAAATAGCCAGGTTCCTTCGCCTCTTGAACAGCCGAGTTTTCATCCTACCTCATAGAAAAAGTATGAGGTCATATTCTCATGCCGATACCCACCGCCACACAGGTCAAAGCCGCTCGTGCGCTTCTTGGCTGGTCTCAACGCGCGTTGGCGCAACGAGCAGGCGTGGCACTATCCACCGTCGCCGATTTTGAGCGCGGGTTTCGTGAACCCATTCAGAACAATCTTCATGCCATTGTGAAAAGCTTCGAAAAAGAACGCATTACGTTTTCCGACGATGGCACGGTGCGTGGAACACCGCCAGGACACCCGCCTTTCCTTCCAAAGGGCAACACCCCATTCCGTTTCATCGATGAGACCGAGCTACGCCAATGGGCCGCAACGCGCGATTGCCAAGCGCGTCTGCCGGAACTGCTGACGCGCCTCATTCGCGCCGAAAAAGGGCACGAGGCCTTGCTTCGCTTTCCGAGCGGTGATGCCATCTCCCTCCACGGTTGGGATGGCCGTTGCACCGTCGCGGCCGGCTCGAAATATATTCCGGCAGGCGAATCCGGTTGGGAGCTCACGGCGCAAGCCGCCAACATCCGCAAAAAGGCGGATAAGGTTTTCAACGACCGCAGCCAAAAGCCGGAAGATATCGTTCCGGTGAACTCGACGTTCGTCTTCGTGACACCCTTGCGGTTCTCCGGCAAGGCTGCGTGGCTCAACGAGAAAAAAGCAGAAGGAAAATGGGGCGATATCCGCGCGCTCGATGCCGTTGACCTTGTTCATTGGATCGAGCTGAACCCGGCCGTCGGCCATTGGCTCGCCGTGCTGACCGGCAAGCTCCCGCTGGGCCTGCGCCAGATCGAGAAAGTTTGGGAGGAGTGGTCGTTATCGACCGAATGGCCCATAAGCACCGATCTCGTTCTTGCTGGCCGCGACGAAGAGACCACGCAGGCTCTGAACTGGCTCTATGGCGAGCCCGCCCCAATCACGATCCAGGCGGAATCTCCGGAAGAGGCAATGGCGTTCCTCTATGCCGCCATCGATCGCCTTCCTGCCGATTATCGCCTTTCCTACCTGGCACGGTGCCTTATAGCCACAGAGCCGGGCCAGGCACGCGCTTTAGGGCACAGCGCAACGTCGCTCATCATCGTTCTTGAGAATGCCGATCCCGGATTAGCGCGCTGGCTTGTGGGGCAAGGACATCACGTCTACAGCGTCTTCGGGTCCGAAGTCGGTACACCGGAAACTGTCATACGCCTCTCCCGTGCCCTCCGGATCGAGATAGACGCTGCTCTCAAATCGATGGGGCTTCCCGACCAAGAAGCATCCGAAGTCGCACGCGACATGGCTGGCAGTTTGGCAATATTTCGGAGGCTGCATCCGTCCGTAAACGCGCGGATGGTGCCCGAATGGGCTTCGCCGCTACATGCCCCAACCATGATCCCGGCGCTTCTTGCCGGGGCCTGGGATGAGGCAAAGCCCGCAGACCGTGCCGTCATGGAGCAACTCGTTCACGCCGACTACGATTCAATCGTTCGGTCACTGACCCCCTGGCTCACAGTCCCCGATAGCCCGCTACGGAAATCCGGCTCTGTGTGGAAGATTGCCTCACCACGAGACGCTCTCTTTCGGCTCGCACCCTACCTCACGCCTCAGGCCCTTGAGGCTTACGCCAACGTCGCGGTTGATGTGTTGGGCAGGCCCGACCCTCGTTTCGATATGCCCAAGGACCAGCGCTGGTACGCGCCCATTCATGGGCAAATGCCGGAACATTCGGAGTTCCTCCGCGCCGGGTTAAGCGAAACGCTCATGGCACTCGCGATCTTCGGCAATCAGGCCGGTATCGCTGACGCCGCGCAAAGAGCCGCGGCGATCGTCTCAAAACTTCTCACCGA
Organism: Allostellaceae bacterium; assembly: GCA_035623985.1. Classification (GTDB taxonomy): domain Bacteria; phylum Pseudomonadota; class Alphaproteobacteria; order ATCC43930; family CGMCC-115725; genus DAHUYF01. The sequence continues at coordinate 55,775 of DASPSJ010000109.1, read as the reverse complement.
TGCCGATGCACGACGGTGGTGGTCGGTTTCCCGTCTTCTCGATCTTTTGGCCGAAGCCGCGCCGGAGACCTTCTTATCCGCGGTCGCGGCGAGCCTCGACCTCAACGATCCTCCGGTCATGGTGTTGTTTGTTGAAGACGAAACGCCCCTCGCAAGCGGCGCCAATCATAGCCATTTGCTTTGGGCGCTGGAGACCCTCGCTCGGAGCCCGAAATATATCTCCCGCGCGGCTCACCTGCTCGCCCGGCTAGCCGCGCTGGATACGGGCGGCGGACGCTCCGGTAATCGTCCGGCTAACAGCCTTCGCAACTTGTTCGTACTGTGGATGCCCCAAACCTACGCATCTCTAACCGAACGGCTTGGTGTGCTGGATGCCATTCTTCGCAAGCACGAACCTGGGGTTGCGTGGCGCCTCATGTGCGACTTGCTGCCGACTTCGTACGACACCATGTGGCCATCAGCTCGGCCGCGCTGGCGCGATTTTTCCGAAGGCCGCGCCGAGGAAGAGATAACGACGCCACTCTGGATCCAGAGTGCCGAAGAAGTTGCAAAACGTCTTCTTGAGGATGTCGGCACCGACCGGAACCGCTGGGTGTTGTTGGTGGATCACCTGGCCGACCTTCCGCCAGTCTACCGGAGAAACGCGATCACTCTCCTCGGCGAGCGCGTCGGCCAATTCGACCAAAGAACGCGATCGGCGGTATGGGTTGCTGTCCGCTCGCTCCTTCATAAGCATCGGGAATTTCCCGATGCGGACTGGTCCCTGCCCGATGCTGAACTCACGCCGCTCGACCCGATCTACGAGCAACTAACGCCCAACGATCGTGACGAGCAGATTGCTTGGCTTTTCGTCAATGGTGAAGTTCCCTTGCCACATCCGCCGAACGGTGGTTGGGAAGCTCAAGAGGTTCAAGCAAATCTCTTGCGGCAGCAGGCCGTCGACAAAATCTTGGGTACACAAGGTGACGATGCTGTCTTCCGCTTCGCACATTATGTCGAAAGCCCCTTCAGCATCGGCAACGCGATTGCCAGCGCAACCATCACCGAAGAGCGGCGCGAGACCATCCTTGTGCACTGTCTGAAGGGCGATAGCCAGTTGGTCGATGTCGCACGAGGGATTGTGCTCGGCTGCCTGCGCTCCAACGATGCAGATTGGGGATATAAGCTGCTCGACCGAGCGCTCGCTGAGAGCTGGACCAAAGATATGGTCATCGTGGTCGCCCTGCTTATTCGGGAATCGCGGCGCCTCTGGGACCGCATCAGCGTGTTCGGATCAGATATCGAAAATGAGTATTGGCGACGGATCCCATCCATCACCGCCGCCGGCGTCCCCGGCGAAGGACTGTTTGCCATCAACAAATTGATGTCCGTCGGCCGCCCACGGGCAACCGTATCCGTCGCGGCACGCCACGGAAAAGAAATTCCGACCGCCACACTCGTTACGATTCTTGAAAACGCGGCGAGCGAACCATTGACGGACAAGCGTGTCGATTTTGATGTCAGCAATTTCCAATATTACCTTGAGCATGTTCTTCAAGCGCTCGATAAGCGGTCTGAAGTCGAAAATTCCACGATCGCGCAGCTTGAATGGGCGTATTGTCCGATACTCCGCCGTTCGCAGAGGTCACTTAGCGCGCTTCATCGAGAACTTGCGAACGATCCGGCATTTTTTGCTGAGGTAATCCGGATCGTCTATCGGCCTGATCCCGAAAGCGGCATCTCCGAACCGGAATCGGATTCGTCTGAAAATCGGGAGGCAATGTTCTCACGCGGTTATCAGCTCCTGAATTCGTGGACTCAAATCCCTGGCCAAGAAGGAGCTACGATCAATCGGGATACCCTTGAGCGATGGATTACAGAGGCACGGCGCGCGTGTGCGGTGATAGGACGCAGAAAGGTCTGTGACCGGCAAATTGGAAGTGTCTTCGCTTATGCTGTCGCCGAGGCTGACGGCATTTGGCCGCCACCACCGGTGCGCGACATCGTTGACACGCTTCATAGTGCCGAAATCGAAGACGGCGTCATGATGGGATTAATCCGCAAGCGCGGCCCGACCTGGCGGGCCATGAACGATGGCGGCGATCAGGAGCGTGAGATCGCCGCGCAATACCGGCGCTTTTCCCAGACGTTGCGTATCGAATGGCCCCAAACCGCCGCGATGCTGGAACGCATCGCTCAATTTTACGAAAACGACGCGCGCCGACACGACCAAGACGTCGAAAAGCGCGACTGGTCGTAAGCAACGATGAAAGGGATACCACCTCGTAAGCACCCTGCTTTTAGGCGACCGGCAAGAAATAGAACGAGTGCTGCGGGATCGACAAGGCTGCTGTCGGCTTACGATCCCGGCGCCGATACCCTGTCATGTAGATCAAGCGCAGGCCGGGACGCATCGGCGTGCCTTGGCGGCGAGGTCGAACCCATTCATAAAGTCAGCGACAACCGCCTGCCTTCGTCGGCGGGGCGGAGGATCTCGCCGAGTGCTTCGCCATGCTGACGACGCGCTCGGCGCGGCTGATGCGCCGCGCGGAGTACGGCACCGCCGTCGGCCGGCCGGCCGACCTCGTCATCTTCGATTGCCGCGATGCCAAAGCCGCGGTCGCCGAGCTGGCGCAGCCGCTCTGCGGCCTGAAGCGCGGCCGGCTCAGCTTCACCCGCCAGGCTGGACGTCTCCACCCCGCAATGGCGGATCAAGCCCCTTGGCCGGAGCTCGGGGCGTTCGAGGCGGAGTGAAAAAAAACCGCTGCAGAATTATGCATCTCAAAAACTTTTATCCCCAGGAGACAGATTGCGGGGGATAGTTGTCCTAGAAGATACAAATTGGATTGACACTTCTTGACAGGAACAAACATACTAGATATGGCATCGAATATGAGTACATAAGAAGAACGAAGCGCTATATGTAGCTACTTATAGGGAAGGGACACTCTATGCCGAGCTTTGCTCCTGGCCAAGCCGTCCGTATTCGCTGTGAGGTTCAGAGAGGCGCATTCCCAACCGAGGTGCTCGTGACCTTTGAAACTGCGGAAGGACCTCTCTCGGGTTTCGTTCGCCGTGAAAACGTTGAAAGAGCTGAGGGACAACACGAAGGATACATTCGGGCAACCATACAAGAAGTGTCCGGAGACACGATTACGGTTGTGGTGTCTGGTTCTTTCTTTACAACTACCGGCTTGGCGTACTTGAACCGCGAATGGGCGAAAGAGCACGTTAAGCCCGCGGCATAGGGGGCACAATGATACTCTCGCAGGTCAATCTGCGAGCGGCGGTCGAAGCTGGCACCATAGATTTTGATCCTCCATTGGAGCCGCGACAATGGGGAGAGGCCTCTATTGATCTCAGACTGGGCTTCAGCTTCACGAAACTCGAGAAGGCACCAGGCCTAATCGTCTCCGTGGCAGATGGTCTTGGCGCACTTGGGCGATCCGGTTTTTTCACAACCAAAGAACTCAAGATCAAAGACGAGTTCGGAGATCCCGAGAGCTTTATACTACATCCGAGCGCCTTCATTCTTGGGATGACGTATGAAAGCATAAAAGTGCCGACCAATATGATCGCACTTATCGAAGGTCGCAGCACCTACGCGCGCGTTGGCTTGAGTATGCATCAAACCGCTCCATGGATTCAGCCAGGCTGGAGCGGCCCCATAATTCTAGAAATGATGAACAACGGTCCGTTGGACATAAAACTAACTCCCATGATCGATCGACCCTGCCAGATCACCTTCTTTGAATTAAAGACAGAGTTACCTCCAGACATGGCCTATGGAACTCGCCCCACTGATCGCTATCAAGATCAGACCCATCCCCTAAAGCACGGTGATTAGGCGCTCGCCGACGACGTTCGCTTAGTGCTTCTTCTTACGCATTGTTTTTTGGCTTGACTTGGGCGCACTGCTTGCCGGACGACGGCGTTAGCCGGTGCTGCGCCGGCTGCCGCCGGCCATTTTGGCCGAGGATGATGCGGAGGATTGCAGATAGTCGCGCGCCAGGATCTCGGCGATCTGCACCGCGTTCAGCGCCGCGCCCTTGCGCAGATTGTCGGCGACGACCCAGAGATTGAGGCCGTAGGGCACGGTCGGATCCTTGCGGATGCGGCTGACGAAGACGGGATCCTCGCCCGCCGATTCCTGCGGGCTGACATAGCCCTCGTCGGCGCGGTGGTCGACGACGCTGACCCCCGGCGCCGCCTTGAGCGCGGCGCGCGCCTCGGCCTCGCTGATCGGCCGCTCGAACTCGACGTTGACCGCCTCGGCATGGCCGATGAACACCGGCACGCGCACGCAGGTGGCGGTGACGGCGATGTCGGGGTCGAGGATCTTGCGCGTCTCCGCCGCCATCTTCCATTCCTCCTTGGTCGAGCCGTCCTCCATGAAGACGTCGATGTGGGGAATGACGTTGAAGGCGATCTGCTTGGTGAAATGCTCCTTCTTCGGGGGATCGTTGACGTAGATCGCGCGCGTCTGGGTGAACAGCTCGTCCATCGCCTCGCGCCCGGCGCCGGAGACCGACTGGTATGTCGCCACCACCACGCGCTTGATGCGCGCGATGTCGTGCAGCGGCTTCAGCGCCACCACCATCTGCATGGTCGAACAATTGGGATTGGCGATGATGCCGCGCTTCTTGTACTGCGCGATCGCCTGCGGGTTGACCTCGCTCACCACCAGCGGCACGTCGGGGTCCATGCGGAACTGCGAGGTGTTGTCGATCACCACGGTGCCGGCCTTGGCGGCGCGCGGAGCGTGCACGGCCGAGACCTTGGCGCCCGGCGAGAACAGGCCGATATCGACGCCGGTGAAGTCGAAGCGGTCGAGATCCTGCACCTTCAGCACCTTGTCCTCGCCGAAGGAGACCTCGCCGCCGGCGGAGCGCTCGGAGGCGACCGCATAGACCTCGGAGACCGGAAAATCGCGCTCGGCGAGGATGTTCAGCATCTCATGGCCGACCACGCCGGTGGCGCCCACCACCGCTACCTTGAATCCCATGAAATCCACTCCCGGGAATGAGGACCAGCCCCCTGCAACGGCTTGACTTACGCATTCGGCGGGCGATTGACAAGAGGCGGGGACGGGCCAAAGTGGCGAAGGACGGGCTCGCGCCAAAGGAGCGGTCGATGGTCGAGGACTTCCAAAGCTTTGCCGAGTTCTGGCCCTATTACCTGCACGAGCATCGCCGGCCGCTCACCCGTCTCCTCCACTATGTCGGCACCACGCTGGGCGTGGCGCTGCTGGCGGGCTTCCTCTTCGCCGGCGACTGGCGGCTGTTGGCGGGCGCGCCGGTCGCGGGCTACGGCTTCGCCTGGTTCGCCCATGCCTATGTCGAGCGCAACCGCCCCGCCACCTTCACGCACCCGCTGTGGTCGTTCCGCGGCGATTTCTACATGCTTTATTGCTGGGCGACCGGCCGCCTCGGCGCCGAGCTCGACCGCGCCAGCCTCGCTTAACCGATACTCTCAGAAAGAGTGGAAGACCTGCTGCCGCCTCCTGCCGCTTGCGGGAAAAACTCCATGGCGACAAAAGCTTCATTCCGGGGTCTGCATTAACCGCTTTTTAAGTCGTCGTTAACACTCCCTTGGTACTAGACGGTGCCAAATTGGGGCAGAGATGCGCTTTGCCATGCTTCGAGCGCTGTTCACGACGCCGATGCACGCACCACTCAAGAGACGGGAGCCGTCTTCTCCCTCATGACGCTCGCGACCGACCAGACGACGGTGCTCGATGCCGGCAACCCGCTGCCCACCGGCAGCGGCGACATCGGCTCGGCCCTTCAGCGGGCAACCCAATACGTCGCCGCCGTCATCCTCGGCGGCGTCCGCCATGTCGAAAGCAACATGGTGCCGGTCTGCCTGTGCGCCGCCGTCATGTTCCCGGCCTATTGGTTCGTCTGGAAGTTCCTGTTTCCCCAGCCTTACGAGAACATCTGGATCCGCCTCTTCGGCACGCTGCTCTGCTTCGCGATTGCGGCCAAGGACCGCTGGCCGAGCCGCTGGCGGCGCTACCTGCCGGTCCTGTGGCTGGGCACGGTGCTCTATTGCGGGCCGTTCTTCTTCACCTTCATGCTGCTGCAGAACGACACTTCCACCATCTGGCTCATGTCGACGATGGCCGGCCTGTTCCTGGTGGTGCTGCTGTTGGACTGGATCAGCGTGTTCCTGCTGTTCATCACCGGCTCCCTCCTGGCCTGGCAGATCCACGCCATGGTCTCGCCGGGCGTCCCCACTTCGGTCAACCTCTACTTCGAATTCGTGCCCATCTTCCTGTTCACGCTCACCGCCGGCACCATCTTCAGCTACAAGGCCGCCGGCCTGCGCCAGGCCAAGGAGCGCGCGCGGCTCGAGCTCGGCCTTCTCCTGGCAAAGGAGATGCAATCCCCGTTGGTCAGCATCCGGACCAATGCCGCGAGCCTGAGCCGCTTCCTGCCGACGCTGGTGCACGCCTATCCGCAGGGCGGGCGCCAGCCGGGCGCGTCGGAGCCGACGTCGCGCCAGCTCGCCGCCTTGGAGCGCGTTCCGGCGCGCGTCGAGGAAGCCGCCGAGCAGATCGGCGGCATCATCGGCATGCTCATCCCCGAGGGCGGCGATGCCGCGGCCGGCGAGCAGCGCGCCGCGTCGATGCTGCGCTGTCTCGACGACGCCGTCGCGCGGCTGCCCTTTGCGGCCGAGCTCGACCGCGCCCGCATCCTCATCGACCGCCGCAACGATTTCCTCTTCCACGGCTCGCCCGTCCTGATGGCGCACGTGCTGGCGCGCGTCCTCGAAGCGGCGTTGAACGAGATCTACAGCGAGACCGGAGCGGAGCTGGTGGTCAATCTCGGCCAGGCCGGCTGCTGGAACTATCTGCGCCTCACCGATTCCTCGGCCGGCCTGCGCGGGACGGCGGTTCGGCTCCTGCGCCGCGTCTCCTGGAACGATCGGGAATTTTCCAACCGGCCGGATCTGGCGCTGGCCAATTTGGCGCTGGAACGCATGGGCGGCACGGTGACGCGGTCCATCGCCTTCGGACGCACCGACGAGACGGTGCTGTGGTTTCCCCTGCCCGGCGCCTCGCTCGGCGATATCGCGGTCTCAGCCTAGGCCCGCTTCCCGTTTCGCCGCCGCGCAAGCTTCGATCACCCGGTCGAGATCGCTTTCCGGCACCGTCGCATTCGCCGTCAGCCGGACCAGCGACCGGTTCTTCGGCGTCGACGGCGCGCAGAACACCGCGCCGAAGACGTTGCGCGCCTCGAGCGCGTCGCGCAGCCGCACGGTGATCTCCTCCGCGCCGCCCATCAGCGCGATGATCGGGGCATCGTTGTTCGCGATCGGCCATCCCGCGGCCAGCAGGCCCTGCCGCAGATAGCCCGATTTCTGCCGCAGCGCCTGCCGGCGCCACTCTTCCAGGCGGATGATCTCGAGCGCCGCCGAGAACGCCGCGATCTCGTGCAGCAGCACCGCCGAGCTGAAGACCGACGGGCGCGCCACGAACCGGAAATATTCCAGCAACTGCCTCGGCCCGGCGACGATGCCGCCGCGGCCGACAAAGGCTTTCGACAGGCTGACCGTGCGGAACGGGACGCGATCGACGAGGCCCAGCTCGGCCGCGAGCCCGGCGCCTTTCGGCCCGCGCACGCCGACCGCATGCGACTCGTCCAGCAGCACCAGGGAGCCTTGCCGCTCGGCGATGTCGACGACGTCGGCGAGCGGGCAGATGTCCCCGGTCGTGCTGTAGACCGCGTCGGCCACGATGAGGCCCGGGCCATAGCGCTTGGCGAGCGCGGCGAGGCTGGCGGGGTCATTGTGCCGGAAGGGGCGCGCCGTCGCGCCGGCGCTGTGAATTCCCTGCCAGAGCGAGGCGTGCGCGCCGATATCGATGTAGACCGGCGTGTCCTCATCGGCCAGGACCTGGATCAGCCCGTCATTGGCCGACCAGCCGGATTGGCACAGCACCGCCGCCTCGCTCCCGAGATAGGCCGCCATGGCGGCCTCATAGTGCTGCTGCTCGTCGAGATGCTGGACGTAAACCGTCGACATCAGCACGTCGGAATGGGTGTTGAGCAGGGTACTGGCGATCGCCTGCACGATTTTCGGGTGCCTTGCCAGCGACAGGTAGTCATTGCCGGCCAGCAGAATGGCGCCGGGGCCGGGCTTGCCGCCGACGACGATGAGATTGGCCGCGGCATAGCCCGACTTCCATTCCTGGTAGCGCTGATTCACCGCATGGAGGGTCGAGGGCGGAGACGATCTCCAATCCCTGAAGGCAAAAGTGCGTTCCCCCGACGACATTTCGACACCGTTCCCGTCAAACCGGTTGACCGTTGACTCCATTCCGTTGCGCCTTTGGACCTACCCCTCTTTTTCAGGGAGCGCAAGGGTAACGGCCATTGCCCATGGCACGGATTGGCGATCCATGCCATTTACACAATCTTAACTCTAGTTGCATCAGACTCGCAAGACGATGAAATGGAGTAGGCTCATGCCGCCGACCAATCTTGCGAACAACAGCCCGGCAGCCTTTGAGGAGGCGCCGCGGGCGGTGCTGGGAACCGCCCTGGAGGAGCTGGGGGAATCGGCGGAGCAGGTCTCCTTGGCGATCGACATGCCAAGCACCTACCTGCGCGCCTATCTCGAGCATGGCATCCCCCGGGCCTTGCCGGGCTGGGTCCGCCGCCGCCTCGCCGCCTATCTCGGCGTCCCCGACCACGCTCTGGCCTGAGCCGCCGCCGTCCTCGGCGCGCCGGCGCGCGCCCGATCACGCGGCAACCACCCGGCGGGCCGGGAACGAGATTTCGGCCAAGGTGCCGAGGCCGACCCCGCTGCTGAGCTGGAACTTGCCGTCATGCATCTCGACCAGGGATTTGACGATCGGCAGGCCGAGGCCGGTGCCGGGACGGCTGCGCGTGTGCACGTCGCCGAGCTGGCCAAAGGGCTGCATCGCCTTCGGGATATCGCCGGGCGACATGCCGATGCCGGTGTCCTTGACGGTGAGCAGGATGCCGCCCGCCGCGTCGCGGCAGACGCCGACATGGACGTTGCCGCCGATCGGGGTGAACTTCACCGCGTTCGACAGCAGGTTTAGCAGCATCTGCCGGATCGCCCGCTCGTCGCCGCGGATGACCGGCGAGGGGCTGGGCACCGAGGCCGCGACCGTGATGCCCGACTCCTCGGCCCGGTCGCTCATCAGCATCATCGAGGTCTTGACCACCTCGCCGAGTTCCACCTGCTCTTCCCTGAGCTCGAAGCGGCCCGCCTCGATCTTCGAGAGATCGAGAATGTCGTTGATGATCTCGAGCAGGTGCAGGCCGCTGCTGTGGATGAGCGTCGCGTATTCCACGTAGCGCGCCGAGGTGGCCGCGCCGAAATGCTGCGCCTTGATGATCTCGGAAAAGCCGATGACGGCGTTGAGCGGCGTGCGCAGCTCGTGGCTCATATTGGCGATGAAATCCGATTTCGCCTTGCTCGCCGCCTGCGCCGCGGTGCTCGCCGAGGCCAGCTCGAATCTGAGCCTGAGGCTTTCGAACAGCATCCGGTTGATGTGATAGGTGCCGATCGCCATGACCGAGGCGTAGAGCAGCAAGGCGCAGAGAATGAGCGGCGTCAGCAGGCCGTGCCAGAACAGCGCCACCAGCAGCATCAGCAGCGACACGCCGAGCGAGCCCAGCACCGCCAGCATGAAGCTCGCCAGCGTCGTCATCTCGATCGCCAGGACCGCGGCGATCGCCACCACCAGGAGCACCTGCGGACCGGCGTCGCCGGCGGGCCAGATCAGCAGCGGCGCCGCGCTCCACAGCAAATTGCTGCCCGCCGCGATGGCGGTGAGGAACGCCGCCGATCGCGTCGGCTGGAACACCGTCCCGAGGCGATCGCGATAGCGATGCCAATGGACGGCGCGCAGCGCCGCCAAGGTCCATACCGCCAGCAGCCAGGCGGCGATCATCTCATGAGCGCAGTGACCGATGAGGGCGAGCGCCACCAGCGCGGCGGCCGCCGGATGCACGAGAAAGCTGAGGACGCTGCCGCGGGTGAGATAGTTGACCTGCTCGCGCCGGATCTGGGCGGCGAGATCGGCCGCTCCCGGGCGGGCGTGCTCGTCGGCAGGCCGCTGCATGCCGGCGGGCGCTTGCTCTCGGGAGAGCGACATCGGTGCAAAATCCCCAGCGCGGTCGGTTCCGTCCATGTCGCGATCAAAAGGCGGTTGTCCGGTGCGCGTCCGGCGCTTGGCGTCGCCAAACTCTGGCCCTCTAAGCTGGCCGGTAATCCTTAACGAGTGATTAATAGTGTGCCCATAAACGCGGGCAGCCCTCTTCCCAAACACACGTCTCTATTGCTTATGCGGCAAGTTCTTCTGTGTTCCGGAAGGAGACGGATTCAGGCGGGCGCGCTCGGCCTTGCCGCCGGAGCCCGCGTCAGGCCGGTCTCCCGCGTGCGGTCGAGATCCTCGAGGCCGCGGCGGGCGGGCTCGATGCCCCAGAGCGCGACGACGGCGATCTGCACAACCAGCAGCGCGATCATGAAGGCGAGCACGCCGGCGACGCCGTAGGCTTTGAAGAGCGCCACGACGATCAGCGGCGTCAAGATGGTGGCGCCGCGGCCGAACATGTTGCAGATCCCGTTGGCGCGCAGCCGGACCTCGGTCGGGAACAGCTCCGCGGTATAGACGCCGTAGAGGATCGAGGTCAGGACATAGATGCCGATGAACAGCAGGAAGCCCACGGCGAGCACCGCCCGCGACGCCGCGACGAGGGGGTAGAGCGCGCCGAAAAGAATGGTCCATAAGGAGGCGGCGATGATCGTCGGGCGCCGTCCGGCGCGGTCGGCGCTGAGCGCGCCCAGCGCGCAGCCGGCGAGCGAGCCGAGGTCGATCACCAGCGTATAGCCCAGCGATTTCGCGATGGTGAGCCCTTGCTGCCCGAAGAAGATCGGCAGCCAGGTGACGAAGCCGAAGATCAGCGCATTGGTGGTGATCAGCACGACGCTGCCGACCACCATGCGCGGCAGCAGGCTCGGGCTCAGCAGCGCGGCAAGCCCGAGGCTCGGCAGCGGCGGCGCCGGCACCGGCGGCGGCAACGCGCCGCTCCCCGCCGCCTCGCGCTCGATGCGCTGCATCAGCGCCTCGGCCTCGTCGTTTCGGCCCTTGGCCTCGAGCCAGCGCGGCGACTCGGGCAAATTCTTGCGCAGATACCAGACCACGAGCGCGCCCAGGCCGGCTATGACGAACATCGGCCGCCAGCCATGGCCGGGCACGATCAGCCAGGCGAGGAAGGCGGTGACCGGCAGGCCCGCGACGACGACGAGGGCCATCAGCGCCATCCATGTGCCGCGCACCCGCGGCGGCACGAACTCGGTCATGGTGCCGTAGCCGACGACGATCTCGGCGCCGAGCCCCACGCCCATGACGAAGCGCAGCGCGTTCAGCGTCTCGATATCGGGCGCGAACGCGGCGGCGAGCGAGGCCAGGCCGAAGATCATCAGGTTGAACTGATAGGCGAAGCGTCGGCCGTAGCGGTCGCCGAGGAAGCCCGCCAGCAGCGAGCCCAGCGTCATGCCGAGGAAGGTGAGCGAGATGAACCAGCCGTTCTGCGCCACGGTGGAGAAGCCGCTCTGCATCGCCGCGCCGAGCACCGGCGCCGCGACGTAGAGGTCATAGCCGTCGAAGAACATGCCGGCGGCGATGAGGCAGAAGACGCGGTAATGGAACGGCGCGACCGGCAGCCGGTCGAGCCGAGCGCCCATGGTGATGCCGCCGGCCATGCCCTTCCTCCCGACCCCGGTGGCGGCGGCGCAAGCCGCCGCGCGCCCTTTCTGATCTGACCGTCTCCGAGGACGCCTTGCCGGAGTATGGCGCGGGGCCGGAGTGCCGCGTAGCGGAAAATCAGCGGGCGGCTGTTGCACCTTCCTCGCCGGCCTTGGACGCCGGCACCGGCCTCAGGCCGCCCGAGGGCGCCAGAGGCCGCCGGACGCCGCATCGTTGGCGGCGCGGCCCTCGTCGGCATCGAGCAGCCGATGAAGGTTGACCCGCGCCCGCGATGCTCGGCTTTTCACCGTGCCAATGGTGCAACCCGCCTGGCGCGCGGCCTCTTCGTAGGAGAAGCCCTCGGCGCCCACCAGCGCCAGGGCCGTGCGCTGGCCCGCCGGCAGGCGCGCGAAGGCGCGGCAGACGTCCTGCATCGCGAGGCGCGCCTCCTGCTCGCCCTTGGTCGATGCCGGCGCGCTCGCGAGGGCATCGACGAACTGCATCCGCCGCTTTTCGGCTCGTTTCTCGTCGAAGAATGCGTTGCGCAGGATCGTCGAGAGCCAGGCCCTCAAATTGCTGCCCGGGCGGAAATGATCCGCATGGACGAGCGCGCGGAGGACGGCCTCCTGCACGAGGTCGTCGGCGAGAGCGCGATCGCGCGCCAGGCTGCGGGCGCAGGCGCGCAGATGGTCCAGATGCTCGACGATTTCGACACCCAGCGTGGCGACCATTCTCGTTCCTCCTCGGGCCGTTTCGGATCTTGTGGTGCAAAGAGAGGCCGGCGGGTCGCCGCCGCAAAGAGGCGGCCGGGGACCGCGGTCGGTCGATCGCACGAGATCGCCGACGCCAGCAATCCGGGATGATTGATCCAATATAGATCGCGATTCCGTGGACGCAATTCGAAAGACGGTTGGTCCAAAAAATGACACTTATGGTTAATTTCCCACGGCGCCTCTGTTCCTGCTTGGGAGTGATTGACCACTTACACTGAAGTGTGACGAAATTACGGCGAGCTGATGCTGATTCAGCGACTCATTATTGGTTTTCGTGCTTCCTCTTCCGACGATTATTCAAGCACCCGATGGGACGAGCGGCGGCCGGCATGGCGCAGCCTCGCGCCCGGGCGCATCGGCGCCGTCTCGTTGCGGCAACCGTCGAAGGCGTGTCCAGGGCGCCATGTGAAAACCCCTTTTGCCGCGGTCGCGGTCGCGGATCCGGATCCGGGCGCGGGACTGCCGGGTCAGGGCATGATGCGCCAAGTCATGGCATTGCTGCCGCCGCAATCCGACGCCGTGGCATAGCCTTCGAGCTGGACCACCACCGAGCCCTCGAGACGTCGCGCCATGCTTTCGGTCTCGATGCACGCCGCTCTGCCGAGCCCACGGAAAGTGACGTCGACTTCGCTCGGAAAGCGCGTCACGTCGAGGAGGGCGTCGCGGTCCGCGACGTGGCGATAGAGCGCCTTCGCCGCGCTATCGCCGGTCATGCCCGCCGGCAAGGCGCGCGTCGCGGCAGCGAGTTCGAAGAGAGCGGCGCGGATGGCCAGCGCCTGTGCCGGCGCCGCGACGTCGAGGCGATGCGCGGCGAAGTCGAATTGGTGCGCCGCGGCGACGAGGAGGATCGCCAGCATCGCCGCCCCGGCCCGATATCGGGCGGATCGGGTCGGCCGTGGCAACGGCCGCGCGGAAGGCCAATGCCCGGCGGGTTTCATGACGGCGGCACCGGCCGGTCGCCCGCGCGGCCAGGTGCGCGGGCGCAGCGCTATTGCCGCTGACTCCAGACCGGCGGGCCGAGATCGACCGTGGAGGGGCTCGTCGCGGCGCCGAGGGCCGCGCCCGTGCCCGCGCCGATGGCGGCGCCCACCAGCGGCGCGCCGACCAGCGCGCCGACCACGGCGCCGGTGGCGGCGCCGATGCCGGCGCCGGACAGGCCGCGATCGCCCGGCGTGGTGCCGCAGCCGGCGAGCGTGGCGCCGGCCAGAGCAAGAGCGATGATCGATCGTGTCATGGTTCGCCTCCTTCTCTTGCGCGGAACAATCGTCGCCCTCCGCGGCCTTTCGGCCCGGCGTGCCTTTGGTCCTATGGAAACGCGGCAAAGGCGGCAGGGTTCACGCCTCGGCGCCGGTCGCCTGTGACAATATTGTGGCGCGATAGAGGGAACGGTCGCCGCGACGCCTCGCGCCGCTCAGGACCATCGGTCCCCGCCCGCGCTTTCCGCGCCGCCGCCGCCGCCGCGTGGCGGAAAATTGCGGTGCGCGGCGGCTTCGTGTATCTCCCTCGCCTGCCTCACGGGCCACGCACAGGCAAAGATGCACGCCGACCTCCTCGATCCCAGCTCGCTCGCGCCGCTCTTCCGCCCCGCCTCGGTGGCGGTGATCGGCGCCTCGACCGATCCGGCCAAGCTCGGCACCATCCCGCTCCTTCACATGAAGACCAGCGGCTTCAAGGGTCCGATCTACCCGATCAATCCGCGCGCGCCCCTGGTGCAGGACATTCCTGCCTTCCCGAGCGTGCTCGCCATCCCCGGGCCGGTCGACCTCGCCGTCATTTCCGTGCCGGAGACGCTGGTGGCGCAGGCGATGCGCGACTGCGCCCAAAAGGGCGTGCGCGCCGTCGTGCTTTTCACCTCGGGCTTTGCCGAGATGGGCGAGGCCGGCGCGCGCGCGCAGGAAGAGATCAAGGCCATCGCCCGCGCCGGCGGCATGCGGCTTCTCGGCCCCAACTGCATGGGCCTCGTCAATTTCGCCAACGGCCTCGTGGCGACCTTTCACCCCGCCTTCGGCCCCGGCCTGGCGCCCAAGGGCCGCATCGGCCTCATCACCCAGAGCGGCGCCTTCGGCGGCCTCGCCTATCAGGTGGCGCAGGACCGCGCCCTCGCCTACAGCGTCATCCTCACCACCGGCAATGAGGGCGATGTCGACGCCGCCGACGGCATCGCCTATCTCGCCGAGGATCCCGAGACCGCGGTCATAATGCTCTATGTCGAGGGCTGCCGCGACGGGCGCAAGCTCGCCGAAGCGCTGGCGCGCGCGCGCCTCAGGCGCAAGCCGGTGATCTGCCTCAAGGTCGGGCGCACCGAGGCGGGCATCGCCGCGGTCGCCTCACACACCGCGGCGCTCGCCGGCGCCGACGAGATCTTCGACGCCATGTTCCGCCAATACGGCGTCTATCGCTGCGCCAGCATGGAGGAGTTCTTCGACATCGGCTATGCCGCCGGCCAGGTGCGCGAGCCGCCCGCCGGCAAGCGCGTCGGCATCATCACCGTCTCGGGCGGCGTCGGCGTGCTGATGGCGGACAGCGCGGCGGCGCGCGGCCTCGAGGTGACGCCGGCGCCGCAACGGCTTCAGGACGACGTCCGCGCCATGGTGCCCTTCGCCGCCACCCGCAACCCGATCGACGTCACCGGCCAGATCGTCAGCGACATGGGCATTCTCGAACGCGCCATCGAGATGACGCTCGCCAGCGGCTTCTATGAGAGCGTCGCCTGCTTCGTCGGCTCGGTCGGCCGCTCGCCGGTGAACGCGCCGCGCTTCATCGAGGCGTTCCCGCGGCTGCGCCGGCGCTATCCCGAGAGCCTGCTCGCGGTGGCCTGCTATTACACGCCGCAGTTCCGCGCCGCGCTCGACCAGGCGGGCTGCCTGGTGTTCGACGAGCCGACCCACGCGCTGCGCGCCATCGCCGCGCTGACGCAATTCCGCCGCGGCTTCGATGCGATGTCCGCCGCGCCCGCGGCGCTGCCCGCGCCGGAAAAGCTGCCGCCGGGGCCGTGCGACGAGGCGACGGCGCTTGCCGTCCTCGCGCGCGCCGGCCTGCCGGTGGTGCCGCACCGCCTGGCAGGGTCGCCGGCCGAGGCGGCGGCGGCAGCCGAGGCGCTGGGCCTGCCGGTGGCGCTCAAGATCGTCTCGCCGGACATCGCCCACAAGACCGATCTCGGCGGCGTCGCCCTCGGCCTTCAGACGCCCGAGGCGGTGCGCCGCGCCTTCGACGAGGTGACCGCGCGCGTGCGCCAGGCGGCGCCCCAGGCGGCGCTTGCCGGCTGCCTCGTCGCGCCGATGGTGACGGACGGCGTCGAGGTCATTCTCGGCGCGCAATGGGATCCCGTCTTCGGCCCGGTGGTGATGCTGGGGCTCGGCGGCATCTTCGTCGAGGCGGTGGGCGACGTGACCTTCCGCCTGGCGCCTTTCGAGGAGGACGAGGCGCGGCGCATGATCGCCGAGCTGCGCGCGCTGCCGGTGCTGCGCGGCATGCGCGGCCGCCCGCCGGCCGATCTCGCGGCGCTCGCCCGCGCGCTGGCGCGGCTTTCGCGCTTTGCCGCGGCGCAGGGCCCGGCGCTCCGCAGCCTCGACGTCAACCCGTTCATGGTGCTGCCCGAGGGACAGGGCGCGCTCGCGCTCGACGCCATCCTCCTGCCGGCGTGAGGACGCTCCCTCAACCGCCCTCGGCGGCGGGAGGCGTTTTCGGCGTCAAGGCGCCCATGCGCGCGAACACTGCGCTCGCGCGCAGGATGCGCTCGCCGCCGACGGTGAGATAGGCGTTGGCGAAGGCGAGCCGGCTGCCGCTCTTCTGGATGTCGACATGCGCCTCGACCCAGTCGCCGACCTTGGCGGTGCCGGCGAAATCGGCCGACAGGCTGGCGGTGATGAGCGAGGCCGGCGGGTCCTCGCGGAAAGCCATCGCATAGCCGAGAGCGAGGTCGGCCAGCGTCAGCAGCAGCCCGCCATGCGCGAAGCCGCGCGCATTGGCGTGCTTGTCGAGAATGCGGACGGCGAGGACGAGCGGCGCGCTGCCTTTGCGATGATAGAGCGGCCCGATCGTCTCGGTATAGGGGCTGCTGCGGAACAACGGCTCGAAGCCGGCGGGGATCTCGGCCATCCTGCTCTCCCTCCCCTTGACCTTCTTCTGCATCGCCGGCATCGCCGGGGATTGTCGCCTCACACCATATCACGGCGGCGCCGGCGGATGCGTCTTCTGCGCGAAGGTTGGAAACGAAAATTCTCCGCCCGGTTCGGCGCATCAATTGTCCAATTGACTCCCAAAAATTGCAACGATACGGTTGTTCGGCTGCCTGGCAGCGATTGCGATGATCGCGCCGGCATCGTCGGCGGCCTGAGCGTTGGCGACGATTTCCGCGTCAGCCGATGGCAGTCCGGCCGCATGCCGGCGTCGATCCCAGCCGTTGGCAGGTTGCCTTCGCCGGCGTCGGACCGTTTTTGCAAAATTCGCGTCTTTCCGTGTCGCCTTGTGCGCAGCGGCCGAGGCTGTGCCGGGCCGCAGGGGCGGAAACGGGAATGCCGATTGTGGGGTCGGCCGTCGCGTTGTGTGAATCGTGAGGCATCGCAGCGGCGCCGGCCGGACCACCGGCGCACATCCAGCGGGGGAGAACCATGTCGGTAAAGGTCTTCAAGGACGGCATCACGGTGGAGAATCTCAAGACGCTGCTCGACATGACGCCTTTTGCCGCCTTCCTCAGGCCCGAGATCATCAAATGCGAGGACGGCTATGCCGAGCTGCACGTGGCGATGCGCCGCGAGTTGACACAGCATCACGGCTACGCGCATGGCGCGGTCATCGGCTGCATCGCCGACAGCGCTTGCGCCTGGGCGGCGGGCTCGGTCGCGGGCGACGTGGTCACGGCCGAATACAAGATAAACCTGCTGGCCCCGGCGGTCGGCGACAAGCTCATCGGCCGCGGCTACGTCCTCAAGTCCGGCAGGTCCATGGTCGTTGCCCGTTCGGAGGTCTTTGCCGCGAAGGGCGAGCGCGAGCGCCTCGTCGCCGCCGCGCTCGCCACCATCGCCGTCCTGCAATAGCGCGCGGCATTCCCTCCGCTTGAAAGTGGCCGGCCGCGGCGACGCGCCGGCATCGCGCGGCGTTCTGCCGCGGGCCGCCGCCGCCGCGGCGCCGACATGAAAGGGGGATGACGATGAGCCGCATTCTCTTCTCTTCCTTTGCCGCCAAAGGCCATATCAACCCGATCCAGGCCCTCGCCAAGGGCCTCGTCGATCTCGGCCACACCGGCGTTTGGCTCGCGCGCCCGATGGGCGCAATGACCGGGCGGCCCGACGTGCCGGGCGTCGAGCTGCGGCAGATCGATTGGAACTGGATGCCGCCGGGCCAGGAATTGCTCTTTGCCGGCGTGGCGCGCGATTTCGCCAAATACGTCGCGTTCAACCTGGAGGGCCGGGTCAACAGCATCGAGCCGCTCGTCCCGCGCTACCGGCGCGCCTTGCGCGAGTTCGGCGCCGATCTGCTGATCACCGACGGCCAGATTTCCCCGGCGCAGATCGCGGCGCATGAGGAGGGCATCCCTTACGTCTGCGTCCTCACCTCGCCGGCCTTTCTCATGCCGCCCGGCTTCGCCTGCGACCTGACGCGCACGCTGGCGGCGGTGGCGCCGCGCCGCGCCGAAATCTTCGAGCGGCACGGCATGCCCGCCAATTTCGCCGGCTGGGATTATTTCTCGCCTTATCTCAACATCGCCTTCGTCGTGCCCGAATTCGTCCGCGCCGGCGCCCCCGTGCCGCCGCGCACGCTGCTGGCGGGCCGCGCGATCTATCTCGAGCGCAGCGACGATCCCCGCGACTTCCCCTGGCACCGCCTCGCCGCCGACCGGCCACTCGCCTATGTCAGCTTCGGCACGCTCTACTGGGACCAGCCGGATCTCTTCCGCATCGTCGCCCGCGCGGCCGAGGCGCTGGGGCTGCAGCTCGTGGCCGCCATGGGTCCGATGGCCGAGACGGCGTTCGTCGAGGAGCTGCCGCCCTCGACTCTGGCCGTGCGCTACGCGCCGCAGCTCGACCTCCTGAAGCGCGCCGCCATCGCGGTTTCCCATGCCGGCGCCAACACCATCGCCGAGGCGCTCAACGAGGGCGTCCCGCAACTCGCCGTTCCCCTGTGCAGCGATCAGCCGATCAACGGCTATTTCCTCGAACAGACCGGCGCCGGCATCGCCATCGCGCCGGGCGCGCTGACCTACGAGAATTGCCGCGACGCGCTGGCGCGGCTGCTCGCGCCGGACGGCGGTCCCCGCGCCGCCGCCGAGCGGCTGAAGCGCGCCTATCGGGCGAGCGACGGCGTGGCGCTCGCCTTGCGCCACGTCCTGCCGCTGTTGTCGGGCGATCCCGCCGCCCCGCTAGACCGGCCGCTTCGCCCGGCGCAGCGCCTTGAGCGCGGCGCAGGCGGCGCCGAAGCCGTTGTCGATGTTGACCGCGACGACGCCCGGTGCGCAGGAGGCGAGCGCGCTGTGCAAGGCGGTCGTCCCGCCTTGAGCGACGCCGTAGCCGACCGAGGAGGGAACCGCGATGACGAGGCCGGGAACGGCGCCGGCAAGGACCGAGAACAGCGCCCCCTCCATGCCGGCGACGGCGATGACCACGGGAAAGGCCGCGATCTCCTCGATGCGGTCGAGCAGGCGCCATAGCCCGGCGACGCCGACGTCGCCGATCAGCGGCGCGGCGACGCCGTAGAAGGCGAGGGTGCGGCGCGCCTCGAGCGCCACCGGCACGTCCGAGGTGCCGGCGCAGACGATGATGGCCAGGTCGCTCGCCGCTTCCGGCGCCGGCCCGCCCAGCGTGGCGGTGCGCGAAGGCGCATCGAAATCGAGCGCGCCGCGCGCGCCGGCGTCGAGGCAGTGGAACTGCTCGTGCTCGAGGCGGGTGAGCAGCAGGCGCCGGCCGCCGGTGCGGGCGAGATGGACGATGCCGTTGATCTGATCGGGCGTCTTGCCGGCGCAGAACACCGCCTCGCCGATGCCGGTGCGCGCCTCGCGCCCCCAATCCATGCAGATCCGGTCACGCATCGGCGGTGGGACGCAGGAAGGCGCTGCCGCGGCGATAGGGGGCGGCGCCGAGATAGGGCTTGCCGGCGCCGCGGATCATCGCCTCGGCGCGCCGGCGCAGCTCGGCGAAGTCGGCGGAGAGGAAGCGGTCGAGCGCCGCGCCGGCAAGCTCGAGCCTTGCGCCGGCGGCGGTGAGGCGGCAGCGCAGGTCGACCGGGCCCAGGGCGGCGCGGAGGCTTTCCTCGACCGCATCGATGAGGGCAAGCTCGCCGGGATCGATGGCGAGCCTGGTCTCGACGCGGCTGGAGAGGCAGGGCGCCGCCGGCAGCTCGCTCAGCTCGTCGAGGCCGAGATGCCGGGCGAGAGCGCGGATCGCCGCCTTGCCGAGGCCGGCCTCGATGAAGGGGTGGCGCACGCCGCGCTCGCTCGCCGCCTCGAGGCCCGGCCGGTAATCGGCGAGGTCGTCGAGATTGGCGCCGGAGAAGACGACGGCGTCGCTCAGCGCGGCGATGCCGTCGTAAAGGTTGCTCTTGCAGAAATAGCAGCGGTTGACCGGGTTGCTGCGATAGCGCGGATCGGCGAACTCGCCGGCCTCGAGGCAGGTGAGCCGCCAGCCGCCGCGTTCGGCATGCGCCTTGACGCGCTCGGTCGCGGCGCGCGGCACGGCCGGCGAGACGGCGTGGAAGAAGCGCGCGCGCGCGCCGAAATGCGCGTGAGCGACGTGAGCGAGCGTCATGCTGTCGACGCCGCCGCTCACCGCCACCGCGACGCGGGCGCAGCTTTCGAAGACGCGCCGCAGCGCAGAGGTCGCTTCAACCATGCTCCTCCTCGTCCGCCAGCGCCTGCCGCACCGCCGCCGCGCGCAGCGCCTGGCGCGCCGCCGCGTCGCCGGCTTCGGCAATGTCGTCGGCCTCGGCCTTGCCGCTGAGCCCGCCGCCGGGCCGCTCGGCGAGCTTGACGCGGACCCGCCGGTCGCCGGCGCTCACCGTCACCACGCGGCGCGAGAGGAGGACGCGCTGCTCCTCGCGCAGCCGCAGGCCGATCGTCGTCGTCTCGCGGAAGATCGCGTCGAGCACGCTCTCGCGCCCCTCCGCCTCGGCGAGCAGGCGCACCGATTGCAGCGGCCGTCCCTTCTTGCCGATGCCCTGGAAGAGGACGACGTCGCGCACCGCCGCGAGGGCGCGCAGCCGGTCGAGGCCGCGCGCGAGGTCCTCGGGCGACTGGTCGTCGATCTCGAATTCGATGACGAGAAGGCTGTCGGCGAGCCGGTCGGCGGCGGCGAAGGCGAGCAGGCGGAGGATGTTGGGAATGCCCGGAAGCTCGCGCGTGCCGGCGCCGGCGCCGCTCGCGGCAAGGCGGCCGAGCGAAGCGGCCGGCGGCGGCTCGGCGCCGAGATAGCGCAGGATCGCTGCTCCGGTCGGCGTCACCCTTTCGCCCGCGATGCCGTCCTCGCGCCAGGCGAAGCCTTCGAGCAGCCAGGTCGTTGCCGGAGCGGGGACCGGCAAGGGGCCGTGCGCGCCGCGCACGACGCCGCCGCCCAGCGGCAACGGCCGGCAGAACCAGCGCGTCCCCTCGAGCTGCTCGATAAGGCGGGCCGCGCCGACGAGATCGGCCTGGGTGTCCCAATCGGCAAGCTCGTGGAAATGGACGCTGTCGCGCGCCACCCCGTGCACTTGGGCTTCCGCCTCGCCCAGCAGCTCGAGCAGGCCGAGCGCGTGGCGGCGCGTCGCCGCGCCGAGCGGTGCTGCGGCAAGGCGCTCGCGGAAGTCGCGATAGCGCCCGCTGGCGGGCGCGTCGCGCGGCCCGGCGCAGTGGAAGGCGCGGGCGGCGAGGCCGGCCTTCTCCGTGCGCCGGACCGTGGCCTCCCAGCCGCGCGGCAGCCCGCTCGCGCCGATCGCCTCGAGCACCGGCCGCTCCAGCTCGGGCCAGGCGTCGAGCGCCGCGGCGATGAACATGTCGCCGGCAAAGCCGCCGAGCGGATCGAGCAGGATGTGCGCGGGAGAGGCCGGGCCGGTCATTCACGCGGCCACGTATTTCGGCACGACATAGGGGCCCTCCGGGATGACGGCGATGGCGCGGTCGCCGCTCGCCGCGACCGAGGCGCGCACCGCCGCGTCGACGTCGTCGATCACCTCGACGCCGGTCAAGGTGCGGTCCTCGGCGGAAAGCCCGTCGGTGAAGAGCTGGATCATGCCGACCCGCCGCGCCTTCAGATACATCTCCGACTGCCATTCGTCGATATCGGCCATGCTCTTCGCCAGGATGCTTTTCATGAAGGCATCGGGCCCGATGGCGAGGAGGCGGCGCTGCGAGGCGCGGAATTCCTCCGAGCCCAGGCCGCGGGGACAGGCCGAGGCGATGATCAGGGTGCCGCCGGGCTCGAGGATGCTGAGCGGCGTCACCATGCCTTTGACCGTCTGGTAATAGTTCTCGTCGAGCGGATAGCCCGCCGAGGAGGTCACCACCGTCTTGAAGCGGCGCGGCACCGGGATCCGCACGAACTCCTCGACGAAGCGCACCGCGGCGAGATGGCTCTCGACGATCGCGCCGAAGGTGACGTGGATCAGCTCGCGCTCCTCGTTGACCACGGTGTTGAGCGCCAGGATGTCGCCGATCATGCGCACGACTTCGAGCTGCTCTTCATGCAGCGCGTTGTCGACCAGATTGCACTCGATGACGTTCGGATCCTCCATGAACCGCGCGCTGTGGAAGGTCCGGATCACGTCGGCATGGCAGATGCCGGGCGCCACCACCTTGCGGCCGCCGGAATAGCCGGCCATGAAATGCGGCTCGACGAGGCCGGTGGCGATGCGCAGCTCGGCCTCGACGAAGCGGCGGTCGACCTTGACCGGCGTGCCGCGCCTGCGCGTGCGGCCGAGATCGGCGTGGTCGGCGTCGTTGCGCGCGAAGTGATTGACCACCCGCACCGTCTCGAGCACCCAGGGATCGCCGACGAGCCGCGCCAGCTCCTCCCCTTCATTGGGCCGATGCAGCCCGGTGGCGACGAGCACCGTGATGGCCTCGGCGGGAATGCCGGCGCCGATGAGCCGGCGGATGAGCGGCTGGAGGAAAAGGTGGTTGGGCACCGGCCGCGTCACGTCGCAGATGAGGATGCAGGCGCTCTTCTTGCCGCGCGCGACGGTCTCGAGCGGCGCTGCGCCGATTGGCGCGTCGAAGACGCGCTCGATCGCCTGATGCGGATCGGCCAGCGGCCGGCTCGACCCCTTGCGGATGATCGTGCACTGCAATCCCTCGGGCACAGTGACGGGAACGACGCCTCGCCCGTATCTCAGCTCGATCTTCATGGCGCGGTGCTCCTTTCGCGGTGGTCCTTTCGCGGGCGGCCCGGCTACTCGACCAGGCCGAGATTGTTGAGGGCGCGCAGGGTCTGCGGCCAGGCGCGCTCGCGCGCCCCCTTGATGAGGACGCGCGACCAGGCGACCCAGCCTTCCCACGGGATCCGCTTGTCGCGCGGCGTTCCCCAGTCCAGCAGCAGGCGCAAGCCGCGCTGCGCATGCTCGCCCGCCGCGGCGAAATCGCCTTCGAGCAGCTCGAGCTGGGCGAGATGCAGATGGGCTTCGCCGAGCCAGGGGTTGCGCGCGATCGCCTCGGCGAGCATGTCGGCGGCGCGCCCGATCGAGTCCGGCGCCGGCCCGGCGCCCGCGACGCGCCAATAGAGCGCCGCCGCCGCCGCCTCGTCCTCCGGCGACAACAGGCGCGTGCAGCGCTCGAAGATCGGCGGAACCGGCCCCGGGAACTCGGGCAGGCGCCGCGCCAATCGCGATTGCAGGCTCATATTGGCGGCGCTCGGCTGCAAGGGTCCCGGCCACAGCGCCTTCGTCCAATGCTCGGCGGCGCGCCGCCGCTCGTCGGTATGGGGATAGCCGCCCATCACCTCGTCTTGCCAGCCGAACCACTGCTCGGCGAAATCGGCGATCGTCACCGCGAGAAAGGCGCGCACGGTCTCGGCGGAAAGCCGCCAGGCCGCGCCGCCTTGCGGATCGCCGAGGGTCATGCCGCGCTGCAACGCCGCCGCGTCGTCGAGGACGCGGAGCGCGAACTCGGTGCGCGGCATCAGGCACAGCGTATGGGCAAGCTCCTCCACCTCGCCGCCGACCGCCTCGGCGAGGACGCCGCGCTCGGTTCGCGCGTCGAACAGCGCGAGATCGACGTACTCGTTGGCGTAGACGCTGTGGAAAAGCCCGCACAGGCAGGTCGCGCGCGGCTCTCCCCAGAGGCGCAGGATGCGATAGGTGCCGATCAGGTGATCGAGGAACACGCCGTGCTTGTGCCAGCTTACCGCCGCGTTGCGCCCGGCGAGGAGATGGATCGCCCGGCCCAGCTCCGGATCGAGCGCGGCGTAATCGCGCGCCAGCAGATGCCTGATCTCGCGGGTGACGACCGGGGGCTCGGCGCTATCCATCATTCCTCCCTCTGCCCTGCGGCCGGGTTGGCGTCAGGGACGGATACCCATGAAGAACAAGACCGCGACGACCGAAACGATGCTCAACACCGTCGACAGCCAGATCGCCCCCGAGGTCTCGGCGACCAGGATGTCGTACTGCTTGGCGATGACGAAGCAACTCGTCGCCGGCGGCAGCGCGGAGAGCAGCATCGCCGCGGCCGCCCAGGTCGGGTCGAGGCGGATGACCCAGCGCACGATGCCCCAGGTCACCAGCGGGTGGACGACGAGCTTGATCACGGTCGGGCCGATCGTGCCCGCGACGCTTTCCCTGGCCGTGAGCCCGGCGATGAAGATCCCGATGGTCATGAGCGAGCACGGGATGGCGGCGCTGCCGACCAGCTCGCCCAAGGCCAGGACGGGCTTCGGCAGCGTCAGGAAGGCGGAGCTGAAGGCGCCGAAAACGACGCCCAGCATCAGCGGGTTGCGCAGGAGCGAGCGCGCCGTCGAGGCGAGCGCCCGCCCCGAAGCGGCGATGCCGTGCCGGGCCGATTCGATCACCGCGAAGGTCAGGCCGAAGAAGATGGTGACGATGACCGTCGTGGCCAGGATGGCCGGCAACGCGCCGTCCTTGCCCAAGGCGATGACCAGCACCGGGATGCCGATGAAGGCGGTGCTGGCGCAACTGCAATTCATCGCGCGCACGCTCGCTTCCACGGTGCCGCCGCGCCAGAACAGGCGGCTGACCACGAAGGTGAGGCCATAGATGACGGCGAGGCTGAGCGTCCAGGTCTCGAGGAAGTCCTGCTGCCAGATCCGGGCGATGGGGGTGCGGGCGAGAAAAGTGAAGAGCAGCGCCGGGAACGAGGCGTAATAGACGAGCTGGTTCAGTATCTCGACGGCGCCGCTGGCGATGAGGCCGGAGCGGACGAGCAGATAGCCGGTGAGCGTGCAGCCGAGCACCGGCACGATCGTCGAGATCACCGCCTCGAACATTACCGCGCTGCCGCGCGGGCTTGGCCCGGCTCGCCTTCGAGGCTCGCGGCGAAGAGCTCGATCCAGTGCAGCACGGGCCGCTCGGCCTCGGCCGCCAGATGCATCAGGCAGCCGATATTGGCGGTCGCGATCAGCTCGGGCGAATCCGATTGCAGCGCCGCGAGCTTGCGCTGCCGGAGCTGCTCGGATGCCTCCGGCTCGCGCAGCGAATAGCTGCCGGCGGAGCCGCAGCACAGATGCGCCTCCGGCACTTCCGTGAGCGTGAAGCCGCGCTCCCTCAGGATGCTCTCGACGACGCCCGGCAGCTTCTCGCCGTGCTGGAGCGAGCAGGGGACGTGACAGGCGATGCGGCCGCTGCCGGCGCCGGGCAGGTCGCGCAGCGCCTCGCCGCGCAGGATCTCGGCCAGGTCCCTGAGCCGCGGCATCAGCGCCTTGGCCTTGTCGGCATAGGCGCGGTCGTCGCGCAGCAGATAGGCATAGTCCTTGATGAAGGCGGCGCAGCCGGTGGCGGTGACGCCGATCGCCTCGCATCCCTCGGCGATGGCCGCGCTCCAGGCGTCGATGTTGTGCTTCATGAGCCGGCGCGCCTGCTCGGGCGCTCCGGTGTGATGGCCGAGCGCGCCGCAGCAGCGATCGTCGACCGTGACCGCCGAGATGCCGAGGCGATCGAGCACCCGCGCGCTGGCCGCGTTGATGTCGGGCGCGAGCGAGGGCTGGACGCAGCCTTGCATGAGGACGACCCGCCGCTTGTGCCGCGGCGGCGGCCAGGCGCCGGCCCGGGCCCTGGGCGGCACGGCGCGCTGGAGGCGCGCCGGCAGCACGCCGCGCACCGCCTGCCCCAGGCGCAGCAGGGCGGCGAAGCGGCGGCGATGGGGGAGGACCGCGGTCAGCGCCGCGCGCAACAGCCGGTCGCCGGCGGTGCGCGGCACGCGCCGCTCGAGGACGGTGCGGCCGACCTCGACGAGGTGGCCGTAGCGCACGCCCGAGGGACAGGTCGTCTCGCAGCCGAGGCAGGTGAGGCAGCGGTCGAGATGCGTTTGCGTCTCGGTCGAGACGGGCTTGCCCTCCAGCATTTCCTTGATCAGGTAGATCCGGCCGCGCGGTCCCTCGAGCTCGTCGCCGGTGAGCTGATAGGTCGGGCAGGTGGCGGCGCAAAAGCCGCAATGGACGCATTTGGCGAGGATGGCTTTCGCCTCCTCGATCGCCTCGGTCTCGATCTGCGGCTCGATCGCGCCGTCCAAGTCGCTCTCCTTCAGATCGTCTCGTATTGGCGGCCGGGATTGAGGATCCGGTGCGGGTCGAAAGCCGCCTTGAGGGCGTGGTGCAGCGCCTCGATGCCGGGCGCCAGCGGATGGAAGACGTCGTTGCAGGGCCTCTCGGCCCGGAACAGCGTGGCATGGCCGCCCGCGGCATCGGCGGCGGCGCGGATCTCCTCGGTCGAGGCGGCGGAGACCAGCCAGCGCAGGCCGCCGTTCCACTCGATCAGCCAGCGCCCCGGCAGCGGCAGCGGCGGCGTCGTCGGCGGCACGGAGAGCCGCCACAGCGCCGGCGCCTCGCGGAAGAACGCGAGGCGGTGCTCGCGCAGGTCGCTCCAGAAACGCC
Organism: Allostellaceae bacterium; assembly: GCA_035623985.1. GTDB lineage: Bacteria > Pseudomonadota > Alphaproteobacteria > ATCC43930 > CGMCC-115725 > DAHUYF01. The sequence continues at coordinate 29,292 of DASPSJ010000109.1, read as the reverse complement.
CGGCGTCCTCGATCTCGGCGCCGCCGAGCTTGGCGGCGGCGGCGCGCATGTCGGCCGCCGAGCCGGAGAAGCGGACATGGAGCTGCCCGTCGCCGAAGCAGACCGCCGATATCGGCGAGGGGGTGCGCATCCATTCATTGACCGTGCGGATCGCCTCGGCCGTGTCGCGCTCGAGCCGGATCGTCGCCTCCGCCGCCGGGCGCGGCAGCACGTTGAGCGAGATCTCGGTCATCAGCCCCAGCGTTCCCATCGCGCCGATGACGAGGCGCGAGACGTCGTATCCCGCGACGTTCTTGATGACCTGGCCGCCGAACCGCAGCAGCCGCCCGCGCCCGTCGATCAGCGTGACGCCGAGCACGAAATCGCGCGCCGCCCCGGCATAGGGCCGGCGCGGGCCGGACAGCGCGCAGGCGAGCGTGCCGCCCAGCGTCGCCGCGTCGCCGAAATGCGGCGGCTCGAAGGCCAGCATCTGCCCCTTCTCGGCGAGGGTTGCCTCGACCTCGGCGAGCGGGGTGCCGGCGCGCGCGGTGATGACGAGCTCCGAGGGATGATAGTCGATGACGCCGGCGTGGCCGCGCGTGTCGAGGACGGTTCCCGCGGTGGCGCGGCCGAGAAACGCCTTGCTGTTGCTGCCCTGGAGGCGCAGCGGCGCGCCGCGCGCCGCGGCGTCGCGGATGATCTCGCGGAACTCGTTGCGGGCGTCGGGCGCCTCGGTGAGGGCGATGGCGGGCATGCGGTCGCCTAGAAGCGCGGCAGATCCGGGAAGCGCAGCTCGCCCTTGTGGACGTGCATCGCGCCGAACTCGGCGCAGCGATGCAGCGTCGGCACGCCCTTGCCCGGGTTGAAGATGCCGGCGGGGTCGAAGGCGCGCTTGACGGCGTGGAACTGATCGAGCTCGTCGGCGCCGAACTGGACGCACATCTGGTTGAGCTTCTCCGCGCCGACGCCGTGCTCGCCGGTCACCGTGCCGCCCATTTCGACGCACAGCTCGAGGATCTTGCCGCCAAGCTCCTCGGCGATGCGCAGCTCCTTGGGCTTGCTCGCGTCATAGAGGACGAGCGGGTGGAGATTGCCGTCGCCGGCGTGGAAGACGTTGGTGACGCGCAGCCCGTATTGGCGCGACAGCTCGGCGATGCGGGCCAGCACCACGGCGATGTGCCGGCGCGGGATCGTCCCGTCCATGCAGTAATAGTCGGGCGAGATGCGTCCGGCCGCGGGCAGCGCGCCCTTGCGCCCGGCCCAGAAGCGCTGGCGCTCCGCCTCGTCGCGCGCGACGCGCAGCGAGGTCGCGCCGCTCTCCCGCAGGATCGCCTGGACCTTGCCGAAATTCTCCTCCACGTCCTCGACCGAGCCGTCAAGCTCGCAGAGCAGCACCGCCGCCGCCTCGACGTCGTAGCCCGACGAGCTGAAGGCTTCGACGGTGCGGATCGTCGGGTTGTCCATCATCTCGAAGCCGGCCGGAATGATGCCGCGCGCGATGACGTTGCCGACGGCGTCCCCGGCCTTGGCGATGTCGTCGAAGCAGGCGAGGACGAGGCGCACGCAGCGCGGCTTGGCCAGCAGCTTCACCGTGGCCTCGGCGACGACGCCGAGCAGCCCTTCCGAGCCGGTCATGAGCGCCAGGAGGTCGAAGCCCGGCGTGTCGAGCGCGTCGCTGCCGATGGTGACCAGCTCGCCGTTGCTCAGCACGACCTCGATTTTCAGGATGTTGTGCACGGTGAGGCCGTATTTGATGCAATGCAGCCCGCCCGAATTCTCGGCGATGTTGCCGCCGATGGTGCAGGCGATCTGCGAGGACGGATCGGGCGCGTAGAAGAGGCCGAACTTGGCGGCGGCTTCGGAGATCTGCAGGTTGCGCACCCCGGGCTGCACCCGCGCGGTGCGGCTCAGCGGGTCGATCGACAGGATGCGGTTGAGCCGGGCGAGATTGAGCAGGACGCCCTGGGAGTGCGGCAGCGCGCCGCCCGACAGGCTCGTGCCGGCGCCGCGCGGCACGATGGGGATGCGCCGCTCGTGGCAATAGCCGATGACGGCGCGCAGCTCCTCGCTGCTGGTCGGGATGGCGACGACGCCGGGAAGCTGGCGGTAGGCGGTGAGCCCGTCGCATTCATAGGGCTTCATCCCCTCCTCGCTGGCGATGACCGCCTGCGCCCCGAGCAGGCGGCGCAGGTCGGCCGCGACCCGGGCCCGGTCGAAGGCCGTTTGTTCGTCCGGCAATGACGGTGAGAGCAGCGCCATGGGCGGGTTCCTTCCCTTTATGCGGGAGGCGCACTGTGTCGACTCGCCACCTTCGCTTGAACCATTATGGCGCATTTCTCCGGAACGCGCGAGATCCCCGCGAGTCGCCGCGGCAAGGAGCGGCGCCGGGGGGCCGGCGGCGGCCAGGGGCTTTCAGTCCTGGAGAGCGATGCCGCCGTCCGGCATCGCCCTCCGCGCCGCGGCAACGGGCGTTTCCCGGTCGAGGCGTTCCAGCGTCCCCGCGAGATGGCGATGGCACGCTTCCGCGCGGCGGATCTTGCCGCTGGTGGTCTTGGGGATCGTGCCGACGCGGATCAGCACGACCTCGCGGACGTGGAGATCGAACTCCGCGACGATGGCGGCGCGCACCGCCGCCGTCACCTCGCCGCCATCGGCCTTTTGGCGCCAGCTCCGCTCGACCTCGGCGATGATGACGAGCGCCGCCTCGGCGCCCTCGCCGACGCTCACCGCGGCCGAGCAGGTCGGCCGCAGCGCCGGATGGGCGTTTTCGGCGAGCTTCTCGATGTCCTGCGGGTAGAAGTTGCGGCCGCGCAGGATCAGCATGTCCTTGCGCCGCCCGGCGATGAACACCTCGCCGCCGTCGAGGAAGCCCAGGTCGCCGGTGCGCAGGAATGAGCCCGGCGACCCGTCGGCAAGGCGGGCGCGGAAGGTCTCCTCGCTGGCCTCAGGCTTCTCCCAATAGCCCTGCGCGACGTTCGCGCCGGCAACCCAGATCTCGCCGAGCGCCCGCTCCGGCTGCGGCAGGCGGGTCTCCGGATCGACGATCCGGATCTCCTCGCCCTCGACCGCGTGGCCGCAGGCGACAAGCTCCTGGACCTCGCCGCCGGGGACCGCGGGACGGACGCGGTCGCTTTCGAGCGCGCGGCGGTCGAGCGCGGCCATGCGCAACGCCTTGCCCGGCCTGCCGCCGGAGACGAAGACGGTCGCCTCGGCAAGCCCGTAGCAGGGATAGGTCGCGGCGCCGTCGAAGCCGTAGGGCGCGAAGGCGGCGGAGAAGCGGCGGATGGTGTCGGCGCGCACCGGCTCGGCGGCGTTGAAGGCGAGGCGCCAGCAGGACAGATCCAATCCCGACGCCTTCTCCGCCGAGAAATGGCGCAGGCAGAGATCGTAGGCGAAGTCGGGCGCTCCGGCGATGTCGGCGCGGTAGTCGGAGATCGCCTTGAGCCAGAGCAGCGGGCGCTGCGAGAACAGCGCCGGGCGCATGAACACGCAGAGGCCGCCGACATGGATCGCCTGGAGCGCCACCAGGATGAGTCCCATGTCGTGAAACAGCGGGATCCAGCTCACGAACCGGGAGTGCGGCCCGCTGCCCCAGCGCGCCGCGATCATCTCCAGATTGGCGCGGAGATTGCCGTGGCTCGCCATGACGCCCTTCGGCGAGGAGGTCGAGCCCGAAGTGTATTGCAGGAAGGCGAGGTCCGCCGGGCCGACCGGCGGGCCGGCGAAGGCGGGACCGGCGGGCGCGCTCGCCGCGATGCCGTCGATCGCGAGGCATGTCGCCCGCTCGCCCTCGGGCGCCGTGGCGGCGAGCGCGCGGAACGGCTCGATCGCTTCCCCGTCGGTCAGGATGCAGCGCGGCCGGCTGTCCTGGAAGATCGAGCGCGTCGCCTCGCGCATCTTGTTGCGCCGCGGCAGGATGACCGGCACGGCGACGCGGCCGCCGATGAGGCAGGCGAAAAAGCCGATCAGGAAGTCGAGCGGCGATTCGGTGCCGATGAGAACGCGGTCGCCGCGCGCGGTTGCGGCGGCGAGCCGCCCGGCAAGAGCCAGCGCGCGCTCGTAAAGCGGGCGATAGCCGAGGGCCGCTATCTCGACGCCGCGCTCGTCGAGCAAGGCGAGGGCGGGCTTGTCCGGCGCGCGCGCCGCCCAGCCCGCCAGCACCTCGGGCAGCAATCGCTCCTCGGGCCGCGGTGCGCCGGCGGCGCTCATCGCGCCTCCGCCCGGCCGGCGCGGTCGGCCAGGCGCGCCTCGGCCTCGGCGACGATCGTCGCGATGATGCGCCGCCGCGTCGGCGCCTCGAAGAAATGGCGGCCCTCGACCGGCAGGAAGCGGAAGCCGCCGATCGTCTCGGCGCGCCAGGCCATGACCTCGGCGGCCTTGACCAGCGAATCCTCGGCGCCGTGGAAGGCGATGATCGGACAGCCGAGCGGCGCCTCCGCGGCGTAGCGGTAGTGGTCGGAAACGGCGAGATCGGCGCGCATCAACGGGAACAAGCGGTCGCGCCAGCGCGGATTGTCGAAGATGCCGATCATGGGTCCGCCCATCTCGCGCATCGCCGCGATCAGCGCCGCATCCGCGAGCGTGGAGAGCGCGGCGTGCGAGAGCGGCAGCGGCGGCGCGCGCCGGCCGGAGACGCAGAGCGCAAGCGGCGGGCGCAGGCCGCGCCGGCGCATGGCGCGGGCGAGGTCGAAAGCGAGGATGGCGCCGAGGCTGTGGCCGTAGAAGATGAGCGGATAATCGCCGAGCTGGGCGAGCGCGGCGAGGTATCGCGGCGCCATCTCTTCCGCCTGCTCCACCGGCGCGAGCGCGGCGAGGTCGTCGCGCCCCGGCAGCAGCGCCCGCACCAGCCCCAGCCAGTCCGGCAGGTCCTTCGCCCAGCCGTTAAAGGACAGGGCGTTGCCGCCGGCATGCGGAAAGCACAGCAGAAGCGCGCGCGTCGCGGCTTGGACCGGCGGCAGGCGCAGCCAGCCGGCCAGCGGCGTAACCTCGGCATCGCCCATGGCGCCCGCCCTATGCCGCCGCGCCCAACCGGACCGGCAATCGCTGGAGGCTGCGCAGGATGCGGCTCTTGGTCTGCCAATGGAGCCCGTCGCCGGCGAGCGTCACGTCCGTGCGGTCGAGGAGAAGGCGTTCGATCACCGTCTCGGCGATCGTCGCGGCGAGGCCGCCGCCCAGGCAATTGCGCATGCCGTAGCCGAAGGCGAGATGCTCGTTGGCGTTGGCGCGGCCGATGTCGAAGCGCTGCGGGTCGGCGAATTGCGCGGGATCGCGATTGGCGGCGCCGAGGCACAGCAAGAGCTGCTCGCCCTTGCGGATCGACGCATCGCCGAGCCTGGTGTCCTCGATCGCGACCCGCTTGGTCTGTTGCAGCGGCGATTCATAGCGCATGACCTCCTCGACGGCGTTGCGCAAGAGGCTGCGGTCGCGGCGCAGCAGCGCAAGCTGGTCGGGATGGCTGAGCAGGAGATAGATGCTGTTGCCGATCAACGCCTTCGTCGTCTCGGTCCCGGCCACGAAGGTCATGATCGACAGCAGCAGGATCTCCTCGTGGTCGAGACGGTCCTCGCCCCAGCGCGCCGCTTCCAGGCCTTCCATGAGGTTGTGCTTGCCGACGCCGTGGAAGGGGCAGCCGCCGCCGGCCTGCTTGCGCATGATCTCCATCAGCTCCGTCATGGAGGCGTGCGTGCGCTCGTAATCCTCCCGCGTCATCAGCCCGGGATCGAGGAGCTGCCTTGCGTCGTTGATCCGGCGCGCGAAGCCGGGATGGGCGTCGACCTCGAGGCCGAGCCGCCCCGCCATGACGCGCAGCGGCACGGGCTCGGCGATCGCCTCGACCACGTCGGCGACGCCGCTCCGGGCGGCCCGCTCGATCGCCGCGTCCACCACCGCCGCGATCAGCGGCCGCTCGGCGTCGATCTGGCGCTGCGTGAAGCTGTCGTTGGTCAGCCGCCGCAGCCGCGCATGGTCGGGATTCTCGGTGAAGACGATCGCCTTGCGGATGAAGAATTGTATCGGATCGGGCTCGGGAATCCCGAAATCGGGCTTGTTCTTCCAGATGATGTCCTCGAACAGGCGGGAGCTGTAGGCGCGATTCGACAGGACCTCGACGACGTCGGCGAAGCGCGTGAGGACCCAGCTTCCGAGCAGCCGATAGCGCGGCTCATCGCGTTGCAGCCACTGATAGACGGGATAGGGATCCTGATGGAACTCCTCGCTCACCGGATTGAAGCGCAACGGCTTCCGACCGGTGCTCCCGGGCGGCTGTGCGGCGCTGTTCTGGCGCAAATCGGCTTTCAGCATCTCGAAGTCTCCCTCGCCGAACCCGGTCTTCTTGCTTCCGCCGCCGATCGCGACGCCGCGTCGTTTCGCGTTGCCCCGGCGCTCTCCGCCGCCGCGAGCGGCGGCCGGGCAATCGCATATGCCGCCCAGACGCCGGCGGAAAAGATTGACCGCGGAGGCAGGGAGGGCACGGAGAAGCGTTGTTGGGCGCGCCTGCCTTCGCCGAAGCGAAGCTTCGGCTTCGCGTAGCCGGGCGAAGCGCGCCGCCAACCCATTCGATCGCTTCGCGATCGAACCCTCCGAGGCCGGCCGCAAAGCGGCCGGCCGGGTTGGCCGCTTCTCCGTGTCCTCCGTGTCTCCGTGGTGATTCTCATAAGCAAGTGCCCTCGGGGAGCGGACGGGAGAGAACCGCGGAGCGGCTCTCTCCCTGAGCGACGGCGGAGACGGCGACCGCGATCGCGCGCCGTCTCGGCATGTGCGGCGGCGGCGCTAGGCGAACGACACGCTGCCGTCGAGCTTCAGCGGCTCGCCCGTGGCGCGCCAGTCGTGCGTGATCGGCCGCAGGCAGAAGCGCAACAGCCAGATCTTGCCCATGCGGAAGCCGATGGAGCCGAGCTTGTAGAAGCGCTCGAAACGCCGTACCTGCTCTTCGCCCACCAGGCGGACGGCCTCGTCGCGCCGGCCGCGCAGGTTCTTCAGCCACTCGTCATAGCTGCGCGCGTAGTCGAAACGGTCGTTGCGCACCGCCACCACTTCGAACAGGCCGTCGACCGCGGCGATGATGTCGGCGAGATAGGGCAGATCCGATTCGGGATAGATCTCGGTGATCATGAACTCGTTCGCGTCCTGCCGCTGCATCGTGCCGTAGGCGATGGTTTGCAGCGACAGCCGGCCCTTCGGGGTGAGCCAGCGATGGCAGCGCTCGAAGAAATCGCGGTAGACCGAGATCTTCTCCTCCTGCGTCTCGTCGGGCTTGGCGAAATGCTCGAAGGCGCCGATCGAGATGATCGAATCGAAGGTCTCTTTCGGCTCGTAATTCGCCCAGTTCTCGACCCGCACCTCGACCTTCTCGAGGCCGAAGCCGTTGAGAAGGTCGGCCTGCGCCTGGCTCAGCGTGAGGCCGACGACGCGGCGGACGTGCGCCAGCCGGTTGAGCCGGGTGAGGATGGTGCCCCAGCCGCAGCCGACCTCGAGGACCGAGGCGGCGTCCTGGACGTTGGCGCTCGTCAGGTGCCAGTTGATCTTGCGGAGCTGCGCGGTCTCGAGATCGTCGTTGGGATTGGTGAACAGCGCGGCGGAATAGGTGTAGGACGGGCCGAGCATCAGGCGCCAGAACTCGTTCCCGATGTCGTAGTGATGCTTGATGCCTTCCGGCGACCCGCCGTATTTGTGCTCCTCGCGGCGCCGCAGCGCGGTGACTTCGCTCATCTTTCCCTCCCTCGGCGGCTCAGGCGACGTTCGCCTGCGGCTGCTCGCCCACGGTCTGCACGACGTAGGCCGCAAGCTCGTTGATCGTCGGATACTCGAAGAGCAGCGACGGCTCGAGGTCGAGGCCGCTCCACTCCTCGAGGTCGAGAACGAGCGCGACGGCCATCACCGAATCGAGGCCGAGACGGTCGAAATCGGCGGCGGGATCGATCGTGCCGGCGTCGGCATGCAGCGTCTTGGCGAGAAACTGGACGCAATGATCGCGGACGGAAGCCATGGTCAGGGCCGGCGAACGACTGACACTCATCGGATTTCTCCTCTCTCTTCTCTCTTGGATGGACGCGGAAAGGGACGTTGCGGTCGGCTCACGCCGCCCGTTGCGCGAGGCTCTCGGCGGAGACGGATTTCACGTCCCAGACGAGGCCCAGCTTGCGCAGCAGCAGGATCAGGTAATAGCCGGGGTCGAAGCGATACCAGGTGAGCGCGAAGGAGGCGGAATGCGGGAAGGCGTGGTGGTTGTGGTGCCAGCCCTCGCCCCAGGAGAACAGCGCCAGGACGGCGCTGTTGCCGCTCTTGTCGCGGCAGGTGTAGGGCTTGCTTCCCCAGATGTGCAGGAACGAGTTGAGGCTCCACATCGCGTTCGACACCAGGAACATGCGCACCGCGCCGCCCCACAGGAAGCCCTCGATGGCGCCGATCCAGGTGCCGGTGAGCAGCCCGGCGGCCGCCGCCGGAACGACCAGGCCGGCCACGATCCAGCTCATGTAATGGCGGCTGATCCGCAGCAGGGTGAAATCGCTCATCAGGTCGGGCGTGTAGTAGTTCACGTTGGGATATTCGTGGCCCATCATCCAGGTGAAATGGGCGTGGACGAAGCCGCGAAGCCGTTGCGACCGGCTGTCGCCGTGGAGATTGGGCGAATGCATGTCGCCGGGCTTGTCGGAGCATTCGTGATGGCGGCGATGCATCGCCGTCCAGGAGATCAGCGACCCCAGTCCCGCCATCGAGCCGGCGACCGCGAGGGCGGCGCGCACCGCCGGATGCGCCTTGAAGCTGCGATGGGCGAAAAGCCGGTGATAGCCCACCGTCTGGCCGATGCTGGTGATCGACCACATGACGAGGAAGACGGCGATCACCGGCCAGCTCAGCGGGTACCAGAACAGCAGCGCCAGGGCGGCCGCCGTGCCGATCGGCGGCAGCACGGTGAAGAGCAGGAAGTGCCGGATCTGGATGCGGCGCAGGAACGTGCTCTGGATCGCCTTCTTGCCCCGCCGTCCGTCCGCGGTCTGGTAGAAGCGGCTGTCGATATCTTCTAATCGCATGAGCAGGCCTCCCGAACGATCATTGCGTCAAATCCCATCGCCGCGGCGGCAGGTCGTCACTCCGCCGCGAACGCCGTTGCCGCCCTCGCCGCCGCCCGCTGCTTGACCAGGGCGACCTGGATCGAGCGCTCGCCGGCGAAAATGCGCCGGCCGTGGCTGAACAGAATGTTGTCGAGCAGCAGGATGTCGCCGCGCATCCAGCGATGCGGCACGGCGAAGCGCTGATGCAGCTCGCGCAGGGAGAGCGCGTCTTCCGCGCTGATCTCGCTGCCGTCGCCGTGGAACATGCGGTCGAGCATGTGCGGCGCCTCGGCGAAGGCGCGCTCGATTGCCGCCGCTTCCTCCAGGCGCCCGTCGTCGCGCGCCCATTTCACCGTGCAATAGGGCGAGAAGGTATGGACGTGGTTGAAGTAGACCTCGTCGCCGGTCAGCGGATGGCGGATGGTGAAGGGGCGGATCTCCTGCCAGAGCTGCATCGAGCCGTCCTCGAGCCAGTCGGCGCGCCAGCCGCGCGCGGCGGCGATGCGCTCGGCCGCGGCGCGGTCGTCCGTGCCGAAGGCCTCGTGCCAGGATTTGGGCACGCCCGGCTTCTTGTGCAGGCTGTCGCGGCTCGGCAGCGTGCGGCGGAGCTGGACGCCGCCCTTTCTCGCGAAACGCTCGCGCAACGCCGGATCGAGCGCGCGCGTTATGAGGCGCATGTCGCCCGTCGTCGTCTCGCCGCCCTCGGTCGGCGGCTGCGCGCAGAAGAAGGCGATCTCGGCGGGAAAATCGTCGGTGTAGGCCATCTCCTGGTGGAGCGGGAGCGACAGGCTCGAATGCATCTTCGTCGCGGTCATGATCTTGCCGTGGACCACGTCGCGCGGCGAGGCGCCGCCGACGTAATCCATCAACTCCGAGGAGATCGCCGCCATGACCGCGGCGAAATCGGCCGCCGTCGCGACCCGCTCGAAGCCGCGCAGGCAGACGCCGCCCGCCGCGAGGACCGTGCGTTCGAGATCGCCCACGGCCTCGCCGAGCCAGTCGACGATCTCGGCGAGCGGCGCATCGCGCCCGCTCGTGACTTCCCAGCACGCCGGCGCCCCCGGCTCAGCCGGCTTCGTCTCGACGATTCCGATCATGACATCCCTCCCTTCGGGCGCAGGGCGAGCCGCCTTCCGCCCGAGGTCCGTTAGAACCGACTGCCGATGCCTCCCGATCGCACGATCAAGCCCCCTGTCACTCCGCCGCCCGCACCGTTGCCGCCGCCGCGGCCGCCCGCCGCCGGACCAGGGCGACCTGGATCGCGCGCTCGCCGGCGAAGGCGCGCCGGCCGTGGCCGAACAGGACGTTGTCCAGCAGCACGATGTCGCCGCGCGCCCAGCGATGCGGCACGGCGAAGCGGCGATGCAGGTCGTAGACGTAGAGCGCGTCTTCCCGGCTGACCTCGGTGCCGTCGCCGTGGAAGATCCGGTCGAGCATGTAAGGCGCCTCGGCGAAGGCGCGCTCGATCGCCGCCACGTCCTCCGCGCGCCCGTCGTCGCGCGCCCATTGCAGCGTGCAATGGGGCGAGTAGAAATGAACCTGATTGAAGCAGACCTCGTCGCCGGTCAGCGGATGGCGGATGGTGAAGGGGCGGATTTCCTGCCAGAGCTGCACCGAGCCGTCCTTGAGCCAGTCGACGCGCCAGCCGCGCGCGGCGGCGATGCGCTCGACCGCGGCGCGGTCGTCCGTGCCGAAGACCTCGTGCCAGGATTTCTGCACGCCGGGCTTCTTGCGCAGGCTGTCGGGGCTCGGCAGCGTGCGCCGGAGCTGGATGCCGCCCTTTCTCGCGAAACGCTCGCGCACCTCCGGATCGAGCGCGCGCGTCAACACGCGCATGTCGCCCGTCGTCGTCTCGCCGCCCTCGGTCGGCGGCTGCGCGCAGAAGAAGGCGATCTCGACGGGGAAGCCGTCGGTGTAGGACATTTCCTGATGGAGCGGGATCGAGAAGCTCGGCACCAGCTTGGTTGCGGTCATCACCTTGCCGTGGAGCGTGTCGCGCGGCGAGGTGCCGCCGACGTAATCCATCAGCTCCGGCGCGATCGCCGCCATGACGTCGGAGAAATCGGCCGCCGTCGCGACCCGCTCGAAGCCGCGCAGGCAGAGTCCGCCCGCCTCGAGCAGCGTGCGTTCGATGTTGCCCGTGGCGCCGCCGAGCCAGTCGAGGATCTCGGCGAGCGGCGCGTCGCCGCCGCTGATGACGTCCCAGCACGCCGGCGCGCCCGGCTGCGCCGGCCTCGTCTCGACGATGCCGATCATAGCGCGCCTCCCTTCGGCCGGGCGGCAAGCGGCGCGACGGCGGCTTGCGGCACGGCCCAGTCGCCGGTGTAGAGCGCGATGAAATAGATCGGTCCGACCAGGGATTGAATGCCGTTGCGCGTGAAGTTCGGCGCCTTCTTCTCCCAGACGAGGTGGCCGAGGAGTTGAATGATCCAGCCGGCGATGCCGGCCAGGATGACCGCCCAGACGGGCGTCACCCAGCCGATCGGCAGGCAGGCGAGCAGGCCGATGAGCGCCAGGAGGCCGAGCTTGAGGTCGGCTCTGAGATACCAGATGCCGACCGGCACCAGGACGGCGTCCGCCGCCGTCAGCATTCCGTTGGGCAACGCCGCGACCGGCGCCAGCGGCAGCCAGTCGAGCATGGCGACTGCGTTGAAGAAGATCAGCGGGATCGCGATCTTGTGCGTGAGTTGATTGATCGGATGGCGATGATAGGTGTCGTATTCGGTGAACAGAGCCCTCAGCTTGTCCTTCATCGATGCTCCTCCCCAAGGAGACGACGTCAGCGCAAAGCGACGCACACCTGTTCTTGGCATCTGGGCGCGGAACAGCGCGTCGCGATCACCCCTTAATTGACGGCGTGTCGGTCACCTTCCCTTTGCTGCGGCGCGAACCAGCAGGCGGCGGCGTGGCGCCGCCCTGGAGGCGCGGGTCGCAAGCTCGGCTATCGCGAACGGTCGAAAGAGACGCTCGCTCCGGCGCAACGGCTGGCGACACTGACCGGATAGAGCGGTAAGACCAAAAGTAAACCGGCTGGTCCGCGAGAGTCAACAACACCGAGAGCGGGAACGGTCGATTAGGGGCCGCGCAAGGACCGTCACGGCGCGCGGCGCGGCCGGCCCGCCTGGTTCCCAGCGAAAAATTTGCGAGATTTGCTATAAATAGGGAAATAGGGAAAATAGGGGTGATGTTCTTCTGGGGGTGGCGCCGCTCGAGCCTCCTGGCCGACCGCGGTTCCGCTTTGCGAAGGTCGTTTGATGAGCAAGCAAAGCGCCGTGCGTTTGTTTGAGCGGATAGAACCGCCCCCGCGCCTGCGCCTGTCCGATTCGATCGTGTCGCATATCGAGCGTCTCATCGTCGACGGCGCGCTGCGGCCCGGCGACACCTTGCCGCCGGAACGCAAGCTGGCGCAGATGTTTACGGTGTCGCGGCCGTCGCTGCGCGAGGCGATCCGCAAGCTCGAGACGAAAGGCCTTCTCCAGCCGCACCGCAGCGGCGGCATGCAAGTCGTCGACGCCTATGCGCCGACCCTGACCGATCCGCTCGCCCGCCTGCTCGACGACTATCCCGAGGCGCGCTTCGACATCCTGGAGCTGCGCCACGCGCTCGAACAGGTCGCAGCCTCGCATGCGGCCCGGCGCGCCACTTCGGAAGATTGCAAGAGAATAATTGATTGCATTAAAAAATTGCGGAAAGCGGCGATCGAAAACGACCCGCTGAGTTTCGGCGAATGCGACGCGGCCTTTCATCTCGCCGTGGCCGACGCATCGCACAATCTGGCTCTGTCCTATGTGATGCGCGGCCTCTTCAACCTGTTGCGCTCGTCGATCGGCGCGACGATCGAACGCTTGTGGGAGCAGCCGGACGCGGGCAAGAAGCTGAACGACCAGCACGAAGCCATCTGGGCGGCGATCAGGACGCGCGACCCGGAGAAGGCGACGCAGGCGGCGCACGAGCACCTTTCCTATGTCGAGATCCTGCTGCGCCGGGCGCGGTGAGGTCGGGCGTCGGATCGCCGACGCCCCGACGGCGGCGTCGATCCCCCTGCCGGTTCCCCCCATTCTCTATATAATGTGCCGCGCCGGAGCCGGTTGCGATGACCGGGCATGGTTCCGTTGACCGTTTGCGCCGCGCCTTGGTCGAGGGCGGCGGTCCAAGGAGACGCATGACGACCCGCCTCACCCGCCGCGACTTTGCCGCCCTTGCCGCCGGCGCGCTGCTGGCCCGGCCCGCCGTTGCGCAACCCGGCGAGGCGCCGCTGATCCTGCGCGCCATTCCGGGGACGAACGAGCGCCTGCCGGCGGTGGGCCTCGGCACGGCCAATGTGTTCGACAGCGACGACGAGCGGACGCGGCGGAGCGCGGCGGAGGTCGTTCAGGCGCTGGTCGCGGGCGGCGGCCGGCTCATCGACACCGCGTCCTCTTACGGCGATGCCGAGCGCGTGCTCGGCGAGGTCGCCGCCGCCGCGGGCCTGCGCGACAAGGTCTTCATCGCCACCAAGCTCGAAGCGCCCGATGAGGCCGAGCTCGAGCGCTCGCGGGCGCGGCTCAAGACGGCGAAGCTCGATTTGCTTCAGCTCCATAACGTGCGCGACCCGCGGCAATCGCTGGCGCCGTTCAAGGCGTGGAAGGCTCAAGGCGTCTGCCGCTATATCGGCGTCACTTCGACCTTCCACGGGGATTTCGCCGCGGTCGAGGCGGTGCTCGGGCGCGAGAAGCCGGATTTCGTGCAGGTCGATTACTCGCTCGACGACCGCGAGGCGGAGCGGCGCATCCTGCCGCTGGCGGCCGAGGTCAAGGCCGGCGTGCTGACCGCGCTCCCGTTCGGCCGCGGTCGGCTCTTCCGCGCGGTGCGCGGCAAGGCGATTCCCGATTGGGCGACGGATTTCGCCGAGAGCTGGGCGCAGTTCTTCCTCAAATTCCTGCTCGCCGACGAGCGGGTGACGGCGGTCATTCCCGGCACCTCCGACCCCGCGCACATGGCGGACAATCTCGGCGCCATGCGCGGCCCTTTGCCCGATCCCGACCGGCGCAAGCGCATGGCGGCGTTCATCGACGGACTTTAGCCGGCGCTCGCCGTCGCAATTTCGCGGCCCGCCCCGCGCTTCGCGTGCCTTATCTCCGTACCATCCGCCACGCGATCCCGCTTTCGCCGCAGTCCAACTTGATGCCCGAACTCATGACAGAAGCGTAGCGCGATAACTTTGGAGCACCTTGTTCTTGTAAGAATCAATAGTTCAGTGCGAGCGCGTGATTCGCGTTGGACTGTACAATGTCTCTTATCATGGACACTATCTTATTTATTGACTATATTAACGCGCATAGAGGGTTCGTATGCGCACCACACCTCCCTTGCCCCTGCCGGTCAAACGGGCTTTGGCCAAACTCGGCAGCGACATTCGCAGCGCCCGCATCCGTCGCGGCATTCCGACTGCGATCATGGCGTCGCGTGCCTTCATCACGCGCTCGACGCTCCTCAAAGTCGAGCGTGGCGATGCCGGCGTATCCTTAGGCATCTACGCCACGGTTCTTTTCGTGCTCGGACTTACCGAACGCCTGGCTGAACTTGCCGATGTGCGAAGCGATGAGGTGGGGCTCCAGCTCGCCGAGGAAAGCCTGCCTAAACGCGTTCGCCGGCCTGCCGCGTCGGCCAAGCGAGCGCGCTAGTGGACACGCGGCTCCTGGTCTATGTGGACCTTGCCGGCACGACGCAACTCGTCGGCAGGCTATGGACACGAAGCAGCAAGGGCCGCGACAGCGCCACTTTCGAATATGATGATCGGTGGCTGAATGATCCATCGCGTTTTGCGCTTGAGCCTGCCCTCACGCTCGGCAAAGGGCCTTATCACACTCCGGCCGGCCGCTTGCTGTTCGGCGCCATAGGCGATTCGGCGCCGGACCGCTGGGGCCGAATGCTCATTCAACGGGAGGAAAGGCGCAAGGCCCGCCAGCAAAAACGCACCGCCCGCACCCTTACGGAAGTCGATTATCTCCTGGGCGTCGGAGACATCTTGCGTCAGGGCGCGCTGCGTTTTGCGGAAAAGGAAGGGGGGCCATATCTCGCGCCCGGCGATGCAACGCAAATCCCCCCGCTCGTGAAGTTGCCGGAATTGCTGACGGCGGCGCTTCACATAACGACCGATGAGAATGCCGACGACGATTTGAGAATTTTACTGGCCCCCGGCTCTTCCCTGGGCGGCAGCCGCCCGAAAGCTTCCATCATTGACCGGGATGGTCATCTGCTGATCGCGAAGTTTCCGCAACACAACGATACCACCCGCATCGAGTTGTGGGAAGCCGTCGCGCTTAAGCTCGCCGCCGCCGCGCATATCGCCACCTCCTCATGGCGCGTCGAGCGGATCGCCGACCGTCCTGTGCTTCTTCTGCGGCGCTTTGACCGCAAAGCAGGACAGCGCATCCCGTTCCTATCCGCCATGAGCATGCTGGGCGCCGACGACCGCGAACAACGCAGCTATCTTGAAATAGCCGACGCGCTGCGCCAGCACGGATCGCGGCCTGGGGAGGACTGCGCCGAGCTGTGGCGCCGGATCGTTTTCAACATCCTCACCTCGAATACCGACGATCACCTCAGAAATCACGGCTTCCTCTATGATCCGGCCGGCGGCTGGCGGCTGGCACCCGCCTATGATCTCAATCCAACGCCCATCGACATCAAGCCGCGCGTCCTCTCATTGGCGATCGACGAAGCGGACGCGACAGGCTCACTCGATCTTGCGTTCTCGGTCGCGCGGCAATTCGGCCTCAAGCCCGACAAGGCGCAAACGATCGCGGCGGAAGTTCGGGCGGCGATCGGAAACTGGCCGAAGGTGGCCGCCGCGTTAGGCTTGTCGGCAAGCGAAATCAGGCGCATGGAATCTGCATTCGATATTCGACGGTAAATCTGGGCCGCGCAGGAAGCCCCTTGTGAATTTCAAGGGCCTGCAGACCTTAAGAAGAGTACGTTCACCGCATGAGCAACGTAGCCGAAGCCCCTGAAAAGCTATTTTTCGATACCGTGAAGGAGCATCGCGGCGCGTATTTTGTGGAGTATCGCCCGCCCGTCGCTCGTGAGTTGGACGCGCCGGACAACCCGGCTCGCCACGTCGTTCATGAACTCGCGCGGCCTCGGCGCTGCGATCGGCCACGAGCCAAGAGAGGATCAGCTTTGTATTCGCATCAATCGCGGTCCAGGTCCCGACATCGCCAACATCGCCACGCTCCTTCATGCTCTCCGGCAGGCCAGGGGCTGATTTCTAGTTGAGCCGCAAGACTTTTTCAAACTGACCCACTGCCGTCTTGCTGCGTCACGAGACGAACGTTTTTCCGCGCGCGATTTTTCGAGCGCGGCACGGGCATCTCGGCAAGCGCCCGGCGAGGACGACGATCGATCGGCGGCGCTGGGCGCGCGGCTTATCGGCTCGGCCTGGAAGGTCTTTGCACGTCACCGAGGCCGTTCCGCGGGGAACGGCGCGCCCTACCCCAGGTGATGCGCAAGCAGGAAGACGGCCGCACCGAAGCCGAGCAGCAGAAGCGGGTGAATGGTGGGCCGCCAGAGGCGCATCGCGGCCACCACGAAAGCGATGGTCCAGGCGAGAATAGCGCGGCCCTCCGTGCTCAGGATCGCGAAGGCCCCGGCGAGCACGAGTCCCGTAGCGATCGGCGCGAAGCCCGCCTCGACGGCGCTGTGCCAGCGAGAACCGCGCCCCCGGTTCCAGAGCCGCGCGGCGGCATAGGCCATGATCGAGGATGGCAGGAAGAAAGCCAGCGAGACGACGAGCGCTCCCGGCCAGCTCGCCGCTTTCCATCCGATCAGGGTGGCCAGCAACGCGCCCGGTCCCGGAGCGGCGCGCGAAATGGCAAACAGATCGGAAAATTCGCGGGCCGTCATCCACCCGTGTATCGTCACGGCTTGCCGCTGCATTTCGGCGAAAATTGCCGGTCCCCCGCCCACCGACACGAGCGACAGCGGCGCGAATATGACGACCAGGGCGGCCAATGTCCGGCTATCGTCGGTCATCGCGGGCGTCCGGTCGCGAGGCGCTGCCGTAGCGGAAGGCCAGCGCGATGCTCAGCGGGGAGAGACACAGCACCGTCGCAACCGTGGGCAGATGAAGCACGCCGACGGCGACGAAGACCACGGCAAGGATTGCAGGCGCGCCGATGCTGTGAGGCGAACGAGCGCGCCGCCTCAAGCCCTTGGCGATGATGCGTCCGCCGGATTGGAGCCCCATGCCGATGAGGAGTCCCGCCGCGGCCACGGCGCAGCCTTCGAGCATGACGGCGAGGCCGGTCGTTCCGGCGAACCGGTCATAGAGAGCCGCCAAGCCGATCACCGCGGCGCTCGGCGCGATCGTCAGTCCGAGCAGCCCGGCGGCGGCGCCCGCCGCCCCCTTCAAGCGCTGGCCGATCAGGACCGCAAGGTTGATGACATTGACGCCCGGCATGAGGCGCGCCAGGGCCAAGGCCGCGGAAAACTCGCCTTCCCCTATCCAGCCGCGCCGCTGCACGAACGCCCTGTGCATCCAGGCGGGAACGCCGCCGCCGAAGCTCGAAAGGCCGAGTTGCGAGAACAGGAGAAAGAGCTGGACGGCCCCGCATGGGGCGGCAGCGGCAGGTTTCGGCGGCGGGTATTCATTTTCCGGCATCGCTGCTTCGCCACAAGAGGACGGCTCGGGGTTGCCGCCCGGATGACTGAGGCGTGATCCTACGCCGGATTTAAAATCGGTCGAAATCATGATTCTAGGAGGCGGGCTTGGGCGCGGGGCGTGCGCTCGCGTGGGTTGTCGTTTTCTCCTCGACTACCGAAACGTGCTCTGCCAAGATCGCTTGCCCGAGGGAGCAGTATTGTCCCGCCCCTTCACCAGGGATTAGGGAACCACGTCCATGGCCGTGTTCGACGCCGTGGCTCCGACCTTTGATCGCTATCGCGCCCTGCCCGACGGCGTGCCGGACGCGATCCGATCGGCTGTCCTCGCCGCCATCGCAGCGACCTCGCGGCCGCGTCTCCTCGATCTCGGCGCCGGCACCGGACGGATCGGTTGGCCCTTTGTCTTGGCGAAGGACGATTATGTCGGCGTCGATCTGTCATTGGGGATGCTGCGGGAATTTGTCGGACGCGCGGCGTCGCGCCATGGGCATAGGCCCCGGCTGGTCCAATCGGACGGGCAGCTTCTGCCGTTTCGCGACGGGACATTCGACGCCATCCTGCTGATTCAAGTGTTCGCCGGATTGACGGACTGGCGCCGCTTCGTGGCCGAGGCGAAGCGCGTCCTGCGGGCGGCCGGAACGGTGTGCGTGGGCCGCTCGGTGGCGCCCGAGGACGGCCTCGATGCTCGAATGAAACGGCGCGCGAAAGCCATTCTCGAGGAGATGGGCGTCCACCTCGACCGGATGAATGCGCGCGAGGATGCGCTGCGCTGCCTCGAGGCCGGATCGAGAAGCCGCGCGCGGATTGTCGCGGCGACGTGGACCGCGGCGCGGACGCCGCGCCGCTTCCTCGATCGCCATCGCACGGGCGCGCGGTTCTCGGCATTGGCGGAGCCGGTCAGGGACGAGGCGTTGCGCAGGCTGGAAGCCTGGGCCGTCGCGGCCTTCGGTACGCTCGACGCCGTCGTGGCGGAGCCCAGCGCGTTCGAGCTGCAAGTCTTCAAATTCGGGGAGGACGGACGTGCCTGACCTGGATCGCGCGAAAGACGACGCATTGCTGACCGATCTGGGCAGGCGGCTGGTCAGCGGATCGCTGAGCGACGCGGCGCTTCAGCGAGCGACCGAGGAGATTCCGACGCTGCCTATTCTTCCCTGGGTGAACGTGGTGAAGATCGGGGGACAAAGCATCATGGACCGGGGCCGAAGCGCGGTCGGTCCGTTGATCGACGAGATCGTCGCCAACCTCGATCGCCACAAGATGATCCTGGGGACCGGCGCCGGCACCCGCGCCCGGCACGTCTACAGCCTAGCGATCGATCTCGGTCTTCCGGTCGGGGTTCTGACCGTGCTCGGCACGGCGGTCGCCTGGCAGAACGCCCAGATGCTGCAATATCTGCTGGCGAAGCACGGCATCGCCTTTCTTGAGCCCGAAGGCTTCGCGTCGCTTCCGCACTATCTCATGGAGCGAGGCGCCGTCATCTGCCAAGGCATGCCGCCCTACAAGCTTTGGGAGTCCAATCCGCGCCTCGGGCAAATCCCGCCGCAGCGCACCGATACCGGCTGCTTCCTGATCGCGGAAGTGCTCGGGGCGAGAAAGATGATCTTCGTCAAGGACGAAGACGGGCTCTACACCGCGGACCCCAAGAAGGATCCGGAGGCGACGCACGTCCCGCGCATCAGCTTGCAGGATTTGCTGGCGCGAGACCTCGACGACCTCATCGTCGAGCGGGCGGTTTTGGAGCTCATGCTCAACGCGCGCAACATTCGGGAAATCCAGTTCGTCAACGGGCTCAAGCCCGGCCAGTTGACGGCCGCTTTGGACGGCGAGCCGGTCGGGACGGTCGTTTTCAACGCGGCCGCTCGGGGGCGTTCGGCATGAACACGGAAACCGGCGCGCACCACGTCGTCTCGCGCTTGATGCGGGAGTCGCTGGTGGACAAGAAGCTCATTGCGGGCACGCAAGGTCCGGTTCGGGCCATCCTCCCCGACCTCAACGTGATCCAGATCGGCGGCCTCTCGATCATGGACCGCGGCCGTGCCGCCCTCTTGCCGCTGTTGGATGAGATCGTGCGCAACCAGAAAGACCACAGTCAGGTGGTCGGCGTCGGCCCGGGCGTGCGTGCGCGCCACATCCTTTCGGTCGGCCTCGACTTGGGGTTGCCGACGGGCGCGCTTGCGGTGCTCGCCGCGAAATCGTCGGCACAGAACGCCTACATGGTGTCCTGCCTGCTGGCCAATCATGGATTTGTCTATCTTGAGGCGCCGTTCATCGTTCAATTGCTGCCCGCGATGCTGGCGGCGGCGCGAGGCGCCGTATTCAACGGCATTCCGCCCTACGATCTCTGGGAACATCCGCCCGCAATCGGCAAGATACCGCCGCACGGCAGCGATGCGGGTTCCTATCTCGTCGGCGAAGTCTTCGGAGCACGGGCCGTCATCCTCTTGAAGGATGTCGACGGCGTTTACACCGCCGACCCGAAGACCGATCCCAATGCAAAGCTCATTCCGGAAATCGGCGCCGCCGAGTTGAGCGGCATGCGGCTTGCCACCCTCCCGATCGAGCCCGTCGTCCTGGACCTGCTGACGCGGGCGAGGCTGGCGAAAAGCATCCGGATCGTGAACGGGCTGGTTCCCGGCAATCTCACGCGCGCGCTTGCGGGAGAAGCGGTCGGCACCTTGATCCATGCATGATTTGCGCTTCCGTTGCCGGCCCGCCGGGAGACGGCTCGGGCAAGCGCGAGGAAGCAAGGTCTTCGCCCCGCCCGAGCGGCCCGAGAGAGGGGTCGGCAATCATGCAACGAGTCTCCCCCTGGCGCGGAGTGACGGCTCGGCGGCGCCCAATTTGCCGGCGAGTTCGACGACCGCGATCTCGTCCTCGCGGACCCCGATCAGCTCCGCGATCGCGCGTCTCCACGATTTGGCTCCCGCGGCATCGCCGAGCACCCAGACCGATCGTCGCCGGCCGAGCCAATCGAGCGGGGGGCGCGATCCGCCGGCCGACAAGGCTCTCACCAGCGTATCCGGTTCGATGAGGTGCGCCGACGGGTCCGCGGCGTCGCGCGCCTGGACGCTGACGCCTGCGTCGACATCGTCGATCGCCAGCAGCTCGCAATCCCTCCAGCGCCACAACACGCGGCCGTCATCGTACTCGCGATCGTTGCCGTCGCCGCGGCCGTCGAGCACGAGCTGCACAAGCTTTGACACAGTGAGGTAGCGGGCCTTGCCCAGCGCGAAGGAGAACTCGGTGCCGATCCCGACGCAGAGGCTGGTTTTGCCGGCGCCGAGCGGGCCGGTGATGAGCATGTGCCGAACCTCGGCGTCCGCGGACCGCGCGACGTCGCGACCCAACAGCACCTCGAGGAGCCGTATCTTGCGATTCCTGAGATTGGCGATCCGGCAGACGACCTCCACGAGCGCAGGCTCGAGCGCGCTGGTGAAATTGGCCAGGCGATAGAGATAAGGCAGCCCCGCCTGCTGGAACGCGAGCTTGCGCCGCAGCCACCAGAACGCGACGATCGCGATCGGCCACAATGCCAGCACGACGCAAAGCAGCAACCAACGCCAGGACATGAAGGCCGCGAGACCGAAGAGGCCCCCGATCGCGAAATAAAGCAGGGCGGTCTTCACGTTCCAGACGATGTCGCCCGAATCGAACGGGAAAACGTTGCCGGCGCGGCCTCGCGTCTCTTTCAGGTCGTCCAGCTCTTTTTTGATCCAATAGGCGAAGATCGCGCCGGCGACGATGGCGAATTCCCACCAATGGGCGGCGATCCCTACCGCCGACAGCGCGAGGTACAAGATCCAGCAGAGCAGCAGCGTCGGCACCAGTCCGAGCGTCAGATGGCCGATTTGATCGGCCATCCAGACATAGCTGGCGGTGATCGCATCCTGAACGTCCTTCGTCCCGTAAAGGTCATGGCAAGCTTGCGTGAGGACGCGGCGCCATCCAAAAGGCGGAGCGTCGGGCCGATCGAAGGCATCGCACGCGGACGACGCGCTCGTCCGATCGGGACGAGCGTCGCCGGACGTGAGCGGATTTGCTTGTGCCATTGTCCGTCTCCCCCACGACCGCAAATGGCAATCGCAAATTGCCACGCGCTCATGCAACGCGCAATCATGCCGCGCCGAAATCCTCTCGCCCGCAAACGCGGGGCCGAAGCGGCGACCGTCCGTCGGTCGGGTTCCGGATGACGGCGAGCCCATCGTTGTCGTTCGGGTCGGCGGCGCGCGCGTTACCCTCGCGACGGCCGCCGCTCACCGCCGCGCCAGCCGCCAGACGATCTCGCCCTCCTCGCGCGCCGCCACGCTCCAGCGCAGGCGGCGGTCATGGGCGGCGAGGCCGCCTTCCCAGAGCCGGTTCCACGGCTGAAACCCGTCCGCCTCGCCGCGCGGCAGCAGGCGCCAGGAGCGCTGGCGGATCAGGATCGTCTCGCCGTCGCGCGCGACTTCCGCCGCCTCGCCTTGCGCCGCGGCCAGAAGGCGGAACAGCTCGGCGAATCCCTCGGCGCCGCCTTGGCTCACGCCAAGCTCGGCCTTGATCTCCTCGCAGAACTGCATGCCCACGAGATAGGCCGCGCGGCCGGCGAGCGCGCCGGCCTGCTCCGCGCCGAAAAGGCCATAGAGCTCCGGCAGCGCGCTGCGCACATACTCGAGCGCGTAGTTGCGCTGCGCCTTGGCGAGGCGCTCGGGCGACCATTCGCCTTCCGGCAGGCGCGGCGCGGCGGCGGGATCGAAGAGCGGCGCCTCTTCCCCCGGGGAAAAGCGCAGCCGCTCCTCCGGCGCGAGCGGACGGCCGTAATCCTGGAAATAGCCTTCGAGCGCATCCTGCTCGTCCACCGTCTGCTTGGTGCAGACGAAGCCGAGGCCGGGATTGCCGAGCGTCACGCCGTTATGGGCGTGCCAGCCGCGCAGCATCGCCCGCGACACCTCGCTCGGCACGGCGCAGAGCGCCGTCCCCTGCCACATCCAGCGCGGCGGCGGATAGCGAACCCAGGCCTTGCGCGGGCTTTCCTCGATATATTCGACGCGCACGCCGCCGATGCGGTTGGAGAGATAGTGATAGCGCGCGGCGGCCACCGCGTCGGGCAGGCCGGCAAGGCCGAGCTTGGCGAGGCCCGGGAGGAATTTCTCGCGATGCTGGCGGCGGAACAGGCGGAACACCAGCTCCGCGGCTTCCGCCGTGCCGACCGCGGTCACCACCGTCAGGATGAGCCCGATGATCCAGGCGTTGTAGAGCCGCGCCAGCGCGGCATAGCCCCGTTCCATGGCCGCCATCGAAGCATTCCCCGCATCGCGGTGCAAGCCTTGGCATCCCACGCCTTGTGGTTAATAATTCCTTAGGAGGGACGGGTTAGGCTTCGTCGCCAACCCGGCCTTCGAGACCATGGAACCCGCGATGCAAGACGCCGACCAGACCCCGTTTCGCGCCATAGACGATATCGGCCTGCGCCTGCCCTTCGGCATGCCGCAGCCGGTCGATGCCGAGCTCGAGGCGCTGGTGAAGCGGCTTGCCGGGGTCACCCGCGGCGCCGGCATCGTCATGGCGGCGCGCGAGATCGCCGCCGACCCCTCGAGCACGCTGCGCACGGTGCTGGCGCTGCTGAAGCTGCTGGTGTTCGGCCGCGCGCAGCAGACGCTCGACGAGGTCGCCGGCAGCGCGCCCAGGCTCGGCTGCAAGAGCGGCTGCGCCTGGTGCTGCCATCAGAGCGTCGAGGCGACCATCCCCGAAGCGATTTTGGTCGCCGCCCATCTCGCCGATCCCGCCGATCCCCGCCGCCGCCGCGTGCTGGAGAACGCCGACCGCTTCCGCGGCCTTGCCGAGCGCGAGCGACGGCGCACCGGCGCGGCTTGCGCGTTGCTCGGCGAGGACAAGCGCTGCTCGGTCTATGACGACCGGCCGCTGATGTGCCGGGCGATGATGGCGAGCGACGGCGATGCCTGCCACCGGGCCTATCTCGCCGGGCTCGACGGGCTCGACGCGCCGGTCGAGATCTTTCTCTTCGCGCAATACTTCATCCTCGGCGATCAGGCCGGCCTGCGCGGCATCCTGCGCGACATGGGGCTGCAAGACGATCTCGTCGAACTCACCCAGGCGGTGGCCGCCATCCTCCGCGATCCCGCGCTGGTCGACCGCTGGCTCAATCGCGAACGCGTCTTCGGGCCGGAACTCGCGCCGCCGCGGCACGGCGAGGCGGCGGCGCTCGCGGCGCAATAGACGCCCGCTGGCATAGGACGCCGTCCGAGTTCCCTCCCCGCCCTCAGGCGAGCTTGTCGAGCTCGCGCAGCAGCGTGTCGCCCATCACCGTCGTCGAGACCCTCGCGGTGCCGGGCTGCATGATGTCGCTGGTGCGCACGCCGCCCTTCAGCGCGTTCAGCACCGCGCGCTCGACCAGCGCCGCCGCCTCGGCGAGATCGAAGGAATGGCGCAGCATCATGGCGAAGGAAAGGACCGAGGCGAGCGGGTTCGCCATGTCCTTGCCGGCGATGTCGGGCGCGCTGCCGTGGACCGGCTCGTAGAGCGCCTTGCGCCGCCCGCTCTTGTCGGCCGCGCCGAGCGAGGCCGAGGGCAGCATGCCGAGCGAGCCCGTCAGCATGGCGGCGCAATCCGAGAGCAGGTCGCCGAAGAGATTGTCGGTGACGATGACGTCGAACTGCCGGGGATTGCGCACGAGCTGCATGGCGCAGTTGTCGGCGTACATGTGCGAGAGCGCCACGTCCTTGTAGTCGCGGTCGCGCAGCGTCTGCATCTCCTCGCGCCACAGCACGCCCGATTCCATCACATTGGCCTTCTCGACCGAGGTGACGCGGCGGCTTCGCTTGCGCGCGAGATCGAAGGCGACGCGGCCGACGCGGACGATCTCGGCCGTGGTGTAGGTCTGGGTGTTGAAGCCGCGCCGCGTGCCGTCGGGCAGGATCTCGATGCCGCGCGGCTCGCCGAAATAGACGCCGCCGGTGAGCTCGCGCACGATCATGATGTCGAGGTCGCGGATCACCTCGGGCCGCAAGGTCGAGGCGCCGATCAGCGGCTCGAACACCAGCGCCGGCCTGAGATTGGCGAAGAGCTCCATCTCCTTGCGCAGCCGCAGCAAGCCGCGCTCCGGCTTCAGCGCGAAGGGCAGCGCGTCCCATTTCGGCCCGCCCACCGCGCCGAGCAGCACCGCGTCGGCCGCCATCGCCGCCTGCAGCGTTTCCTCGGCGAGCGGCACGCCATGGGCGTCCAAGGCGGCGCCGCCGACGAGATCCTCGCTGAGCTCGAAACTGGCGATGCGCCGGCGGTCGAACCAGTCGATGACGCGCTGGACCTGCCGCATCACCTCGGGCCCGATGCCGTCGCCGGGCAGCAGCAGCAGCTTGCGGTTGGACGCCATGTTCTTCTCCCTTTCCGCGCGCCGCTCAGGATCCGAGCCAGGGCCGGTTCAGTTTGTTCTTCTCCTCGAAAGCGGCGATCGACGGCGCCTTCTCGAGGGTGAGGCCGACGTCGTCGAGACCGTTCAGCAGGCAGTGCTTGCGGAAGGGATCGATGTCGAAGGCGATGACGCCGCCGTCGGGCCGGGTGATGGTCTGCTTGTCGAGATCGACGCTGAGCCGCGCGTTGGCGCCCTTGCGCGCGTCGTCCATGAGCCGATCGACGACCGCCTGCGGCAGCCTGATCGGCAGGATGCCGTTCTTGAAGCAGTTGTTGTAGAAGATGTCGGCGAAGCTCGCGGCGATGACGCAGCGGATGCCGAAATCCATCAGCGCCCAGGGCGCGTGCTCGCGCGAACTGCCGCAGCCGAAATTCTCGCCGGCGACCAGCAGCTTGGCCTGGCGGTAGGCGGGCTGGTTGAGGATGAAGTCCGGATTCTCCGAGCCGTCCTCGCGATAGCGCAGCTCGTCGAACAGCACCTTGCCGAGCCCGCTGCGCTTGATCGTCTTCAAATGCTGCTTGGGAATGATCTTGTCGGTGTCGACGTTGATCATCGGCAGCGGCGCGGCGATCCCGTCGAGCGTGGTGAACTTGTCCATCGAGGCCTCCCTCAGCCGAGATCGCGGACGTCGGCGAGCCGGCCCGTGACCGCGGCGGCCGCGGCCATGGCGGGGCTCACGAGATGCGTGCGCCCGCCGCGGCCCTGCCGGCCTTCGAAATTGCGGTTCGAGGTCGAGGCGCAGCGCTCGCCCGGCTCGAGCTTGTCCGGGTTCATGGCAAGGCACATCGAGCAGCCGGGCTCGCGCCATTCGAAGCCCGCGGCGAGGAACACGCGGTCGAGCCCCTCCTCCTCCGCCTGGTGCTTCACCAGGCCCGAGCCCGGCACCACCAGGGCGTTGACGCCCGCCGCCACCTTGCGGCCCTTGGCCACGGCGGCGGCGGCGCGCAGATCCTCGATGCGGCCGTTGGTGCAGGAGCCGATGAAGACGCGCTGCACCTTGAGGTCGACCAGCCGGGTTCCCGGCGTGAGCCCCATATATTCCAGCGAGCGCGCCATCGCCGCGCGCCGGTTCTGGTCGGCCTCTCCGGCCGGGTCGGGAACGCTGCCGGTGATCGGCAGCACGTCCTGCGGGCTGGTGCCCCAGGTGACTTGCGGCGCGATCTCGGCGGCGGCGAGCGATACTTCGGTGTCGTAGCGCGCGCCGGGATCGGAGGGCAGCGTCCGCCAGAACGCCATCGCCTGCTCCCAGGCGGCGCCCTTGGGCGCGTGCGGCCGGCCCCTGAGATAGGCGAAGGTGGTCTCGTCCGGCGCGATGAGGCCGGCGCGCGCGCCGGCCTCAATCGTCATGTTGCACACCGTCATCCGCCCCTCCATGGAGAGCTTGCGGACGGCGCTGCCGGCGTATTCGATGACGTGGCCGGTGCCGCCGGCGGTGCCGATCCGGCCGATGACGGCAAGGACCAGATCCTTGGCGACGACGCCAAAGGGAAGGTCGCCCTCCACCGTGATGCGCATGTTCTTGGCCGGCTGCTGGATCAGCGTCTGCGTCGCCAACACGTGCTCCACCTCCGAGGTGCCGATGCCGAAGGCGAGCGCGCCAAAGGCGCCGTGGGTCGCGGTGTGGCTGTCGCCGCAGACGATGGTCATGCCGGGCTGGGTCATGCCCTGCTCGGGGCCGATGATGTGGACGATGCCCTGGCGAATGTCGTCGATGGCGAAATAGGGAATGCCGAACTCCTTGACGTTGCGCTCGAGCGTCTCGACCTGGAGCCGGCTCTCGGGCTCGGCGATGCCATGGCTGCGGTCGGTGGTCGGCACGTTGTGATCGGCCACCGCGACGGTGAGCTCGGGGCGGCGCACCTTGCGGCCGTTGGCGCGCAGGCCCTCGAAGGCCTGCGGGCTCGTCACCTCGTGCACGAGATGGCGGTCGATGTAGATGAGGCAGGTGCCGTCCGCCTGACGGTCCACCACATGGCTCTCCCAGATCTTGTCGAACAGCGTGCGCGGTCCTGCCATCGTTCCCACTCCTGCCATCGCCTTGCTCTGTCCCCCCGGAGAGCGGCTATTGCTCCCCCTTCTCGGCGCCGGAAGCGGCAGCTTCGCCGGTTTCGTGCTCGCGCTCGGCGATGCGCGCCGATTTGCCCCGGCGGCCGCGCAGATAATAGAGCTTGGCGCGGCGCACCGAGCCCTGGCGCACGACCTCGATGGCGGTGATGCGCGGCGAATAGAGCGGGAAGACGCGCTCGACCCCCTCGCCGTAGGAAATCTTGCGCAAGGTGAAGCTGGAGTTGATGCCGGCGTTCTTGCGCGCGATGCAGATGCCTTCGAAGGCCTGCGTGCGGCGATGCGGCTTCTCCTCCTTCGCCCCCTTCTCCGGCTTCTCCGTCGCCTTGTCCTCTTCGACCACGACGGTGACGCGGATCGTGTCGCCCGGCGCGAAATCCGGCACCGGCCGCCGGGCCAGCGCCTTCTTGATCTCTTCCTGCTCGAGCGTCTGCATAACGTTCATGGCATCACCTCCGACTAAGACCCCGCCCGCTCGCGCCGGGCAAGGTGGCGTTCCCAAAGATCCGGGCGGCGCTGGCGCGTCGCCGCCTCCGCCTGCGCCTCGCGCCAGCGGCGGATCTCCTCGTGATGTCCCGAAAGCAGCACTTCCGGAACCGCGCGCCCCTGCCAGCTCTGCGGCCGGGTGTAATGGGGATATTCGAGCAATCCCCGCGCGAAACTCTCCTCCGCCAGCGCACCGGCATCGCCGACCACGCCCGGCAGCAGCCGCACGCAGGCGTCGACCAGCGCGATCGCCGCCGGCTCGCCCCCCGACAGCACGAAGTCGCCGAGGCAGATCTCCTCCATCGCCCGCGCCTCGATCACGCGCTCGTCGACGCCTTCGAAGCGGCCGCAGAGCAGCCGCACTCCGGCGCCCGCGGCGAGCGCTCGAACGCGCGCCTCGTCCAACGGCCGGCCGCGCGGCGAGAGATAGATCAGCGGACCCGGCCCCGTCGCGCCCGCGACGGCGGCGTCGACGACGTCGGGACGCATCACCATGCCGGGACCGCCGCCGAAAGGCGCGTCGTCGACAGAGCGGTGTTTATCGCGCGCGAAAGCGCGAATGTCCACCGTCTCGAGCCGCCACAGCCCCTCGCGCAGCGCCTTGCCGGCGAGCGAATGACCCAGCGGCCCGGGAAACATCTCCGGGAAGATGGTCAGCACGGTTGCCGTCCACGCCGCGGTCATGGCGTCTCTTCCTCGTCCCGCTCTACCTCGACCGGGCGACCATCGAGCAATCCTTCCGGCGGATCCACCACCAGCCGGCCGCCGGCGATGTCGACCACCGGCACCACCGCTTCGGTGAAGGGCACCATCACCGCCTTGCCGTCGGGCTTCTCCACCTCGAGACTGTCGCCGGCGCCGAAATCATGCACCGCGCGCACGCGGCCCAGCGGCGCGCCGTCGGCCAGCTCCACCGCGAGCCCGATCAGATCGGCGTGGTAATACTCCTCCTCCGCCGGCGGCGGCAGCGCCGAGCGCGGCAGATAGAGCCGCGTCCCCTTGAGCCGCTCGGCGGCGTTGCGGTCGGCGACGCCCTCCACGCGCGCGATCAACACGCCGCGCACCGTGCCGGAGAGCGCGAGGCTGAGACGGCGCGCGCCGCGCTCGTCCTCGAGCGGCCCATAGGCGGCGATGGCGGCGGGCTCGGCGGTGAAGCTCTTCACCCGCACTTCCCCGCGCACGCCATGCGCCCCGGTGATCACGCCCATCAACACGCGCCGCTCCTCGGCTGCCACGTCACCGCCTCAAGCTCAGCCCTGCGCCGGCGCGCCCGCCGCCGCCTCGCCCGCCGCCGCGGCGGTCTTGGCGCGCTCCTGCGCCTTGGCGCGCGGCGCCGATTTCTTCGGCGTCTGGCGGATGGCCGGCTTCGGCGCGAGCCCAGCATCGCCGAGGAAGCGTTGCACGCGCTCGCTCGGCAGCGCGCCGACCTTGAGCCAATGCTGAATGCGCTCGGGCTTGAGCACGACGCGCTCGGCATGGCCCTTGTCGAGCATCGGATTGTAGGTGCCGAGCTTCTCGATGAAGCGGCCGTCGCGCGGGCTGCGCGAATCGGCGACGACGATGCTGTAGAAGGGGCGTTTCTTGGCGCCGCCGCGGGTGAGACGTATCTTGAGGCCCATGTAATCTCCTTTTGCCTTGGTCGCGATCGTGGTCAGTGCCGGAAGC
>DASPSJ010000092.1:0-47152 GCA_035623985.1 Allostellaceae bacterium | reverse complement strand
AGCCGGCTCCAGGTTCTTGCCGGTGCATGGTGCGCCTCGTCAACGAGAACAACATCGAAAAGATCATTCGGCGGCTCGGGTATAGCGCCGTCCCGTGGACTCACACTGGGCACCGTCGCTACGACGACATCGTACTCTCTTAGCCTTTCCCACTGCTCATCGGTTCCGATGGTGCCCTCGGTCGCAAATACTCTCGGCGTAGCCAAATCGCGTGGCAATGCCTCGACCTTCTTCAGGTCGACGAGCGCTCGAAAATTCTCCGCGATCTGCTCCCGCACCAGGCGGCTTGGCGTTAGGACTAGGACGCGGGAGGCCCGAAGGAGGAATGCGACTGCCATGAGCACCGTGGTTTTTCCGGCGCCCGTCGGCATTGTGACAATGGCAGGCTGGCTCGAACTAAAGAAATGCGTCCCGACCGCCTGTGCAGCCGCGATTTGCGCAAGCCGAAACCCCACGCGTCCGTTTTCCGCAATCGGCCATTTGACCTTGTCGTAGTGATCCGAGAAGTAGCTCATGCGGACAGAACACCGTGCTGCCGGCCGTTCGGAGCCGTTGATCACGATCATGCAATAGTCTTCTGGTAGTTGAAATACCCTGGTCTTCCAAACCGCTTAAGGGCGTCAGTGTCTGGCGGCGGGTTCGTTCAATTTGCAGTGCCTTCCAAATCATGCTACGGCCAGCGTTATCACGGCCACGCTGCGTGAGGCGGTTTGGGAGCCGTGCAGCTACAGGGTCCGGGGATGCCAAATTCGGCCAGATTGGTGCGGAATAAGCGCGAAAACGCGCTACGCGGCCATATTAGCGTTATAAATCAGTCGGTTATTGGGGGAGGCGGTCGTTGCTGCGATCTGGACAGTTCCTGGACAGATATATTTGCTGTGAAATTATGCAAGGAACTCAATTAGATGCCCGCCTATCAGTACATCTATGTCATGAAAGGTCTGGCGAAGACCTATCCGGGCGGGCGCGAGGTGCTGAAGGACATCTGGCTCTCCTTCCTACCCGGCGCCAAGATCGGCGTGCTCGGGCCGAACGGCGCCGGCAAATCGACCCTGCTGCGCATCATGGCTGGTATCGACCAGGATTTCGCGGGCGAGGCCTGGGCCGCCGAGGGCGCCAAGGTGGGCTACCTGCCGCAGGAGCCGCAGCTCGATGCCGAAAAGGACGTGGCCGGCAATGTCCGTGAGGGGCTCGGCGAGATCGTGGCGCTGCTGCAGCGCTTCGAGGAAGTGAGCGCGCGCTTTGCCGAGGAGTTGTCCGAGGAGGAGATGAACGCGCTCATCGCCGAGCAGGGCGAGCTGCAGGAGAAGATCGACGCCGTCAATGGCTGGGAGCTCGACCGCACGGTGGAGATCGCCATGGACGCGCTGCGCTGCCCGGCGGGCGATGCCGATGTCGCGACGCTCTCGGGCGGCGAGCGCCGGCGCGTGGCGCTTTGCCGGTTGCTGCTGCAGCGGCCGGATCTGCTGCTGCTCGACGAGCCCACCAACCATCTCGACGCCGAAAGCGTCGCCTGGCTGCAGCGCTTCCTCGCCGACTATGCCGGCACCGTCGTCACCGTCACCCACGACCGCTATTTCCTCGACGAGGTCGCGGGCTGGATCCTCGAGCTCGATCGCGGCCGCGGTATTCCCTATGAGGGCAATTATTCCGGCTGGCTCGAGCAGAAGCAGAAGCGGCTGGAGCAGGAGGGCAAGCAGGAGGTGGCGCGCCAGCGCACGCTGGAGCGCGAGCTCGAATGGGTGCGCCAGAGCCCGCGCGCCCGCCAAGCCAAGAGCAAGGCGCGCATCACCGCCTATGAGAGCCTGGTGGCGCAAAGCAAGGAGAAGGCGCCCGAGACGGCGCAGATCGTGCTGCCGCCGGGCCCGCGGCTCGGCGATCTCGTCATCGAGGCCGAGCATATCGCCAAGGCCTATGGCGACCGGTTGCTGATCGAGGATCTCTCCTTCCGCCTTCCGCCCGGCGGCATCGTCGGCATCATCGGCCCCAACGGCGCCGGCAAGACCACGCTCTTCCGCATGATCACCGGCCAGGAGACGCCGGACAAAGGCAGCATCCGCCTCGGCGAGACGGTGAAGTTGGGATATGTCGACCAGTCGCGCGACACGCTGGCGGCCGAGAAGAGCGTGTGGGAGGAAATCTCCGCCGGCAATGACGAGATCGATCTCGGCCGGCGCAAGATGCCGAGCCGCGCCTATTGCTCGCTGTTCAATTTCCGCGGCAGCGATCAGCAGAAGAAGGTGGGCCAGCTCTCCGGCGGCGAACGCAACCGCGTCCACATCGCCAAGATGCTCAAGACGGGCGCCAACGTCCTGCTGCTCGACGAGCCGACCAACGATCTCGACGTCGATACCCTGCGCGCGCTCGAGGAAGGGCTGCTGGAGTTTCCCGGCTGCGCCGCGGTCATCAGCCATGACCGCTGGTTCCTCGACCGCATCGCCACCCACATCATCGCCTTTGAAGGCGACAGCCAGGTGGTCTGGTTCGAAGGCAATTACGCCGACTACGAGGCCGACCGCCGGCGCCGGCTCGGCGCCGCCGCCGACCAGCCGCACCGCCTGCGCTACAAGCCGCTGACGCGGGCGTGACGCTTAGCGTCACGCCGGCGGGCGCCAGCGGTTGCGCAGCAACCGCGAAAGCCCGCACCGTGCGGACAATTCTCGTGTTCTCTGCATGCGGCGGAGCCTGCGACCACCTCCCACCCGACCTCCGCCTCAAGGGGGGAGGGGCAGATCAAGAGAGGCGGGGCAGAGAAGGGTGGATCCCAACTGACAACTGATAACTGATGACTGACGACTTCTCCCGCCACCCTATTCCTGCTTCGGCGGCGGCGAGGCGAGGCTGTTGTCGCCGCTGGCGAGCTTTTCCTGCAGCGTCTTGTTGAGGCCGGCGAGCCCGCCGCTGCGCTGGATGACCGAGCTGAACTCCTCGCGCTGGGTCAGGATCATGCTGACCCCCTCGACATCGACGTCGACGATCTTGTAGCCGCCGCCGTCCTTGCGCACGCGCCAGTCGACCTTGGCCGGCGGCGCGCCGTTGGGGCGGATGATCTGGCTCTGCACCAGCGTGTTGATCTCGCTTTCCGGCCGCGAGCCCGTGATCTTCACCGTCTCGCCGCTGTACTCGCTGAAGCGCTGGGCGTAGGCGCGAACGACGTATTCCTCGAACAGCTTCTGGAACTGCTGCTTCTCCTCCTCGCGCGCGTCGTTCCAATAGCGGCCGAGCACGAAGCGCGCGATGCGCGTCATGTCGAAATCGCGGTCGAGCATGTCGCGGAACTGCCGGGCGCGGTCCTCATTGGCGAGCTGCTTGTCGTCGAGCGCTTTCAGCGCCCGGTTGACGAGGTCGTTGACGAACCCCGCCGCATCCCCGTCGGCGAACGCGCCGGCGCCGGCAAGGCTGAGACCCAAGACCAGAAACAACAGGCGGAGCGGTCGGCGCAGGAGCATGGCTGGTTCGAGCCTTCGCTGTGACCGGCGTCGGGGGCGACGCCGACGGTTGCAGGAGACGCCCCGGGCCTCCGCGCATGCGCGGCCGACGCCGGCAATGCCCCCTTCCTTGCCTTTCGCTACCATGGCCGGCGCGAAAACGCCAGCGCGTCGCCGGAAAGACCTACCGGTGCGCGCCTGCTCGCCGGTGGCACGGCGCAGCCGTCACCGAGTCTTCAAAGGGTAAGGGCTGTCCAGCGACAATGATAACTTGCAAAATGTATAAAGATATCTTTATATTTGCACATTATGATGACTGCCAGGAGGCGGGATGGACGACCTGTTGTCGGGATTGCGCGCCGCGGCGGAGCCGACGCGGTTGAGATTGCTGGTCCTTTGCGCTCAGGGCGAGCTTACGGTCGGCGAGCTCACCGAGATCCTGGGGCAGAGCCAGCCGCGGGTGTCGCGCCATTTGAAGCTGCTCTGCGATGCCGGGCTGCTCGACCGCTTCCGCGAGGGAAGCTGGGTGTTCTATCGCCGGGCCGAGCACGGCGCGCTGGCCCGCCTCCTGCTCGAGCTGCTGCCGGAGGCGGATCCCACGCTGGCGCTCGATCGCGAGCGGCTCGCCCAGGTCCAGCGCCAGCGGGCCGAGCAGGCGGCCGCCTATTTCCGCGCCAACGCCGCGCGCTGGGACCGCATCCGCTCGCTCTATATCGACGAGAAGGAGGTCGAGGCGGCGCTGGTCCGGCTGCTGCCGACGGAGGAACTCCATGATTTCCTCGACATCGGCACCGGCACCGGGCGGATGCTGGAAATCTTCGGCCCGCGCGTCGAGCGCGCCCTCGGCGTCGATCTCTCGCGCGAGATGCTGGCGGTGGCGCGGGTCAATCTCGAGCGCGCGGCGCTGCGCAACTGCTCGATCCGCCAGGCCGACATGTATCAGCTACCGCTCGCCGGCGCCTCTTTCGACGCGGCGGTGATCCATCAGGTGCTGCATTACGCCGAGCATCCGGCGCAGGTGATCGCCGAGGCGGCGCGGGTGCTGCGGCCCGGCGGGCGCCTCGTGATCGTCGATTTCGCGCCGCACGCGCTTGAGTTCCTGCGCACCGAGCACGCCCATCGCCGCCTGGGCTTCGCCGATGCCGAGATGACCCTCTGGTGCCGCGCCGCCGGGCTCGAGCCCGAGACGGTGCGCCGTTTGCCGGGTGATCCGCTGACCGTCTCGCTCTGGCCGGCCCGTCGCCGCGCCGCGGCCGAGGCCGCCGCCGCCGCGCCCGCGCGCAAGGCGGCGGGAGCGCCGACATGATCGGTGCGCGCCAGGCGCTGCTCGCGGCCGAGCCGGTCCGCGCCGGCGCGCGGCCGCTGGTCTCCTTCGAGTTCTTCCCGCCGAAGACGCCGGAGATGGCGGCGAAGCTGTGGGAAACGGTGAAGCGGCTCGAGCCCTTGGGTCCGCGTTTCGTCTCCGTGACCTATGGCGCCGGCGGCAGCACGCGCGAGCGCACCCACGGCACGGTGCTGCGCATCCGCCGCGAGACCGGGCTCGAGCCCGCGGCGCATCTCACCTGCATCGGCGCCGACAGGGCGGAGATCGACGACATCGCGCGGCGCTATTGGGAGGCGGGCATCCGCCATCTCGTGGCGCTGCGCGGCGACGTGGCCCCGGGCGAGGGGCCTTACCGCCCGACCTCGGGCGGATATCCCTATGCCGCCGATCTCGTCGCGGGGCTGCGCCGGGTCGCCGATTTCGAGCTCAGCGTCGCGGCATATCCCGAGACCCATCCCGAGGCGCCGAGCGCCGCCGCCGATCTCGACAATTTGAAGCGCAAGATCGATGCCGGCGCCACCCGCGCCATCACCCAGTTCTTCTTCGACGTCGAGGTCTATCTGCGCTTTGTCGACCGCGCCGCCGCGGGCGGCATCGGCCTGCCGATCGTGCCGGGGATCCTGCCGGTCACGAATTTCGCCCAGGTGAAGAAATTCGCCGCCACTTGCGGCGCCTCGCTGCCTCCCTGGATGGCGCCGATGTTCGATGGGCTCGACGACGATCCCGACACGCGGCGCCTCGTCGCCGCCTCGATCACCGCCGAGCAATGCCGCCTGCTGCAGGCGGCGGGGATCAACGAGTTCCATTTCTATACGCTGAACCGCGCCGATCTCATCGTCGCCATCTGCCACATGATCGGCGTGCGTGGTTCCCCCCACCCTAACCCTCCCCCTCAAGGGGGAAGGGGATTGGAGCGCTCTTCCCCCTCCCCCCTTGAGGGGGAGGGAGGGGCGGGGGGTGCCGCCACACCCAATGCCGGAATCTAGAGCCATGCCGCATATCCTCGACTATCTCAGGGACCGGGTGCTGCTGTGCGACGGCGCCATGGGGACGCAGATGCAGGCGCGCCATCTCGACGTCGAGCGCGACTATCACGGCCACGAGAACTGCACCGACATCCTGTGCGAGAGCCGGCCCGATCTCGTGCGCGAGATCCATCGGGGCTATCTCGGCGCCGGCGCCGACGCGGTGCAGACCAACAGCTTCGGCGGCTCGCCGGTGACGCTGGGAGAGTTCGGCATCGCCGAGAAGGCCTATGGGGTAAACCGCCGCTCGGCGGAGCTGGCGCGCGAGGCGGTGGAAGCTTTTGCCGGCGACGGCCGCTCGCGCTTCGTCATCGGCTCGGTCGGCCCCGGCACCAGGCTGCCCTCGCTCGGCCATATCGACTATCAGACGCTCGAGGACGCGCTCACCGTGCAATGCCGCGGCCTCGTCGATGGCGGGGTCGACGCCATCCTGGTCGAGACCTGCCAGGACACGCTGCAGATCAAGGCGGCGGTGAACGCGGCAAAGCGCGCCCGCGCCGATTGCGCCGGGGACATTCCGATCTTCGTCCAGGTGACGGTCGAGACCACCGGCACGCTGCTGGTCGGCTCCGACATCGCCGCCGCCGCCACGGTGATCGGCGCGCTCGATGTGCCGATGATCGGCCTCAACTGCGCCACCGGTCCGCTGGAGATGGCCGAGCACGTCAAATGGCTGAGCGAGGCCTGGCCGGGCCTGCTTTCGGTGCAGCCCAATGCCGGCCTGCCCGAGCTGGTCGACGGTCACACGCATTATCCGCTGAGCGCCGCCGAGCTGGCGCAATGGCAGGAGCGCTTCGTCACCGAGGACGGCGTCAACCTGATCGGCGGCTGCTGCGGCACCGACATACCGCATATCAAGGCGCTCGACGCCATGCTGCGGCGGCTCGCTCCCGACGGCTTCCGGCCGCGACCCAAATCGCGCCGCAGCCTCTGGGTGCCGTCCATCGCCTCGCTCTACGGCCAGACCGCGCTGCGCCAGGAGAACGCCTATCTGTCGATCGGCGAGCGCTGCAATGCCAACGGCTCCAAGCAGTTCCGCCAGCTCCAGGAGAAGGGCGACTGGGACGGCTGCGTCGAGATGGCGCGCGAGCAGGCCAAGGAGGGCTCGCACGCCCTCGACCTCTGCACCGCCTTCGTCGGCCGCGACGAGGTCGCCGATATGGCCGAGGCGGTGACGCGCATGCGCGGCGCGGTGAGCGCGCCGCTGGTGATCGATTCGACCGAGCTGCCGGTGCTCGAAGCGGCGCTCAAGCTCTATGGCGGCAAGCCGATCCTGAACTCGATCAATTTCGAGGACGGCGAGGCGCCGGCCGCGAAGCGGCTCGATCTCGCCCGCCGCTTCGGCACCGCGGTCATCGCGCTCACCATCGACGAGCAGGGCATGGCCAAGGAAGTCGGGCGCAAGCTCGAGGTCGCGCACCGGCTCCATGACTTTGCCTGCGGGCGCCACCGCCTGCCGCCGGCGGATCTGATGTTCGATCCGCTCACCTTCACCATCTGCACCGGCAACGAGGACGACCGCAAGCTCGGCCTGTGGACGCTGGAGGCGATCGAGCGCCTCTCGCGCGAGTTGCCGGAGTGCCAGATCATCCTCGGCCTCTCCAACATCTCCTTCGGCCTCAACCCGGCGGCGCGCCACGTGCTGAACTCGGTCTTCCTCGACCATGCGCTGAAGCGCGGACTGACCGGCGCCATCGTCCATGTCTCGAAGATCATGCCGCTCCACCGCATTCCCGAGGCGGAGGTGCGGGTCGCCGAGGATCTGATCTTCGACCGCAGGCGCGAGGGTTATGACCCGTTGCAGGCGTTCATCGCCCTCTTCGAAAACCGGGCGGCGGCGAAGACCGCGAAGAAGGCGCGGGCGGAGACCGTCGAGGAGCGATTGAAGCAGCGCATCGTCGACGGCGACCGGCAGGGGCTCGAGCAAGACCTGGCGCTGGCGCTCAAGGCGCATTCGCCGCTCGACGTCATCAACACCTTCCTGCTCGACGGCATGAAGGTGGTGGGCGAGCTGTTCGGCGCCGGCAAGATGCAGCTTCCCTTCGTGCTGCAATCGGCCGAGACGATGAAGGCGGCGGTGGGCTGGCTCGAGCCGCATATGGAGCGCGTCGAGGGCCAGCAGAGAGGCACGATCGTGCTCGCCACCGTCAAGGGCGACGTGCACGACATCGGCAAGAACCTCGTCGACATCATCCTCACCAACAACGGCTACCGCGTGGTCAATCTCGGCATCAAGCAGCCGATCAACGCCATTCTCGACGCCGCGGCGCAGTACAAGGCGGACGCCGTCGGCCTCTCCGGCCTCTTGGTGAAATCGACCGTGGTGATGCGCGAGAACCTCGAGGAGATGACGCGGCAGGGCCTCTCCATGCCGGTGATGCTGGGCGGCGCGGCGCTGACGCGGCGCTATGTCGAGGAGGACTGCGTCAAGGCCTATGCCTCAGGCCGCGTCGCTTATGCGCGCGACGCCTTCGACGGTCTTGCCTTGATGGACAAGGTGGTGAACGGCCGGTTCGACGCGCATCTCGCCGAGCTGCGGGCGAGGAATCGCGGCCGCCCGGTCAACGAGAAGCGCAAGCTGGGCCGCGCCGCCGACGCGCGGCCATTGCGGCCGGTCGACCTCGAGGAGATCCGCTGGCGCCGCCAGGAGCTGACGCGCGGCATCCATGTGCCGGTGCCGCCCTTCTGGGGCGCGCGCACCGTCGCGCGCGTGCCGGTGAAGGCGTTGGTGCCCTATCTCAACGAGCGCATGCTCTATCAATTCCATTGGGGCTTCCGCAAGGACGGGCGCACGCTCGAAGCGTTCAAGATCTGGGCGCATAAGGAGCTGCGCCCGATCCTGCAGCGCCTGCTCGACGCGGCAATCCAGCAGGACATCCTGGTGCCGCAGGCCGCCTACGGCTATTGGAAATGCGCCGCCGAGGGCAATGACCTCATCCTGTTCGGCGAGGACGGGACGAGCGAGGTGGCGCGCTTTTCCTTCCCGCGCCAGAACCGGGAAGGCGGCCTCTGCATCGCCGATTTCTTCCGCGACGTCGGCGACAATGAGCGCGACGTCGTCGGCTTGCAGGTCGTCACCATGGGGCCGCGCGCCTCGGAAGCGGCGCGCGAGTGGTTCGGCGAGAACCGCTACCGGGATTACCTCTACCTCCACGGCCTGTCCGTCGAGATGGCGGAGGCGATGGCGGAATACACCCACAAGCGCATCCGCGCCGAGCTGGGCTTCGCCGGCGAGGAGGCGCGCGACATCGAGATGTTGCTGCAGCAGGGCTATCGCGGCAGCCGCTACTCTTTCGGCTATCCCGCCTGTCCCAACCTCGCCGACCAGCGCCAGTTGCTGGCGTTGCTCGACGCCGAGGAGATCGGCGTGTCGCTGACCGAGGAGGACCAGCTCGATCCCGAGCAATCGACCTCGGCCATCGTCGTCACCCACCCGCAGGCGAAGTATTTCTCGGTATAGGCGCAGGCGCAAGGCGGACAATCCGGGCGACCGCTGTGCGGTCGGCCGCCGAGGGTTCGATCGCGAAGCGCTCGAACGGGTTGTCTGTCGCCGGCGGGCGCCAGCGGTTGCTCTTGCAACCGCGAATGCCCGCACGCCGACGGTCCGGCGTGCGGAGACCGGCCGCTCAGTCCGCCCCAGCGCGGCTTGCGTCGGGCAGCGCCGGCTCTTCGATGGCGGCCGCCAGCGCATAGCGCTCGCGGTCGATCTCCTTGCTGCTCCGGAGGCCAAGCCGGGCGAGCAGCGCCACCGGCGGACACCAGCCCTGCACCGCGTACTGGCCGAGCGTGGCGAACGCCATCGCCGGCAGCAGCGCAAAGGCCGGGTTGACGGTGACGCTCAGGATGGCGCCGATGAAACCGAGGCCGGCGGCGCCCATTTGCAGCGCCTGCTCCTGGTCGAGCTCGCGGTCGAGCTGGCGCAACCGCACCGTCGATCTCGTGGGGGCGGCGTCCGCCGAGTCGCGACTGGGAGCGGTCGAATCCTTGAGCACCTGTGGCCTCCTTGCTGGCCGCGCATTCTTGGCGCAAATCCCCTGACGTTGGGTTAACAGGGCTGGAAACTTTGGGTTGGCCGTCCAACATGAGCCCCATGCCCGAAGCCGCCCCCGCTGCCCCGCCGCTTGCCGGCTTGCGTGTCCTCGAATTCACCCAAACCGTCATGGGGCCGAGCGCCGGCCTGGTGCTTGCCGATCTCGGCGCCGACGTCATCAAGATCGAGCCGGCACCCGCCGGCGACACGACGCGACGGCTGACCGGCTTTGGCGCCGGCTTCTTCGGCTATTTCAACCGCAACAAGCGCAGCCTTGCCGTTGATCTGAAGCAGCCGGCGGGGCTCGAGCTCGCGCTCCTTCTGGCGGGGGAGGCCGACGTGCTGCTCGAGAACTACGCGCCCGGCACCATGGACCGCCTCGGCTGCGGCTACGCCGCGCTGGCGCCGCGCAACCCGCGCCTGATCTATTGCTCCCTCAAGGGTTTTCTTTCCGGCCCCTACGAGCGTCGCCCGGCGCTCGATGAGGTCGTGCAATTCATGGGCGGTCTCGCCTACATGACCGGTCCCAGGGGGCAGCCGCTGCGCGCCGGCACGTCGGTGGTCGATATCATGGGCGGCGCCTTTGCCGTCATCGCCGTCCTCGCGGCGCTGCGCCGGCGCGACCAGACCGGCAGAGGCGAGCTGGTCAAGAGCGCGCTCTTCGAATCGACGGTCTTCATGATGGGGCAGCACATGGCGGCCGAGGCGGCCACCGGCGAGGAAATGCCGCCGATGCCGTCACGCCTCGGCGGCTGGGGCATCTACCAGACCTTCCGGACCGCCGATGACGACCAAATCTTTATCGCCGTCACCAGCGACGGACACTGGGCGCGCTTCTGCGAGGTCTTCGCCCGGCCCGACCTGCTCGCCGACCCCCGACTCGCCACCAACGAGGACCGGGTGACGGCACGGCCTTGGCTGCTGCCGGTCGTCGCGGATCTCCTGGCCGGCTTCACCAAGGCGGAGATCGCCGCCCGTTGCGAGCTGGCGAGCGTTCCCTATGCGCCGGTGGCGCGCACCGCCGATCTCTTCGACGACCTCCATCTCAATGCAAGCGCCGGGCTGGTGGACGCCATCCTTCCCGGCGGCATCCGCACCAAGCTGCCGCGGCTTCCGATCGAGCTTGCGGGCGAGCGGCCCGGCCTGCGCCGCCAAGCGCCGCGCTTGGGCGAGCACACGCGCGAAATCCTGGCGGAGGCGGGCTTGAGCGAGGCGGAGATTTCCGCGCTGGCGCGGGCGGGGGTGGTTGCGACGGATTAAGAAGCGGCCGCGGTCACGGGCCGGCGGTATTTTTTCAGCGTCCCGCCGCGCATCACCGAGCCCGGCAAGGGATGGCCGACGATCTCCTCGGCGAGCCGGGCGGCGGCGATCAGCCGGTCGATATCGATGCCGGTCTCGATGCCCATTTCCTGGCACAAGAAGACGAGGTCCTCGGTGCAGACATTGCCGGCCGCGCCCTTGTGGCCGGCGAAGGGGCAGCCGCCGAGGCCGGCGACCGAGGCGTCGAAGCTCGCGATCCCCATCTCCAGCCCGGCATAGGCGTTGGCGAGGCCGAGGCCGCGCGTGTCGTGGAGATGGAGGTTGATGCGCAGCTCCGGCCAGCGCTCGCGCACCGCGCCGACGACGCGCTTGATGGCGGCGGGGGTCGCCCAGGCCATGGTGTCGGCGAGCGACAGCGTCTTCACCGGGAGGTCGTGCGCCGCGGCGATATCGTGGCCCTCCTGCACCCGGTCGGTGACGGTCTCGGGCGCGATGTCGCCGGCGAAATTGCAGCCAAACGCCGCCATGATCGAGATGCCCTCGACCGGCACGCCCTTGGCCTTGCAGATCTCGATCTGCGCATGCTGCACGCGGGCGTTCTCGGCGAGAGTGCTGTTCTGGTTGCGCAGGATGAAGGGCTCCGAGGCGCAGAGCGAGATGGTGCCGCGCAGCGACAGCCGGCCCTTGAGCGCGATCGCCCGCTCCAGCCCCTTCTCGTTGAGCCACAGCGCGGTGTAGCGCACGCCGTCGCGCGGCCGGATGCCCTCGACCACCGCCTCGGCGTCGGCCCAGCCGGGCACGCGCTTGGGATTGACGAAGGACGCGATCTGGATGCGCTTCAGCCCGGTCTCGGACAAGGCGTCGATGAGCGCCACCTTGCGCTCGGTGGCGATCGGGCCGGGCTCGATCTGGAAGCCTTCGCGCGGGCCTTCCTCGTGGATATCGACGCGACGTGGCAGGTCGCTCATCTCGCTCACTCCAGGCTATAGTGCTCCTGAGATGGGAACGGCTCGCGCCGGATCCTAGGGCAGGGCCGAGCGCGCATCTAGCCGGTTGCCGCGCTTTACCTCCTTGCGCCGCTGTGGGAGCATGCGGCGCCCGAATTGACCGAAGCGTCAAAACGGGGGGAGGAAAAACAATGGCCACGTCATCCGCGGTGACCATCGCCGCACGCATCGACCGTTTGCCGCCATCGAGCTACACGCGCAAGCTTATCGTGCTGATCTCGCTGGGCGGCTGGTTCGAGTTCTATGATCTCTTCTTTACCGCCGCCGTCGGTGCCGGCCTGGTCAAGAGCGGCCTGTTCAAGCTCGGGCCCAATCCGCTCGATTTCGGCAGCCTCGCCAGCTTCGTCGCGGCGCTCTTCCTCGGGCTTTTCATCGGCACTCTCGCCTTTTCCTGGCTCTCCGACCGCTTCGGGCGGCGCTCGATCTTCACCTTCGCGCTGATCTGGTACTCGATCGGCTCTTTCGTCCTCGCCTTCCAGCAGACGCCCTTCGGCGTCGATCTCTGGCGGATGATCGCCTGCATCGGCCTCGGGGTCGAGCTCGTGAACGTCGACACTTATCTGTCGGAGTTGGTGCCCAAGGAGCGGCGCGGCCCGGCATTCGCCTTCAACCAAGCCGTCATGTACACCGCCGTGCCGACGATCGCGCTGCTCGCCTATCTCATGGCGCCACCCTTCGCCTTTCTCGGCTTCGATGGCTGGCGCTGGGTGGTCATCATTGGCTCGCTGGGCGCCATCTTCATCTGGTGGATCCGCCTGGGGCTGCCGGAGTCGCCGCGCTGGCTGGCGCAGCACGGCCGGATGGAAGAAGCCGATCGCGTCGTCACCGAGATGGAGCGCGTCGCCACGGCTGAAGGCGGCCGGCTGCCGTCGCCCCAGACGCTTGCCGGCGAGGACGAAGCCAAGCGCGGCGCCTGGAGCGAGATGTGGAACGATCAGTATCGCGGCCGCACGGTCATGCTGGTGATCTACAACCTCTTCCAGACCATCGGCTATTCGGCTTTCAGGCCTGGGTTCCGCAATTCATGATCTCCAAGGGCATCAGCCTCACGACCTCGCTCGAATACACCTTCATCATCGCCATCGCCAACCCGGTCGGCCCGCTCATCGGCATCTGGTTTGCCGATAAGTTCGAGCGCAAATGGCAGATCGCCTGGGCGGCCATCGGCATCGCCGTGTTCGGGCTGTTGTTCGCGGAACAGCGCGACATGATGCCGCTCCTCATCTTCGGCATCCTGATCACGCTGTCGGGGAACTGGCTCTCCTTCTCCTTCCATGCCTATCAGGCGGAGCTCTATCCCACGCGCATCCGCGCCCAGGCGGTCGGCTTCGTCTATTCCTGGAGCCGGTTCAGCACCATCTTTTCCCCCTTCATCATTCAGTTCTTCCTGGGCAATTACGGGCCGATCGGGGTTTTCAGCGTTATCGCCGCGGCGATGATCGTCGTCTTCATCGTCATCGGCCTGTTCGGCCCCAAGGTCACGCGCCTGCGCCTCGAGGCGATCGCGACCTGAGGCGGCGGCCGGCCGTTCAGTCCGCGCCGTGCGGCTGCTCGGCGCCGAGGCGGCGATAGACGGGCTTCAGCGCCGCCGGCAGGAGATAGATCGGTAGCTGGACCATGGCGAAGAACAAGGTGAGCTCCGGCGTCGCCGCCGCGCCGAGGCTTGCCCATACCAGCCCCATGTTGTTGTTGCCGCCGACGAGGCCGATGGTCAGCGCCGAGAGCCGCGGCAGAAAGGCGAAGACGAGGAAGGTCAGCGCCTGCAGCGCGAGGCTCGCCCCCAGCGCGGTGCCGGCGTAGAGCAGCACCTGCTGCGGCTTTGCCAGCAGCAACGGGCCGACGCCGTCCATGACGGCGACGGCGAACAGCAGCAGGATGAGCACGTTGAGCCCATTGAGCTCGAGTGCGTGGCGGCGCAGCCGCGCTGTGCCGATGAGCCGGCGCAGCGCCAGTCCGAGCAGCGCCGCGCCGCCGATGAAGAGCAGGAGGCTGCGCATCAGCGGCAGGATGCCGATGCCGAGCTTGAGGCCGATCAGCCCCAGCACCAGGGGCGGCAGGGTGAACGGCATGAGAAAGATGCCGCTCACCATCAGAATGAGCGCCAATGCGCCGTCGAGCCCAAGCAGCAGCGCGATCGCCGGCGCCGAGAGCAGCGGCGGCGACGCCGCCCACAGCACCACGCCCTGGGCGAGCGGCGGCGGCAGGCCCAGCGCCTGCGCCGCCAATGCCGTCGCCGCTGGCGCCGCCACCAGGATCCAGGCCAGAACCAGCGCCAGCAGCCCCGGGCGACGCGCATGCGCGGCGAGCGCCGGCCCGTCGACGCCGAGGAAGCTCGCCGCCGTCAGCAGAAAGATGAGCGTGTTGAGCGCCGGACGCACCAGCGTCGCAAGCGGCGGCAGGACGAGGCCGACGAACAAGCCGGCCGCCAGAAACCAGGTGCCGCGGCGTCCCAGCAGCGCCAGCGGGTGCAGCATCAGGTGGCCCGCTTGATCGCGATGCGGCGGCCGAGCTGCGGCGGCGGTGGCAGCAGGCGGTGAGCCGCCAGCAGGCGGTCCACCGCGACGAGCGCCGTCGGCGGCATTGGCGCGGCTTTCGGCCCGCCGAGATCGACATGCAGCGCCAGCAGCTCGCTGGTGGCGACGAGATAGCCCGCCGCGGCATGGGTCATGCGATGGAAAAAGTGCAGGCGCTTCATGTCGGC
This sequence comes from Allostellaceae bacterium, assembly GCA_035623985.1. Lineage (GTDB taxonomy): Bacteria > Pseudomonadota > Alphaproteobacteria > ATCC43930 > CGMCC-115725 > DAHUYF01. The sequence continues at coordinate 32,377 of DASPSJ010000092.1, read as the reverse complement.
GTCGATGAGCTGCGTATCGATGGCGAGGGTCTCGCCGAGCTTCAGCTCGCGGTCATAGGTGACATGCGCCTCGAGCACGTAGATCGAGCAGTTGATGGCGCGCCGATAGCCTTCGCCCAGGCCGAGATGGTCGAGCAGCCCATCCGTCGCCTTGTCGAAAGCTAGAACATAAAAAGCAACATTCATGTGCCCGTTGTAGTCGATCCAATCCGGCTGGACGGCGGTCTTGAACGGGCTGAGGGGAGGGGGCATCGGGCATCTCCGGCGGGGGGTTCATCCTAACGGGTGGGCGGAGCCTTCTTGGCAACGATTTCGCAAGAAAGCTCCGGCATGATCCACCGGGGATAGGGCGATGGGGGCCGCCTGCCCGTAATAGCAGAGTCCAAGACCGATGGCGCAGGCCGACGATTTCAGGCAGGCAAAGGGGTTCTCCGAGGCAGCCCTCGCGGGCATGCTTGCCCGCGAGGTGCCGCCGACGCCGGAGAACTATGCCGTCTGGTACGCTTATGCCACCGGCCTCTTGCCGGAGCTGAAGCGGACCATCGACATCCTGATCTCCAACCAGCAGGAATTCACCCAGGCGCTCAACGCCGAGCTTTATAACCGCTTTTGCGATACCGGCCGGCATTTCAACCTGCTGAACGAGACCGGCGGCCGGCTGCAATACGCCGTCGACCAGGTCATGCGCTACGTCAAATCGGCGACCGGCGACGCCAAAGCCTTCGGCAAGACGCTTGACCAGTATTCCAGCGATATGGGCGGCGCGCCGGGCGATGAGGATATGCGCGCGCTGGTCTCGGGCCTGATCCTCGAGACGCAGCGCATGGCCGAGCGCAACCGCAGCCTCGAAGACCGGCTGACCGCGTCCTCCGGCGAGATCGCCGAGCTCCGCCAGAATCTCGAAGTGGTGCGGCGCGAGGCGCTGACGGACGCGCTTACCGGCATCCCCAACCGCAAGTTCTTCGACAGCCGGTTGCGCGAGGCGGCGCGCGATGCCATGGAGAGCGGCGAAGCGCTCAGCCTGCTGATCGCCGACATCGACCGCTTCAAGCAATTCAACGACACCTACGGCCACCAGCTCGGCGACCAGGTGCTGCGCCTCGTGGCGCGCACGCTCACCGACTGCGTCAAGGGCCGCGATACGCCGGCGCGCTACGGCGGCGAGGAGTTCGCCATCATCCTGCCGCAGACGCGGCTCAAGGACGCCGTCGGGCTCGCCGACCAGATCCGTCACACCATCATGCGACGGCGCATCGTGCGCAAGAACACCGGCGACGATTTCGGCACCATCACGCTGTCGATCGGCGTGAGCTGCTACCGGCCGGGCGAGCAGCTCCTTCAGACCGTGCGCCGCGCCGACGACGCGCTCTATCAGGCCAAGCGCACCGGCCGCAATCGCGTCGTCGCGGAAGACGCGCTCGTCCCCGCCGCTCAGGAATAGCGTCTCCCCGTCAATCTTCGGCAAGGCGCGCCAAGGCCGCGAGCGCTTCGCCGTGCACGCGATAGGGCACCCAGCCGGCATTGTGGCGGATGCCGATCCGTTCGTAGAAGCCGCGTGCCGGGTTCCAGTCGAGCACGGAGAGGTCGAGCCGGCGATAGCCGCGCGCCAGCGCCAGCGCGGCGAGGTCGGCGATGAGCCTGCGCCCGACGCCCCGGCGCCGCGCCCAATCGGCGACATAGATATCCTCGAGATAGAGTCCGGGCCGCCCCTCCCACGTCGAGTAGCTGGTGAAGAACAGGCTGAAGCCGCAGGGCCTGCCGTCGCAGAAGACGAGCCGCGCCTCGAAACGCGGGATGGGGCCGAAGCCGTCGCGCAGAAGGTCGTCCTCGCTGGCGCTGACCGCGTCGGGCCGGCGCTCGAAGGCGGCGAGGTCGCGGATGAAGCCCAGGAGAAGGCCGACATCCTCGCGCCTCGCGGCGCGAATCGCGATTGCACTCATTCGCCACCGCCCGGCCAGAGCGGCAGCCAGCCCGTCCAGGCGAGCCAGAACACGGCGAAGCCCATCGACAGCAAGGTGATCGGCACGCCCGCCCGGGCGTATTCGGCGAAGCTGATGCGCACGCCGAAGGCGGCGCCGCGCTCGACGACCATGAGGTTGGTGAGCGATCCCACGAGCAGCAGATTGCCGGCGAGCGAGCAGAGCAGCGCCAGCGCGTAGAGCGCGCCTTGCGGCGGGCTGGGCCAGACCTGCAGCAGCAGGATGACCGAAGGCACATTGCCGATGATGTTGCTCATGAGCAGCGTGAGCGGCGTCAGCACGGCGAGGCTGTCGGGCAGCAGGCCGACGCCCTGGAGCGCCGAGATCACCGTCCACGGCAGCCCCGTATCGGCGAGCGTGCCGGTAATGGCGAAAAGCGAGACGAACAGCAGCAGCAGCGGCCAGTCCACGGCGGCGATCATGGTGCGGCTGGTGAATTTCCGCGTCGCCAGCAGCAGCGCGGCGATGGCGAGGCCGACGATTTCGCGCGGCATGGTCGTGGCGAACAGGATCAGCAGTGCCGCCATGGCGGCGAGGCCCTTGATCGTCTGGTAGCGGTCGTGCGGATGGAGCTGCACCTCCGGAGCCTCGCCCGCCGCCGCCGGCACCATGCCCTCGATGCGGTCGTGCCACAGCAGCCAGATGACGCCAAAGACGCAGATCAGGCCGACCATCGCCGGAACGAGACAGGCGAGCAGGAAGGTGTGGAAGCTGAGATTGCCGACCTGGCCGATCAGGATGTTTTGCGGGCTGCCGATCACGGTAGCCGCCGATCCGGCATTGATGGAGCAAGCGAGCGCGAGGAGGAAAGGGCGCGGATCGAGCCCCCGCGCGCGCGCGCCGGCGATGAGCAGCGGCGCCATGGCGAAGACGACGATGTCGTTGGCAAGCAGCGCGCCGAGCCCGCCGCAGACCGCCACCGTGACCGCCAGCAGCCGCGCCGGACCGCCGCCCTGGCTGGTGATCCACTCGGCGCAGAGGTCGTAGAAGCCGGAATAGAGGAATTGCGCCGAGATGATCATCAGCGCGAAGAGCAGCACCAGGGTCGAGGTGTCGATCGTGGCGCCGAGATCGTCGAGCGTCACCGTCTCGGTGGCGAGCAGCGCGATGACGCCCATCAGCGCGATGCCGGTGCGATCGACCTGAAGCCAGGGGAGCCGCCCGGCGGCCATGCCGACATAGGTGAAAATGAACACCAATATGATGATGGCGGCGTGCATGGGCGGGGCATCATAAGGCGAGTCCCGGTAGGACCCTCAAGCCATTTCGCCCGCAAGCGCCGCAAAATCCGGCGAGTGCGTCCGCCGTGCCACGCCCCTCCCGCCGGGCCGGCGCCGTGCTATATACGGGATGATGGCCGAGCCTCTCATCCCCGTCGCTGCCACCGCCACGCCACCGCCCTATCTCGCCGGCCTCAACGACGCACAGTGCCGAGCGGTGGAGGCCGTCGACGGCCCGGTCCTGGTGCTGGCGGGCGCCGGCACCGGCAAGACGCGGGTGCTGACGACGCGACTCGCGCATATCCTCGCCACCCGCCGCGCCTGGCCGAGCCAGATCCTGGCGGTGACCTTCACCAACAAGGCGGCGTTGGAGATGCGCGAGCGGCTCGAGCGCATGATCGGAGAGAGCGCCGAGGGGCTCTGGCTCGGCACCTTCCATTCGGTCGCCGCCCGCCTCCTGCGCCGGCATGCGGAGGTGGTGGGGCTCAAGCCCAACTTTACCATCCTCGACACCGACGATCAGCTTCGCCTGGTGAAGCAGATCGCGCTTGCCGAGGGCATCGACGAGAAGCGCTGGCCGCCGCGCGCGCTGCTCTCCGCCTTCGAGCGCTGGAAGGATCGCGGGCTGACGCCGGACAAGGTGTCGGCCGACGACCGTTCGAAGTTGGCCGACGGCCGCGCCCCGGCGCTCTTCCGCCTTTATCAGGAGCGGCTGGCGACCCTCAATGCCGCCGATTTCGGCGATCTGCTGTTGCACAACCTCACGATCTTCGCCGGCCGCGCCGACATCCTCGCCGATTATCAACACCGCTTCCGCTACATCCTAGTCGACGAATACCAGGACACCAACGTGGCGCAGTATCTCTGGCTGCGGCTCTTGGCGCAGGGCCATCGCAATCTCTGCTGCGTCGGCGACGACGATCAGTCGATCTATTCCTGGCGCGGCGCCGAGATCGGCAACATCCTGCGCTTCGAGCGCGACTTCCCCGGCGCGCGGATCGTCCGGCTCGAGCAGAATTACCGCTCGACGCCGCACATCCTCGCCGCCGCCTCGGCGCTCATCGCCAGGAACGAGGGGCGGCTCGGCAAGACGCTGTGGACCGTGCTCAACGAGGGCGAGCGCATCGTGCTGCGCGGCCTGTGGGACGGCGAGGAGGAGGCGCGCTGGGTCGGCGACGAGATCGAGGCGCGCCGGCGCCGAGGCGAAAAGCTGGCCGGGATCGCCATCCTGGTGCGCGCCGGCTTCCAGACGCGCGAGTTCGAGGAGCGCTTCATCACGCTGGGCCTGCCCTACCGCGTCATCGGCGGCCCGCGCTTCTACGAGCGGCTGGAGATCCGCGACGCGCTCGCCTATCTGCGCCTCGTCCATCAGCCGGCGGACGATCTCGCCTTCGAACGCATCGTCAACACGCCGCGCCGCGGCATCGGCGACGTGACGCTGCAGGCGCTTCACGCACTGGCGCGCTCGCGGCAGATTCCGCTTGCCGAGGCCGCCCAGCGTCTGACCGAGACCGATGAACTCAAGCCTGTCGCGCGCAAGGCGCTGCGCGACTTCCTCGCTGGACTGGTGCGCTGGCGCGGCCTCGCCGAGACGACGCTGCACACCGAGCTGGCGGCGACGGTGCTCGACGAGTCCGGCTATGCCGCGATGTGGCAAGCGGACAAATCGCCGGAAGCGCCGGGCCGGCTCGAGAATTTGAAGGAACTCGTCGCCGCCATGGCCGAGTTCGACAATCTCGGCGGTTTCCTCGACCACGTCAGCCTGGTGATGGAGAACACCGCCTCGGCCTCGGGCGACATGGTCAGCATGATGACCTTGCACAGCGCCAAGGGCCTCGAATTCGACGCCGTGTTCCTGCCGGGCTGGGAGGAGGGGCTGTTCCCCAATCAACGCGCGATGGATGATAACGGCCGCGCCGGGCTCGAGGAGGAGCGGCGGCTTGCCTATGTCGGCCTCACCCGCGCGCGCCAGAGCGCCTATGTCTCCTACGCCGCCAACCGCCGGCTCTACGGCCAATGGCAGCCGACCTTGCCGTCGCGCTTCATCGCAGAGCTGCCGACGGAGCATCTCGAGGTGGTGGCCGATCCCGGCCTTTATCCGCGCGCCGGCGCGTTCGGCGCCGACGACTGGTCGCCCGGCGCCTTCCGGGGCCGGCCGGATCTAACGCGGCTCGGGCCGCTCGGCCGCCGCGCACCGCTGGTCGAAGGCCGGCCCGGTCCACCTGCCGGGCGCGAGCTGCGCCGCATCGGCGGCTTCGCCGCGGGCGACCGCGTCTTCCACCGGAAATTCGGTCATGGCACGGTGCGCACCGTCGAGGACAACAAGCTCGCCATTCGCTTCGACAAGGCGGGCGACAAGATGGTGATGGATGCCTTTGTGGAGAAAGCCTGACATGGTGCGCGATTACTTTCCCGACAGTTACCAGCAGGCGCGGGGCGCTTTCCTGGCGGCCGCGCAGGCGGCGGGCGCGAGGCTGCATCGCTACGACAACACCGGCGTCCGTGGCCCCGCGGGCGAGGCGCTGACCACCGACGCCGCCTGGCTCGGCCCGGCCGACGCCTCGCGGGTGCTGGTGACGGTGTCGGCGACCCACGGCGCCGAGGGCTTCTGCGGCTCGGGCGTGCAGACGGGCAGCTTTCGCAGCGGGCTTGCCCGCGAATTGCCGGCCGATACCGCTTTGCTTGCCATCCACGCCATCAACCCCTACGGCTTCGCCTGGATCAGGCGTGTTACCGAGGACAATGTCGATCTCAACCGCAACTTCGTCGCGTATGACCGGCCGTTGCCGCGCAACGACGGCTACCTCGCGCTTGCCGATGTGCTCTGCCCGGCCGAGTGGAGCGAGACGGCGCGGCGCTCGGCGCGGACGCAACTTGCCGCCTATGGCGAACGCCATGGCGCCGCGGCGCTGCAAAAGGCGATCACCAGCGGGCAATACAGCCATGCCGACGGCATCTTCTACGGCGGCGCCGCACCCACCTGGTCGCGGCGCGTTTTCCTGCGCATCGCCGCCGAGCATCTGTCGCGCGCGCGCCGCGTCGCGGTGATCGACTATCATACCGGCCTCGGCCCTTATGGCCATGGCGAGAAGATCATCGTCCACCCGCCGGGCAGCGCCGGACTCGCCCGCGCCCGCGCGTGGTATGGCGACAACGTCACCTCTCCCGCGCTCGGCACCTCGACGTCCTCCGACCTGATCGGCGATCTCATGACCGGCCTGGCGGCTGCGCTGCCGGCGGTCGAGGTCACCGGCATGGGGCTCGAATACGGCGTCCTTTCGCTCGAGGATACCATCGACGCCGTGCGCGCCGATAATTGGCTGCACCACCACGGCGCGGTCGAGAGCGCGCAGGGACGCGAGATCAAGGCGCAGGTCCGCGCCACCTTTTACGGCGACGCCGATGACTGGAAGGACATGGTCTTCGAGCAGGCGGTCGACGCGCAGCGCCGCGCGCTTGCCGGGCTTGCGGGCTGAGGGGAAAAGGCCTGAGCGGCCGGCATCACAGCGCCGCGGGCGTCTGGCGCGTCGCCGCGGTCGTCGCCGATGCCGGCGCCGCCGAGGCCGCGGCGGCGGCGCTCGGCACCGCCTGCGGCGCGGTCAGCGCTTTCGAGGCGAAAACCGGTGGCGGCTGGCAGGTCGAGGGCTTTGCCGTCGCGCCGCCCGAGCGCGCCCTGCTCGAGGCAAGCCTCGCGCTGGCCTGGGCCGGCCGCGATGACCCGCCGCCGGATCTCGGCATCGAGCGCCTGCCGCCACGCGACTGGCTGGCGGAGAATCAGGCGGGCTTTCCGCCGTTGCGCGCCGGCCGCTATTTCATTCATGGCTCGCATTATCGCGCCCGGCCGCCCGCGGGCACGATCGCGCTCTGCATCGATGCCGCGACCGCCTTCGGCAGCGGCGAGCATGCGACGACGCGCGGCTGCCTGCTGGCGCTCGACGCGCTGGCGCGGCGCCGGCGCTTTGCCCGCGTGCTGGACATGGGCACGGGGAGCGGCATTCTCGCCATGGCGGCGGCGAAGACCTGGCGGCGGCGCGTCATGGCGCGCGACATCGACGCCGAAGCGGTACGCGTCGCCGCGCGCAACGCAGCGGCGAACGGCATGGGATCGCTGCTCGACCTCCGCCGCGCCGACGGCTATCGCGGGCTCGGTTCGGGGCAGCCATTCGACCTCGTCTTCGCCAACATCCTGGCGCGGCCGTTGGTGCTGATGGCGCCGGCGCTCGCCCGCGTGCTGGCGCCGGGCGGCGTTGCCGTGGTGTCGGGACTGCTGGCGCGCCAGGAGCGCGCGGTGCTCGCCGCGCATCGCGCCCGGCGCCTGAGGCTGCGGCGGCGCATCCGCCTCGCGGGTTGGCACAGTCTCGTGCTGGCGCGCGGTCATACGAGGCTCTCATCGTTGCGCGAGGACGCATGACGCTTCTGCAAGCCCTTATCGTCGCCGTCCTGCAAGGGGTCACCGAGCTCTTTCCCGTCAGCAGCCTCGGCCATGCCGTGGTGCTGCCGAAGCTGCTGGGCTGGAATATCGACCAGCACGGCGCCGCCTTCCTGCCGTTTCTGGTGGTGCTGCATCTCGGCACGGCGGCGGCATTGCTGGCCTATTTCTGGCGGGACTGGCTGGGCCTTGTGCTGGCCTTCTTCGGCCAGGGTCCGGTGGCCGAGCGCAAGGCGCAATGGCGCCTGCTCTGGCTCATCATCCTTGCCACCCTCCCCGCCGTGGTGTTGGGTTTCGTCTTCGAAAAGTACTTTCGCACGCTTTTCGGCTCGCCGGCGGCGGCGGCGTTCTTCCTCATGGTCAATGGCGGGCTGCTCTTCGCCGGCGAGCGGCTGCGCCGGCAGGGCGGCACGAAGCTCCTGGGCGAGATGAGCTGGCGCCAGGCGCTGCTCATCGGCCTCTGGCAGAGCACCGCGCTCATCCCCGGCATTTCGCGCTCGGGCGCGACCATGGTGGGCGGGCTTCTGATCGGCTTTCATCATCGCGAGGCGGCGCATTTCTCCTTCCTGATCGCCACGCCCATCATCCTCGGCGCCGCCGTGCTCGAAGTGCCGCATCTCTTCCATCCCGAAGTGGCCGCCGCCTTCGGCACGACCGTCTGGATCGCGGGCGCCGTCGCGGGCATCACCGCCTATCTCAGCACCGCCTTCCTCATGCGCTATTTCCGCCGCCACGATTTCGAGGCGCTCGATCCCTTTGCCTATTACTGCTGGGGCGCCGGACTGATCGCGCTGGCGCTGCTGTTCTTTGTGGTATGATCGCCGCCGGGCGGAAAGGCCAGGAGAGCGGAGGACACGCCATGCCAAAGCTGCGACACATCGCGCTTGCGACGCAGGATCCCGTCAAGACCGCGGCGTTCTACAAGCAGGCTTTCGGCTTCAAGGAGGTCGGCCGGGCCGGCAGCCCCGACAATCCCAAGGCGATCGCCTGGGGCTTCTATCTCAGCGACGGCACGCTCAACCTTGCGATCCTGAAGTTCCAGAACGTTGATCAGCTCGGCCACGGTCTCGACTATGTCGGCATCCATCATTTCGGCGTGCTGGTCGACGATCTCGACGCATACATGCAAAAGCTCGAAGCGCTGGGCGCCTCCTGCTTCATGAAGCAGGATGCGAATACCGCCAACGCCTTCTATGAGACCAAGTTCCGCGGGCCCGATGGCGTCGTCTTCGACGTCTCGGACCGTCCCTGGGTCGGCGCGGCGCCCGAGCATGCCGCGGCGGCGGAGGTCAAGGAGACCGAGCCGGCCGGGTAAGACCCGCCCGCGGCGGGTGAGGCCGTTCGCCGGTCGAAACAAGGGCGCAGCCGCCCACATCGTTGAACCATAATCTTTCACGCGGGGATAGGAGTCCCGCCTCACTCCTATAACGAGTGACGAGCACGCGGCCTGCCGCTTGGCTCGACGCTCGCTGCCGCCTGCAAGGCGGCGGTCATGGTCTCATGGGGGCTTGTTGTCCGCCGTGACACAGTTCGTGTTTTCTATTGCCCGCCTCGCCGGATCCCCGGCTACCGCGTTGCGCCGGCACCGGCTACCGTGAGTGCCGGGCTGTGAAGAGGCGGCGCCGGGCTTCGCGCCGCTCGTCCTCGACCGATGCCGACCAAGCGTTTCATGCGGCGCTTGCGTTGCACCAGCGCGGGGCGCTGGAAGAGGCCGGACGGCTGTACCAGGCAGTGCTCGCGAAGAATCGCACGCACTTCGACTGCTTGCACCTTCTCGGCATCCTTCGCGTCCAGCAGCGCCGGGTGGAAGAAGGCGCGGCGCTGATCCAAAAGGCGATCGCACGGAACCCCCGATCAGCCGAGGCGCACAACAATCTCGGTGTTGCCCTCGAAGCGTTGCGGCGCCACGACGCGGCGGTCGCCAGCTACCAAAAAGCGCTTGCCATCGCACCGGACTATGTCGAGGCGTACAATAATCTCGGCAACGCGCTGCATGCGCTCGGCCGTTTCGTCGAAGCCGTGACCAGCTATGAGGCGGCGCTTGCCAAGCAACCGGGTTATGCCGTCGCCCTTTACAATTTGGGGATCTCGCTGCAGGCGCTGGGCCGTCAGGCCGATGCCGTCGCGCGCTACCGCCAAGCCATCGCGCTGAAACCGGATTACCCCGAGGCTTACGGCAATCTCGGCGTCGCTTTGCAGGCGCTCGGGCAGCATAGGGACGCTGTCGCCTGCTATGACAGGGCGCTCGCCCTAAAGCCCAAGGATGCAGCGGCGCATAACAACCTCGGCATCGCCTTGTCCGCGATTGGCCGGCATGAGCAAGCGATCGAGCAACATTTGAAAGCGCTGGCCGCCGATCCCGGTCGCGTCTCGGCCTATGTCAATCTCGGTCTCGCTCTCCACGCGCTCGGCCGCTGGGAGGAAGCGATGGCGGCTTATGACAAGGCATTGTCCCTCGACCCCGAAAGCGCCGAGGCACACTGCTATCTTGGCAATACGCTGCAAGCGCTGTCGCGCGCCCAAGAGGCCGCCGCCTGCTACGGGAAAGCGTTGGCGATAAAACCGGATTATGCGGAGGCGCGCAACAATCTCGGCAATGCGCTGCAGGTGCTGAGGCGCCCGGCCGAGGCGATTGCCTGCTACGAGGCGGCGACGGCACTGCAGCCGGATCGCGCCGACATTCACAACAACCTCGGCGCCGCCCTCGAATCGATCGGCAAGATTGCCGAGGCGCGTCAGGCCTATGAGCGGGCGGTCGCGCTTGCGCCGGCACGCCCGGCTTTCTATCGCAGCCTCGTCGATCTCGCGCCGATCCTGCCCGGGGACCCGCTGCTCCCGGCCATGGAAGCGCTGGCCCAGGATATGACGACGTTGCCGGAAAGCGAGAGGATCGAGCTCCATTTCGCCTTGGGCAAGGCGCTCGCCGATCTCGGCCGGCATGAGCGCTCCTTCGAGCATTACCGTCTCGGCAATGCGCTCAAACGCTCGCGTATCATCTATGACGAGGCGGCGACGCTGCATCAATTTGATCGCATCCGCGCGGTCTTCAGCGCTGAGCTCCTGCGCGCCAAGCAGGGCTACGGCCACCCCTCGGCGGTGCCCGTGTTCATTGTCGGTATGCCGCGCTCGGGCACGACGCTGGTCGAGCAGATCCTGGCGAGCCATCCCCAGGTCTTCGGCGCGGGCGAGCTCATGGACCTCGATGAGGCGGTGGCCCGTTGCAGCCGGCAGGAGGGTGCCGCCGGCACCTATCCCGATTTCGTCGTCAACATAACCGGCGAGCAGCTCCATCGGCTCGGTGTGGATTATCTGGAGCACGCCCACCGCGACGCGCCTTCCGCCGCGCGGATCACCGACAAGATGCCGGCAAATTTTCGCTTTGTCGGCCTGATCCATCTGGCGTTCCCCAACGCGCGCATCATCCATGTGCACCGCGATCCCGTCGACACCTGCCTTTCCTGCTTCACCCGGCTCTTTGCCCATGATCAGCCGCACACCTACGACCTGCGGGAGCTTGGCCGCTATTATCGCGCCTATGCGGCGCTGATGGAGCATTGGCGTGCCGTGCTGCCGCCGGGCGCGATGATCGAGCTGGCCTATGAGGCGGTGGTCGCCGACCTCGAGGCGGAGGCGCGCCGCATCCTCGCCTATTGCGGCCTGCCTTGGGACGATGCCTGTCTCGCTTTCCATAACACGCAGCGGCTGGTGCGGACGGCGAGCGCCAGCCAGGTTCGCCGGCCGATCTATCGCAGCTCCGTCGGCCGGTGGCAGCCTTACCGCGATGGGCTGCGGCCGCTCCTGGAAGAACTCGGCGCCTGAGCCCCTTCCCATCCCGGCCGCAGGGGATTATCCACCCTCGATGACCGCCGCGTCGTGGCCGTAGAGCCAGCCGATCGCCTCGATCGAGCGGTCGCCGCGGACGGCCAGCGCGGCGTCGCGCTCTTGCTGGCGCGGCCCGTCGGGCAGGTGGAAGCGCAGCTTGTTGAGCCGTGACAATTCCTGCAACCGCGTCGCCCGCGGCCGCCGCACGCTTTCATAGAGGCGCAGCGCCTCGGGCGCCGCGGCGGCATCGAACCGCTGCAAACATGCCGCGAGCGCCGCGCCGTCCTCGATCGCCTGCGCGGCGCCTTGCCCCATGAAGGGAAGCATCGCGTGGCAGGAATCGCCGAGCAGCGTCACCCGGCCCACCGACCAGCGTTCAAGCGGCGCGCGGTCGAACAGCGCCCAGATGAAGGTCTCGTCGACGGCGTCGATGATGCGGCGGACCTGCTCGTGCCAGCCGGCATAAGCGGCGAGCACGTCCGCCTTCTCGCCGCGATCCGTCCAGGATTCGCGCGTCCAGGTCTCGCGCTCCATGACCGCGACGAAATTGACCAGCTCGCCGCCGGCGACGGGGTAATGGACGAAATGCTGTCCCGGCCCCATCCAGTTGTTCGAGGCCACTTCGAGGCCGAGTGGCGCGAGCCGCGCCGCCGGCACTAGGCCGCGATAGGCGATGCAGCCGGTGAAGCGCGGCTGTTCCGGACCGAGCAGCAGGCGGCGCACGGTCGAGTGGATGCCATCGGCCCCGACCAGGATATCGGCGGTGATCTCGGCCTCGTTCTCGAAGCGCGCCTCGACGAAGTCGCCGCGATCGCGGATCGCCGCCAGCCGGTGCCCGAAATGGACGCGCTCGGGCGGCAAGGCGCCGGCCAGCGCGTGCAGCAGATCGGCGCGGTGGAAAAGGTAGTAGGGCGCGCCGAAAGCCGCCTCGACCGCCTCGCCGAGCGGCGCATACTGCAAGGTCCTCCCGTCGCGCCAGCGCCGCTGATGCGCCGCCACGGGCCGAACCGCGCGGGCCGTGAGCGCCGGGGCCGGGACGATGCGGTGAAGGATGCGCGTGGCGTTGGGACCGATCTGGATGCCGGCTCCGATCTCGCCGAACGCCGCCGATTGCTCGTAGACCTCGGCGTCGATTCCGCCGCGCAACAGCGACAGCGCCGCGGCGAGCCCGCCGAGCCCGCCGCCGATGATCGCTGCCTTGAGCGGCTTATCCGTTTGCATCGCTTCGGTCCTTCTGCCGGAAGATGGCCATGGCGGGCCTAGCCTGCCGCATGCCGCAGCGTATCAAGCATATGATCGATCGCCGACGCCGGCGTGCCGCTCACGCGCAGCGCGGCGGCGCCCATCTGCAGCCCCGGTTCGAGCGCCTCGAGGATCACGTCGTCGGCGCCGGCCTGTTCGAGGCGTCGCGCGTGCGCGGCGTCGCGCGAGCGGGCGATGATGCGGAGATCGGGGTGGTTGCGCCGCAGCGCCGCGACGATGCGCTCGGCCGCTTCCGGCTGGTCGAGGGTGATGATGGCGGCGCAGGCGCGGTCGACGCCGGCGGCGTCGAGCAGCTCGGCGCGGCTGGCGTCGCCGAAATAGACCGGCCGGGCGCGCTTGCGGCTTGCCTCGACCAGCGGCACGCTCTGCTCGATGGCGACGTAAGGAACCCGCTGCTCCGTCAGCATCTGGCCGACGATCTGGCCGATGCGGCCATAGCCGGCGATGATGACGTGGCCCGAGAGATCCGCGGTCTCCTCGGTCATGCGCTCTGCGTCGGGCGTGTGCGGCTTCTGGAAGGCGACCGCAAGGCGGCGGCCCAGCGCGGCCATCAGCGGCGTCGTCGCCATGGTGAGCGCCACCGTGGCGATGAGGAGGACGCCGTCGCGGTGCCGGAGAATGCCGAGCTGTTGGGCGATGCCGAAAATGACGAAGGCAAATTCCCCGCATTGCGACAGCAGCAATCCCACGCGGGTCGCCACCGGCGCGCCGAGGCGGAAAAGGCGCGCGAGCACCCAGAGGATCACCGGCTTGCCGAGGAGCAGCGCCGCCGAGAGGCTCAGCACCTCGGGCCATTGGCGCAGCACCAGCGGCGTGTCGATCGCCATGCCGACGGTGATGAAAAAGAGACCGAGCAACAGGCCGCGGAACGGCAGGATGTCGGCCTCGACCTGATGGCGATACTCGGTCTCGGCCAGCAGCAGCCCGGCGAGGAAGGCGCCCAGCGCCATCGACATGCCTGCCTCTGCCGTCGCCCAGCCGAGGCCGAGAACGACCAGGAGGTTGGTCGCAGCGAAGGTCTCGCGGATGCGCGTCGTGGCGCTCAGGCGGAAAAGCGGCCGCACGACCAGCCAGCCCAGCAGCAAGATCACCACGATGGCGGTGACGCCCTTGGCGAGGGCGAGGCCCAGCGCGGCCGCGATGCCGCTCTGCGCGCCCGGCGCGAGCAGCGGCAGCAGCGCCAGCAGCGGCACCACGGCGAGGTCCTGGAACAGCAGAACGGCGAGGGCGACGCGGCCGACGCGGCTCGCCAGCTCGCCGCGCTCGGCGAGAAGCTGCAAGGCTGCGGCGGTCGAGGAAAAGGCGAGCGCGCCGCCGATGACGAGAGCGGCGCGAGGTTGCATGCCAAGCGCTACTCCGGCCAGCCCGATCGCTCCGCCGGTGATGATCACCTGCGCCAGGCCCAGCCCGAACATGTAGCGCCACATCGCCTGCAGCCGCGGCAGCGGCATGTCGAGGCCGATGGTGAAGAGCAGGAAGACGACGCCGAATTCGGAAAGCCGCTCCGCCTCGGCGGTGTTCTCGACGAAAGCGAAGCCGAAGGGACCGACGACGAGACCGGCGGCGAGATAGCCCAGCACCGGGCTCGCCTTGAGGCGCTGGGCCAGCGGTACGGCGACGATCGCCGCCAGCAGCAGGATCAGGACGGCGTGAAGCGGTACGTCGGCGGCGTGCACGCGATATTGTACCACGCGATCGACGTTCAGCGACAGGTCGCCGCGTCAGCGCAGCCGACGCATAAGACTTGGACCAGGGGGCACTGAAATGATAAATGCAAGTGCCTGGGTTCTAGGACCACGGAGCGCCATATGCCTGAAGGAATTGCTGATTGGTGGAGATGGCTCGCTTATGCTGTCTTAGTGGCGACGGTAGCGTTTTTGTCCGCGCGCATCGGCGATTGGCGACGGCGACGCGCTGAGGTTCGCAAGCTGGGTCCGTCGTTTGCCGCGCAGGCAGAGCGCGCTCGCACGGAGCCTTCTCATGCAGAGCGGACGGCCCCGATCGTTGTGCAGGATAAAGTGAACCACCTGCCCAGCCTTAGGCTGCCGATGATCGGCCTTGCCGGAGGTACGCTGATAATGATTGGCGCTGGGCCTTTACCGCAAATAGATGCCCGTTGGTCTATGTTGACGGTGGTTCAGATGGGAGCGGGCTTTCTGGCAATTAGCTGCGCCAGCCGCATCGGCGCGATCGTTGATCGTTGGTTGAAGGGGCTTCGACAGGAAATTGCGCTGATTCCCTATGGCGGTAAGGCCAATGTCATGCGTGATCTGACGCAATGAGCAGGCTTTGGCTTTTTGGCGTGGTACTTTTCGATCTCGCGCCAAGCATGGATCAGGGAGTTATCTCACTGCGGCGGGCTCCGGTCCTTGAAGATAGGACAAAATTGTCCTAAGTTGCGGCGCGATGAAAGGCGGCGAGCTCCTTCGGAAGGTCCAGGCGGTTGGCAAAGCGCGTGGCGTCAATGTGGTGTTCGATCAGCGGCACCGGAAAGGAAGCCACGGCACGCTCTTCTATGGTGCGCGCAAGACCATCCTGAAGGACCGGAAAAAGGAGATCGGGCCAGGGCTGTTGCATAAGATGCTTGGCGATCTCGGCCTCACGCTGCGGGATCTGCAATACAAAGGATAAATGTCGTGCTCAATCGGTTTGAATTTCCCTGTGAGATCAAGCGCGACAGCGGTGGCTTCTATCTCGCGATCTTCCCCGATCTGCCCGAGGCGGCGACCGACGGCAAGACGCTTGAGGAAGCGATCGCGGAGGCGGTCGATTGCCTGGGCGAAGCCTTGGCGAGCCGCCTGGTCGATGGTGAGCCGATCCCTCGGCCGAGACGGCCGAAGCGGGGCCAATGGGTATTGGCACCGGAATCGACATTGGCGCTCAAGATCGGCCTCAATCAAGCGCTTGAAGAGCGCGGCAAGACCGCCGCCGATCTGGCGCGGCTTCTCGATTGCGACCACAAGGAGGCACGTCGGCTGCTCGACCCGAAAGCGCCCAGCAAAGCGCCGCGGCTCACCGAAGCGCTCGCGGCGCTCGGCTACGGCGTCGAGCTTGGGATCTACGACCAGAGCAAGCGCGAACGGGTACTCTCCTCGCCTCTGGCAAGGCGCGCTATAGCGTTGCGACGCGGCAGGGCGGCGTAGCTGAAGAAATCGGCTTAGCGGCTGGGCCTCCGCCGGCGCAGCGGCGGTCCATCAGACAACGTGATCCGGCACCAGCTTGCAAGGGTGGTCGGGATCGCCGGTCTCGACCTGGATGGTCGAGTGGTCGATGGCGAAGCGCCGATGAAGCTCTTGCGCGAGATGCGCCAGCATCGCATCGCCGGGATGGCCCGCCGGCATGACGAGATGGCAGGTGAGCGCGGTCTCGGTCGTGCTCATCGGCCAGATATGCAGATCATGCACCGCCACGACGCCGGCGACCTGGCCGAGATGTTCGCGCACGCCCCCGAGGTCGATGCCCGGCGGCACGCCGTGCAGCGCCAGGTTTACGGCGTCGCGCAGCAGCCGCCAGGTGCCGATGACGATGACCACGGCGACGATCAGGCTTGCCACGGGGTCAAGCCACAGCCAACCCGTCAGCAGGATCGCTGCCCCGGTGAACGCAACGGCGAGCGACACGCCGGCATCGGCCGCCAAGTGCAGAAAAGCCGCATGGATGTTGAGATCGCCGCCGCGGCCGCGCAGGAAGAGCAGGGCGGTGACGCCGTTGACGACGATGCCCGCCGCCGCGATCGCCATCACCAGCCGGCTCGCCACCGGCTCGGGCGCCGCCAGGCGGTTCAGCGCCTCGACGATGATGCCGCCCACGGCGATCAGCAGCACGATGGCGTTGAACAGCGCCGCCAGGATCGAGGAGCTGCGCAGCCCGTAAGTGAAGCGATGCGACGGCCGGCGGCGCGCCAGCACGCTGGCCGTCCAAGCAATGGCAAGCCCGAGCGCGTCGCCGAGATTGTGGCCGGCATCGGCGAGCAGCGCCACGGAATTGCCGATCACGCCGTAAACCGTCTCGGCCGCGACGAAAGCGAGAGTGAGCGCCAAGGCCAGCGCGAAAGCGAAGCCGAAGCCGGCAGCGCCGCCATGGCCGCGATGATGGCCGTGGCCATGGTCATGAGCGTGGCCATGGCCATGCTCAGGCTCGCGCTCCTGCCGCTCTGCGATCGACTGTACCATGCCGCGCGTTGTCCTTGCCTCTCACCATTGCCGCCGCAGCCGCGATCGGCAAGCGGCGTCATTGCCGCACGGCACAAAAATCCCGGCCGGTTGCCCGCGGGCAACCGGCCGGGATTTTTCTTAACCCAACGAAACCGGAGGGGCGGCTGCTGCGGCTAGGCGGCGTGTTGAAAGTTGCTGTTCACCGGCGTCCCGGTTTCGGCCCGATGCTCCGTCGCATGCGACAGCACATAGGGGATTTCGGAACGGGTGATGCCGATATCGGCGAGCGATCGGTCATCGAGCGAGGCAAGTTCGGCATAAGCCCGCTGCCGCTCCCGCCACTCAGCGATCGAAGCGGTCAGGTGATGCAGCATTTTGCCAAAAATGTTCATGTTAACAACTCCTTAACGCACTTGCGAAGACATCTTCGCATTTGCACAATAGGTAAGCGTTCTTGCCTTGAGTTGCGAGCGACAAGGGTGCAATCCAGCCCCAAAGCGATCGCATAGCGCGCCTACCTGCGTAGGCTCTCGGCGACCCTTGTCCCCGCATGGAGCCCGCCCTAGCCTTACTTTAGGAGAACGAGATGGATAAACCCTTTAGCAAGCGCCGTCCGGCGCCGGACGGCGATGCCGCTTTGGCAGGGCTGCTGCGGCGGGACGGTTCGCGCTACGACGTTCCGGCGGTGAAAGCGCTGGTCGCCGGGGTGCTTGCCGCTGCGCCCGGCGCGCAAGAGGGGGACTGGCCCCGGCTGGTGGTGGCGGCGCCGTCGCCGGCGCTTGTCGAGGCGCTGCGGGCGCTCGCCGCCGAGTTGGCCGGCGCGCCGGCGACGCCGTTGCCGGGGCCGGGCGAGCGCCTTGGACGGTTGCGGGCTGAGCTCGCCCGCCGCGGCGTCCATGGCTTCCTCGTGCCGCGCGCGGACGAGCATCAGGGTGAGTATGTGCCGGCCTGCGCGCGGCGGCTGGCTTGGCTCACCGGCTTCACCGGCTCGGCCGGGCTCGCCGTGGTGCTGCCGGCGGCGGCGGCGATCTTCGTCGACGGCCGCTATACGCTCCAGGCCAAGGCCGAAGTCGACGCCGCACTTTATCTCCATCGTCACATCACCGAGGAGCCGGCGAGCGATTGGATCGCGGCCACGCTCAGATCCGGCGAGATCCTCGCCTATGACCCGCGCCTGCACACGCTGGGCGAAGTCGAGCGCTTTCGCGCCGCGGCGGAGAAGGCCGGCGGCAGCCTGCGGCCGCTCGCCGAAAACCCGCTCGATGCGGTATGGCCGGGACGGCCGCCGCTGCCGCTGGCGCCGGTGGTGCCGCATGAACTGCGCTTTGCCGGCGACAGCGCCGAGCACAAGCGCCAGAGGCTTGCCGACCGGCTCGCCGCCGAGCGCGTCGATGCCGTGGTGCTGACCGCGCCTGATTCCATCGCCTGGCTGCTCAACATCCGCGGCGGCGACGTGCCGCATACGCCCTTGCCGCTCTCCTTCGCCATCCTCGGCCGCGACGGCACGGTCGATCTCTTCATCGATCCACGCAAGCTCATACCGGGATTGGGCGAGCATCTCGGCAATGCCGTGCGGCTCGCCCCGCCCGACGCCTTCGGTCCGGCGCTGCGGCAATTGGGCGCCGCGCACCGCCGCGTCCAGGTCGATCCCGCGAGCGCCGCCGCCTGGGTGTTCGACGCGCTGGCCGATGCCGGCGCCGAGCTCCACCGCGCCGCTGACCCCTGCCAGTTGCCCAAGGCGTGCAAGAACCCGGTCGAGCTCGACGGCACGCGGCGCGCCCATCGCCGCGACGGCGCGGCGCTGACGCGCTTTCTCGCCTGGCTCGCCGGGGAGGCGCGGAGCGGCACGCTCGGCGAGATCGCGGCCTCCGACCGGCTCGAGCAGTTCCGGCGCGCCGGCGAGCATTTCCGCGATCTAAGCTTTCCCACCATCTCCGGCGCCGGAGCCAACGGCGCCATCGTCCATTATCGCGCCGGCCCCGAGAGCGAGCGGCGGCTCGAGCCGGGCACGCTCTATCTCATCGATTCCGGCGCGCAATATCTCGACGGCACCACCGACGTTACGCGCACCGTTGCCATCGGCACGCCCACGCCGGAGATGCGCGACCGTTTCACCCGCGTGCTCAAGGGCCACATCGCCCTTGCTACCTGCCGTTTTCCCAAGGGCACGACCGGATCGCAGCTCGACGCGCTGGCGCGGCGCGCGCTGTGGGAAGTCGGGCTCGATTACGACCACGGCACCGGCCATGGCGTCGGCAGCTATCTCGCCGTCCATGAGGGGCCGCAGCGCATCTCCAAGCTGCCCAACACCCAGCCGCTGCTGCCGGGCATGATCGTCTCGGACGAGCCCGGCTACTACAAGGCCGGCGCCTACGGCATCCGCATCGAAAACCTCGTGCTGGTGACGCCGCTCGGCGCCGGCGAGGGCGGCGAGCGCGAGCTTCTGGGCTTCGAGACGCTCACCCTTGCGCCGCTCGACCGCGCGCTGGTCGAGCCGGCGCTGCTCGACGGCGCCGAGATCGCCTGGCTCGACGCCTATCATGCCCGGGTGCGCGCCGAGATCGCGCCGCTGGTCGACGCCGCGACCCGCCGCTGGCTCGAAGCGGCGACGGAGCCGATCGGCGCGGATTGACCCGGCCGCTCAACCGGCGCCCGCCAGCGCCAGCCACTCCTCCTCGCTCATGGTCTTGACGCCGAGCGCGCGCGCCTTTTCGGCCTTGGAGCCGGCATCGGCGCCGACCACGAGATAGTCGGTCTTGCCCGATACGCTGCCGCTGACGGTGGCGCCGAGCGCCTCGGCGCGCGCCTTCGCCTCCGAGCGCGACATGGCGGTCAGCGTACCGGTGAAGACGACGGTCTTTCCGGCAAGCGGCGAGTGCGCCGGCGGCCGCGCGCCCTCGTAATCCGCGACCGAGACCTCGCCGAGGAGATCGTCGAGCAGCTTGAGATTGTGCTTCTCGGCAAAGAACCCGGCGATGTCGGTCGCCATGTCCTCGCCGATGCCGTGGATGTCGTTGAGCTCGCGCCAGGCCTCGCCGTCGCGATCATGCGCCCGCTCCATCGCGGCGCGCCAGCGCTTGAAGCCGCGGTAGTGGCGTGCCAGCAGCTTCGCCGTCTGCTGCCCGACTTGCGGGATGCCCAAGGCGTAGATGAAGCGGTCGAGCGCGATGGCGCGGCGCGCATCGATCGCCTCCTCGAGCTTGGCGGCGCTCTGCTCGCCCCAGCCCTCGCGCTCGGCGATGGCGGCGAAGTCGAGCCGGAAGATGTCGGCCGGCGTCTTGATCAGCTTGTCCTGCCAGAACTCGGCGATGTGCTTGTGGCCGAGGCCCTCGATGTCGAAGGCGTCGCGCGAGATGAAGTGCCGGAGCCGCTCCACGGCTTGCGCCGCGCAGATGAGGCCGCCGGTGCAGCGCCGCACCGCCTCGCCCGGCTCGCGCACCGCGAGGCTGTGGCAGATCGGGCATGTCTGCGGGAAGGCGTAAGGCTTGCTGCCCTTCGGCCGGCGCTCCCTCACCACCCCCACCACCTGCGGGATGACGTCGCCGGCGCGCTGGATGATCACCGTGTCGCCCTCGCGGATGTCCTTGCGCGCGATCTCGTCCTCGTTGTGGAGCGTGGCGCGCTGCACGACGACGCCGCCCACCGTGATCGGCTCGAGCACGGCCACCGGCGTGAGCGAACCTTGGCGGCCCACCTGGATGATGATCTCCTTGAGCACGGTCTGGGCCTGCTGTGCCGGGAATTTATGCGCGATCGCCCAGCGCGGCGCGCGCGCGGCGAAGCCGAGGCGCTCCTCCAGCTCGAGGTCGTTCACCTTGTAGACGACGCCGTCGATGTCATAGGGCAGCTCGGCCCGGCGCGCGGCGATGTCGCGATGGAAGGCCAGCACCGCCTCGACGCCGTGGCACAGCTTGGACAGCGGGTTGACGTTGAAGCCCCAGGCATGGAACCGCTTCAGCGCCAGCCAATGCGTCTCGGCAATCGAAGCGGTCGCCTCGCCCCAGGCATAGGCGAAGAATTTGAGCGGCCGGGTCGCGGTGATGCCGGCATCGAGCTGGCGCAGGGATCCCGCGGCGGCGTTGCGCGGGTTGGCGAAGACCGGCTCGCCCGCCTTCTCGCGCTCGGCATTGAGCGCGAAGAAGCCCGGCCGCTCCATATAGATCTCGCCGCGCACCTCGATCCGCTCGGGCCAGCCCTGGCCTTTCATGCGATGCGGCACGTCCTTCAGCGTCATGACGTTGGCGGTGACATCCTCGCCGGTGATGCCGTCGCCGCGCGTCGCCGCCAGCACCAGGCGGCCGTGCTCGTAGCGCAGCGAGCAGGAGAGCCCGTCGATCTTCGGCTCGGCCGCCACCTCGATCGTCTCGGGCTCGACGCGCGCGAGATCCTCGGGGCGGCGGAAGAAATTGCGCACGCTCTGGAAGAAGGCGCGGACGTCCTCCTCGTCGAAGGCGTTGTCGAGCGACAGCATCGGCTTGGCGTGCGTCACCTTGGCGAAGCCGGTGGCCGGCGCCGCGCCGATCCGGCGGCTCGGACTGTCGGCGCGCATCAGGGCCGGAAAGCGCTGCTCGATGGCGGTGTTGCGGCGGCGCAGCGCATCATAGGCCGCGTCCGAGATTTCCGGCGCGTCCTTCTCGTAATAGAGCCGGTCGTGATGCGCGATCACCTCGGCGAGATGCTTGAGCTCGGCCTTGGCGGCCTTTTCGTCGAGTTCGTCGACCGGCACCGGCGCCGCCGGCTTTTTCACGGCCCGGCTCCCGCCATCAGGCTCGCCGCCGCGGCGCGCGCCTCGGCGGTGACGGCGCTTCCCGACAGCATGCGCGCGATCTCCTCGCGCCGTTCCTCGGCGGTAAGCTCGGCGACGCGGGTCAGCGTCTTCGCTTGCGCTTGCCGCTTTTCGACCCGCCAATGATGCGCGCCGCGCGCCGCCACCTGCGGCGAATGCGTTACCACCAGGACTTGCAGCTCCTGGCCGAGACGATGCAGCCGCTCGCCGACCGCCGCCGCCACCGCGCCGCCGATGCCGCTGTCGACTTCGTCGAAGACCAGCGTCGGCACCGGCGAGGTTCTGGCCAGCACCACCTTGAGCGCCAGCATGAAGCGCGACAACTCGCCGCCCGAGGCGATCCGGGCGAGCGGCCCCGGCGGCGCGCCGGGATTGGTCGTCACCTCGAAATGCGCGCGCTCGCAGCCGTTTTCGCTCCAATCGGCCTCGGCGAGCGGCGTGAGCACGGTCCGGAAGCGCGCCTTTTCCAGCTTGAGCGGCGGCAGCTCCCGCATCACGGCGGCATCGAGCGCCTTCGCCGCTTGCCGCCGCTTCCGGCCGATCGTTTCGGCGGCGGCGAGATAGGCCTGGCGGGCTTCCTGCTCCTGCCGCGCCAGATGCGCCAGCCGGCTGCCGCCGTCGTCGAGCGCGGCGATGCGCCGGGCAAGCTCGGCGCGGAGGTCCGGCAGGGCGTCGAGCGCGACGCCGTGCTTGCGCGCCAGCGCGCGTAGCGCAAACAGCCGCTCCTCGATCTGCTCGAGGTTGCCGCGGTCGCGATCGAGGCCCCTCGCCGCCGCTTCGATCTGCGCCGCCGCCTCGCGCGTCTCGAGCTGGGCGCGCTCGAGCGCGGCCAACGCCGCGTCAAGCGCGCCCGCAGCCTTGTCGCGCAAACGCGCCAGCAGGCGCTCGGCCGCGGCGAGCGCGCGTTCGCCGCCACGCTCGCCGGCAAGCTCGGTCAGCGCCGCATCGAGCGCCTCGGTGAGTTTTTCGCGGTTCATCAGCAGCGCGCGCTGCTCGGCGAGCGCGACCTCCTCGCCCGGCCTCGGCTCGAGCGCGTCAAGCTCGACCAAGGCATGGCGCAGATAGTCCTCGTCGGCGCGTGCCTTGGCGAGGAGCGCCGCCGCCTCGGCGTGCTCCCGGACGACGGCGCGCCACCTGCGCCAGGCCTCGGCCAGCGCCGCGCTCTCGCGGCGATGGCCGCCGTAAGCATCGAGCGCCTGGCGGTGAGTGGCGGGATCGAGCAGGCCCTGTTGCTCGAACTGGCCCTGGATCTCGACGAGCCGCTCGCCGAGCTGCTTCAAGAGGCCGATGCTCGCCGGCTGGTCGTCGATGAAGGCGCGGCTGCGGCCGTCGGCATTCACGATGCGGCGCAGCACCAGCCGCTCGCCTTCGAGGGCGATACCGGCCTCCGCGAGGACGGCGAGCGCGGGATGGCCGCTCGCCAGCGAGAATTCCGCCGTCACCACCGCCTGCTCGGCGCCGTGGCGGACGAGGCCGCTTTCGGCGCGCACGCCCAGCGCCAGGCCGAGCGCGTCGAGCAGGATGGATTTGCCGGCGCCGGTCTCGCCGGTGAGCACGCAGAGCCCGGCAGGGAAGGCGATGTCGAGCCGGTCGATCAGCACGACGTCCCGGATGGTGAGGCCGAGCAGCATCAGGCGGGCGCGCGACGGTGCATGGTTGGCGTCACGGCGGATGATAGCGGCGCCGGGCGCGGCAGGCCAGGGCGCCGCCGCTAGAAGAGCGAGGCCGCCGCGCCGAACATCCGGCCGAAGAAACCCTGGCTCTGGCTCTGATCCGCGCTCTGTGCGCCGGCTGCCGCCGTCGTCTTGTCGCCGGAGGCGGCTTTGGCAAAGACGGTGGGCGCGTCGGTCTTGAGCAGCGCGTAGCTGTCGCCGTACCAGTCGCTGCCGGGGTAGTTGTAGCCGAGCACGGACGCAACCCGCTCCGCCTCGTCGGTAAGCCCCAAGGCGGTATAGCACTCGGTCAGGCGGTGCAGCGCCTCCGGCACATGGGTCGTCGTCTGGTAATCGTCGACGACGCGCCGGAAGCGGTTGATCGCCGCGAGATAGGAACCCTGCCGCTCGTAATAGCGGCCGATCTCCATTTCCTTGCCGGCAAGGTGGTCGCGCGCGAGATCGATCTTGAGCCGCGCGTCGCGGCCGTATTTGCTGTCGGGGAAGCGCCGCACGACCTCCTGCAGCGTCTGCATCGCCTGCTGCGTCAGCTTCTGGTCGCGCCCGACATCGGCGATCTGCACGTAATAGTCGAGCGCCTTCATGTAATAGGCATAGGCGATGTCGCGATGGCCGGGATGCAGCGAGATGAAGCGCTCGGCGGCGACGATGGATTCATCGTATTTGCTGGCTTCATAAAGCGCATAGGCCGACATGAGCTGCGCCTTGGTCGCCCAGACGGAATAGGGATGCTGCCGGTCGACCTCGTCGAACGACTTCGCCGCCTTGGAATAGTCGCCGTCGAGGAGCTGGTTCATCGCCGTGTTGTAGAGCGTCTCGACCGGTTTCTCGGTGTAGGTATCCTTGTCTCCGGCGCAGGCGCCCAGCAGCAGGGCTGCGGCAAGGATCGGCCAGCGGAAGCGACGCGCAATGCCCATGGGACCATCAACTCATCGATAACGCACCCCGCCTCGGACAGGGCGGGGGTGTTATATCACGGTGCCGGCGGCGCTGCCACCGGCGCTCAAGGCCTCAGGCGCGGGCGCGCCGCGGCGCCTCCTGCCAGGCGGCTTCGGGCGGCAGGCGGCGGGCAAGCGTGGTGAAGCGCCAGGCGGAGGGATCGGCGAAGAGCGCCTTGAGCAGGCGCCGGTTCAGCGCATGGCCCGAGCGCACGCCGCGGAAATGGCCGATGACGGGCGCGCCGGCGAGGTAGAGGTCGCCCAAGGCGTCCAGCACCTTGTGGCGGACGAACTCGTCGACATAGCGCAGCCCCTCGCGATTCAACACCTGATCGCCGCTGATCACCACCGCGTTGTCGAGCGAGCCGCCGCGCGCCAGCCCGGCCGAGCGCATCTGGTCGACCTCGTGCAGGAAGCCGAAGGTGCGCGCCCGGCTGATGTCGCTCTTGAAGCTCTCGGGATCGAGAGCGATGGCGATGTCCTGCCGGCTGATGGCGTCGCTGGCAAAATCGATGGCGAAGCTCATGGAGAAGCCGTCATCGGGGGTGAGCGCCGCCGATTTTCCGGTCTCGCCGACGGCGATCGGCTTCAGCACCTTGATCGCGCGGCGCGGCGCCTCCTGCTCGGCGATCCCCGCGCATTCGATGAGGAAGACGAAGGGCGCGGCGCTGCCGTCCATCACCGGCACTTCCGGACCGTCGAGCTCGATCACCGCATTGTCGATCTCGAGCCCGCCCAGCGCCGCCATCAGATGCTCGATGGTGGCGACCGACAGGCCCTCGCCGTCGTCGAGCTTGGTGCAGAGCGGCTGCTCGACGGCGTTCTGCCAGCACGCCTTGATCTCGGCGCCGGCGCGGTCGCTGCGGCGGAAGACGATGCCGCTATCCGGCGCGGCCGGGTGCAGCGTCATGCTGACCCGCCCTCCGGAGTGAAGCGCCACGCCCCGGCAATGAATCGCGGCTTTGAGGGTTTTTTGCTGGGCGATCCCCAATTCGTCCATCATTCCCCACCAAGGTACAGAATTTCTTTGTCGCCGCCGCAAGTTAGCGATGCCTGTGCGACGCAACAAATCACTCTTTATTACAGAATATTACATGAAACATCGTTTTGAATCAATAGGTTATGAGGAATCGAGTTCGATCGCGAAATGATCCCTGGAAAACGGCGGCGGAATTCCCTTGTGCCGAGTCGAGTGATCACCCCAGGCCGCAGGGCGCAAGGCCAATCGCAGGCATGAGAACCGGCTGATCTCGCGAAAGAAACGGCAGGAGCAAGGCCTCCGCTCCTGCCGTGTGATCTCGCTTTCGCTCAATTCGCCTGGCGGCGCAGGAAGGCGGGGATGTCGAGCAGATCCTCGTCCTTGGCCGGGCCCAGCCGATCGGCCGGGTCGAGCGGGCCGAGGCGCGGCTGCACCGGTGCCGGCGGCGTCGTGCGCGGTGCCGGCGGCACCGTGCGCTGCGCCGTCTCGGCCGCGGCCGGCGTCCGCCAGCCGACGCCGGTGACGCGCTCGAAGAGGCTCTGGCCGCGGCTTTTCACCGGCTTTTGCGGCGGGCGGGCGCCATTCTCCATCGCCGCCGCGGCGTAGGGATCGGGCGCGACGGCGGGCTGCGCCAGCATCGCCGGCCGCTGCGGCGCCTCGACCGGGCGCGGCGCGATGAACACGTCGCCCTTGGCTGCGGCGGCTTCGGCCGCCTCCGCCTGCGCCGGCACCGGGCCGGCGTCGATCGCTGCCGCCGGTGCCGCCGGCGCCGGCTTCGCCGGGGCGAGGTCGGTGACCAGCCGGATCGCCGGCCGCGGCTGGGCGTGCGGCTCGGCGTCGATGCCGGTGGCGACGACGGAGATGCGCATCTTGCCTTCGAGCTTCTCGTCGAAAGTCGAGCCGAAGATGATATTGGCGTCGGGATCGACCTCCTCGCGGATGCGGTTTGCCGCTTCGTCGACCTCGAACAGCGTCATGTCGAGGCCGCCGGTGATGTTGATCAGCACGCCGCGCGCGCCCTTCATCGAGACGTCATCGAGCAGCGGGTTGGAGATCGCCGCCTCCGCCGCGTCGATGGCGCGCCGGTCGCCTTCGGCTTCGCCGGTGCCCATCATCGCCTTGCCCATCTCGCTCATCACCGCGCGGATGTCGGCGAAGTCGAGATTGATCAGGCCGGGCATCACCATCAGGTCGGTGACGCCGCGCACGCCGGAATGCAGCACGTCGTCCGCCATCTTGAAGGCGTCGGCGAAGGTGGTGCGCTCGTTCGCCACCCGGAACAGGTTCTGGTTCGGGATGATGATCAGCGTATCGACGAATTTCTGCATTTCCAGGATGCCGGCCTCGGCGAGCCGCATGCGGTTGTTGCCTTCGAACTGGAAGGGCTTGGTGACGACGCCGACGGTGAGGATGCCGGCCTCGCGCGCGGCGCGGGCGATGACCGGCGCGGCGCCGGTGCCGGTGCCGCCGCCCATGCCGGCGGTGATGAAGACCATGTTGGAGCCTTCGAGCGCGGCCATGATCTCTTCGAGCGTTTCCTCGGCGGCGATGCGTCCGACGTCCGGCCGCGAGCCGGCGCCGAGGCCGCGGGTGATGCCGGCGCCGAGCTGGATCTTGTGCTCGGCGAGCGACTGGCGCATCGCCTGCGCGTCGGTGTTGGCGACGACGAACTCGCAGCCGATGAGCTTCGAGCGGATCATGTTGTTGACCGCGTTGCCGCCGGCGCCGCCCACGCCGACCACGGTGATGCGAGGCTTCAGTTCCTGGTCTTCCTTGGGAATGCTCAGATTGATCGTCATGATGTCCTCCGTGATCGGCGTAAGAGGGTGTTCCCGCCGGTGTTCAAAAATTCTCTCGCAGCCAATGGCCGACGCGGTGAAACACGCCGGCCGGCTCTTCGGTGAGCGCTCGTCCGCGCCGCGGCGTCTCGGCGCGCTCGGAAAGGGCGAAGTGGACGAGGCCGGCCGATGTCGCGAAGGCCGGCCCGCCGGTCGCCTCGGCCAGCCCGTCGATGCGCAACGGGCGGCCGACGCGAACCTGCTTGTCGAGAATGAGCCCGGCGAGCTCGCGCGTGCCGGGAAGCTGGCAGGCGCCGCCGGTCAGCACGACGCGGCGGCCGGCGATCTTGTCGAAGCCGCTGTGCTCGAGGCGGTCCCGCACCAGCTCGAAGGTCTCCTCGAGCCGCGGCGAGATGATGCCGACGAGCAGCGATTTCGCCACGTGGTTGGCGTGGCTCTCGTCCTCCTCGCCGACCTGCGGCACGGTGATCGTCTCGCGCTCGTCGGCGGCGGAGGCGATGGCGCTGCCGTAGAGCGTCTTCATCCGCTCGGCATGGGCGAGCGGCGTCGACAGGCCGCGCGCGATGTCGTTGGTGACGTGGCCGCCGCCCACCGGCACGGTATCGGTGAAGACCAGATTGCCGTCGAAGAACACGGCGACGCCGGTGGTGCCGCCGCCCATGTCGATGACGGTGACGCCAAGCTCGCTCTCGTCCTCGACGAGCGCGGCAAGGCCGGCGGCGTAGGGGCTGACCACCAGCGCCGCAATCTCGAGATGGCAGCGGCCGATGCAGGTGGCGAGGTTGCGCACGGCGCCGGCCTGGGCCGTCACCACATGCATGTTGACGCCGAGCCGCTGCGCGTACATGCCGCGGGGATCGCGGATGCCGCGGCTCTGGTCGACGGCGAAGCCGACGGGGATCGAATGGATCACGACGCGGTCGGGGGGCTCCTTCAGCCCGTGCCCGTGATCCAGCGCGCGGCGCATGTCGCCGTCGGTGATCTCGCGGCCGTTGAGGGCGATGTCGCTCTTGATGAGGCGCGAGGCGTTGAAGCCGCCGGAGAGGTTGACGACGACCTCCGCCAGCGTCTCGCCCGCCATCTGCTCGGCGGCGTGCGCCGCGGCCAGGATCGACTGGCTCGCCGCCTCGATATCGACGATGACGCCGTTCTTGACGCCGCGCGAGACCTGATGGCCGATGCCGACGATTCGCGTCTCGCCGCCGCCGCAGCGGGCGATGAAGCAGCACACTTTGGTGGTGCCGATATCGACGATGCCGATGGTCCCGCGCGGGCGCGCAGCGAGCTTCTTCATGTGTTGTTTCCCGGTTGGCGGCCCTTCTTGGGCGCGGGCTTGGCGGTTTCGGAAGGCGCGGTGCGCAGGACGAGGCGGTCGGCGAGGCGCATGTCGACCAGATCGATGTCGCGCTCGAGGATGCCGTCGCTGCGCTCCAGCTCGGCGAGCCGGTGCCAGGCGGCGGCGGGATCCTCTTCCGGTAGCGCGATGTCGATGCCGCTGTCGAGGCGGAGGTTCCAGCGCCGCCCCCCGATCCGCACCGCGGCGGCGACATGCGGCGCGAGCTCGGGCTCGCCGGCGAGCATGTCGAGCAGCGCCGCGCCCGCCTTGGGCGCGTCGGGGCCCACCAGTACGATGAGCGCGCCGAAGCTGTCGAGGCGGTCGCTCGGCACCACGACGCCGTCGCGATCGACCAGCACGAGCTTGCCCTGGCGCTGCCAGAAGGCGAGCGCCTGGCGCTCGACGAGCCGGATATAGAGCGCGTCGGGCAGCCGGCGCTCGACCGAGGCGGAGCGCACCCAGGCGAGAGATTCCAGCCGCCGCTTGGCCTCGGCGGGGTCGAGGGCGAGAATCGGCGTGCCGCGCGCGACGCCCAGCGCGCCGAGAATTGCCTCGCGGCTGGTGCGCTGGCGGCCTTCCACCTGCACGTCGTTCACCGCCAGCCCCCAGCCCGCCGTCCAGTCGAGGAAGGCGTGCGCGGTGGCCTGCGCCGCCTCGGCGAGGGCGCCGCTGCGCTGCAGCCACCATCCCGCGCCGCCGATCGCGACGACAATCGCCGCCGCGACGGCGAGCAGGTTGCGGCGCGACCATCGGCGCCTGCGGCGTGCCGGCTTCTGGGATCGCTCGGTGCGCGCCGTCAGGAATCGCATGCGGCGTGCTCCACCATCCAACGCACCAGTTCGACGAAGTCGATCCCGACATGACGGGCGATGTCCGGCACCAGCGAGGTCGGCGTCATGCCCGGCTGGGTGTTGACCTCGAGCAGGATCATGCGGCCGGGCTCGCCCGCCGTGTCGTCGTAGCGCAGGTCGGCGCGGCTCACGCCGCGGCAACCCAGCACGCGATGCGCCCTGAGGCTGATGTCGAGCGCTTCCTCATAGGCGCGCGGGTGGATCGGCGCTGGCATCAGATGCGTGCTGCCGCCGGGTGCGTATTTCGCCGTGTAATCGTAGAGGGTGGCGTTGGTGGGCCGGATCTCGAGCGCGCCCAGCGCGCGCTCGCCCATCACCGCCACGGTGATCTCGCGCCCCGGGACGTAGCGCTCCACCAGATTCTCCTCATAGGCCCAGCCGCGCGCTTCCTCGGCCCAGGAGTTGTCGTTGGGCCGGACGATGCGCACGCCGACGCTCGAGCCCTCGGCGGTCGGCTTGACGACGAAGGGCCGCGGCATGACGTCGCCGGCGGCAAGCTCGCGGCGCGTGACCACTCTTCCCTCGGCAAGCGGCAGGCCGGCGGCGGCGAAGACGGCCTTGGCGGTGGGCTTGTGCATCGCCACCGCCGAGGCAAGCACGCCGGAATGGGTGTAGGGGATGCGCAGGAACTCGAGCACGCCCTGAATCGTGCCGTCCTCGCCGCCGGTGCCGTGCAGCGCGTTGAAAGCGGCGTCCGGTCGCGGGGTCAGCGCCGCCAGCAGCGCGTCGAGATCGCGCGTCACCTCGATCGCGTGCACGTCGTAGCCGAGCGACGCCAATGCCTTGACGCATTCCGCGCCGCTCACCAGCGAGATGGCGCGCTCGGACGACCAGCCGCCCATCAGCACGGCGACGCGGCGGCTCATGGCGTCCCTGCCTGAGGCTCGCCGATGCGGCGGATCTCCCACGCCAGCGTGATGCCGGTCGCGTCCAGGACGCGCCGGCGCACCTCCTCGCCGAGGCCTTCGAGGTCGGCGGCGGTGGCATCGCCGGTGTTGATGAGGAAATTGGCGTGCTTTTCCGACACCATCGCGCCGCCGCGGGTCAGGCCGCGGCAGCCGGCGCGGTCGATCAGCTCCCAGGCCTTGTGGCCCGGCGGGTTGGCGAAGGTCGAGCCGCCGGTACGCGCGCGGATCGGCTGCGAAGCCTCGCGCGCCACCCGGATCTCGGCCATCCGCGCGGCGATCGCGGCGGCTTCGCCGGCCTCGCCGACAAAGCGCGCGGCGATGAAAATCCAATCCTCCGGCAGGGCGCAATGGCGATAGGAAAGACCGAGCGCCGCGGTTGCGAGGACGTGGCGCCGCCCCTGCGCGTCGAGCGCCACCGCCTCGCGCAGCACGTCCTTGATCTCGCGGCCATAGGCGCCGGCGTTCATGCGCAGCCCGCCGCCCACCGTGCCGGGGATGCCGCTCATGAATTCGAGGCCGGCGATTCCCGCCTGCTGGCAGGTGAGCGCGACGTTGAGGTCGAGCGCGCCGGCGCCGGCCTCGATCTCGGTGCCGGCCGTGCGGATGTCGACGAAGCCGCGGCCGAGGCGGATGACGACGCCGCGGACGCCGCCGTCGCGCACCAGCAGGTTCGAGGCGACGCCGATCACCGTCACCGGCACGTCGACAGGCTTGGCGGCGAGGAAGGCGGCGAGGTCGTCGGCATCGACCGGTCGGAACATCACCTCGGCCGCGCCGCCGACGCGGAACCAGGTGAGCGGCGCGAGCGGCGTATGCTCGCTGAGCCGGCCGCGCACCGGCGGCAGGCGCTCGATCAGGCGGTCGCCGGTCCGGCGCGCGGCCATCATGCGGTCCCTCCGGCGGCGTAGAGCTTCTCGAGCTCGGCGGGCAGGCTCTGCGCCCAGTTGGTGATCGAGCCGGCGCCGAGGCAGACGACGAAATCGCCGGATTTCGCGAGGTCGCGCACCAGCGGCGCGAGATCGGCGGGGGAGGGGAGCGCTTCGGCATGGCGATGGCCTCGCGCGCGCAATCCCGCCACCAGCGCGTCGCGGCTGACGCCCTCGATCGGCTGCTCGCCGGCGGCATAGACCTCGGCGACCAGCACCGCGTCGGCGTCGTTGAAGCAGGTGCAGAATTCGGCGAAGAGATCCTTGAGCCGCGTGTAGCGGTGGGGCTGCATCACGGCGATGACGCTGCCGGCCGTGGCGCTGCGCGCCGCGCGCAGCACCGCGGCGATCTCGACGGGATGGTGGCCGTAATCGTCGATGACGGTGACGCCGTGCGCCTCGCCGGTCTTGGTGAAGCGCCGCTTGACGCCTTTGAAGCCGGCGAAGGCGGTGCGCACGACGTCGTCGCCGAGCCCCATTTCCTCGGCCACCGCGATGGCGGCGAGCGAATTCTCCACGTTATGCTGGCCGAACATCGGCAGCGCGATGCCGGCGATCGTGCGGCTGGTCCCATGCGGCCGGTCGGTGACGACGACGTCGTAGCGCGCGCCGCTCGGGCCGGTCTCGACGTTGACCGCGCGGATATCGGCTTGCGGGCTCATGCCGTAGGTGACGATGCGGCGCTCGGAGAGCTTCGGGATCAAGCCCTGCACCACCGGGTGGTCGATGCAGAGCGCGGCAAAGCCGTAGAACGGGATATTGCCGACGAAGCTCTCGAAGGCCTGCTGCACCGCCTCGAAGGTGCCGTAGAAATCGAGATGCTCGGGATCGATGTTGGTGACCACGGCAATGGTCGCCGGCAGCTTGACGAAGGTGCCGTCGCTCTCGTCGGCCTCGACCACCATCCATTCGCCGGCGCCGAGCCGCGCATTGGTGCCATAGGCGTTGATGATGCCGCCGTTGATCACCGTCGGATCGAGCTGCGCCGCATCGAGAAGCGCGCCGATCATCGAGGTGGTGGTGGTCTTGCCATGGGTGCCGGCGACCGCGATCGCCCATTTGAGGCGCATCAGCTCACCCAGCATCTCGGCGCGCCGCACCACCGGCAGCAGGCGGGCGCGCGCCGCCATCACCTCCGGATTGTCCCGCTTCACCGCCGAAGAGATCACGACGACCTGGGCGGCGCCCAGATTCTCCGCGCGGTGGCCGAGCGCGACGGGAATCCCGAGGTCGCGCAGGCGCTGCACGTTGCCGCTGTCGGCGACGTCGCTGCCCTGCACCTGGTAGCCGAGATTGTGCAGGATCTCGGCGATG
>DASPSJ010000085.1:0-12393 GCA_035623985.1 Allostellaceae bacterium | reverse complement strand
CTCGCCGCCGCCGTCTCGGAGTCGCGGATCGCGGTCAGCGCCAGCCCTTGGCGCGAGCGCAGCCAGAAGAACACCAGCAGCACCGTGCCGAGGCCGAGGCCGAGGCCGAGATAATAGGTGATGAGACCGCGCGCCCGGCTGCTCTCGGCAAGCGACCGCACCACCGTCACCGGCAGGCTCATGCCGGTGCCGCCGCCAAGCGGCGTCGCGAGCGCCAGCAGCAGGCGGAAAACCTCGGCGACGACCCAGGTGCCGATGGCGAAATAGGCGCCGCGCAGGCGGAAGACGATGAAGGCGGTCGGCAGCGCCAGCGCCGCGACGGCAAGCCCGGCAAGCGCCAGCGACGCCAGTGGCGGCACTCCCGCCAGCACGCTGAGCGCGAAAAAGGCATAGCCGCCGAGCCCGACATAAGCCTGCTGCCCGACCGAGACCAGGCCGGTATAGCCGGCAAGCAGGTTCCAGGCTTGGGCCAGCGCAAGGTAGTAGGAGATCTCGACCGCAAGCCGCATGTCGCCGCTATCGCCCCAGGCGGGCAGCGCCAGCAGCGCGGCGAGCGCCGGCGCGGCGGCGAAAAGCGCGGCGCGGCTCACGGCGGTCGAGCGCTCGATGTGCCAGAGCCCCGCCATCAGTCGGCCAACTTCGGGAAAAGCCCGCGCGGCCGGACCACCAGCACGAGCAGGAAGGCGATGTGGCCGGCAAGGATCTCCCAACCGGGATCGATCGCGGCGCCCACCGACTGGGCGACCCCGAGGACGACGCCGCCGGCCAGCGTGCCCCAGAGACTGCCGAGCCCGCCGATGATGACCGCCTCGAAGGCGTAGAGCAACCGCGCCGGGCCGATGCTGGGATCGAAATTGGTGCGGATCGCCAGCAGCACGCCGGCGACGGAAACCACGGCCAGCGCGACCGCGGTGGCGAGCGCGAAGACGTGGCGGATTTCGACGCCGTAGAGTTGAGCCGTATCGGCGTCGTCGGAGGTGGCACGGAAGGCGCGGCCGAGCGGCGTGCGATAGAGCAACAACTCCAGCAGCGCGATGACCGCGATCGCAGCGAGGAAGACGATGGCGGGCAGCCAGCCGATGGCGATCTGGTCGCCGAGCGTGAGGCTCGCCGTCTCGAGGGCGCCCGCCTGAAGCCGACGGCTGTCGGCACTGAAACCCTCCAGCAGCGCGTTCTGGATGATCACCGAGAGACCGAAAGTGACGAGGAGCGGCGGCAGGATATCGCCGCCCAAAGTGAAGTTGAGCAGGCCGCGCTGCAGTGCATAACCCAGTCCGAACATCAGCGGCACGACCACCGCGAGGCTCAGCAGCGGGTGCAGCCCGGTCGCCTGGACGACCATCAATGCGCAATAGGCGGAGAGCACGATGAGGTCGCCATGCGCGATGTTGACGAGACGCATGACGCCGAACATCAGGGACAGCCCGGCGGCGAAAAGCGCGTAGAGCCCGCCGAGCAGCGCGCCTTGCAAGACGATATTGGCCCAGGCCATCGCTAGACGCCGAAATAGGCGAGGCGGATGCGCTCGCGGCTGAGTTCGGCGGGGATGCCTTCCAGGGTCACCCTGCCCTCCTGGAGGCAATAGACGCGGTCGGCCACCGCGAGCGCGCGGTTGGTGTCCTGCTCGACGATCAGCACGGTGGTGCCTTCGGCGCGGATGCCCGGCAGCGCCGCGTAAATATCGCGGATGACGATCGGCGCCAGACCCAGGCTGATCTCATCGCACAGCAGCAGGCGTGGATTGGCCATCAGCGCGCGGCCGATCGCCACCATCTGCTGCTCGCCGCCCGAAAGCGCCGTCGACGGGCGGCGGCGCCTTCCGGCGAGCGGCGGAAACAGGCGGTAGACGCGCTCCAGCGTCCACGGCCCAGGGCGGCCGCATTGTCCGCCGAGCTGCAAGTTCTCCTCGACCGAAAGCGACGGGAAGAGGCGCCGCCCCTCCGGCACCAGCGCGATCCCCAGGCGCGCGATGCGGCTGGGCGCGAGCGAGCCGATCGGCGCGCCGGCGAAGCGGATGCGCTCGGCGGGCGCGCGCAGCAGACCGGTGACGGTGCGCAACAGCGTCGATTTGCCGGCGCCGTTGGCGCCGATGACGGCGACCGTCTCGCCCTCCTCGATGCGGAGATCGATGCCGTAGAGCGCCTGAAAATCGCCGTAGAACGCGGTGAGACCGCTGGTCTCGAGCAGGCTCATGCCGCCTCAATGCCGAGATAGATCTCCTGTACCGCCGGGTCGGCCATCACCGCTTCGGGCTCGCCCGCAGCGATCTCGCGGCCGAAATTCATGACAATGAGACGGCCGACCACCGCCAGCAGCGCATGCACGACATGCTCGATCCAGACGATCGAGACGCCGCTCGCGTGGATCTTCCGGATGGTGGCGATGAGGTCCTGGCACTCGCCCTCGGTGAGGCCGCCGGCAATCTCGTCGAGCAACAGCACCTTTGGCCCGGTGGCGAGCGCGCGCGCAAGCTCGAGCCGTTTGCGCTCCAACAGCGTGAGACGACCGGCGGGAACATTGGCTCTCGACAGCAGCCGCGTGCGTTCCAGCACTTCGACGCAGCGTGCGTGGCACGCCGCCTCCTTGCGGCCGGTGCCGAAGGCGGCCGCGACCAGCAGGTTTTCGAACACGCTCATGCCGCCGAAGGGATGCGGGATCTGATAGGACCGGCCGATGCCGAGCCGGCAGCGCCGATGCGCGGGAAGGTCGGTGATGTCGCCGCCGGCGAAGTGGATGCGCCCGGCCGACGGCCGGAGATCGCCGGTGATGAGATTGAACATGGTGCTCTTGCCGGCGCCGTTGGGGCCGAGGATGCCGAGCGCCTCGCCCTCTTCAAGCGCAAGCGACAGGCCGTCGATCACCGTCAGCGCGCCGAAGCTTTTGCAAATCCCGTCCAGGCGGATCAGCGGCGACATCGACGAACCTCATGCGGGCGGGGGCGTCACTCCCCGCCCCGCCGATCAGACGATCGCCTCCATCTTGCCGCCCGCCGGGATCGCCGGCGCGGTGGCATTGGAGGTGATGACGAGATCGTACTTGAACGCGCCGCCGCGGCGCCACTGGCCGCCGACGAGCGGCGTCTTGGAGACGTTCTTGAACGGCCCCGGTCCACCCCAGGCGATCGGCCCGACGATGGTGTCGAGCTTGGTCGACTGCACCGCCGCGAGCGTGGCGTCGCGCTGGCCGGGACCGTGCGAGCGCTTCATCACGTCGGCAGCGACCTCGAACAGCGCGTGGGCGAAGCCGATCGGCTGCGTCCATTGCTTCTTCGTGGCGGCGGTATAGGCGTCGGCAAGCTGCCTGGCGCTCGCGCCGGTGAGCGAGGATTTATAGGGATGGGCCGGCGTCCACCACACCTCGCTCGACAGGTTCTGCCCCTTGTCGCCCAGCGCCTCGATCGCCGAGGGGAAGAGCAGCGCCTTGCCGACCGAAGCGATCTTGGGCTTGAAGCCCTGCTGGATCGCCTGCGTCCAGAAGGTGGTCCAATCCGGCGGGATCACCACGCCGGTGACGATCTCGACCTTGCCCTGCTTGAAGGCGGCGATCTGCGCCGAGAAATTGTCGGTGAGGTTCTGAAAGCGGCCGGGATCGATGAGCTGATAGCCCTTCTGCTCGAGCACCGGCGGGAAGCCCAGCTTCTTGTCGCCCCAGGCATTGCCGTCGCCGTCATTGGGGAAGAGCCCGCCCACCACCTTGTCGGTGGAAATCTCCGCCCACATGTTGGTGAAGACGGCGATCACGTCCTCGAGCCCCCAGAAGAAGTGATAGGTATATTTGAACCCGGTCTCGGGCTTGCCGCCGCGGGCGAAGAACCAGGGCTGCCAGGGCGCCACCGAGGAGACGCAGGGCACCTCGTTCACCTCGCACTGATCGGAGACCGGATTGGTCGTCTCCGGCGTCGAGGCGACGAGCATGAGATCGATCTTGTCCTTGTTGATGAGATCGGCGGCGACCTCGGCGGCGCGGTTGGGGTTGGACTGGCTGTCCTTGACGGTGATCTCCACCGGCACGGTGTTGGCGCCGATCTTGATGCCGCTCTTGAAACTCTCGCGCACGCTCGCCAGCACGAAGCTGTCGGCCTCGCCGAAGGGCGCCAGCGGGCCGGTCTGCGGGCTGACATAGCCGAGCTTGAACGGCCTTGCTTGCGCGATCGCGGGAAATCCCAAGGCCGCGCCGGCGGCGACGGCGCCGCCCGCCTGCATCAGCCGCCGGCGCGTGACCGGCGCGTGTCTCGTCGTCATGGTCGTCTCCTTCCTCCCTCAATGTGCTTCGTGGCGGTCAGCGGCGCTTCAGCCAGGGATATCGCGCGGTATCGGCGCCGGCATAATCGGGGTCGAGATAGATGAAGCAGCGCTGGATCTTCCAATCGCGGATCTCGAACACGTCGCACCAGCGCCCGGCGCCGCTTTCGGGCACGCCCGCGCGCCACGGCCCGTCGCGGTGCTCGCCGTGGCTCGTCCCCTCGCAGACCACGAGATCGCTGCCCGAGAAGATCCAGTTGAAGTGCGAATAGTGATGCTCGATCGATTTTATGGTGCCGCCGACATCGGCGAAGAGCCTGCCGATCTGCTCCTTGCCGGAGGCGAGGCCCCATTTGGGGAAATAGACCTGCGCATCCTCGGCGAAGAGGTCGAGGATGCCGCCGCCGTCGGAGGTCACGCCGCCTTTGTCGAAGGCCTTGAGATATTCGAGCGCCACCGATTTCCTCTGCTCGTCCGTCATCACACTTCGCGTGAGCGCCATGTCGTCCTCCCGATCCTCGTTAGCGCGGATACCAGGGCGGTATTGCCGCGTCGACATTGACCCAGATCGACTTCGCCTCGGTGTAGTCGCGCATCGCCTCGAACCCCATTTCGCGGCCATAGCCCGACGCCTTGACGCCGCCGAAGGGCGAGCCGGGATTGACGCGCTTGTAGCTGTTGATCCAGACCATGCCGGCCTGCAGGCGCTGCGCCACGCGATGCGCGCGCGCGAGGCTCGCCGTCCAGAGCCCGCCGCCGAGCCCGTAAGGCGTGGCATCGGCGATGCGCAGCACCTCCTCCTCGTCGCGGAAGGTCGAGACCGAGACGAAGGGGCCGAACACCTCCTCCATGCAGACGCGATCCCGCGGCTCGGCCCGCACGACGGTGGGCTCGACATAATAGCCGCGGGCCAGCGCGGCATTGCCCGGCGGCCTGCCGCCGATGAGGATCTCGCCGCCTTCCCGGCGCGCGATCTCGCAATAGGCGAGCACGCGGTCGCGATGGCCGGCGGAGGTGAGCGGACCCATCTCGGTCGTGGGATCGAGCGGGTCGCCGAGCCGGATCGAGCGCGCAAGCGTGAGGAAGCCGTCGAGGAAGCGCTCGGCGATGCGCTCCTGCAACAGCAGCCGGGAGCCCGCGATGCAGGCCTGGCCCTGATTGTGGAAGATGGCGAAGGCGCTGCCGGCGATCGCGGCTTTGAGGTCGGCGTCGTCGAAGACGATGTTGGCGCCTTTGCCGCCGAGCTCGAGCTGCACGCGCTTCAAATTGCCGGCGGAGGCGGCGACGATCTTGCGGCCGGTGAGGGTCGAGCCGGTGAACGCGATCTTGGCGACGCCCGGATGCTCGGCAAGATGCTGGCCGGCGGTGGCGCCGTAGCCCGGCACGATGTTGACGACGCCGTCCGGCATCCCCGCCTCGGCCATCAGCTCCGCGATGCGCAGCGTGCTGAGCGGCGTGAGCTCCGCCGGCTTCAGCACCACCGTGTTGCCGGCCGCCAGCGCCGGACCCATCTTCCATGAGGTGAACATCAGCGGGAAGTTCCACGGCACGATCTGGCCGACGACGCCCAAGGGTTCGCGCAGCACGTAATTGAGAAAGCCCGGCTCGACCGGCACGACGCTGCCTTGCAGCTTGTCGGCCATGCCGCCGAAATAACGGAAGGTCGCGGCGGTGCGCGGCACGTCGAGGCCGCGCGAATCGCGCAGCGGATGGCCGGTGTCGAGCGTCTCTAGCCGCGCCAAGGCGTCGGCGTTCTGCTCGATGAGATCGGCCAGCCGCAGCAGGATGCGGCCGCGCTCGGCGGCGGCCATGCGGCTCCATGTCGGGAAAGCCGCCGCGGCCGCGGCGACGGCACGATCGATATCCGCCGCCTTGCCCTCGGCAACCTCCGCCAGCACCGAGCCGTCATGCGGGTTGAGCGTCGCGAAGGTCGCGCCGTCCGCGGCGTCGACGAATTTGCCGCCGATGAAGAGCCGGGTCTGGTACGCCACGCGGCGCCTCAGAAGATCACCGGCACAACCGGCGCCTTGCCGCTCTGGATGAGCCCGGGGATGGCGTTGGAGTTGTTCTCCCAGACCAGCAGCATCGAGCGCTTGGGCGAGAAGCCCTGGTGGCGGATATCCGCCGGCATGGCGCAGATGTCGCCGGCGCGGCAGATCACGCGCGCGCGCGGCGCGCCGGTCTCCTTGTTCTTGATCTCCCAGATGATCTCGTCGGAGAGCTGCATGAACCACTCGACGCGGTCGTTGCCGTGCTCGACCGGCAGGATGAACTCCTCCGAGGTCGGGCAATAGAGGCTGTCCTTCACCACCGAGCACACGGACGGGTTCCAGGTGACGTCGGAGCGCGAGAGATAGGCGAAGAGATTGAAGGCCGAGACCTCGCTCTCGAAGCCCGGCTCGGCGTGAACTTCCGGCTGATCCTGCGGCACGTCGGCGAAATGGCGGTTGACGGGATAGCCGCCGGCGTCGCTGCGCAACGGCGTGTCGCCGGGCAGCCCCACCATGCGCCTGGCGGTCACCCGGAGGCGCTCGATGGCGCGCCTGTTGTCGCCGTCCTTGCGGCCATAGGGCTGCTTGGTCTCTTCCGGCGCGGCAAAGGGATCGTAGCCGCGGTTCGTCCAATCATCGAGCATGGCCTTGAACGTCGCCATCAGCTCGTCCGAGGGATAGGTCTCGTTGTAGTCGCGGCCGGCCTTGCGATAGGCGTCGTTGAAGCGGCCGGCGAACATGTCGACCGTGCCGTAGTGGTTGAGGGTGCCGAACACGCCGTCGAAATTGACCGTGCCGTAGAAGAAGTTCCAGGCGATGTCGCGCTGCAGCGCGCGCAGGAAGACATCCGCCGCCATGGTGTGCGTGCCCTTGGGCCAGCGGATATGAACGAAATACTCGTCGCGATGGAATTCGAACCTGCCTTTCCTGAAGCGGCGGTAGCCGTAGTAGTTGTCCGGCTCGGAGGCGTCGACGGCGAAGGCTTTGGCCATGGCGGGGATCCCTATGTCGTCTGGCAGATGTCCGCCCAGCGCTGGACGGTGACATCGCCTTCGATGGTCTGAATGGTCATCACCGAGGGCTGGTCGGCGTGGAACTGATAGGCCGAGCCCTTGGGCAGCAAGGTCATATGGCCGCGGCCGGCGACGACGCGGCCCATCTTGCGGCCCGCCGGCGGCGCGCCGAGCAGGATGGCGCCGGGCTTGTCGGCGGCGACCAGGGTCTTGTCGGGCTTCAGCAGCCGCACCTCGACCTTGCCGTCCATCACCAGGGCGAATTCGTCATGGGCGCAGGCGTACCAAGGCGACGTGCCTTCGGCGCGCAGCGCTTCGATGACGTATTCGAAATTCTTGCCGACGGCGACGCGCTCATAGGGCCTCGACTTCTCCGCCACCTCGAAGACGTTGGAGAAGACGTAGTTCTTGGGATCGTCGTCGATGATCTCGACCCCGCCCTTCTGGTAGCTGTGCAGCGAGCCGAAGACCGTCTTCACGTCGGTCATGCCAGGCGCTCCCTTGTTTGGCGGCAAGCCATGCGCATATCCATCGGCAAGCCTAGCCGCAGGCGCGCCGAAGGCGCCTGCACGAAGCCGAACAAAATCCTGCACGAAGCGAGCGTTTCAGTGCCGCAGGCGGCTGCGATAGGCGGCCGGCGTGGTGCCGCAATGCCGGCGGAAGAGCCGCGTCAGATGCTCCTGATGGCAGAAGCCGCAATCGAGGGCGATCGCCGCGATCGGCTGGTCGCTGGCGGAGAGCAGGCGCTTGGCGCGGTCGAGCCGCCGGCGCATCAGATATTGATGCGGCGGCAGGCCGGTGGCGCGCTTGAACTGGCGGGCGAAATAGACCGGGCTCAGCCCCGCCGCCGCGGCAAGCTCCGGCAGGCCGGGATCGCCGTCGAGATGCGCCTCGATGTAGTCGACGGCGCGCCGGAGCTGGCGCTCGCTCAAGCCGGGCTTTTGCGCCCGCGACGCGCCGGCGAGCCGCGCCGTCGAATGCGCGAGCAGCAGGCGGGCGGCCGCGGCGCGCGCGAGATGGTCGACATAGAGCGCCGCCGCCGGCGCGGTGTCGTGAAGCTGCTCGCGCAGGCTCAAGGCGATCTGCTCCAGCAGCGGATCGAGCACGCCAAGCGCGGGAACGATGTCCACCGCCGCGCCGGCGGCGGCAAAGTCCTCCGCGACCTCTTCGATGATGCCGCGGCGCAGATAGAAATGCACGGTGTCGAGCGCGGCTTCGAGCCGGACGCCGAAATCGACGCCGCCGGGCATGATGAAGGCGCCGCCGGGGGCAATGAGCCGGCTCTCCGCGCGCCCCGCCAAGGTGCGGCAGACGCGCACCGGCCCGCTCAGATGGACGACGACAAGATGGTCGGCGACCGGCCGGAACCAGCCTTCGAAGGGCGCCTCGCGCTGGGTGGTGGCGAAGACCGAGCGCCAGCCGAGCGCGTCGCTCGAGGCCCAGATCCGCGTCCCCGGACGGGTCACCAGCCCGTGCGTGTCGGCAAGCGACCGGACGGCAAGGGACGCTCCTGCCGGCATGACCTCCTCCTATCCCGCGGATGGGCTCTGGCGGCCGTTATCGCGCCGGGACGGTAAATCCTAGGCCCGATGCCGGCGTTTTGTCGAGCCGCGGCTGCGACGCAGCCGCAGCTCGACTTTTGCCGGAATTGCGCCACCATCGCCCGCAAGGGAGGCGCCCATGCTCAGCGGCACGCATCGCTATTTCCAGCAGGAGCGCGTGATCTACGGCAAGCCCGCGGCGGCGGC
Source organism: Allostellaceae bacterium (assembly GCA_035623985.1). Lineage (GTDB taxonomy): Bacteria > Pseudomonadota > Alphaproteobacteria > ATCC43930 > CGMCC-115725 > DAHUYF01. Next base: position 3,400 of record DASPSJ010000085.1, on the reverse strand, counting down.
GGTGGCGGCGGAGGCGGAAGCGGCCGGCGCGCAGCGCGTCTTCCTCACCACCACCCGCTCGCTCGACGGCCCCGGCGGGCTCGCCGCCGCCATCGCCGAGGCGCTGGGGCCGCGCCATGCCGGCACCTATGGCGGCATCAGCGCGCATTCGCCGCGGGACGCGGTGATCGCCGGCGCCGGCGCGGCGCGGGCGGCGGCGGCCGACCTGCTGGTCGCGGTGGGCGGCGGCTCGGTGATCGACGCCACCAAGGTGATGCTGCTGGCGCTCTGGCACGGCCTCGGCGACGTCGACGCGCTCGACCGCTTCCGCGGCGCGCGCGGCGTCGATCCGAGCCGCCGGCCGCCCGGCCTCGACCACGCCATCCGCATGCTCGCCGTGCCCACCACCTATTCGGCCGCCGAGTTCACCTATATCGCCGGCGTGAGCGACAGCCGGCGGCGGGTCAAGGAGCTTTACGGCCATCCCCTTTTCGCGCCGCAGGCGGTGGTGCTCGACCCGGCGGCGACGCTGGCGACGCCGATGAGGCTGCTGCTCTCCACCGGCATGAAGGCGGTCGACCATGCGGTGGAGCGGCTCTGCATGCGCGAGACCAACCCCTATTCCGACGCCACCGGCGCCGAGGCGCTGCGCCTGCTCGCCCGCGCCTTGCCGGCGATCAAGGCGGCGCCGGAGGCGCTGGAGCCGCGGCTTCAAGGCCAGCTCGGCATGTGGCTGTCGATCACCGGCGCCGCCTCCGGCGTCGGCACGGCGGTGAGCCACGCCATCGGCCACACGCTGGGCGGCTCCTACGGCATCCCGCACGGCATCACCTCCTGCCTGACGCTGCCGGCGGCGCTCGCCTGGAACCGCCCGGTCACGGCCGAGCGCCAGGGCCTGGTGAGCGCGCTGATGGGCGCGCCGGAGCGGCCGGCGAGCGAGGTGGTGGCGAGCCTCGTCCAGAGCCTCGGCCTCCCGGGACGCTTGCGCGATGTCGGCATCAAGCGCGAGGATCTCCGGCCCATCGCCGAGCACACCCTGCACGACCCGCCGGTGCGCGCCAATCCGCGGCCGATCCGCACGGCGGACGACATCCTGGAGATCCTGGATCTCGCGTGGTGACGCGGCCCTTTCCGGCGGGGAGGGAACTCGGACATTGTCCTATGCCAGCGTCGCGCCGGCTACGGCACGTCGAGGCGCCAGGCGTCGGCCTCGCGCGCGACGCGGCCGGCGGTGGCGCCGGCGAAATGCGTGCCGATCATCAGCACCGCCGTGCCGGCGAGCGCCTCGAACATGGCGTGCCGCGTGCGCCGGGCGAGAGCGGGATCGTGGTCGGCGGCCGATGACCAGTGAGGCCGCGCGAGCTGGCAGGGATGGTGGAGGAAATCGCCGGTGATCAGCGCCTCTTGCCCGCGCGAGGCGATGCGCAAGCTGACATGGCCCGGCGTGTGGCCGAGCGTCGGCACCAGGCTCAGCTCGTCCGAGAGGCGGTGGTCGGTGGCGACGAGATCGACCAGCCCCGCAGCGAAGACCGGCGCCACCGAATCGGCGAAGACCGCGCGCTGGCTCGCGTTCTCGCGCTGGCGGCACCAATGCTCGAACTCGGCGCGCCCCATGAGATAGCGCGCCCGCGGAAAGGTCGGAACCCATCGGCCGTCCACCAGCATGGTGTTCCAGCCGACATGGTCGACATGGAGGTGCGTGCAGAGCACGGCGTCGATGGCCTCGCGCGGATATCCGGCCAGAGCGAGGTCGGCGAGAAAGCCGGTCTGCATCCCGTTCCACTGGGGGACGGCGCGCTGCTGCTTGTCGTTGCCGACGCAAGTGTCGACGATGAGGCGCAAGTCCTTCGTCTCCACCACCAGCGCATGGACGCTCATCCTGAGCCGGCCCTCGGCATCGGCGAAATGCGGGCGCAGCCAGGCGATCGGCAGCACCGCCGCGCGCGTCGCATCGGGCAGGATGAAGCGGCTGCCGCCCACCGCCTCGAATTCGACGATCTTGGTCACCGTCACGCCGCCGATCCGCCAGCGCATCATCGAGCGTCTCCTCGGCGGGCGAGTCTAGCAGCGCCCGGCCGCGCGCGCCGGAAAAGGTGCGGGAGCGACTCTCGCGCTTACAATCGCTCGACCTCCGCCGCCGCGCGGTCGAGGATGTCGGTGACGGCGCGCACCTGGGCGGCGTCGAGCGGGCCGCGGCCGAGGCGGATGCGCAAGGCGAGGCGGAGATTGTGCATGGCGCGCAGGATCTCGGGCGCCGGGCCGCCGCCGAAGGCCGCCGCCGCCGCCGCCATGCGCTCCAGCACTTGGTCGACCGCGGCGCGGTTGGCGGCGAGGAAGGCAGTGCCCTCCTCGGTGACGGCGTAGGCCTTACGCGCGCCCTCGCCCTCGGCGGGACGGATGTGGCCCAGCTCCTCAAGAAGCGTGAGGGTCGGGTAGATGACGCCCGGGCTCGGGCTGTACATGCCGCCGAACTTGTCTTCGATCGCCTTGATCAGCTCGTAGCCGTGGCGCGGCCTTTCGGCGATCAGGTGCAACAGCACATAGCGCAAATCGCCCTGATCGAAAAAGCGGTCGCGGCGTCCCCCGCGCAGCCCGTGGCCGTGACGCCCGCCGGCCCGGCGGCTGCCGGAGCCAAACATGCCACGCATCTGCCGCCGGTGATCATGCTCGTGTCGATGTCCTGGCATCCTCGCATCCCTCCTGGTCATGCCGACGGCAGCAACTCTCGTGGATAGGTCCGCCCCATCGCTTCAAGCCGCAGCGCGACCGGCGTGCCGAGCCACAGCGCGTGGCGGCCGTGATCGTGGTGCGAATCATCGGTCAGCGGGTGGATCAGGATGTCGAGATCGCCGCGGTTCAGCATCAGCCACGGCACGAAATCCGCGAACTCCGCGGCGGTGAAGATGATCTGCAGATTGCCGACCGGGTGCGGTCCGACCGGTTTGTCGAAAAAGCCGCCGAAGCGGAGCGCGAATTTTGTGCCGATCGCTTCGGCTAACTTTTCGGCCGCCCGCCGGCTTGCCTCGTTGTAATAGACATGGGCGTGATAGCCGTCGATGCGGGTGGTGCTGGTGGGTTGGTCGCTCATCGTGTAGGTTGTCCGATAGAGTTTCGATATAACGGAACTTAGATATATCTAACTACTATCGATGTCAACCCCGATTTTTGTGGGCGCGCAAAAATTGGTTAGGATCACCCATTCCGCCACCGGATGGAGCCGGAAGTGCGGGTCCAGCAACGCTGTTGATAAGACCGCGCTCACCCTATATTGCTGCGAGACCGGGTGAATTTCGGGGACGGGCGCAATGAGCGAGCGGCAAAAGGCAGGCGCGATCGACTGGAAGACAAACGGCGTCAAGGTTATCCCGGGCGACCAGCTCGACACCAACACGCCGCAAACCCCGGGGATGAACCGCGCCGC